>NZ_JBIWFS010000003.1:750256-811126 GCF_044763135.1 Streptomyces sp. NPDC096205 | reverse complement strand
CTTCCCTTCGGTCTTGCGTTTCCGACTCTATCAGATCTTTCCGATCCGATTTCCTCGGTGCTTTCCAGGTTCCCGCTTCCGCGTTTCCCTTTCCGACGGTTCCGACTCTATCAGATCCTTTCGGCGTCTGACTCCCAGTCAGGGGGTTTGTCTTCCCGGCCGCTTGGGCCGTTCCGACGAGTGAGACTTTAGCGGATTCCTGGCTCCCGAGCTAATCGGGGGCCTGCGTCCTTTCGAACGCGGATTCCTCATTTCGCGAATACACATGCCAATGACACGACGACAGACGGACGAGCCGACTACACGTCGAGAGTGGTTGGTACTTGCGGAATGGCTGTCCGGGGACCGACCTTGGTCGGCGCTCACGTCGGACAACTCGGAGAACAGTACGGACCGAGGGAGATCGTGTCAACCCGGCCCCGGACGGGGCCCTGAGGCGTACCGTGGACGTCATGACTACGCGTACGTGTCACCAGCAGTGGTGGGCCGCCTGACGGGCGGCCGGACTCACGTATGCACTCAACGGCCGCCGCTTCGGCGGCCGTTCTTGTCTCTCCCTCCTGGGAGCCGGCCGGCGGGCGCGGCGGTCTCGACCAGGAGGTAGAGATGAAGCGGGTCTTCAGCGGGGTCAAGCCGACCGGGCATCTGACGCTGGGGAACTATCTGGGGGCCATGCGGCAGTGGGCCGAGGTGGACCAGCATCGGTCGGACGCGCTGTTCTGCGTCGTCGACCTGCACGCGCTGACCGTGGACCACGACCCCGCGCGGGTGCGCCGGCTGAGCCGGCAGGCGGCCACGCTGCTGCTCGCGGCCGGGCTGGACCCGGAGCTGTGCACCGTATTCGTACAGAGTCATGTGGATGAGCACGCGCGGCTGTCGTACGTACTGGAGTGTGTGGCCACCGACGGCGAGATGCGGCGGATGATCCAGTACAAGGAGAAGGCGGCGCGCGAGCGGGAGCGGGGCGGGAGTGTGCGGCTGTCGCTGCTGACGTATCCCGTGCTGATGGCCGCGGACATCCTGGCGTACGGCGCGGACGAGGTGCCGGTCGGGGACGACCAGGCGCAGCACGTCGAGCTGACGCGGGATCTCGCGGTGCGGTTCAACCAGCGGTACGGGCACACGTTCGCGGTGCCGAGGGCGACGGTCCCGGCGGTGGCGGCTCGGGTGATGAACCTGCAGGAGCCGGCGTCGAAGATGGGGAAGAGCGACGACGTGGGGCCGGGGATCGTCTATCTGCTGGACGAGCCGGACGTGGTGCGCAAGAAGGTGATGCGGGCCGTGACCGACAGCGGGCAGGACGTCGTGTACGACCGCGAGGGGCGGCCGGGGGTGTCGAATCTGCTGGAGATCCTGGCCGCGTGCACGAATGGGAACCCCGCGGACCTGAGCGGTGTATATGAGTCGTACGGCGCCTTGAAGAAGGACACCGCAGAGGCCGTGGTCGAACTCCTCAGGCCCGTACAGGCCAGGCACAAGGAGTTGTGCGCGGATGCTGCGTATGTGGAGGAGGTGCTGCGGCGTGGTGCGGAGAAGGCGCGGGCGATGGCGCGGCCGACCGTGGATGCCGCCTATCGGGCGATCGGGTTGCTGCCGGCCGCTGAGACCGGGGCGGTGACGGGGCGGTGGTGAGCGCCGCCGGGTAGGCGCGGCGGGTGAGCCGCCGCGCCCGGGGGGTCAGCTGTTGTTGCCGGAGGCCAGCTCGCGGCTGCGGTCGCGGGCGGCTTCGAGGGCGGCGATGAGGGCGGCTCGTACGCCGTGGTTCTCGAGTTCGCGGATGGCGTTGATGGTGGTGCCGGCGGGCGAGGTGACGTTCTCGCGGAGCTTGACCGGGTGTTCGCCGCTGTCGCGGAGCATCGTGGCGGCGCCGATCGCGGACTGCACGATGAGGTCGTGGGCCTTGTCGCGGGGCAGGCCGAGCAGGATGCCGGCATCGGTCATGGCTTCGACCAGGTAGAAGAAGTAGGCCGGGCCGGAGCCGGAGAGGGCGGTGCAGGCGTCCTGCTGGGACTCGGGGACGCGCAGGGTCTTGCCGACGGCGCCGAAGATCTCCTCGGTGTGGGCGAGGTGGTCGGCGGTGGCGTGGGTGCCTGCGGAGATGACGGACATGGCCTCGTCGACGAGGGCAGGCGTGTTCGTCATGACGCGGACGACCGGGGTGCCGGCGGCGAGGCGCTCTTCGAAGAAGGAGGTGGGGATGCCCGCGGCGCCGCTGATGACCAGGCGGTCGGCGGGGATGTGCGGGGCGAGTTCGTCGAGGAGGGTGCCCATGTCCTGCGGTTTGACCGTGAGGATGAGCGTGTCGGCGGTCTTGGCGGCCTCGGTGTTGGTGACCGGGGTGACTCCGTAGCGGGCGCGGAGTTCTTCGGCCCGTTCGGGGCGGCGGGCGGTGACCAGGAGGTCGGCGGGGGACCAGCCGGCGCGGATCATTCCGCTGAGCAGGGCTTCGCCGATCTTGCCGGTGCCGAGGACTGCGACTTTCTGGGTCATGCTCAGGTGCCCTCCGGGGTGTGCGTCGTCCGGGTTCATCCTCGCACCGGCGCCGCGGGCCCTGCTCGGCTGTCCGTCATGCGGTCCGGCGCCTGAGGGTCGCCGCGCCGAGGGTCAGGACGAGCAGGGCGCAGCCGGCGACGACGAGGGCGTCGCGGACGAAGGTGGCGGTCATGTCGGTGTGGTGGAGGACCTCGTTCATGCCGTCGACGGCGTAGGACATGGGCAGGACGTCGGAGAGGGCCTCCAGGGCGGGGTGCATGTTCGCGCGCGGGGTGAACAGGCCGCACAGGAGGAGCTGGGGGAAGATCACGGCCGGCATGAACTGGACGGCCTGGAACTCGGAGGCCGCGAAGGCGGAGACGAAGAGGCCGAGAGCGGTGCCGAGGAGGGCGTCGAGCAGGGCGACGAGGAGGAGAAGCCAAGGGGAGCCGGTGACGTCGAGGCCGAGGAACCACAGGGCGAGGCCGGTGGCCAGGGCGGACTGGACGATCGCGAGGGCGCCGAAGGCGAGGGCATAGCTGGCGATGAGGTCGGCCTTGCCGAGGGGCATGGCGAGGAGGCGTTCGAGGGTGCCGGAGGTGCGTTCGCGCAGGGTGGCGATGGAGGTCACCAGAAACATGGTGATGAGGGGGAAGATGCCGAGGAGCGAGGCGCCGATGTTGTCGAAGACGCGCGGGCTGCCGTCGAAGACGTAGCGCAGCAGGAAGAGCATCACGCACGGGATGAGGACCATCATCGCGATGGTGCGCGGATCGTGGCGGAGCTGGCGCAGGACTCGGGCCGCGGTGGCGAGGGTGCGGGCGGGGTGGAGGGCACCGGTGGGGGCCGGCGGTGCCGCAGGGCTCGTGGTGGCCATCGGGTGGGCTCTTTCGGGGTCGGGGTTCGGGTGCGGATTCGGATCGGGTTCGGGTGCGGATTCGGGTGCGGATCGGGTGCAGGTCCTGGTTCGGGAGCGGGCTCGGATCGGGAGCGGATCGGGTGCAGGTCCTGGTTCGGGGCCTAGTTCGGGGCCGTGGTCGCCTGGTCGACCAGGTGGAGGAAGGCGTCCTCGACGGTGTCGGTGCTGGTGCGGGTGCGCAGGGCGTCGGGGGTGTCGTCGGCGAGGATGCGGCCGTCGCGCATGAGGAGCAGGCGGTGGCAGCGTTCGGCTTCGTCCATGACGTGCGAGGAGACGAGGAGGGTGGCGCCGCGGCGGGTGGCGATGTCGTGGAAGAGGTTCCACAGGTCGCGGCGCAGGACCGGGTCGAGTCCGACGGTGGGTTCGTCGAGGACGAGGAGTTCGGGGGTGCCGAGGAGGGCGACGGCGAGGGAGACGCGGCTGCGCTGTCCGCCGGAGAGGTTGCCGGCGAGGGTGTCGGCGTGGCTGGTGAGGTCGACGTCGTCGATGGCGCGGGTGACGTTGCTGTGGCGTTGTGCGGCGGCCGCGTGGCCGGGGGTGAGGATCGCGGCGAAGTAGTCGAGGTTCTGGCGGACGGTGAGGTCGTCGTAGACGGAGGGGGCCTGGGTGACGTAGCCGATGCGGGTGCGCAGGCGGGGGTGGCCTGCGGGGCGGCCGAGGACGTCGAGGGTGCCGGTGACCTTGGCCTGGGTGCCGACGACGGCCCGCATGAGGGTGGACTTGCCGCAGCCGGAGGGGCCTAGGAGTCCGGTGATCTGTCCGCGCGGGACGGTGAAGTGGAGGTCGTGCAGGACGGTGCGGGGGCCGCGGACGACGGTGAGTCCGGCGGCGCGGACGGCGGGGGTGTCGCGGGGGTCGGGGTCGCGGAGGGAGGGGGTTCGGGGGTCGTGGTCCGGGGGCTCGGACCCATAATTCACCATGTGATGAATAATCCTCGCGCCCCGATGACGCGTCAAGCGGGTGGGACGGGGCTGCGCGGGCGCACGGCGGCGGGGTGAGCGGAGGAGTCGGGGGCGGCTCTCTGCGGCGGGGCGCTTGCGCGGTCACCGGTGGGTGGAGGGATCGCTGTGCGGGCGCAGGGCTCAGCTCAGCTCCGCTTCATGGCGCGGCGGGCTCAGTGGTCGGCCGGATGTCGTGCCCTGTGGTGGGTCCGCCGCCGTACCCTCCTGCCCTCCTGCCCTCCTGCCCTCCTGCCCTCTCCCGGCTCGGCGCTCGCGTCGAGGGGCGTGTGCCTTCGAGCGGACGGACGCGTTGCCGCTCGGCCGGGAGGTGTGGCTGGAGCGGGCCGTGGGGTCAGCTGTTGGTGCGGGCGACGAGCAGGTCGACGTCGTAGGTCTCCTCGACGATTCCGTCGGGGAAGGCCTTCAGCAGGTGCTCGCGCTCGGCGGTGAGGAAAGCGGTGCGGCGTTTCTCGGTGTCGGTGAGGAACATCGAGTGGCTGCCGAGGTTGGCCAGGTGGGTGTCGACGGGGATGCGCCGGCTCCAGCGCAGGGTGCGGGGGGTGAGGCCGAGGCGGCCTTCGGGGTCGGCGACTTCGGGGTGCGTGTCGCGCTTCTTGTAGGCCTCGATGTCGATGCCGAAGTGCGCTGCCTGGCGGGCACCCGCCTCGGCGATCCAGGGCACGTCCGCGGCACCCATGTTCCACCACAGCGCGAGCGCGCCGCCGGGGCGCAGCACGCGCAGGGCCTCCGGGACGGAGCGGGCGGGGTCGGTCCAGTGCCAGGACTGGGCGTAGGTGAGGAGGTCGACGGAGGCGGAGGCGAGGGGGAGGTGGTTGCCGTCGCCTCGGACGAGGGGTACGTCGGGGTGCGCGCGGCGGAACTCGGCCGCCATGCCGGAGCCGGGTTCCACGGCGATCACCTCGGCGCCGCGGGCGCGCAGCAGGGCGGTGGCTATGCCCGTACCGGCGCCGATGTCCGCGACGCGGGCGCCGTGCAGGGGGCGGCCGGCGAGGTCCTCGATCGCGTCGAGGAGGGCGGGCGGGTAGGAGGGCCGGTTGGCGGCGTACTGGGCCGCGGCCGCGTTGAAGGAGTGGGCTCGGGCGCTGTGTGTGGGAGCCGTCATGAGGTCATCGTGCCCACGGTCGGGGTGGTGTGCGGGGGATTTTCCGGGGTCAGGAGCGGCGGCGCTTCCTCGACGGGTTGCCGGTCCGGCGGGCCGAACGCTTCTGGTGTTCCTGCAGGGCCGTCTCGTACTCCCGGCGGTGCAGTTTCTCGCCGGGGGCCTCGGTGAGCGAGCGGACGAAGTAGGCGAGCAGCGAGCCGACGAAGCCGATGGTGAGCAGGCCGCGCAGGGAGGCCTGGCGGTCGGGGTCGGGGCGCTTGCGGAAGCTGTCCCAGGTGTGGCCGAAGGCGAGCGCGCTGCACGCGGCGAACATCAGGGTGACCAGGAGGGTGACGAACGTGCCGATGTCCGCGATCTGCAGGCCCTCGTAGGCGAACCGCAGGACCAGGCAGGAGCCGGCGGCGAGGGCGAGCGAGCCGGCGGAGGCGGCGATGCGGCGGAGGGTGTAGCCGTTGTCGTGCTCCACCCAGGTCGTGCCGAAGTACCGGAGGGGTTCGGGGGCGGGGGCCTGCGGCCGGGAGCCCGCCGCCTGGTCCCGGGTGCCGCTGCCGTTGCCGTTCTGCTTGTCGCTCACGGGTCGATTATGCGGCTGGGGTGCGGCGGGCTCCGGTTTCCGCCTCAGGGGCCTGCGGGCTCAGGCGCAGCGGGAGGCCACGTAGCCGTCGCTGCCCGTGTTGACGTACGCGTCGGAGACGAACTCGCCGTCGTCGATGTTGTCCCAGAGGTTCGACGTGCCGTACGGACCCGTCACCGTCGTGCCCGGCATCTGGCAGAAGATCGCCACCTTGGAGCCCTCGGGGAGGACCCGCACGATGCGGTAGCCGGTGCCGGGGCCGCTGCGGACGTTGAGCCGGACGCCCGGAGCGATCGAGTAGTAGCGCAGCATGCCGGACGCGGTGGCGGACAGTTCCTCGTCGCCGTCTGCGGTTTCCGCCGCATGTTCGACTGCCATGGCAGACCTCCCCCGTGAAACCCTGTATCAGGGCCTTGTGGATCACGTCTTGAAACAGACGTGCACAACTCGTACACGGAGGCTAGCAAGCCGCCTCGGCCTCGTACGAGTCATCGACTAGGCTCCGTGCGTCGCGCGCGCGGACGAAGAGCACGGGGGTGGTCCATGGCGCCGCAGAGCAACATCGGGATAGGGGCGGAAGCGGAACTTCCCGAGTACGCCGGTCACTACCTGTTGGAGTCATGTCTCGGCTCCGGAGGCATGGGGGTCGTGCATCGGGCGCGCAGCACCTCGGGGATGACGCTCGCGGTGAAGGTGGTGCATGCCGAGTTCGCCAGGGATCCGGAGTTCAGGGGGCGGTTCCGGCAGGAGGTGGCTGCGGCGCGGCGGGTGAGCGGGGCGTTCACCGCACCCGTGGTCGACGCGGATCCAGAGGCGGAACGGCCTTGGATGGCCACGCTGTTCATCCCCGGCCCTACGCTCTCCGACGAGGTGAAGCGGAACGGTCCCATGAGTGCCGAGCAGTTGCGCCGGCTCATGGCGGGGCTGGCGGAGGCGCTGCGGGACATCCATCGGGTGGGTGTCGTGCACCGGGATCTGAAGCCGAGCAATGTGCTGCTCGCGGAAGACGGGCCGAAAGTCATCGACTTCGGGATCTCCCGGCCGAAGGACAGTGAACTGCGGACCGAGACCGGGAAGTTGATCGGCACGCCTCCTTTCATGGCCCCGGAGCAGTTCCGGCGGCCGCGGGAGGTCGGTCCGGCCGCGGACATCTTCGCGCTCGGGTCGGTCATGGTGCACGCGGCGACAGGGCGGGGGCCGTTCGACTCCGACAGTCCGTATGTGGTCGCCTACCAGGTCGTCCATGACGAGCCCGATCTGACGGATGTGCCGGAGAGTCTCGCGCCGCTCGTGGCGCGGTGTCTGGCGAAGGAGCCCGAGGAGCGGCCCACGCCGGACGAACTCATGCGTGATCTGCGGTCGCTGGCCGCGTCGTACGACACACAGGCGTTCATCCCGACGCAGCGGACCGGCGGGGTGTCCCTGCCGCCGTCGGCCACCGCTCCCGCGAAGCGGACGGACGGCCGGCGCTGGGTCAGGAGGGCGGCCGTCGGCGCGGTCGCGCTGGGGATCGTGGCGACCGGCGTCGTCGTGGTTCTCCGGCAGGCGCACGAGGACCGCCGGCCGCAGGACGCCGGGCGCACGCACAGTACGTCGGCCGAGATCCACGCCTGGGAGACCGCGGCAGTGGCGGGAGGGTCCGTCGCGCCGCAGTGTTCGTACGGCGACGGCGCGTTGTTCTGCGGCCGGCAGGGTGCGGTGTTCGCGCTGGATCCGTCCGACGGCGCCCTGCTGTGGAGTCACTCGACCGCGAAGTCCCGGCGCGACAGCCCGCCGGTGCTGTCCGGTGGGCTCGTCCAGCCTCTCGTGGAGGAGAGCCGTCGCCTGGAAGGGCTCGACCCGGCATCGGGCAGGGCTCGTTGGGACCGCGCCATGCCGGCGCACGACGGCATGCATCTTGCCGGGGACACGCTGCTGTTCACCGGACCCGACGGAACGGTCACGGGGGTGGACGGCGCCTCGGGTGAGCCCGTGTGGAGTCACCGCATCCGGGGCCAGGATTTCCCGTCCTTCGCGTCGTTCGCCGGTGATCCCCTGGCGTACTCGACCCGTGTGGGGGACGACGGGTACAGCACGGTCGCCGCTGTGGTCCCGAGGACCGGGTCCGTGCGGTGGGAGGCGCGGCTGGAGGGCTCGCTGAAGCCGGTCGGCTCGTACGGCGGATCGCTCTACTTTCTCGCCGAGGACCGGCTCTCCGGGGATACGACGGCCGTGGTGCGCTACACCCCCGAAGACGGGGCGGTGCGGCGCGTGGAGCTGCCCGTGCCGCGGATGGTCGCCCGGGCGGGCGTGGGGACGGGTGTCGTGTACATCCTCGCCGCGGGCGGGTCGCTGGAGGCCGTGGACCTGGAGGCGCGGAAGCGGATGTGGGCCGTCGAGACGTCCGTGAGCCGTGGCTCCGCTCCGGTCGCCGACGGTGGCCACGTGTACTTCACCACGCCCGACGGACGTCTTCTCGCGGTGGACGCGCGTACCGGCAGGCCGCTGGGACAGACACTTCCCCGCCCGGGTGCGGCCTCGGACGGCGTGCCGTCCTCGCTGCCCGAGCCCCTCGTCCGCGACGGCCGTGTCTACGCCTCCGCCCCCGACGGCACCGTCTTCTCCGTGCCCGCGAAGGACCCCGCCGCCTGGCGCTGACATGCGAAGGGGCCGCCCTCCCCGGCAGGGAAGGGCGGCCCCAGGGGCGCCAAGAGGTGTCAGCCCAGCTTGGACACGTCGCGGACCGCGCCCTTGTCGGCGCTGGTGGCCATGGCGGCGTAGGCGCGCAGGGCCGCGGAGACCTTGCGGACGCGGGACTTGGGGGCGTAGTTGCCGCCCAGGGCCTGCTCGCGGCGGGCCAGCTCGGCGTCGTCGACCAGGAGCTCGATGGTGCGGTTGGGGATGTCGATGCGGATGCGGTCGCCGTCCTCGACCAGGGCGATGGTGCCGCCGGAGGCCGCCTCGGGGGAGGCGTGGCCGATGGAGAGGCCCGAGGTGCCGCCGGAGAAGCGGCCGTCGGTGATCAGGGCGCAGGTCTTGCCGAGGCCGCGGCCCTTGAGGAAGGAGGTCGGGTAGAGCATCTCCTGCATGCCGGGGCCGCCCTTGGGGCCCTCGTAGCGGATGACGACGACGTCTCCGTCGGTCACCTGCTTGTTGAGGATCTTCTCGACCGCTTCCTCCTGGGACTCGCAGACGACCGCGGGGCCCTCGAAGGTCCAGATGGACTCGTCGACACCGGCCGTCTTCACGACACAGCCGTCGACGGCCAGGTTGCCCTTGAGGACCGCGAGGCCGCCGTCCTTGGAGTAGGCGTGCTCGACGGAGCGGATGCAGCCGTTCTCGGCGTCCGTGTCGAGGGCCTCCCAGCGCTCGGACTGGGAGAAGGCCTCGGCGGAGCGCACACAGCCGGGGGCCGCGTGCCACAGTTCCTCCGCCTCGGGGGACGGGGAGCCGCCGCGGACGTCCCACCTCTTGAGCCAGTCGGCCAGGGAGGGGCTGTGCACGGAGTGGACGTCCTCGTTGAGCAGACCGCCTCGGTGCAGCTCGCCCAGCAGGGCGGGGATGCCGCCGGCGCGGTGGACGTCCTCCATGTAGTACGTACGGTCCTTGGCGACGTTCGGGGCGACCTTCGCCAGGCAGGGCACCCGGCGGGACACCGCGTCGATCTCCTCCAGGCCGAAGGGGACGCCCGCTTCCTGGGCGGCGGCCAGCAGGTGGAGGATCGTGTTCGTGGAGCCGCCCATCGCGATGTCGAGCGCCATGGCGTTCTCGAAGGCCGCGAAGGTGGCGATGTTCAGCGGGAGGGCCGACTCGTCGTCCTGCTCGTAGTAGCGGTGGACCAGGTCCATGACCGTGCGGGCGGCGTCGACGTAGAGCCGCTTGCGGGCGGTGTGGGTGGCCAGCACCGAGCCGTTGCCGGGCAGGGACAGGCCGATGGCCTCGGTCAGGCAGTTCATCGAGTTGGCGGTGAACATGCCGGAACAGGAACCGCAGGTCGGACAGGCGTTCTCCTCGATGCGGAGGATGTCCTCGTCCGAGATCTTGTCGTTCACGGCGTCGGAGATCGCGTCGACCAGGTCGAGGGTGCGGACCGTGCCGTCGACCAGCGTGGCGCGGCCGGCCTCCATGGGGCCGCCGGAGACGAAGACCGTCGGGATGTTCAGGCGGAGCGCCGCCATCAGCATGCCCGGGGTGATCTTGTCGCAGTTGGAGATGCAGACCAGGGCGTCGGCGCAGTGCGCCTCGACCATGTACTCCACGCTGTCCGCGATCAGGTCGCGGGAGGGCAGGGAGTAGAGCATGCCGCCGTGACCCATCGCGATGCCGTCGTCGACGGCGATCGTGTTGAACTCGCGGGGGATACCGCCCGCCTCCTCGATCGCCTTGCTGACGATCCGGCCGACCGGCTGGAGGTGGGTGTGGCCCGGCACGAACTCGGTGAAGGAGTTCGCCACCGCGATGATCGGCTTCCGGCCGATGTCCGCGCCGGGTACACCGGCGGCACGCAGTAGGGCGCGGGCGCCCGCCATGTTGCGGCCGTGGGTGACTGTGCGGGACCTCAGCTCGGGCATCGTCGCTCGCTCCTTCAGACAGATAGGGCTGATACCGAGCGTACGCCGGTCATCCAGGTGTCGGGACGAAGTGTCCGGAATACGGGACAGGGATCTCAGTGCGCGCGGGCTCAGGGGCCGGTCAGGTGTCCCTGCACCACCGGCGCCAGCCGCCGGATGATCTGCTCGGGGTCCGCCGAGGCCAGCGGCTCCACCTTGATCACGTACCGCAGCATCGCCGTCCCCACCAGCTGCGCCGCCGCCAGCTCGGCCCGCAGCTCGGCGTCCGGCAGGTCCAGCTGGGCGGCGATACGGCGCAGCAGCTGGGAGGCGACCAGGCGGCGGAAGACAGCGGCCGCGGTGTCGTTGTTGACGGCGGACCGCACGATCGCGAGCAGCGGCGTACGGGTGCCGGGGTTCTCCCAGATGCCGAAGACGAACCGGGTGAGCCGCTCTCCTACGCCGTCCAGGGGGCCGTCGGCGAGCGCCTCGGGGGCATTCAGGGCGGGCGCGAAGGCGACCTCGATCGCCGACTCGAACACCTGCTCCTTGGTGCCGAAGTAGTGGTGGACCAGCGCCGAGTCGACTCCGGCGGCCTTGGCGATGCCGCGTACGGACGTCTTGTCGTAGCCGCGTTCCGAGAACTCCTCGCGGGCCGCGTTCAGGATGCGGTCGCGGGTGTCCGCGGACTCGGTGCGCGGGGGCCGGCCGCGCCGCCGGGAGGCCGCCTCGGTCATCGTCTCGGCACCTTCGTCGAGGACGCCAGGTGCAGCCGGGTGAAGGCCAGCGCCTCGGCGAGGTCGGCCTCGCGCTCCGCGCTGGACATCGCGCGGCGGGTGTTGACCTCGATGACGACATGGCCGTCGAAGCGGGTGGCCGCGAGCCGCTCCAGCACCTCGGCGCAGGGCTGGGTGCCGCGGCCGGGCACGAGGTGCTCGTCCTTGGCGGAGCCGCGGCCGTCGGCGAGGTGGACGTGGCCGAGCCGGTCGCCCATGCGGTCGATCATCTGCAGCGCGTCCGTGCGGGCGGTCGCGGTGTGGCTGAGGTCGATCGTGAAGTGCCGGTAGTCGTCCTTGGTGACGTCCCAGTCGGGGGCGTACGCGAGCATCTCGCGGTCGCGGTAGCGCCAGGGGTACATGTTCTCGACCGCGAAGCGTATGTCCGTCTCGTCCGCCATCCGCCAGATCCCGGTGACGAAGTCACGGGCGTACGAGCGCTGCCAGCGGAAGGGCGGGTGCACGACGACGGTGCTCGCGCCGAGCTTCTCCGCCGCCGTGCGGGCCCGCTGGAGCTTGGTCCAGGGGTCGGTGGACCACACGCGCTGGGTGATGAGCAGACAGGGGGCGTGCACGGCGAGGATCGGGACGCCGTGGTGGTCGCTGAGCCTGCGCAGGGCTTCGATGTCCTGGCTGACCGGGTCGTTCCAGACCATGACCTCGACGCCGTCGTAGCCGAGGCGTGCGGCGATCTCGAAGGCCGTCGCCGTGGACTCCGGGTAGACGGAGGCCGTCGAGAGGGCGACCTTCGCGTCCGGGATGCGCACGACTGGGTTTGCCACGAGCTACAGGGTACGTGGTCGCCTACTCGCCGTTGGGGGTTCCGGTCACGTGCGGGTGCGGGCCGTATGTGGCCGTTCGCGCAGTTCGCCGCGCCCCTTCGGGGGCGCTTCTCCTAGGTCGGCATGTGGTCCAGTTTGCGCAAAATCACACCCTCGCGCAGGGCCCAGGGGCAGATCTCCAGGCGTTCCACGCCGAAGAGGTCCATCGCGCCCTCGGCCACCAGGGCGCCCGCCAGGAGCTGGTTGGCGCGGCCCTCCGAGACTCCGGGGAGCTCGGCGCGCTCGGCCGCGGTCATGCCGGCCAGCCTCGGCACCCAGGCCTCCAGGGACTCGCGCTTGAGGTCGCGCTGGACGTACAGGCCGTCGGCGGAGCGGGCGGCGCCGCCCATGCGGGCGAGCTGCTTGAAGGTCTTGGAGGTGGCGACGACGTGGTCGGGGGCGCCGAAGCGGGTGAATTCCCCCACAGTGCGGGCGATCTGGGCGCGGACATGGCGGCGCAGGGCCCTGACGTCGTCGGGGTCCGGCGGGTCGCCGGGGAGCCAGCCGGCGGTGAGGCGGCCCGCGCCCAAGGGCAGGGAGACGGCGGCGTCGGGTTCCTCGTCGATGCCGTAGGCGATCTCCAGGGAGCCGCCGCCGATGTCCAGGACCAGCAGCTTTCCGGCGGACCAGCCGAACCAGCGGCGGGCCGCGAGGAAGGTGAGACGGGCCTCCTCGGCGCCGGTGAGGACCTGGAGCTCGACGCCGGTCTCGGCCTTCACGCGCGCGAGGACGTCGTCGGCGTTGCTGGCCTCACGCACCGCGGAGGTGGCGAACGGCAGCAGTTCCTCGACGCCCTTGTCCTCGGCGGCCTGGAGGGCGTCATGGATGACGGCGATCAGTTTGTCGACCCCCTCGGGGCCGATGGCTCCGGCCTCGTCCAGGAGTTGGGCCAGGCGCAGCTCCACCTTGTGCGAGTGCGCGGGCAGGGGGCGCGCGCCGGGGTGGGCATCCACCACCAGCAGATGCACCGTGTTGCTTCCCACGTCGAGGACACCGAGTCTCATGTACGGAACGCTACTGCCCGCGCGGCGGTGTTCCCTCCCCTCGGACCTCGCCGGACCGGTCCCGGCGGGGTTGCCGGGCGACTTACCCTGGACGCGTGCCAAAGACGAAAAAGGCGAAGGACGACAAGAAGGCCAAATCGACCAAGGGGCTGTCGAGCAAGGCCCTGAAGGCGGACGAGAAAGGCCTCGACTTCGCGCGCGCATGGGTGGAGTTCCCGGATCCGGCGGACGAGGAGCAGGTCTTCCGCTGCGATCTGACATGGCTGACCTCCCGCTGGAACTGCATCTTCGGAAGCGGCTGCCAGGGCATCCAGGCGGGCCGCGCGGCGGACGGGTGCTGCTCGCTGGGCGCCCACTTCTCCGACGAGGACGACGAGAAGCGGGTCGCCGAGCATGTGGCGCGCCTCACGCCGGACATCTGGCAGCACCACGACGAGGGCACGGAGCACGGCTGGGTCTCCGAGGACGACGAGGGCTCCCGCCAGACCCGCCCCTTCCAGGGCTCCTGCATCTTCCAGAACCGGCCGGGCTTCGAGGGCGGCGCGGGCTGCTCGCTGCACATCCTGGCCCTGAAGGAGGGCCGCGAGCCGCTGGAGACCAAGCCGGACGTCTGCTGGCAGCTGCCGGTGCGGCGCACGTTCGACTGGATCGACCGGCCCGACGACACGCGTGTCCTCCAGGTCTCCATCGGTGAGTACGACCGACGCGGCTGGGGTCCGGGCGGCCACGACCTGCACTGGTGGTGCACCTCGGCGACCTCGGCGCACGGCGCGGGCGACCCGGTGTACGTCTCCTACCGGGCGGAGCTGACCGAGCTGATGGGCAAGGCCGGCTACGACCGGCTGGTCGAGCTGTGCGAGCAGCGGCTGGCGTCCCAGCTGCCGCTGGTGGCTCCGCATCCGGCGGACCCGGTCGACCGGCCGTCCGTGACCGGCTGACCGTCCGGACCGTCGTACGTCCTACGACGTCGAAGGGCTCGGGTCGCCGCTGTCGCTGGGCGGCGGCGTCGAGCCGGGGTCGGTGGGCTCGGGGCTGGTCGGGGTCGGCTCGGGGTCGGGTGACGACGGCGGTGGCTCGCTCGGCGTCGGCGGGTCGCTGGGGGCGGAGGTCGTCGGGGTCGGCGTGGGCAGCGTGGGGGTGGGCTCGGGGGGAGCGGTGGGCTGCGGCTCGGGGTCGAACGGGGTGGGTGCGGTGCCGTAGCCCTCGATGGTGACGACGGCCCCGGCGGGTGACACCGCCACGCGCGCGTGCCAGTGGCCGGAGGGCTCGCGCAGATGGTCGACGTACACCTTGATCGTCAACGTCCGGCCGGGCCGGAGGGTTCCCGAGGACTGGCTGAGATACAGCCAGTCGACGCCGGTGGAGGCCGACCAGCGCACGGGGGCGTCCCCGGACGCGGTGAGCGTGATCAGCGTGGTGTCGCCGCTGCTGCCTGCCGTGACCTCCAGTTGGCCGGTGCCCTTCTTCCCGGCGCCGGCGACGCTGACGACCTCGACGGAGACGTCGGACCGGGCGCCGTCGCCGAAGGCCGCTCCGGGCCGGGTGCGGGCGTTGCCGGCGTTCTCGTAGCCGCCGCCCGCGGCCACCCCGTCGAGACCTCCGGCCTCGTCCGCGCGGCTGCTGGCGGCGCCCGGGCCGCCCTCCGCCTCGGCGCCGAGCGGCTCGCCCCGGTAGGCCGACCACAGGGCGATCACCGGGGCGGCCACCACCGTCGCGACCACGGTCGTCGTCACGGCACGCGCGCGGAGCCGGTCGCGCCGGGCGGCACGGTCCTTGGGGTCCATCGGGAAGCCGCGCCGGTCGAAGCGCGGGACGGCCGCGCCCCGCGCGCGCGGTTGGTGCGTCATGGCCATGTGCAGCACCGCGCGCGGTGCCTGAAGGACGGGCAGTTCCTCGGGGGTGACGCTCGCTCCCGGCCAGCGACCGGGTACGGCCCGCTCGGCCGCCCTGCGGCAGCGCGGGCAGTCGTCGACATGGCGGACCAGCTCCCGCCGCAGGGCGCTGCTCAGCACGAGCTGGTGATCACCGATGAGCCGGGCCACGCTCGGGCAGGCCCCTGTCTCGACGACGGCCAGCACCGCGCGCGTGCGCTCCACCTCGCAGGCGGCGGCCGCGAGGAGCTCCCGCGCGGCGGCGAGGTCCATGCCGAGCACCGCGGCCACCTCGTGCGCCGCCAGGTGGTGCCGCACGGCCAGTTCCAGCGCTTCCCGCTGCTCCGGCGTGGTGCCCGCCGCCTCCGGCCAGGCCAGCTGCGCCAGCTCGCGCCGCCGCTGCTCCTGGACCTCCTCCGACACGGCAGGAGTCCCTGGCGGTACGGGCCGCGGCCGGGGGCCGTGCCGTCCCGCGGCGTGGGTGGCCTGACGTTTCTGCTTGGCCTCGGCCATCTTGCGCAGACACGCCCAGCGGGCCAGCGCGTACAGCCAGGCCCTGCGGTCGTCGGCCGCCTCGGGGGCGCGGGTGCCGCGCCGCTCGGCCACGGCGAGGACGTCGCCCAGGGCGGCCGTCGCGTCGTCGTGGTCGCACAGTACGGACAGGCAGTAGGTGAACAGCCCGTCCAGGTACGGCTCGTAGCGCGCGGGCGTCCGCTGCGCCAACGTACGCGCCGCACCGCGGTCACGCACCTCCCGGTGCGCCCGGTGTGCGCCGGTGGTGCGGGTCGAGGTCTCCGGGCTGCTGCTCATCACCCGTGCGACCGTAGGCGGCGGAGGGCGGGCCATTCCGGCCCCTTGAGCACATTTACTCCGTACGGGTGAAACGATCCCTCATAAGGGGACAGTAACCCCGGTGTCGGTGGCGCGATCTAGATCGAACTGGCCGGTTCTTGATGAGGGGGCCGCGGGTGGATGTGCCTGAAAGGGGCGCGGGGAACTGCGCAACCGGCCGACGACGGCCGCCAGTCGCGCACGGCGAGCAGACGAACGGCGATCAGGCGCAGCCCGACGCAGGCACCCGTTGTCAGACCCTCCGGCTACGGTTTCCCCATGGCTGCCCGTACGAAGACCACCAAGGACCGTCCGTCCTACCGCTGCACGGAATGCGGCTGGCAGACGGCGAAGTGGCTCGGCCGCTGCCCCGAGTGCCAGGCCTGGGGCACGATCGAGGAGTACGGCACGCCCGCGGTCCGCACGACGACGCCCGGCCGGGTCACCACCTCCGCCCTGCCCATCGGCCAGGTCGACGGCCGGCAGGCCACCGCGCGCCCCACCGGCGTCCCCGAGCTGGACCGCGTCCTCGGCGGCGGCCTCGTCCCCGGCGCGGTCGTCCTGCTCGCGGGCGAACCGGGCGTGGGCAAGTCCACCCTCCTCCTCGACGTGGCGGCGAAGTCGGCCGGCGAGGAGCACCCCACCCTGTACGTCACGGGCGAGGAGTCCGCCAGCCAGGTCCGCCTGCGGGCGGACCGCATCGGCGCGCTCGACGACCACCTCTACCTCGCCGCCGAGACGGACCTCTCGGCCGTCCTCGGCCACCTCGACGCCGTCAAGCCGTCCCTGCTGATCCTCGACTCGGTGCAGACCGTCGCGTCCCCGGAGATCGACGGGGCCCCCGGCGGCATGGCGCAGGTCCGCGAGGTGGCCGGCGCCCTGATCCGCGCGTCCAAGGAGCGCGGCATGTCCACGCTCCTGGTGGGCCATGTCACCAAGGACGGCGCGATCGCGGGGCCCCGCCTGCTGGAGCACCTGGTGGACGTCGTCCTGCACTTCGAGGGCGACCGGCACGCGCGTCTGCGGCTGGTGCGCGGTGTGAAGAACCGCTACGGGGCCACCGACGAGGTCGGCTGCTTCGAGCTGCACGACGAGGGCATCACCGGACTCGCCGACCCCAGCGGCCTGTTCCTGACCCGCCGCGCGGAGCCGGTTCCCGGCACCTGCCTGACCGTCACCCTGGAGGGCCGCCGCCCCCTGGTCGCCGAGGTGCAGGCGCTCACGGTGGACTCCCAGATCCCCTCGCCCCGCCGCACCACCTCCGGCCTGGAGACCTCGCGGGTGTCGATGATGCTGGCGGTACTGGAACAAAGGGGAAGAATCAGCGCACTGGGCAAACGGGACATCTACTCCGCGACGGTCGGCGGGGTGAAGCTCTCGGAGCCCGCCGCCGACCTCGCCATCGCCCTCGCCCTGGCCTCCGCCGCGAGCGACACCCCGCTGCCCAAGAACCTCGTCGCGATCGGCGAGGTCGGCCTCGCGGGCGAGGTGAGACGCGTCACCGGCGTCCAGCGCAGGCTCGCCGAGGCCCACCGGCTCGGCTTCACTCACGCGCTGGTGCCGGGCGACCCTGGCAAGGTCCCGGCCGGTATGAAGGTGCTGGAAGTCGCGGACATAGGGGACGCCCTCAGGGTCCTGCCGCGCTCCCGTCGGCGAGAGGCCCCCCGGGAGGCGGAGGACCGCCGGTAGACTTTGCCCTGGTCTCGCCCGTCCGTACGAACAGAGTGCGCGATACGGGAGCGCCCCAGAACCTGCGACCGGAGGAGTGCAGTGGCAGCCAACGACCGGGCAGCAGCTCCCGGAAAGTCCGGTGGGAGTGCCGGTTCCGATGGCCTGATGCGCGCCTCCCTCAGCGCCGTGGCACCTGGCACCGCCCTGCGTGACGGCCTGGAACGGGTGCTTCGCGGCAACACCGGCGGCCTGATCGTGCTCGGCTGGGACAAGACGGTCGAGTCCATGTGCACCGGCGGTTTCGTGCTGGACGTGGAGTTCACCGCGACCCGGCTGCGCGAGCTGTGCAAGCTCGACGGCGGCATCGTGCTCTCCTCGGACCTGTCGAAGATCCTCCGGGCGGGCGTGCAGTTCGTGCCCGACGCGACCATCCCCACCGAGGAGACCGGCACCCGGCACCGTACGGCGGACCGCGTCTCCAAGCAGGTCGGCTTCCCGGTCGTCTCGGTGTCGCAGTCGATGCGGCTGGTCGCGCTGTACGTCGACGGCCAGCGCCGCGTCCTGGAGGACTCGGCGGCGATCCTGTCCCGCGCCAACCAGGCCCTGGCCACGCTGGAGCGCTACAAGCTGCGCCTGGACGAGGTCGCGGGCACCCTGTCGGCGCTGGAGATCGAGGACCTGGTGACGGTCCGCGACGTCTCCGCCGTGGCGCAGCGGCTGGAGATGGTCCGCCGTATCGCCACCGAGATCGCCGAGTACGTGGTCGAACTGGGCACCGACGGCAGACTCCTGGCCCTCCAGTTGGACGAGCTGATCGCGGGCGTGGAGCCGGAGCGCGAGCTGGTCGTCCGGGACTACGTCCCCGAGCCCACCGCCAAGCGCTCCCGCACGGTCGAGGAGGCCCTGGCCGAGCTCGACGCGCTGACCCATGCCGAGCTGCTCGAACTGTCCACGGTCGCCCGGGCCATGGGCTACACCGGCTCGCCCGAGACGCTCGACTCGGCCGTGTCGCCGCGCGGCTTCCGCCTGCTGGCGAAGGTGCCGCGGCTGCCCGGCGCCATCATCGACCGCCTCGTCGAGCACTTCGGCGGCCTGCAGAAGCTGCTCGCCGCGAGCGTGGACGACCTGCAGACGGTGGACGGCGTCGGCGAGGCCCGCGCGCGCAGCGTCCGCGAGGGTCTGTCGCGGCTGGCGGAGTCGTCGATCCTGGAGCGGTACGTCTAGCAGGGCGACCCGGGGGGCGCGGGGCTGTATCGGTATGCGGCTCCGCCGCGCGGGCGCGAGAAACCGCAACGCACCCGCGCCCGGCCGGCCACAGCACCACCCCGAGCGACGGCCGTGAAAGCCTCAGTCAACCTTCAGTCGGCCTTCAGCACGAACGACGTCTGTGCCTTGGCAAACCCGGAGGACCGGGCCTCGACCAGGTACGTGCCCGCTCCGGCCGACCCCGGCGGGGGCGTCCCGCACTCGGGGGCGCTCGGCTTGCGGTCCCAGCGCACGGTGTAGGTGATGCTGCTGCCCGCGGGCACCCGGTAGACCCGGCTGCCGGCGTCCTTCGGGCAGTCGGCCGACGACCAGTACGTGTCGTCGGCGGTGGCGTGAGTGATCGTCAATACCGCGCTCTTCGGCCCGAGATCGACCTTGCAGTCGCTGCCGGAGGAGTTCTTCGCGGTGATCTGGAAGGCGGGCGTCTGGTCGGGCGAGTAGGCGTTGTGCACGCTGCGCAGGCTCAACGTCACGGCGTTCGCGGTGCAGTTGG
This sequence comes from Streptomyces sp. NPDC096205, assembly GCF_044763135.1. Taxonomy (NCBI): domain Bacteria; kingdom Bacillati; phylum Actinomycetota; class Actinomycetes; order Kitasatosporales; family Streptomycetaceae; genus Streptomyces; species Streptomyces sp. NPDC096205. The sequence goes on along the minus strand of NZ_JBIWFS010000003.1, from coordinate 791,835 downwards.
GCAGCGAGGAGCCGGCGGGCAGGGTGCTGACCGCACCACCGCCGCTGTCGACGGCGCCACCGGCCGACCCGGACCCGTCCGCGCCGGTACCGCCCCCGTCGGCCGAGTCCGCCGATCCGGAACCGTCCCCGGAGCCCGCGTCGGAGCCCTGCCCCGTACCCGAACCGTCCTCGGAACCCGTTCCGTTGGAGTTGCCGACGCCCGACTCGTCGCGTCCGCCCGGGGCTTGGCTGATCGCCGGACCGGAGCCCTCGGGGCCTGGGGTGATGGTGGAGGCGGAAGGCGCGGGATTCTTGCCGTTGGTGCCGTCGGCGGTGTTCTTTCCGCCGCTGCCCGAGGTGACGATCCAGGTGATCAGGAGCGCCAACAGGGCGACCATGGACACCATGACGACCCTCCGTCGCCAGTAGATGGAGGAGGGAAGCGGCCCGACCGGATTGCGCAGAGATCCCACGGCGCAAACTGTACGAGAGATCGGCGCCGTCGCCCGCCCCACCCGCCGCTGAGAACGTCAACTTTTCCGGATCATCATCCCGGGACGGCGTGCGCCCACCCCTGACGATCGTCGGGCGAGCGACCCGACGATCGCTCGGTGTGACCGTACCGGCCTGTCGCCTACCGTCTGTGACCATGGACTCCGACGACACCGAGCTGTACCGGGACATCACCGAGCTGGCGCATGACACTCCTCCGTGGGTACAGCACCTGGCCGAGGCATGGACGGAGGCGGGACTGCTGCTCTTCGGTGTGCTGTTCGCCGTCGCGTGGTGGCGGGCCCGCCGGGACACCTCCCGCGCCTTCGCTATCGCGGTCCTTGCACCTGTGGCCACGGCTCTGGCGTATGTGTGCAGTGAGGTGCTCAAGTCGGCCGTAGGTGAGGAGCGTCCGTGCCGTGCGGTCGCCGGCGCGGTGAGCCCGCTCGTGGCCTGTCCGCCGACCGGCGACTGGTCGTTCCCCAGCAACCACGCCACGATCGCGGGTGCCGCGGCCGTCGCCCTGGCCCTCACCCGGCGCGTCCTGCTCGCCGTGACGGCACCGCTCGCCCTGCTGATGGCGTTCTCGCGCGTGTTCGTCGGCGTCCACTATCCGCACGACGTCGCCGCCGGACTGCTGCTCGGCGCCCTGGTCGCCGTTGTGGCGATCCGTCTGGGGACGCGCCCGGCGGCCCGGCTGACGGAGGCGATGCGGGGCTCCTCCCGGCCGACGGCGACCTGGTTCGCGGGTCGCCCCTAGGGGCGTGGAGCCGCCCGGGTCACTGCTCTCCCGCCAGGCCCGCCTCGTACGCCACGATCGCCGCCTGCACCCGGTTGCGGACGCCGAGCCGTTCCAGGACCGCGCTGACGTACGCCTTCACCGTGCCCTCGACGAGGTGCAGCCGGGCGGCGATCTCCGGGTTGGACAGGCCCTGGCCGACGAGGCCGAGGACCTCGCGTTCGCGCGGGGACAGCACCGCCACGCGTGCGCGTGCGGCGGCCTCGCGGCCGAGCCGGCCGCCGTCGGGCGCGCCCGCGCCGAGGCCGTCGAGGAGGTCCCGGGCCACCTTCGGCGACAGGAAGGCGGCCCCGGCCGCGACCGCCCGTACGCCCGCGATCAGCTCGTACGGGTCACCGGACTTGAGCAGGAAGCCGGTCGCTCCGCCGCCGAGGGCGCGGGCCACATAGGCCCGTTCGGAGAAGGTGGTCAGCATGGCGACGGCCGTGCCGGGCAGGGTCCGTACGATCTCCTCCGCGGCGGCCAGGCCGTCCAGGCGGGGCATACGGATGTCGAGCAGGGCCACGTCCGGGCGGTGGGCCCGGGCCAGTTCGACCGCCTCGTGGCCGTCGCCCGCCTCGGCGACCACCTCGATGCCGGCGTCGCTGGCGAGGATGGCCCGCACCCCCGCGCGCACCATCGCCTCGTCGTCGGCCAGCAGGATCCGGATCAACTCCCCCACTCCTCTTTCCTTTCCGCGTCCTCCACAGGCCCGGCGGGCTCCTGTTCACCGCCGTCCACCCGCGGTACGACGTCCTTGGCGATCAGCCGGCCGTCCGCGAAGCACAGTCTGAAGTGGTCGACGGAGGTGAGGAGTTCGCCGCTCGCGCGGTAGTAGCGGCACTCGGCGCCGGGCGGCGCGTCCGGGGCCCGGTCGGCGGGCGGGTCGGCGACCGCGCGGTCGGGCAGCAGCCGGGCGACCTCGTCCTGCGGGGTGCCGAGGCGCAGGCCGGCGTAGGAGGCGGGCGGCAGGACCGAGTGGGTCTCGGTGTACGCGTACCAGGCGAAGGCCCCGCCGGTCAGGACGGCCCCGACGACGGCCGCCACGCCGAGGCCGAGGGCGACGCGGCGGCGGGCGCGCACGAAGGGGGCGCGGGAGGCGGGCCGGGTCGGCGCGGGGGCCGCCTCGGTGGGGGCGGCTGTCTGGCCCGCGGGGAGTTGGGCGCGGACCTGGAAGCCGTCGCCGTGCGGCCGGGCCGAGAAGGTGCCGCCCGCCTCGGTGACCGCGGCGCGCAGACCCAGCAGTCCGGATCCGCCCGAGGACGGGGAACTCTCGCGGGTGGGCCGCCCGTTGGTGATGGTGACGGTGGTACCGGCCGTCTCCCGGACCGCCGCCACCCGGACCGGGGCGCCGGGTGCGTGCCGTGCCGCGTTGGTGAGGGCCTCGCGCACCACGCGGTACAGGATCCGCTCACCGACCGCATCGGCCTCTGCGGTGGAGAGCGGCTCGGGTCCGTGTGTCTCCCAGGACACGTCGAGCCCGGAGTCGGCGGCCCGTGCGAGGAGTTGCTCCAGGCTCTCGCCCGCGGGGGCCAGCGGCAAGGGTTCGTCGTCCTCGCGCAGGACGCCGATGATGCGGTGCAGGCGATCGGTCGCGTCGGAGGCCGCCGCGCGCAGGTCGGCCGCTGCCGCGCGATGGTGTCCGGGCAGGTCGGCGGCGACCTGGAGGGCGCCCGCGCGCAGGGCGATGAGGCTCAGTTCGTGGCCCAGGGAGTCGTGCATGTCCTGGGCGATCCGGGCCCGTTCGCGCAGCCGGGCCCGCTCCTCGGCGAGTCGCTGCTCGCTCTCCAGGCGGGCGGCGCGGACCCAGCCGGCCTCGGTCAGCTCGCGGCTCTGCCGCCAGTAGCGGCCGGCCAGCCAGGGGAACACACAACAGAACAGCAGCGTGCACATCAGCACCAGCCACTCGGGCGCCGGGTCGACCCCGAGGAGGGCGATACGGACCGTGCCCGCACAGCCCACGGCGGCGAGCAGGGCCGCCGCCGGGCGCGTCCGTGGTGCCCGCAGCCCGAGCAGCAGGGCGAACACGCCGAGCGCCGGTGTCCAGGAGACGGTGAACAGGGCGGGCGCGGCGAGGAGGTTCAGCGCGGCCGTCACCGCGAACGCCGCCGGTGGACTGCGCCGGGCCACCCCGACAGCCACCGCGAGCACCCCGAACCCGACCGCCGACTGCCACAGCGGGCGTTCCTCGTTCAGCCCGAGCCCGTCCGCCGCCATGGCAGGCACCGCGAGGGCGGTCCACAGCAGGGCCGCCCGTAGCAGCTGCCCGAGCGCACCCGCCCGGAAGCGGCCCTTGACACGTTCCATCCACCCGACGCTACAAGCGGCCGGCGGGCCTGTGCCCCTGCTGATCGTCAGGTCTGCGTCCTCCCCTCGGGTGGCGGTCCTCCCGGTGGCGTGCTCGCGCATGGCAGGATCGGAACCGCCATGACTGCGCCCACGAAGCCCCCGCACAGCACGCCCCTCCCCCACGACAGGACCGCCGCCTCCGGTGCGACCGGGCAGGACGCCGCCGCGGGCTCCGCCCGGGGAACGCAACCGCAGGGAGCGGAACTGCACGTCCCCGTCATCGCGTGGTTCGACCAGCACGCCCGTGACCTGCCCTGGCGGCGCCCGGAGGCGGGCGCGTGGGGGGTGATGGTCAGCGAGTTCATGCTGCAGCAGACCCCGGTCAACAGGGTCCTGCCGGTGTACGAGCAGTGGCTGGCCCGCTGGCCGCGTCCGGCCGACCTCGCCCGGGAGGCGCCCGGTGAGGCGGTGCGCGCCTGGGGCCGGCTCGGCTATCCGCGCCGGGCGCTGCGGCTGCACGGGGCCGCGGTCGCCATAACGGAGCGGCACGGCGGGGACGTACCGTCCGACCACGCCCAGTTGCTGGCGCTGCCCGGGATCGGCGAGTACACGGCGGCCGCGGTGGCGTCGTTCGCGTACGAGCAGCGGCATGCGGTGCTGGACACCAATGTGCGGCGGGTGTTCGCCCGCGCGGTGACCGGGGTGCAGTACCCGCCGAACGCCACGACGGCCGCCGAGCGCCGGCTGGCCCGTGCGCTGCTGCCCGAGGACGAGCGGACCGCCGCCCGCTGGGCCGCCGCCTCGATGGAGCTGGGCGCGCTGGTGTGCACGGCGAAGAACGAGACGTGCCACCGCTGCCCGATCGCCGCGCAGTGCGCGTGGCGGCTCGCGGGCAAGCCGGAGCACGACGGTCCGCCGCGTCGGGGGCAGACGTACGCCGGGACGGACCGGCAGGTGCGCGGCAAGCTGCTCGCCGTGCTGCGCGAGGCGCACGCGCCGGTGCCGCAGGCCGCGCTGGACGCCGTATGGCATGAGCCGATCCAGCGGGCCCGTGCGCTGGACGGCCTGGTGGCCGACGGGCTGGTGGAACCGCTGCCGGGCGGAATGTATCGGCTGCCGTCGGCCTGACCGGCGCCTCGACCGCCCCAAAACCGGATAACCCGGTACGGCCCCTTACCCCGCGCCTACTTCTGTTACACAACCGACGGACAGCCGAGCGCTGTCCGCAGGCTGCTTCGGACAGCCTCGTGACAACGCCTCCGTAGCTTCATGGGCAGACCAGGCACGGGGAAAAGAGCGGGAGGCGGTTGATCATGGCGCAGGGCGAGGTGCTCGAGTTCGAGGAGTACGTCCGCACCCGGCAGGACGCGCTGTTGCGCAGCGCCCGCCGGCTGGTGCCGGACCCCGTCGACGCCCAGGACCTGCTGCAGACCGCGCTGGCCCGCACCTACGGCCGCTGGGAGGGCATCGCCGACAAGCGGCTGGCGGATGCTTACCTGCGCCGCGTGATGATCAACACCCGGACCGAGTGGTGGCGGGCGCGCAAGCTGGAGGAGGTGCCGACCGAGCAGCTCCCGGAGTCCTGCGTGGACGACTCCACCGAGCAGCACGCGGACCGCGCCCTGCTGATGGACGTCCTGAAGGTGCTCGCCCCCAAGCAGCGCAGCGTGGTCGTGCTGCGACACTGGGAGCAGATGTCCACGGAGGAGACGGCCGCCGCCCTCGGCATGTCGGCCGGCACCGTCAAGAGCACGCTGCACCGGGCCCTCGCACGGCTCCGCGAGGAGCTGGAGTCCCGCGATCTCGACGCACGCGCGCTGGAGCGTGAGGAGCGGGAGCGTTGCGCGGCCTGACCGGAGCGGGACCCCTGCGGAGTCCCGGGGGGACGGCACGGAGCCGGGGCTCCCGGCGGGCGGTGAGCACGGCGACGGCCGGGTTCGCCGCCCTCACCCTTGCCCTCTCGGCGTGCTCCACCGGCGGCACCGGGACGAGGGACGAGGGCCCGGCGCACGCCTCGGGCCTGACCGGCGCCGCGGCCTCCCCGTCGATGTCGGCCGGAACCCCGGCCCGGGTGAACGCGGTCCGGCTGGTGCAGGAGGACCCGCTGGTCTCGGTGGCGGTCAAGCGCGATCTGCGCCCGTGCAACGGCGACGAGTACCCGGTCGACGTCTCCTACGGCGAGCTGACCGGCGGCACCGTCGACGACGTCGTGATCAACGTGCTGACCTGCGGGGACACCGTCGGCGTCGGCTCGTACGTGTATCGCAGGGAGGGCGGGCGCTACGAGAACGTCTTCCGGATCGAGGAGCCCCCGGTCTACGCCGAGATCGACCGCGGCGATCTGCTGGTGACCAAGCAGGTGTACGACGCCGGCGACCCGGTGACGGACCCGTCCGGCGAGGATGTCATCACCTACCGCTGGGCGACCGACCGTTTCGTCGCGCGGCACCACTGGCACAACGACTACGGCACCACCGCCCGGGGCGGCGAGCCCGCCCCAGTGCCCGAGAGCAACTGACGGAGCATCCGGATGGCAGACCAGACCCACGTCCTGTTCGTGGAGGACGACGACGTCATCCGCGAGGCCACCCAGCTCGCCCTGGAGCGGGACGGCTTCGCGGTCACCGCCATGCCCGACGGCCTTTCGGGCCTGGACGCGTTCCGGGCGCGGCGCCCGGACATCGCGCTGCTGGACGTCATGGTGCCGGGCCTGGACGGGGTCAGCCTGTGCCGTCGTATCCGGGACGAGTCGACGGTCCCGGTGATCATGCTGTCGGCGCGGGCCGACTCCATCGATGTGGTGCTGGGCCTGGAGGCGGGGGCCGACGACTACGTCACCAAGCCGTTCGACGGGGCCGTACTGGTCGCCCGGATCCGCGCGGTGCTGCGCCGCTTCGGCCATGCGAGCGGCGGCGCGCAGGCCGAGGACGCCGACGCGGCGGTCGGCGGGGTGCTGACCTTCGGCGACCTGGAGGTCGACACCGACGGCATGGAGGTGCGCCGCGCCGGGCAGCCGGTGGGGCTCACCCCGACCGAGATGCGGCTGCTGCTGGAGTTCTCCTCGGCGCCGGGCACGGTGCTGTCCCGGGACAAACTGCTGGAGCGCGTGTGGGACTACGGCTGGGGCGGCGACACCCGGGTCGTGGACGTCCATGTGCAGCGGCTCCGCACGAAGATCGGCCAGGACCGCATCGAGACGGTGCGCGGCTTCGGCTACAAGCTCAAGGCGTGAGCGGGCGCGAACAGGGCCCGGCCGGGTGGGGACTTCCCGCGGCCTGGACCAAGGGGTGGGGGAAACGCGCCGGGTCGGGGTCCGGGGCCGGGTCGGGGTCCGGGGCCGGGTCCGGGGCCGGGTCCGAGGCCGGGTCCGAAACCGGGGCCGGGTACGGGTCCGAGGCCGGGGCCGGGGCCGGGGCCGGGGCCGGGGCCGGGGCCGGGGCTGGGTACGGGACCGGGACCGGGACCGGGTACGGAACCGGCACCGGGTCCGGCACCGGGACCGGGTACGGGTACGGAACCGGGACCGGGTCCGAGGCTGGGTACGGGACCGGCACCGGGTACGGAACCGCCACCGGGTCCGGCACCAGGTCCGGGTACGGGTACGGAACCGGGACCGGGTCCGAGGCTGGGTACGGGACCGGCACCGGGACCGGCACCGGCACCGGGTACGGGACCGGCACCGGGGCCGGGGCCGCCGAGCGGCAGTACCTCGGGGAAGACGCCGGCCGCACACCGCCGGGTCGTCGGGCCCGCCTCTGGCCGCAGGCCGACCGCACCCTGCGGGCGCGACTGCACCGCAGGCTGGGCGGTCTGCCGGCCGGGCTCGGGCAGCGGCTGGGCGGGGACGGGCTGCGCACCGGGCTGCGCTGGAAGCTCAGCGCGGCGATCGCGCTGGTCGGCGCGCTGGTCGCGGTCGCGCTCAGCCTGGTCGTGCACAACGCCGCCCGGGTGTCGATGCTGGACAACGCCCGCGATCTGGCCGACGAGCGGGTGGAGGTCGCGCAGCGCACCTACGAGCTGACCGGCCGGCTGAACTTCCCCAACGTGGTGGTCGACGACCCGGACCTGCCCACGCAGCTGCGGGAGAAGGTCGAGCGCGGGCGGCGGGCGACCTATGTGTCCGACGACCACGACGGCCCGCCGGACATCTGGGCCGCGGTGCCGGCCAACGACGGCAAGGTGCTGTCCCTGCACACCGGCTTTCCCGACCGCAGCGAGGACATCCTCGACGACCTCGACCAGGCGCTGGTCATCGGCTCCATCGCGGCCGTCCTCGGCGGCAGCGCGCTCGGTGTGCTGATCGGGGCCCAGCTCTCCAGCCGGCTGCGCAAGGCGGCCTCGGCGGCGAACCGGGTCGCCACGGGCGAGACCGACGTACGGGTGCGCGAGGCGATCGGCGGGGTCGTGCGCGACGAGACCGACGATCTCGCGCGGGCGGTGGACGCGATGGCGGACGCCCTCAGGCAGCGCCTGGAGGCGGAGCGCCGGGTCACCGCGGACATCGCGCACGAGCTGCGCACCCCGGTGACCGGGCTGCTGACGGCGGCCGAGCTGCTGCCGCCGGGCCGGCCCACCGAGCTGGTCCTGGACCGGGCGAAGGCCATGCGCACCCTGGTGGAGGACGTGCTGGAGGTCGCCCGGCTGGACGGCGCCTCGGAGCGGGCCGAGCTGCAGGACATCCTGCTGGGCGAGTTCGTCGCCCGGCGGGTGGCGGCCAAGGAGCCGGACGCCGAGGTACTGGTCGTGCACGAGTCGGAGGTCACCACCGACCCGCGCCGGCTGGAGCGCGTGCTGTTCAACCTGCTGGCCAACGCCGCCCGCCACGGCCGCCCGCCGATCCAGGTCACCGTCGAGGGCCGGGTCATCCGGGTCCGCGACCACGGGCCCGGTTTCCCGGAGGACCTGCTCGCCGACGGCCCGAGCCGCTTCCGCACCGGCAGCAAGGACCGCGCCGGACGCGGCCACGGGCTGGGCCTGACCATCGCGGCGGGTCAGGCCCGGGTGCTCGGCGCGCGGCTGACCTTCCGCAACGTACGGCCGCCGGGTGCGCCGGAGCATGTCCCGGCCGACGGGGCGGTCGCTGTGCTGTGGCTGCCGGAGCACGCGCCGACGAACACCGGCAGCTATCCGATGCTGCCCTCCTGAGGCCGGCTCGGCGGGCCCGGGCTCCTCAGAACTCCTTGGAGAAGTCCAGCTCCTCGCTGCGCTGGGTGAGGCTGTACCAGTTGCCGTTGTCGTCGCGGAAGATCGCCTCCACGCCGTACGGCCGTTCCTTCGGTTCCTGGAGGAATTCCACCCCGCGTGCCTTGAAGGTCTCGTAGTCGCCACGGCAGTCGTCCGTGCGGAGCGCGCCCGCGCCGATGACGCCCTTGCTGACCAGTTTCTTCAGCGCCTCGGACGACTCGGCGTCCAGACCGGGACCGTCCAGGCTCATCAGGGCGAGCTCGACGTCGGGCTGGTCCTTGGCGCCGACCGTCACCCAGCGCATGTCGCCCATGGAGAGGTCGGTGCGCACCTCGAAGTCCAGCTTCTCGGTGAAGAACGCCTTGGTGCGCTGCTGGTCGAAGGTCCATACGGTGGTGATGCCCAGGCCGGTGATCATGGCGGTCGCTCCTGTGGGTGCGGGGGCCGGTCGTTCCTCCGTCACCGTAGGCAGGGCGGCTCTCAGCCCGCTTCTCCGGAATTGCGGTCCTGCCCGGCCGGCGCGCGGCGCGGGAAACCGCCGGCCCACAGCATGGCGTAGCAGCCGGGTATCAGGGCCGCCCCTCGGCCGACATGCTTGGCCCGGTAGTCGCTCGGGGACAGTCCGGTGCGGGTCTTGAAGCGGCGGGAGAAGGTGCCGAGACTGCTGAAGCCGACCAGGTGGCATATCTCGGTGACGCTGAGGTCGGCGGCGCGCAGCAGTTCCTCGGCTCGCTCGATCCGGCGGTGGGTGAGGTACTGGCCGGGTGTCTCGCCGTACGCCTCCTTGAAGGCGCGGACGAAGTGGTAGCGGGAGTAGCCGGCGTGCGCGGCGACCGCGTCCAGGTCGAGGGCGGGGTCGGCCCAGTCGCGGTCCATGGCGTCCTTGGCCAGCCTGAGCTGACGCAGCTTGTCCATCCGGGCCTCCTCTCCCCTGGTCGCACGACGCCACTCACCTTGTGGTCGACGCCTCTCACCTCGTGAACGACGCCGCGTGGGTGACGCCCCTCACCTCGTACGCCGATGGTGACACGAGGGTCTGACAACGCCTCCGCACCGACGGCCGCAGGCCCCCGGGAGCAACCTCCCAGGGGCCTGCGGGAAACCCGGACCTTAACCGTCGTACCGACGAATGTCAGACGGCCTCTCCGACGGGCGCCGGCGTCTCGGCGCCCTCGGTCTTCTGCGGTCCCGCCCCCTTGAGCGGCACCTCCTTGACGAACACCGACGCGGCCAGCGCGACCACGGCGACGATCGCGCCGAGCAGGAACGCCCCGTGGGTGCCGGAGGACACCGCGTGCTGGTACGCGTCGCGGGCGGCCTCGGGCAGCTTGGCGAGGCTGGCGGCGTCCAGCTGGGCGGACTGCTGGGTGACCTGGGAGCCCAGCGCGCCGGCCCGCTCGGTCATGACGTCCTGGACGCGGTGGTTGAACAGGGCGCCCATGATGGCGACGCCGAAGGAGGAGCCCAGGGTGCGGAACAGGGTGGTGGAGGAGGAGGCGACGCCCATGTCCTTCAGCTCAACGCTGTTCTGCGCGACCAGCATGGTGATCTGCATCAGGAAGCCCATGCCCGCGCCGAGGACGGCCATGTAGAGGCCGGAGGTCAGCCGCGAGGTGTCGGTGTCCATCAGCGACAGCAGGTACAGGCCGGCGATCATCAGCGCGCTTCCCGCGATGGGGAAGAGCCGGTAGCGGCCGGTGTTGGTGGTGATCCGGCCGGCGATCATCGACACGACGAGCATCGCGCCGAGCATCGGCAGGAGCAGCAGGCCGGAGTTGGTCGCGGAGGCTCCCTGCACGGACTGCTGGTAGAGCGGCAGGAAGAGGACCGCGCCGAACATCACGAAGCCGGTGATGAAGCCGATGACCGACATCAGGGAGAAGTTGCGGCTGCGGAAGATGTGCAGCGGCATGACGGGCTCGGCGGCCTTGGTCTCCCAGAACAGGAACCCGACGAGCGCGGCCACGCCGATGCCGATCAGCTCCATGATCCGCGCGGACGTCCAGGCGTACTCGGTGCCGCCCCAGGTGGTGACCAGGACGATGGCGGTGATGCCGATGGTGAGCAGTCCGGCGCCGAGGTAGTCGATGCGGGTCTTGGCCGACTTCCTGGGCAGGTGCAGGACCGCGCCGACGGCGGCGAGGGCGACCGCGCCGAGGGGCAGGTTGATGTAGAAGGCCCAGCGCCAGCCCCAGTGGTCGGTGATGGTGCCGCCGACGAGGGGTCCGCCGATCATGGCGAGGGCCATGACACCGGCGATGAGGCCCTGGTACTTGCCGCGCTCGCGGGGCGGCACGAGGTCGCCGATGATCGCCATGACACCGACCATCAGACCGCCGGCGCCGAGACCCTGCACCGCGCGGAAGCCGATCAGCTGGCCCATGTCCTGGGCCATGCCGCTGAGCGCGGAGCCGGCCAGGAAGATCGCGATGGAGGTGAGGAAGGCGCCCTTGCGCCCGTACATGTCGCCGAGCTTGCCCCAGATGGGCGTCGACGCGGCGGTGGCCAGGGTGTAGGAGGTCACCACCCAGGACAGGTGCTCCAGCCCGCCGAGCTCGCCGACGATCGTGGGCATCGCGGTGCCGACGATCATGTTGTCGAGCATCGCGAGCATCATCGCGATCATCAGCGCGAGCAGCACGACCCGCACGTTCTGTGGCTTCTTCTCGGCCTTGTCTTTGATTCCTGCGTCCGCCATCGTCTTCTCCCCCAGACCTTGCTACTTACTTGCCGCCCGGCTAGTTCTTTACAGTGGGGAAAGTAGACCCCTAACTAGCCGGGCGTCAAGTAAGTTTGTCGGGCAGGCGGATTTCCGCGTGAGCGCAAGGAGTACGAGGATGGGCGTCACGATGGACGGCACCAAGCAGCAGCGCCGCGGCAACACCCGCCAGCGCATCCAGGACGTAGCGCTCGAACTGTTCGCCGAGCAGGGCTACGAGAAGACCTCCCTGCGCGAGATCGCCGAGCGCCTGGCGGTGACCAAGGCGGCGCTCTACTACCACTTCAAGACGAAGGAAGAGATCGTCGTCAGCATCTTCGAGGATCTGACGCAGCCGATCGGCGACCTCATCGAGTGGGGCGCGCAGCAGCCCCCCACCCTGGAGACCAAGCACGAGCTCGTACGGCGCTACAGCGCGGCCCTGGCCGGGGCGGCGCCGCTGTTCCGCTTCATGCAGGAGAACCAGGCGACCGTACGGGACCTTCAGATCGGCGAGACCTTCAAGGACCGCATGCGCGCCCTGCGGGACATCGTCATCGACCCCGCGGCGCCCCTGGTGGACCAGGTCCGCTGCGTCAGCGCGATCTTCACGCTGCACGCCGGCATGTTCTTCCTGCAGGACCTCGAAGGCGACCCCGAGGACAAGCGCAGGGCTGTCCTGGAGGTCGCCATGGATCTGGTCACTCAGGCGCACCAGGGCGCCTGAGTCCCGTACGACGGGTCAGACGGTCAGACCCTTGCCGCGCAGGAAGGCGACGGGGTCGACGGCCGTGCCGTAGTTCGGGGTGGTGCGGATCTCGAAGTGCAGGTGCGGGCCGCTGGAGTTGCCCGTGTTGCCGGACAGGGCGATGTGCTGGCCGGTGGCGACGATCTGGCCGATCTTGACGTCGATCCGGGACAGGTGGGCGTACTGCGAGTACGTGCCGTTGGCGTGCTTGATGACGATGGCGTTGCCGTAGGCGGGACCGTCACCGGCACCGTTGCCGCCGGCCTTGACCACGGTGCCGCCGTGCGCAGCGGAGACCGGGGTGCCGGTCGGGACGGCGAAGTCCTGGCCGCTGTGGGTGGACTGCCACATGCCGCCGGCCTGCGCGAAGCTCGCGGTCTTGGTGTAGTGCTTCACCGGCGCGACCCAGGAGATCGCCTTCTTCGCGGCGGCCTTCTTGGCGGCAGCCTTCTTGGCCGCGGCCTGCTGCGCGGCGGCCTTGGCGGCAGCCGCCTTCTTCGCCGCGGCGGCCTGCGCCTTGGCGGCGGCCGCGGTCTTGGCGGCCTCGGCGGCCTTGGCCTGGGCGGCGGCCTGCGCCTGGACGGCACCGGCGGCGCTCGCGGCACTCGCGGACACCCCGGTGTCCGCGGCCATCGCGACCCCGGCTCCCATGACGGCCGACACCCCCAGCCCGGCGGCCAGGACGGCGGCGCGGGTGCGGAGCTTGGACGTACGGAAGGAGCGGGACGTGACGCGCTGGGACATCGAAACCTCATGCGGTGGGGAACAGGGGAACCACCCGGCACCGAGCGGCGTCCGGATGGCTATCCCTTGGTAGCCCGATCGCCCATCAACCCCCAAACGTGTGATCTACGACGGAAGCTAGTACCTCGGTCGGAATATCACGCTTCCTTGACAGAGCCCTCATTCGGGACGAATCGACCATGATGCGGGGCCGAGCGCCCGGACTCCGGGCCGAAAGTCACTTCTTCAACCGCCAAGATCGCCACTATTCCCCCTAGTAACGGACAAATCGCCTGTGCGGCATGTCACCGGCGCGCCCACCCCTCTGACCTGCGGATGTGACGGGGGCTACGCAATTCCTACCCTCCGGTAACCTGACAGACCTCTCGACGCCACCCGACGAGACGAGCATGCTCATGACACGTCGGTTGTGTACGGGACGCCGTACGCGCGTGAGAGGACCCCCCACAGATGACCGGACGACGCCCCGGGACACGTCGCGCCACCGCGACCGCCGCCACCGCGGCCGCCCTGCTGGCCCTGGCCACCCCCGCCGAGGCCGCGACGGCCACCGCCGCGGATGTCGACTACACGACCTGGCAGCGGGACTGCCAGGCGGTGATGGACCAGGCGCTGCCCGACCTGAAGCAGCGCATCGCGAACACGAAGCCCGGCGAGAAGCAGGCGATCGTCTTCGACATCGACAACACCACCCTGGAGACCGACTTCGGCTTCAGCTACCCCCAGCCGGCCAACAGCCCGGTCCTGAAGGTCGCCGAGTACGCCCAGGAGCACGGCGTCGACCTCTTCTTCGTCACCGCCCGCCCCGGCATCATCTACGCGCCCACCGAGTGGAACCTGGAGTACCGCGGCTACGAGGTCTCCGGCCTCCACGTCCGCAGCTTCTTCGACCTGTTCAAGAACGTGGCCGACTACAAGACCGCCCAGCGCGTCGCCATCGAGAAGCAGGGCTACACGATCATCGCGAACATCGGCAACAGCGCCACCGACGTCTCCGGCGGCCACGCCGAGAAGACGTACAAGCTGCCGGACTACGACGGCCGACTCTCCTGAACCAACTGCGGGTAATCTCACCCCCGTTGTGTACGGCGACGGGGGTGGGGCGCGGATGGAACCGGCGGTACTGGGCGGCAGGCTCGCGTCCTCGATGATCGCCCCGCTGGTGAAGAAGCTCTTCCGGCCGGACGGCCCGGGCGCGGGCCTGGTCGACAAGCCGGTCCGTCTCTCCTCGCTGCTCTCCTTCACGGGCGAGAAGCGCACGCTGACGGAGAAGGACGTCTCACGGCTCGCCGCGCAGCTGGTGGAGCGCGCCGTGACCTCACCCGGCGAGCCGCCCTTCCCCCACGACGAGCAGGTCGCGGTCACCGACGCCCTCGCCCGCCGCCTGCTCGCCCTCGGCGACCTGGACATGGACGACGTACAGGCCGTACGCCTCGGCCACCGCGAGCTGGCGGCGCGCCTGCGCGGCGAGCCCGACGGCCTGTCCACCGACGCGACCCACTTCCTCGACTCGGCGACGGAATGGGCCTGCCTGCACATTCTGGAGTTCTTCACCCGCCGGTCCACCTTCGTCGCCCGCACGCTGGTGGAACAGTCGCGGGACCAGGCGGCCCTGATCGCCAAGGTCGACGAACTGCTGGCCCGCACCCCGCGCCCGCCTACGACGGACACCTCCTTCGAACGCCGCTATCTGGCGTACGTCGCCGAGCGCCACAACCACATCACCATCTACGGCCTCGACCTGCGCGACTCCCCCGACCGCTGGCCCCTGGAAGTGGCCTATCTGAGCCTGGAGGCGACGGCCGAGGAGAGCGGCCTCGACGGGCCGGTGACCGGCACTCCGGTCCACCTCCCGGCCGAGCACGCGCTGCGCGACCACGGTCGGGTCCTGCTGCGCGGGGACGCGGGCTCCGGCAAGACGACGCTGGTCCAGTGGCTGGCGGTGACCGCGGCACGGGACGGGGCGCAGATCCCGTACGTACTTCCGCTGCGGACCCTGATCCGCCGCGCCGCGCTTCCCGCCCCGGCCGACTTCCTGACCGCGGTGGGCTGCCCGCTGGCCCCGCCGGAGGGCTGGGCGGAACGCGTCCTGTGGGCCGGCCGGGGGCTGATCCTCGTCGACGGCCTGGACGAGATCCCGGCCCCCGACCGCCACCGCGCCCGCGACTGGCTCCTGGACCTGATCAGCGCCTTCCCCGGCAACCGCTGGCTGATCACGTCCCGCCCCACGGCCGTACGGCAGGACTGGCTGGCCTCGGCCGGCTTCCGCGAACTGCTGCTGGCCCCGATGCGGCGAGGGGAGGTCGCGACGTTCGTGAGCCGCTGGCACCAGGCGGCAAGGGCGCCTGAATACGAGGGCCCGCTCCTGGACTCCCTCCGCGTCAAACGCGACCTGGCCCGGCTGGCGACGAACCCGCTGATGTGCGGCCTGATCTGCGCCCTGCACCGGGAACGGCGGGGCTACCTCCCGACCGGCCGCAAGGAGCTCTACGACGCCGCCCTCGCCATGCTGCTGGCCCGCCGGGACCGGGAGCGGGGCATGGGCGCGGTGGACTCCGTCGACCTCGGCGAGGAGGCGCAGCTGGAGCTGCTGCAACGCCTGGCGTACGCGCTGGTGCTGAGCGGCCGCACGGAGATGGACGTGGAGACGGCGGAGGGCATCCTGGAGCGCTGCCTCCCGACGATCGCCCTGCCGGGCCGGACGGACGCGCCTTCGGTCCTCTCGCAGCTCCTGCTCCGCAGCGGCCTGCTCCGCCGCCCGGCCGACGGCGTCGTCGACTTCGTCCACCGCACCTTCCAGGACTACCTGGGCGCCCGCTACGCCGTCGAGGAGGGCCACCTGGACGTCCTCCTGAGCCACGCGGACGACGCCCAGTGGGAGGACGTCATCCGCATGGCGGTGGCCCACGCCCGCCCCCGCGAGCGCGCCTCCGTCCTACGACAGCTCCTGGCACGGGAGACGCCCCGGCTGACCTTGCTGGCGCTGGCTTGCGTGGAGCATGCGGCGGCGTTGGATCCGGGGGTGCGGGGGGAGGTGGAGGCGCGGGCCTCCGAGCTGATCCCGCCACGTTCGACTGAGGACGCGCGCGCCCTGGCAGAGGCCGGGCCGCTGGTGCTGGAGCTGCTACCGGGCCCGGAGGGACTCGCGGACGACGCGGCCCACGGCATCACGGTGGCCGCCTCGCTCCTCGCCACGGACGAGCCGGAAGGCGCACTGGCGGTCCTGCGGCGCTTCCGGGAACACCCGTCGCTGGACGTACGGCGGCAGCTCGTGGGGACGTGGCATCGCTTCGACGCGGCGGTGTACGCGACGGAGGTGCTGGATCATCTGGACCGGGACGGTCTGGTGCTCAACTGTGAATCGTCCGAACAGACAGCGGCCCTGCGGCTCATGCGGCCGTGGACGCAGTTGGAGTTCCGCGGTACGCCACCGCCGGACATCGGCCTCGATCATTCCGCGACCGAAGTCCTGACCCTGCTTGCCGTAAGTGAGCTCGGCGATCTGTCCGCTCTGGCAGGCTTCGAGTCACTGAGGACCCTGTGGCTGGCCGAGTGCCACAACACGACGAACCTGGCCGCGCTCGCTGACCTGCCCGTGACGTCTCTGGGTCTGGTCGGCGAGGTCTCCGACCTCGGCGGACTGCGCGTGCTGAGCGGCCTCACCCAGCTCGGCTTGGACCTGAACCTCCCTGGCGGTCTCTTGGACTGGCTGCCCGCCGATGCGCCGCTGGAGCACCTTCACCTCGGCTCCGAGGCCCTGCGCCGGCCCGACCCGCTCCGCGGCCTGCGCGACTGGCCCACGTTGAGGTCGCTGACCCTGGGGCAGGGCGGTCTGACGGCGGCCGACTGGGCCGAGATCGCCGCTCTTCCGGCACTTGAGAGGTTCGGCCTGCTCCTGCGAGGGGCCGAAGACGTGGACATCCTCCTCGACGAGGCCCCGTGCCTCCCGCAGGTGCGCAGGGTCCGCCTCCGGGTCCCCTCCCGGCACACCACCGTCCCCGATCTGAGCCCGGTCTTTCCGTCGGCCGAGATCACCCAGGAGTTCTTCTGACCCCGGGCACGCCGAAGGGGCCGGCACCTGGAAAGGCACCGGCCCCTTCTACCGCTCAACCCCGAAGGGTCACGCGTCCTTGCTCAGGTTGGGTCCAGCCCCACCCGCAGCCTGCTCGATCGGCGGGACGTCGGGGAGGGAGGACTTCTCCTCGCCGCGGAAGGTGAAGGTCTGGGCCTCGCCCTCGCCCTCGGTGTCCACGACGACGATGTGGCCCGGACGCAGCTCGCCGAAGAGGATCTTCTCCGACAGCGTGTCCTCGACCTCGCGCTGGATCGTGCGACGCAGCGGACGCGCGCCCAGCACCGGGTCGTAGCCCTTCTTGGACAGCAGCTCCTTGGCGGACTGGGAGAGCTCGATGCCCATGTCCCGGTCCTTCAGGCGCTCGTCCACCTTGCCGATCATCAGGTCGACGATCCGCAGGATGTCGGCCTGGGTCAGCTGCGGGAAGACGACCACGTCGTCGACGCGGTTGAGGAACTCGGGCCGGAAGTGCTGCTTGAGCTCGTCCGAGACCTTGTTCTTCATGCGCTCGTAGTTGGTCTTCGTGTCACCCGAGGCCGCGAAGCCCAGGTTGAAGCCCTTGGAGATGTCCCGGGTGCCGAGGTTGGTCGTCATGATGATGACCGTGTTCTTGAAGTCCACGACCCGGCCCTGGGAGTCGGTCAGGCGACCGTCCTCCAGGATCTGCAGCAGCGAGTTGAAGATGTCCGGGTGGGCCTTCTCGACCTCGTCGAACAGAACGACGGAGAACGGCTTGCGGCGGACCTTCTCGGTCAGCTGGCCGCCCTCTTCGTAGCCCACGTAGCCGGGGGGCGAACCGAAGAGACGCGAGACCGTGTGCTTCTCGCTGAACTCCGACATGTCGAGGGAGATCAGCGCGTCCTCGTCGCCGAAGAGGAACTCGGCGAGCGCCTTGGACAGCTCGGTCTTACCGACACCGGACGGGCCGGCGAAGATGAACGAGCCACCGGGACGCTTCGGGTCCTTCAGACCGGCACGCGTACGGCGGATCGCCTTCGACAGCGCCTTGACGGCGTCGTTCTGGCCGATGACCCGCTTGTGGAGCTCGTCCTCCATGCGGAGCAGACGGGAGGACTCCTCCTCGGTCAGCTTGAAGACCGGGATGCCGGTGGCGGTGGCGAGGACCTCGGCGATCAGCTCGCCGTCGACCTCGGCGACGACGTCCATGTCGCCGGCCTTCCACTCCTTCTCCCGCTTGGCCTTGGCGGCCAGGAGCTGCTTCTCCTTGTCGCGCAGGGAGGCTGCCTTCTCGAAGTCCTGCGAGTCGATCGCGGACTCCTTGTCGCGGCGGACGCCGGCGATCTTCTCGTCGAACTCGCGCAGGTCCGGCGGCGCGGTCATCCGGCGGATGCGCATCCGGGAACCGGCCTCGTCGATCAGGTCGATCGCCTTGTCCGGCAGGAAGCGGTCCGAGATGTAGCGGTCGGCCAGGGTGGCGGCCTGGACCAGCGCCTCGTCCGTGATGGAGACCCGGTGGTGGGCCTCGTACCGGTCGCGCAGACCCTTGAGGATCTCGATGGTGTGCGGCAGGGACGGCTCGGCGACCTGGATGGGCTGGAAGCGGCGCTCCAGGGCCGCGTCCTTCTCCAGGTGCTTGCGGTACTCGTCCAGCGTCGTCGCACCGATGGTCTGCAGCTCACCACGGGCCAGCATCGGCTTCAGGATGCTCGCGGCGTCGATCGCGCCCTCGGCGGCGCCCGCACCGACCAGCGTGTGCAGCTCGTCGATGAACAGGATGATGTCGCCGCGGGTGCGGATCTCCTTGAGGACCTTCTTCAGGCGCTCCTCGAAGTCACCGCGGTACCGGGAGCCGGCGACCAGCGCGCCGAGGTCCAGGGTGTAGAGGTGCTTGTCCTTGAGGGTCTCGGGCACCTCGCCCTTGACGATGGCCTGGGCGAGGCCCTCGACGACGGCGGTCTTGCCGACGCCGGGCTCACCGATGAGGACCGGGTTGTTCTTGGTGCGGCGGGACAGCACCTGCATGACCCGCTCGATCTCCTTCTCGCGCCCGATGACCGGGTCGAGCTTGGACTCACGAGCGGCCTGGGTGAGGTTCCGGCCGAACTGGTCGAGGACCAGGGACGTGGAGGGGGTGCCCTCGGCAGGACCGCCGGCGGTGGCGGTCTCCTTGCCCTGGTAACCGGAGAGCAGCTGGATCACCTGCTGCCGCACGCGGTTCAGATCTGCGCCCAGCTTGACCAGGACCTGGGCGGCGACGCCCTCGCCCTCACGGATCAGGCCGAGCAGGATGTGCTCCGTGCCGATGTAGTTGTGGCCCAGCTGAAGCGCCTCGCGGAGCGACAGCTCCAGCACCTTCTTGGCACGGGGGGTGAAGGGGATGTGGCCCGAGGGCGCCTGCTGGCCCTGGCCGATGATCTCCTCCACCTGCTGGCGGACCGCCTCGAGCGAAATCCCGAGGCTCTCAAGGGCCTTGGCGGCGACACCCTCACCCTCGTGGATCAGGCCCAGGAGGATGTGCTCGGTGCCGATGTAGTTGTGGTTGAGCATCCGGGCTTCTTCCTGAGCCAGGACGACAACCCGCCGCGCGCGGTCGGTGAACCTCTCGAACATCGTTAATCGCTCCTCAGAGCGGTCAGGCAGTGGGGGGAACTTCCCCTCCCTGTCCTTCCGCAGCTTAGTCCCGCAAGCGGGGACCGCTCATTCCAACTGCCGACACCGTCGATGGCCTCCTGACCCCTGACGCCGACATCTGCTCCAACCCGATGGTGCGAGACGATGTTCCCGCAGGCCAGGCAGTTACCCCACTCGCCACTACGCCGATGGCGAACGTGAGACGTCCTTTCCCGCGCGTCGCCCCCTCCCACTAGGGATGTCTTACCCGCTGGGACTGACACTCCATGCCGTGCGCCCCCTTTCCCTCCGCTACGGGCGAACAACCTTGCGCCTCCCCGCACGCCCACACGCCCCCTCGTCCGGCACTCTTCGCACACGTCGGAACACCCAGCGTAACTCCGGGGCCGTTTCGGCGGTTGCACTTGTCATGGTTGGCGCAGTCCCGCCGGCGACCCCGGCGCCTCCGGTCTCCCCGACGGTCCCGCTTCCCCGCCGGGCGCCCGAGGCGAGCGCCCATGTCCGGCGGTGGTACGAGAACGAACTGGGCTGGGCGACAGTGCCCGGCGATCCGGTACTACTTTCCGTAGGTCTGCGCTTCGACGTCCTGGACGTACCGATGGAGGCCGGAATCGCCGCCCTGCGGCATCTGCGGCCCGGTTCCCCGGTGGCCGTGTGCGGCGGGCGGATGTGGCTGCTGGCGGCCCCGGGAAGCGCCGAGGAGCTGCCCGGTCTGCTGGACTGGCTGGAGTGGGGCGCACTGTCCCCGGACGTCATGGCGATCGGTCCGGGCGGGCTCGTCCAGGCTCCGCCGCCCGCCGAGCCGGACGCGGTCGCCGCGGGCTTGTCAGGGGCGGGTGCGCGACCGGGCCGGCCCGGTGCGCTGCAGGGGGCCGCTTGGCTGCGGCCCCCCGTGCCGGGGTGCGAGGTCGAGGCCTCGCTGCCGACGCTGTCGGCCCTGGGGGGCGTACAGGACGCCCCGGATCTCGTGCGGGTGGTGGAGACGGTGGCCACGCAGTGCCACCGGATCCGGCTGCGGCGAGCGGGTGCTCAGCCGTTGGCCTTCTCGTAGGCCTCGCGGATGGACGCGGGAACGCGGCCGCGGTCGTTGACCTCGTAACCGTTCTCCTTGGCCCACGCGCGGATCGCCGCGGTGTCCTGGCTGCCACCGGAAGCGGCACGCGTCTTTGCACGGCCACCCGAAGCGCGGCCACCGGTGCGCCGGCCACCCTTCACGTAGGGGTCGAGAAGGCTGCGCAGCTTGTCCGCATTGGCAGTCGTGAGATCGATCTCGTACGTCTTGCCGTCCAGCGCGAACGTCACGGTCTCGTCGGCCTCGCCGCCGTCGAGGTCGTCGACAAGAAGGACCTGAACCTTCTGTGCCACCGGATTTCCTTTCATCGAAAACGTGAGGGCCGGGGGTCAGGCGTCCGCCGTTTCGCCGCCCCCTCTTATATGCAGTACTGCAGTACGTCGGAAAGCAAACCGCTTTTGCTGGAAAAACACAAACCCCCGGGAGAGGACCGACGGTCCGCCCCCGCCCCGGAAACATGCGCGTTTCGGACATAGGGGAAGGCAGGCAAGGAGGGGGCCGGCAAGAATACCGCCGCCTTAGCCGACCGCATACCCCTGGGGATACTTCCGCGCATACCTCGTGGCATACCCGGGGCATAGGCCGGGCATAGACCGGAGGGCGATCACAGATGCAGAAGCATCCGGCTGTTGCCCAAGGTGTTCGGTTTCACTCGTTCGAGACCGAGGAACTCCGCGACGCCCTCGTCGTAAGAACGCAGCAGCTCCGCGTAGACATCGGTGTCGACGGGTGTCTCGCCGATCTCCACGAAGCCGTGTCTGCCGAAGAAGTCGACTTCGAAGGTCAGGCAGAAAACGCGTCGAACGCCGAGCCAGCGCGCGGTCTCCAGCAACTTCTCCAGGACCCGGTGCCCGACGCCCGCGCCCTTCAGGCCCGGCCGCACCGCGAGGGTGCGGACTTCCGCGAGGTCTTCCCACATGACGTGCAGCGCACCGCAGCCGACCACCTCGGCGTTGTCGTCGCGTTCCGCGACCCAGAACTCCTGGATGTCCTCGTAAAGCGTCACGGTCGCTTTGTCGAGCAGGATGCCGCCTCGGACGTAGGCGTCAAGGAGTCGGCGCACGGCGGGGACATCGCTGGTCCGGGCCCGCCGGACGGTGATGGCTTTAGCGGAGACTTCGGGACTGTCTGCTGACATGAGCGGACGCTATCGCCCGTCGCCCTCCGGTGCCGAGCCGGGGTTGTCCTCGGTGGTCTCTCGGGATGGTTCGACGGGTCGTACGGGTTCGGCGGCTTCCGCGGGTTCGACGGATTCCGGTCCTTGGACGATCCGTACGGCGTCCGTGAGAGCCTGTCGCTGTTCGTCGCTCATCATCCCGAAGAAGGCGACGAGAGCGGCGGCGGGGTTGTCGCTCTGCGCCCAGGCGTCGTTCATCAGGGCAGCGGCGTAGGCGGCGCGGGTGGAGACCGCCTCATATCGATAGGCCCGGCCTTCCGCCTCACGGCGCACCCAGCCCTTCTGATGGAGATTGTCCAAAACGGTCATCACCGTGGTGTAGGCGATCGACCGTTCCTGCTGAAGGTCTTCCAGGACTTCTCGAACGGTCACCGGGCGGTTCCACTTCCACACCCGCGTCATGACCGCGTCTTCGAGTTCTCCCAATGGGCGAGGCACAGCTCAGACAATAGTGGGAGATCACGGCGATCGCGTGACGGACGTGCGCGATGGCCGTCAAACCGCAACAAAAAGGGCGTACGGCTCGCCAGGTGACCGCATCGGCCTCACCTGGCGGTCGTACGCCGAAGTGGTGGGCGCCCGAGGGTCAGGCGTCGGCGCCCGTGGCGGGACGGGCGTTCTCCACCCGCTGGAGCGCGGCGTCCACGGCCGCGTCCTCCTTGGCCTTCTGGGCGCCGCCCTGGGTCTTCACGATCACCCGGATCACGCCGATGAAGAACACGGCCATCACGACCGGGGGCAGCAGCGCGGAGAGGTAGTCCATGACTCCAGAGTAGCCACGCACACGCGTGTGCCCGCTCCGGGGTGGAGCGGGCACACGAACGGCACTCGGGCGGTGGGGCCTCAGCCCGCGGCCATCTGCTGCGGCGGACCGGCGGGCGGCTGCGGCTTGCGCCGCGGGAAGACCTCACCCGGGGTGGGAACGGGGCGACGGACCGGCTCGGAGGGGCCGGGCCTGGGCGCGGCGGGCTTGTCCGCGGGCCGCTCGGCGGGCTTCTCCCCCGGCTTCCTCTCGGACGCCTCGGCGACGCCTCGCCCCGCACGCCCGCCCGGCAGGGCGAGCAGCCGCGTACGGGACTGCGGCACCAGCGGGGCGGCGGCGAAGGCCGGGGCGGCCGTACGCCGGGCGAGACGCGCCCGTACGTCCTGCTCCGCGAGCACCTGGCAGCGCTCCAGCAGGGCCGCTGCGACGGGACTGCCGCGCAGGGCGCGCAGCGCGGCGAGGTCGTCGGGCTCCGGGCGATGCCCCGCCGCCAGCACCTCCTCCAGCAGTGCGAGATAGCCGGCCGCGGTACCGGGCAGGGCGGCCCGGTAGCGGGCCAGATCGGCCACCAGGAACGCCCGCAGCCGGGCCCCCTCCCGCATCGCCTCGTCGAGCGATTCGGCGAGGCGATGGCAGTCCTGGACGTCCTGGGCCGAGACGGGACGGGGATGAAGGGCGAGGGCGAGAGCACGGCGGAGCACACGCAGCTCCTCCGCGCCGAACGCCATGCCGCCGCGGGATCCGTATGGCGTGGGCATGCGGCGACAATACGCGCTAATCAGACAAACAGGACCTTACTGGGGTCATGACACGCACGGACGCCCCCAAAGGGGCGCGGGCTGTTCCCCTATGCGGCTCCGCCGCGGCGGGCGCGACCGGCCCGTCACTCACATACGCGCCACGTTCCGCTCGTACACCAGCCGCAGCCCGATCAGCGTCAGCCACGGCTCGTGCTCGTCGATCACCGAGGACTCCCCGAGGACCATGGGCGCGAGCCCACCCGTGGCGATCACCGTCACGTCCTCGGGGTCCTCCGCCAGCTCCCGCGCCATCCGGCTCACCACGCCGTCGACCTGTCCGGCGAACCCGTAGACGATCCCCGCCTGCATCGCCTCGACCGTGTTCTTGCCGATGACGCTGCGCGGGCGTGCCACCTCGATCTTGCGCAGCTGGGCGCCCTTGACGCCGAGCGCCTCGACGGAGATCTCGATGCCGGGCGCGATGACCCCGCCGACGTACTCCCCGCGCGCGGAGACCGCGTCGAACGTCGTC
Organism: Streptomyces sp. NPDC096205; assembly: GCF_044763135.1. Lineage (NCBI taxonomy): Bacteria > Bacillati > Actinomycetota > Actinomycetes > Kitasatosporales > Streptomycetaceae > Streptomyces > Streptomyces sp. NPDC096205. The sequence continues at coordinate 767,970 of NZ_JBIWFS010000003.1, read as the reverse complement.
GCCGTACCGAAGTCGACGACGATGGCCGGGCCGCCGTAGAGGTCGACGGCGGCGACCGCGTTGATGATGCGGTCCGCGCCGACCTCCTTGGGATTGTCGGTGAGGATCGGCACGCCCGTCTTCACGCCGGGCTCGACCAGGACCGCGGGGACGTCGCCGTAGTAGCGGCGGGTGACCTCGCGCAGCTCGTGCAGGACCGAGGGGACGGTCGCGCAGATGGCGATGCCGTCGATGCCGTCGCCCAGCTCGTCGCCGAGCAGCGGGTGCATGCCCATCAGGCCCTGGAGCAGCACGGCCAGTTCGTCGGCCGTACGGCGGGCGTCGGTCGAGATCCGCCAGTGCTCGACGATGTCCTCGCCGTCGAACAGGCCGAGCACGGTGTGCGTGTTGCCTACGTCGATCGTCAGCAGCATGGCCGGTCCCGCTCCCTTACTCCGCCGCTCGCAGGTCCAGGCCGATGTCGAGGATCGGCGAGGAGTGGGTCAGGGCGCCGACCGCGAGGTAGTCCACGCCGGTGTCCGCGTACGCCTTGGCGTTGTCCAGGGTGAGCCGGCCCGACGCCTCCAGTGCGGCGCGGCCGTGCACCAGGGCGACGGCCTCCTCGCACTCGCCGGGCGTGAAGTTGTCCAGCAGGATCAGGTCCGCGCCCGCGTCGACGACCTCGCGCAGCTGGTGCAGGGTGTCGACCTCGACCTCGATCGGCACGTCCGGGAAGGCCTCCCGTACGGCCTTGAAGGCCTGGGCGACGCCGCCGGCCGCGACGACGTGGTTGTCCTTGACCAGGGCCGCGTCCGACAGGGACATGCGGTGGTTGACGCCGCCGCCGCAGCGCACGGCGAACTTCTCCAGCGAGCGCAGGCCCGGCGTGGTCTTGCGGGTGTCACGCACGCGTGCGGAGGTGCCTTCCAGGGCGTCGGCCCACGCGCGCGTGGCGGTGGCGATGCCGGACAGGCGGCACAGCAGGTTGAGCGCGCTGCGCTCGGCGGTGAGCAGGTCGCGGGTGCGGGTGGTGACCGACAGCAGCTTCTGCCCGGCCTCCACGCGGTCGCCGTCCTCGACGTGCCGCTCGACCTCGAACTCGTCGGCGGCGACGATCGACACGACCGCCTCGGCGACCCTCAGGCCCGCCACGACGCCCGCCTCACGGGCGACGAAGTCGGCGGTGGCCACCGCGTCCTCGGGGATGGTCGCGACGGTCGTCACGTCGACGCCGCCGGCCAGGTCCTCCTGGATGGCGACGTTGGCGATGTCCTCGATCTCTACGGGATCGAGCCCGGCGTCGGCCAGCAGCTGGGCGAGGGCGGGGTCGAGCCCGCTCTCCAGGTACTCCGCGTCGCCGCAGGCGCAGCCGTCGCCGCAGCCGCCTTCGTCGGCGAGGGGAAGGTCGGTGTCGCTCACTTCTGTCACTGCTCCTGAGAAGGCCGGTGCTGCCGGGTCGGGGGAAAGTCTGCGGTGTCGGTGGTACGCACGGCGAGCGTGCGGTCCGGATTCAGCCGTACGACGATATGGCGGCGCCAGTTCGCGTCGTCGCGGTCGGCGGCGTCCTCGCGCCAGTGGCAGCCGCGGGTCTCCTCGCGCAGCCGGGCGGCGGCCACCAGGACTCGGCCGACGCACAGGAGGTTGGTGGCCTCCCAGGTGTCGACGCCGGGTTCGGCGGTCTTGCCGTTCTCGTCGAGGGCGTCGCGGGCCTCGCTGTGCAGCCGCTGAAGCTGCTCGGCCGCCTGCTGGAGGGAATCGGCCGAGCGCAGGACGCCCGCGCCCGCGGTCATGATCCGCTGGATGGCGAACCGGGCCTCGGCGGGCTGGAGCGGGTGCTCCGGCGTCTGCGGGTACGGCACGGGTTCGGGCACACGCGCGTGCAGGGCGTTCTCCGCGTGGCTCGCGGCGATGTCGGCGGCGATGCGCTCGGCGTAGACCAGGCCCTCCAGCAGGGAGTTGGAGGCGAGCCGGTTGGCGCCGTGCACACCGGTGCAGGCGACCTCGCCGCACGCGTACAGGCCGGGGACGGTCGTACGGCCGTGGGAGTCGGTGCGGACGCCGCCGGAGGCGTAGTGGGCGGCCGGGGCGACCGGGACGGGCTCGGTGACCGGGTCGATGCCGTGGGCGCGGCAGGCGGCGAGGATCGTCGGGAAGCGGTGCTCCCACATCTCGGCGCCGAAGTGCCGGGCGTCGAGGTACATGTGCTCGGCGCCCTGCTCGTGCATGCGGCGCATGATGCCCTTGGCGACGATGTCGCGCGGGGCCAGCTCGGCCAGCTCGTGCTGTCCGATCATGAAGCGCACGCCGTCGGCGTCGACCAGGTGCGCGCCCTCACCGCGTACGGCCTCGGAGACCAGCGGCTGCTGGCCCTCCGCGTCCGGGCCGAGGAACAGCACGGTCGGGTGGAACTGCACGAACTCCAGGTCGGAGACCTCCGCGCCCGCGCGCAGGGCGAGGGCCACGCCGTCACCGGTGGACACGGACGGGTTGGTGGTGGCGGAGAAGACCTGGCCCATGCCGCCGGTCGCCAGGACCACGGCCGGCGCGTGCACGGCGCCCACGCCGTCGTGCTGGCCCTCGCCCATCACATGCAGCGTGACCCCGGCCGTGCGGCCGTCGGCGTCGGTCAGCAGGTCCAGGACGAGCGCGTTCTCGACGGTGCGCATGCCACGCGCGCGTACCGCCTCGACGAGGGCGCGGGAGATCTCCGCGCCGGTCGCGTCACCGCCCGCGTGGGCGATACGGCGGCGGTGGTGGCCGCCCTCGCGGGTCAGCTCGATGCCGCCCTCGTCGTCGGTGTCGAACGCGGCGCCGGTCGCGATCAGCCGGCGTACGGCGTCGGGGCCCTCGGTGACGAGGATGCGCACGGCCTCCTCGTCGCACAGTCCTGCGCCCGCGACCAGGGTGTCGTCCAGGTGCTGCTCGGGGGTGTCGCCCTCGCCGAGGGCCGCGGCGATGCCGCCCTGGGCCCAGCGGGTGGAGCCGTCGTCGAGGCGGGCCTTGGTGACCACGACCGTGCTCAGCCCGGCGGCCTCGCAGCGCAGGGCCGCGGTCAGGCCCGCCACGCCGGAGCCCACCACCACCACGTCGGCGTCGATCGACCAGCCCGGCGCGGGCGCGTGCAGTCGTATGCCTGTGCTCGTCACGAGGCGGCTCCGAAGGTGAGGGGCAGGTTGTCGATCAGCCGGGTCGTGCCGACCCGCGCGGCGACGGCGAGGACCGCCTCGCCGGTGAAGTCGTCGTCGATCTCGGTGAAGTCGGCCGGGTCGACGAGCGCGAGGTAGTCCAGCTCCAGCGGCGGGTCGACGCGGGCGGCCTCGTCCAGGACGAGCCGGGCGGCCGCGCGGACGGCGGACGCGGCGCCCGGTACGGCCTGGGCGACGGCGTGCGCGTCGGCGGCCGCGCGGGACTCCCCTATGGCGCTGAGCGCCTCGGCACGCGCGTGCGTGGCGGGCACCGCCAGGGCACGCGCGCGCAGCGCCTCCTGCGCGGCGTGCCGGTCGCGTCCCGCGAACAGCGCGCGGGACAGCGCGAGCGCGGTACGCCGCTCCGCCGGGGACAGGTAGCGGTTGCGGCTGGACAGGGCCAGGCCGTCGTCCTCGCGCACGGTCGGTACGCCGACGATGTCCACGCCGAAGTTCAGGTCGCGGACCATGCGCCGGATCAGGGCGAGCTGCTGGGCGTCCTTCTGCCCGAAGAACGCCACGTCGGGCCGGGTGAGGTGGAGCAGCTTGGCGACGACGGTGAGCATGCCGTCGAAGTGGCCGGGCCGCGAGGAACCCTCCAGGCGCTCGCCCATCGGGCCCGCGGTGATGCGCACCTGCGGCTCACCGCCCGGGTAGACCTCCTCGACCGAGGGCGCGAACACGACGTCGGCTCCGGCCTGCTCGCAGACCTTCAGGTCGGCGTCCAAGGTGCGCGGATAGCGGTCGAGGTCCTCGCCCTTGCCGAACTGCAGCGGGTTGACGAAGACGGTGACGACGACCTCGCCGTCGGGCCCGGCGACCTCCCGCGCGGTGCGGATCAGGGTGGCATGGCCCTCGTGCAGGGCGCCCATGGTCATCACCACGGCGCGGCGGCCCGCACGCGCGCGTGCGGACAGTTCGGCGGCGGTGCGCTGCAGGGTGATGGTCATCGGGCGTCTCCTTCGGCGCCGTAGCTCTTGGCCTCGTTCGCGAGTACCCCGAGCAGGTCCTCGGCGAGCTCCGCCTTCAGCAGGCCGGACGCGAGCGCCCGGTCCGCGGTCGCGCGGGCCATCGCCAGATAGCCGGCGACCGTCGTCGGCGCGTGCTTGCGCAGCTCGCTCACATGGGCGGCGACCGTGCCCGCGTCCCCGCGCGCGACAGGGCCGGTCAGGGCCGCGTCACCGGAGCGCAGGGCGTTGTCCAGGGCGGCGCCGAGCAGCGGGCCGAGCATCCGGTCGGGGGCGGCGACACCGGCGGTGCGCAGCAGCTCCATCGACTGGGCGACCAGGGTGACCAGGTGGTTCGCCCCCAGGGCGAGGGCCGCGTGGTAGAGCGGGCGGTTGTCCTCGGCGATCCACTCCGGCTCGCCGCCCATCTCGATCACCAGGGCCTCTGCGGCCATCCGCAGCTCCTCGGGCGCGGTCACGCCGAACGAGCAGCCCGCCAGGCGCTGCACGTCGACCGGCGTGCCGGTGAACGTCATCGCCGGGTGCAGGGCCAGCGGCAGCGCGCCCGCGCGCAGGGCGGGGTCGAGCACCTTGGCGCCGTAGCGGCCGGAGGTGTGCACCAGGAGCTGGCCCGGGCGCACGGCGCCGGTGTCGGCGAGGCCCTGGACCAGACCGGGCAGGGTGTCGTCGGGAACGGTGAGCAGAACCAGGTCGGCGCGCTGGAGCACCTCGGCCGGCGGCACGACCGGCACGTCGGGCAGCATGTCGGCGGCCCGGCGCCGGGAGGCGTCGGAGACGGCGGAGACGGCCACCGGGTGATGCCCGGCGAGCTGGAGGGACGCGGCGAGCGCGGGGCCCACGCGGCCGGCGCCGACGACGCCGACGGCGAGCCGCGCGGGGCGGTCCTTCGGGTCTGGTTGTTGGACTGTACTCACGCGACGGTGGCCTTCCCGTTCCAGTCCGCTCGGGGTACCGGACGATTTCTCGTCATGTTAACGCGATCGTGTCGAGGGGTGTCCGGTCATCCACAGGCTGTGGGTTTCGCCACGTCGCCCGCGCGCGTGAGGGGGAGGTGAAATCCCGGTGCCCGCTCAGGGCGGAGAAGGCATGATCCCGCGCATGAGCGACGTGGCGGAACACAAGGGCGAGCAGGACACACGATCGGCCGAGGAGCGGCTGCGCGACCGGCGCGACGCCGCGTACCGGCACGCGCGCGTGCTGTCGCGGCCCGGCTTCGGCGACTCGGTCCGCGCGCGGCTCGCCTGGCTGCAGGAGGCCGCGCCCGAGGTGTACGACCTGGACGAGCGCGCGGACATGTACGGCGACCGGATCGTGGAGGCCTTGGAGGAGCGGGTCGCGGGGCTGCTTGGCCAGGAGGCGGCGGCGTTCTTCCCGACCGGCACGATGGCCCAGCAGGTGGCGCTGCGCTGCTGGGCGGGCCGCACGGGCACGCCCACGGTCGCCCTGCACGGCCTCTCCCACCCGGAAGTGCATGAACGGGACGCCTTCAGCCTGGTCAGCGGGTTGCGCCCGCTGCGACTGACCTCCGAGTCACGGCTGCCCAGCGCCGCGGAGGTGCGGGACTTCGAGGAACCCTTCGGGACCCTGATGCTGGAACTGCCCCTTAGGGATGCCGGTTTCCTGCTGCCCACCTGGGAGGAGCTGACCGAACTGGTGGACGCCGCGCGCGAGCGGGAGGCGGTCGTCCACTTCGACGGGGCGCGCCTGTGGGAGTCCACCGAGCACTTCGGCCGGCCCCTGGACGAGATCGCGGGCCTCGCCGACACCGTCTACGTGTCGTTCTACAAGTCCCTCGACGGCTTCGGCGGCGCCGCACTCGCCGGCCCGAGGGCTCTCGTCGAGGAGGCGAAGGCCTGGCGGCACCGGTACGGCGGCATGATCTTCCAGCAGTTCCCGACCGTCCTGTCGGCACTGATCGGCCTGGAGCGGGAGCTGCCGCGCCTGCCCGAGTACGTGCGCCACGCGCGCGTGGTCGCCGCCGCACTGCGCGACGGCTTCGCCGCGGCGGGCGTGCCCTGGGCGCGCGTGCACCCCGAGGTGCCGCACATCCACCAGTTCCAGCTCTGGCTGCCGTACGACGCCCCGGTGCTCGCGGAGACGGCCGTACGCCAGGCCGAGGAGACCGGCACGTTCCTGCTGCCCGCGGGCTGGCAACCGGGCGGCCCGGGGCTGGCCTTCACCGAGGTGACCGTGCGGTCGGCGGGGCTGGAGTGGACGGCGGACGACGTGAAGGAGGCGGCGGAGGGGTTCGCGGCACGGCTGGTGGGCGGGGGCGGGCGGTAGGGCGGGCGGGGGCGGACCGCACCCCCGTGCGGGCGGTAGGGCGGGCGGGGACGGACCGCACCCCCATGCGGGCGGTAGGGCGGGGGGGGGACGGACCGCACCCCACCCCCGTACAGCCACCCCGGTGCCTCCTGGCCGCGCCCGGTCAGAGCGCGTGTCGCGTCGATTGACGGGTGGCGTCAATCGACGGCCGTGTTGTCAGTGGTGGGGTGCACCATGAGGGCATGAGCGTGAGCATCGATGTGACGGGCCTGCGGCCGGAGAGGGTCGCCTTCGTGCCCTCGCCCCTGGCCGAGCTCGGCATGGCGCTGCACGCCCTGTCTGAGCCGGCCCACCACCCCGGCCTGCAGGGCTGGGCCACAGGCGTCACCGCGCGGTTGGACCCGCACCTGGCCGACCGGATGTGCGAGGCCGACTTCCTGTGGCGGACGACGTTCTCGGACCTGTTCCTGCCGTTCGCGGGCCTGCCCGGCGGCGCGCTCCCGGGCGCCACGCTCGCCGAGGAGCTGGACCTGCTGGACAAGCTGACCGACGAGCAGTTCGTGGACGCGGCCCTCGAGTTCACGTGCATGGCCCAGTACGACACCCAGATCCCGGACATCCTGTCGAACCCCGAGGTGCGCCGCCGGGCCCTGGAGACCGCCTCCTCCCGCGGCCCCCAGCAGGTGCGCTTCACCAGACGCCTGCTCGACGACCCGCCCGCCGTGCGCGCCTGGCTGCGCCGCTTCCTCCAGGACTGCGACGAGGCCTTCTTCGCCGAGACCTGGTCGCGGCTGAGCCTCCAGCTGGCGGCGGACGCCCGGCACAAGACCGACGTGCTGCGCCGCCGCGGCCTGGCCGAGGCGCTGGCCGCGGTGTCCCCGGCGCTGACGCTGGACAAGGACGCCGGCCGGATCGTCGTGGACAAGGTCGTCGAGGGCCGTGCCGCCGCCGGTGCCGACGGTCTGCTCCTGGTGCCGACGAGCCTGGGCCGGCCGCATCTGAACGTGCTGCACCGCTACGGCTGGCAGCCCCTGCTGCACTACCCCGTCGGCTCGCCCGAGCTGTCCTGTCCGCCGTCCGTCGAGGAGCTCACCCTGCGGATGACCGCGCTGTCCCACCCGGTGCGCATGCGCCTGTGCCGTCACCTGGCCCGCAGCGCGTACACCACCAGCGATCTGGCGCAGGTCCACGGCATGACCGCCCCCGAGATATCCCGGCACCTCGGGGTGCTCAAGAAGGCGGGGCTGGTCAGCACGCGCCGGCGCGGACGCTATGTGCTGCACCAGCTCGACGTCTCCATGGTGGCGCGGCTGGGCAGCGACTTCCTGGAAGGCATCCTCCGGTAGCCGCGCGGCTCGGCCGAACCGCCGGTCGGGCCATCCGTCGGGCCATCAGTCGGGCGATCTGCCGGAGTCTGTCGGACCATCGGTCGGGACCGTCAGTCGAAGCGGATGTGCCGGATCCCCACCCGCGCCTGCCGCAGCCGGTTGCGCAGCACGCCCGCGGTGTTGGGCCGCAGCGTCAGCCCGGCCAGCACCGCGATGCGGTCGGCCGTCCTGGGCACGGTGGTGTGGTCGGTCCACAGATGCTCGGCGAACTCCGGCTCGCTCAGCCGCTCCAGGCACCGGTCGAGCTGGGAGACGGCCCAGCTCTCCCGGCGCAGGCCGGTGTTCTTCCCGGCGACGTACTGAAGGAGGTGCCCGAAGCCGCGCTCACGCAGTCGCTGCAGCACGGTCTCGCGTTCGGCGAGGAGAGTGAAGTGGCGTACGTCGTGGCCCAGTTCGCGCAGACGGCCCACCGTCTCGGCGAAGTGCCCGGGGTCGGTGACCGTCATCGGCGCGATCACCACGCCGTCGTGCTTGGTCAGGGCGAGGTCGAGGACCTCCACGACCCCGGCCCGCCAGGACGCCAGATCCTGGAAGTCTCCGCGCAGTTCGGGCGGGAGCATGCGGCGCAGGCCGAAGCCCGCGTGCTCGGGGTCGCAGATGACGCTGCCCGCAAGCCGGCGCTGAATCTCGTGTGCGGTCTGTGTCTTGCCGCCCCCGAAGGGGCCGTTGATCCACAGGAGCATGCGCAGAAGGTACCGGCGCGAGGGACGTCCGTCAGCCCTGTCCGCCCGCGCGCACGAGCCCCGTCTCGTAGGCGAGGACGACCACCTGCACCCGGTCCCGCAGGCCGAGCTTGGTCAGGATGCGGCCGACGTGCGTCTTCACGGTCGCCTCGGACAGCACGAGCCGGGCGGCGATCTCGCCGTTGGACAGGCCCTGCGCGACCAGCACCATGACCTCGCGCTCGCGGTCGGTGAGCCGCTCCAGCTCCTTGTGCCGGGGCTCGCCGCCGGTGGCGGGCAGCATCGGCGCGAAGCGGTCGAGCAGCCGGCGCGTGGTCGAGGGGGCCACGACCGCGTCGCCGCTGTGCACGGAGCGGATGGCGGCGAGGAGTTCGCCGGGCGGCACGTCCTTGAGCATGAAGCCGGAGGCGCCCGCCTTCAGCCCCGAGAAGGCGTACTCGTCGAGGTCGAAGGTGGTCAGGATGAGCACCTTGGGCGGGTTGGGGTCGGAGCAGATGCGGCGGGTGGTCTCCACGCCGTCCAGCTTCGGCATGCGTACGTCCATCAGGACCACGTCGACGGCGGTGGAGCGCAGCACCTGGAGGGCCTCGACGCCGTCACCCGCCTCGGCGACGACCTCCATGTCCGGCTGGGCGGCGAGCACCATCCGGAAACCGGTGCGCAGCAGCACCTGGTCGTCGACGAGCATCACGCGGATCGTCATCGGGTCCTCTTCCGTCTGTCTCACGTAGGGGTCCTGCGTCTGTCTCACGCAGGGGGTCTGACAGGTGTCAACAGGGGGCGTGCGGCGGCGTCAGTGCGCCGGTTTGAGCGGGAGCAGCGCGCTGATGCGGAATCCTCCGCCCGGGCGCGGGCCCGCGTCCAGCGTGCCGCCGACCATGCCGACGCGCTCGCGCATGCCGATCAGGCCGTGGCCCTGTCCGTCGGCGCCGCCCTCCTCGTACAGCTCGTGCGGGGCGCCCTTGCCGTCGTCCTCGACGAGCAGGCCGAGACCGTCGTCGAAGTAGACGAGACGTACGCTCGCGCCGGCGTTCGGGCCGCCGTGCTTGCGCGTGTTGGTGAGCGCCTCCTGCACGATCCGGTACGCCGTGAGCTCGACGCCGCTGGGCAGCGAGCGCGGAGTGCCCTCGATCTTGAAGTCGACGGGCAGTCCGGAGCCGCGGCACTGCTCGACCAGGTCCTCGATCTGCTCCACGTCGGGCTGCGGCACGTACTCCCCGGCCTCCTGGTGCTCGCCGGTGCGCAGTACGCCCAGCAGACGGCGCATCTCGGCGAGGGCCTGGCGGCCGGTGGAGGAGATCGTCTCCAGGGCCTTCTTGGCCTGGTCGGGAGCTGCGTCGAGGACGTAGGCGGCACCGTCGGCCTGCACCACCATCACCGAGACGTTGTGCGCGACGACGTCGTGCAGCTCGCGTGCGATCCGGGCGCGCTCGGCGGCGACCGCGACCTTCGCCTGCGCCTCGCGCTCCTTCTCCAGGCGGGCCGCGCGCTCCTCCAGCTGCGCGAAGTAGGCGCGGCGGGTGCGCAGCGAGTCGCCGAGCACCCAGGCCAGGGCGAACGGCACCGTCTGGAACACGGCGATGGCCAGGTTGCCGGCGGTGCTGGTGTCCGGGTGGTGCCAGCGGATCTGCGCCAGGGGTGCCGCGGCCAGCCCGCCGACCAGGCCGAAGCGGCGGGCCCAGGTCGCGCCGGTGGCGGCCACGGTGTAGACGATCACCAGCATCGCGAAGTTGGCGACGGTGGTCGACACGTTCAGCACCAGCTGCGCGACCCCGACCACTCCGGCCAGGACCAGCATCTTCTCCGGCATACGGCGGCGCAGCGCGACGACGAGGCTCAGCAGCAGCGAGACCGAGACGATGCGCCACGGCGCGTCGGTGCCGGTGCGATCCCCTTCGACCGATCCGCCCACCACCGAGAGCCCGAACAGGATGATCGCCCAGAAGGTGTCGACCCCGGTCGGGTGTCTGCGGAGGAAGTCATAGAGACGCTGCACGTAACCCAGAGTAGGGAAGCGCGAAGTGTGCCGGGGTCAACCGGAGGGCCGATCCGCGCCCGCCCCGTGTACTCCGCAAGGTGGAGGCCCCGCTCCCCTGTGCGTTTAGCCTGACGGCGTGAAGGCGAGGTGACGGGCGACGTGACGGGTGACGTAACAGGGGACGTGACGGGCAACGTGACCGACCAGGCGCTGGGCGCGGCGGGCGAGTGGCGCGGGTGGCGGGCGGCCACCCAGGCCGCGCTGTACGGGCCGGACGGCTTCTACCGCAGGCCGGAGGGCCCGGCCGGGCACTTCCGTACGTCCGTGCACGCCTCGCCGCTGTTCGCGCGGACCGTGGCCCGGCTGCTGGACCGGGTCGACCAGGCGCTGGGGCGGCCGCAGCGGCTGGACTTCGTCGACATGGCCGCGGGCCGGGGCGAGCTGGCGGCCGGGGTGCTCGCGGCGCTGCCCGCCGAGGTGGCGGCACGCGCGCGTGTGCACGCCGTCGAGATCGCCGGGCGCCCGGACGGTCTCGACCCCCGGATCGAGTGGCTCGCCGAGCCGCCGAGGGCCGTCACCGGGCTGCTGTTCGCCAACGAGTGGCTGGACAACGTCCCCGTGGAGGTCGCCGAGGTGGACGCCGCCGGTGTGCCGCGGCTGGTCCTCGTACGGGACGACGGGACGGAGCGGCTCGGGGAGCCGGTGTCGGGTGCCGACGCCGCGTGGCTGGCGCGCTGGTGGCCGCTGCCGGGCGAGGAGGGGCTGCGGGCCGAGATCGGGCGGCCTCGGGACGCGGCGTGGGCCGAGGCGGTCGCCTGTGTGGAGCGGGGGCTCGCGGTGGCGGTCGACTACGCGCACACCGCCGACGCGCGCCCCCCGTTCGGGACGCTCACCGGCTTCCGGGAGGGGCGCGAGACGGCGCCCGTGCCGGACGGGTCGTGCGATGTGACGGCGCACGTCGCGCTGGACGCGTGTGCGCTCCCCGAGGGGCGCCTGCTGTCCCAGCGTGCTGCCCTGCGCGCCCTGGACCTCACCGGCGCACGCCCCCCGCTCGCGCTCGCATCCACGAACCCCGCGGAGTACGTACGCGCCCTCGCGGGCGCCGGGGAAGCCGCCGAGCTCACCGCTCCGGGCGGCCTCGGCGACTTCGGCTGGCTGATCCAGCCGGTTGGAATTTCCAACCCACTGACGGAGCGGGCCCTCTGAGGCCCGTACGCCCTACTTGTCGATGTCGCCGACCACGAAGAACATCGAGCCCAGGATCGCCACCATGTCCGCCACCAGCGTGCCCGGCAGCAGCTCGGTGAGCGCCTGGATGTTGTTGTAGGAGGCCGAGCGCAGCTTCAGCCGGTACGGCGTCTTCTCGCCCTTGCTCACCAGGTAGTAGCCGTTGATGCCGAGCGGGTTCTCGGTCCACGCGTACGTGTGCCCCTCGGGTGCCTTCAGCACCTTGGGCAGCCGCTGGTTGATCGGGCCGGGCGCCAGCTCGGCGAGCCGGTCCAGGCAGGCGTCGGCCAGGTCCAGCGCGTTGTGCGTCTGCTCCAGCAGGCACTCGAACCGGGCGAGGCAGTCGCCCTCCTGCCGCGTGACCACCTTCAGGACGTCCTGCAGCTCCCCGTAGGCCAGGTACGGCTCGTCCCGGCGCAGGTCGAAGTCGACGCCCGAGGCGCGCGCGATGGGCCCGCTCACGCCGTACGCGTGCACGGCCTGCGGCGTCAGCTCCCCGACGCCGCGCGTGCGCCCGCGGAAGATCTCGTTGCCGAGGACCAGGTCGTCGAAGACGTCCATGCGCGAGCGCACCGCGGCGACGGCACCACGCGCGCGTGCGGCCCAGCCCGCGGGCAGGTCCTCCTTGAGGCCGCCGACGCGGTTGAACATGTAGTGCATGCGCCCGCCGGAGACCTCCTCCATGACGTTCTGGAGCACCTCGCGCTCGCGGAACGCGTAGAAGACCGGCGTGATGCCGCCCAGCTCCAGCGGGTAGGAGCCGAGGAACATCAGATGGTTGAGCACCCGGTTCAGCTCCGCCAGCAGGGTGCGCGTCCACACCGCGCGCTCGGGCACCTCCATGCCGAGCATGCGCTCCACCGCCAGGACGACGCCCAGCTCGTTGGAGAACGCCGACAGCCAGTCGTGGCGGTTGGCCAGCATGATGATCTGCCGGTAGTCGCGCGCCTCGAACAGCTTCTCCGCGCCCCGGTGCATATAGCCGATCACCGGCTCCGCGCTGGTGATGCGCTCGCCGTCCAGGAGCAGCTTGAGCCGCAGCACGCCGTGCGTCGACGGGTGCTGGGGCCCGATGTTGAGCACCATGTCGGTGCTCTCCGCGGCGCCACCGATTCCGACCATCGTCTCCGTCTGAGGAGTCATGCACACAGTCTCCCCTACGTACGCTGGCCGTATGGAGACGGGGAGCCCACGGGGCGGGGAAGCGGCGGGGGCCGGAACGGCCGCGCCGGCCGGGTCGGATCCGAGCGACGCGCAGTGGACCGGGCTGCCGCCGGGGCTGCTGCGGATGCGGCGGACGCTGCTGGTGCTCTGGCTGGGCCTCGCCGCGGTCGCGGCCGGTCTGCTGCTCGGCCTGCTCGCCGGGCCCGCCTGGGCGGCCTTCGCCCTGCTCCCGCCGGCGTTCATCGCCTGGGGCTGGGTGCTGCTCGGCCGCAACTGGCGCTCCTGGCGCTACGCCGAGCGCGCCGACGACCTGCTGATCAGCCGCGGCGTGCTGTGGCGCACGGTCACGGTCGTGCCGTACGGCCGTATGCAACTGGTCGAGGTCACCTCCGGGCCGCTCGAACGGCACTTCGGGCTGGCCAGCGTCCAGCTGCACACCGCGGCCGCAGCGACCGACGCCACGATTCCTGGCCTGGACCCGGCCGAGGCGGAACGCCTGCGCGACCGGCTCACCGAGCTGGGCCAGGCCCGATCGGCGGGCCTGTGAACGGGCCGGGGGCCGACGGGGGCGTACGGCCTGAGGAGGGCGTACTGCCCGAGGAAGGCGTACTGCCCGAGGAAGGCGTACGCCCCGAGGAGGGCGTCGTAGAGCGGCGGCTGCATCCCGTCACGCCGCTGCGGCGGGCCTGGGCGCCCATAGCCGTGGTCATCGGATGGGCCGTGCACGATCCGGGCCAGACGCAGCGCCAGCTGGAGCGGCTCACGACCACGACCCTGCTGATCGCCCTGGCCGTGGTCGTCCCGGCCGCAGCCCTCTACGGCTTCCTGACCTGGTGGTACACCCACTTCGCGGTCACCGGCGCCGAGCTGCGCATCCGCACGGGCCTGGTGTTCCGGCGCACCGCGCACATCCGCCTGGAGCGGATCCAGGCCGTCGACGTCAGCCGGCCGCTGCTCGCGCGGATCGCGGGCGTGGCGAAGCTGCGGCTGGACGTCGTAGGAGCCGACAAGAAGGACGAACTGGCCTTTCTGGGGGAGCGCGAGGCGCGTGCGCTCCGCGCGGAGCTGCTGGCGCGCGCCGCCGGTTTCGCGCCCGAGACGGCGCACGAAGTCGGCGAAGCGCCGGCGCGCAGACTGCTGCAGGTGCCCCCCGGCGTACTCGCCGGCTCGCTGCTGCTGACCGGCGCGACCTGGGGGGCGCTGGCCGCCGCGCTCGTCGTACCGCCGGTGCTGTGGGTGGCCACCCACAGCCTGTGGACAGTCCTCGCGACCGCGCTGCCGTTGCTGGGTGCGGCGGGCGCGAGCAGCGTGGGGCGGTTCGTCGCCGACTTCGACTGGACGGTCGCCGAGTCCCCGGACGGGCTGCGCATCGACCGCGGGCTGCTGGACCGCAGCCACGAGACGGTGCCGCCCGGCCGGGTGCAGACCGTGCGGATCGTGGAGCCGCTGCTCTGGCGGACGCGGGGCTGGGTGCGGGTGGAGCTGGACGTGGCCGGGTCCTCGAACTCCGTACTGGTGCCGGTCGCCCCGCGCGAGATCGCCGAGTCGCTCGTCGCGCGCGTGCTGCCCGGGGTGACCGTACCGCCGTATGCGTCGCTGTCCCGGCCGCCGCGGCGCGCGGGCCGGTGTGTGCCGGTGTGGTGGCGCGGGCACGGGCTCGCGGTCACCGACGCGGTGTTCGCCGCGCGGCGCGGGCTGCTGCGGCGCAGCCTCGACCTCGTCCCGCACGCCAAGGTGCAGAGCGTACGGCTCACCCAAGGGCCCTGGCAGCGCCTGTGGCGGCTCGCCGACGTCCATGTGGACACCGGCGCCGACAAGAGCGTCACGGCCCGGCTGCGGGACGCCGAGGAGGCGGCGCTGCTGCTGCGCGGCCAGGCGGAGCGGTCCCGCACCGGACGCCGGGACGCCCTGCCCGACCGGTGGATGACGCCGTGACGCCGTGACGCCGGAGGGCGGCACGCGTGTGCGTGCCGCCCTCCGGGACGTCGTGACCGCGTGTCAGGATGCCGCGCTGCGCAGCCCCTGGACGTCGATCTGCTCGGTCTCGTCGTGCGCGGTCAGGTCGATCACCTGGCCGACGGCCCGGGTCTCCTCGCCCGCCGGGCGGAACCGCGCCTCGGACTCGGCCTTGTGCAGATCGAGCGCCTCCTGGCCGACGACGTCGGCGAGGTCCTCGTTCTGCACCGCCGCGAGCGCCGCGGGCTCCGGCGCCTTGGTGCCGAAGAAGTCGAAACCGCCCTCGACCGTCGGACGCCGCGCGGGAGCGGCCGGTACGACGGCCACGGCGGTCGGCACGGCGAAGTGACCGCCGACGGGCTGCGGGGCGGGGTCGGCGGGGGCCTGGACGTCCCCGGCCTGCTGGGCCTCCGTGGTCTGTTGGGCGTCCTGGTTGCTGCCCTGGCTTTCCTCGCTGCCGTGGCCTTCCTCGCTGCCCTGGCTTTCCTCGCTGCCCTGCGGGGAGGTGCGTACGTCCGTGGCGGTGTCGGGCGCGCGGTCCCGCGCGGGGGTCGAGGCCTCGACCTGCGGGGCGTTCGGGGCGGCGGCCGCGCGCTCGTGACCGGCGGCCGCCTCGGTCTTCCCCTGCGCCTCGTCCTCCGGCGCGGCCTCCGCAGCGGGGCCGTCGGTGCCGCCGTTCCCCGCAGGGGCGGCGGTCTTCGCAGGGGTCCTGCCGTCGCCGGCGAAACGGCTCAGGGCGGCGTTCGCCCGCAGGAACAGCTGCGAACCCTCCGGCGAGAACACCCCGGGCCGCTCGGGCTGCGCCACGCGCGCGTGGTCGGCCTCGGCGGTGTCGGGCTGCCGCGAGGCCGCCTCCACCTCGGCGGGCCGGGGCGCCGGTACGGGCGGCAGCGCCGCACGCGCGGGTGCGCCGGACTCGAGCTCCAGCAGGCGGCGGCCCTCCAGCGCGCTGGCCCGCTCGGTCTCCGCCGTGGCGTAACGGCGTAGCAGGGCCGCGTGTTCGTTGCGCAGCTTCGCCAGCTCCGCGCGCTTCGCCCGCAGCCGCTGCTCGAGCTTGCCGCGCAGTTCGCGCGACTCGTCGAGGTCGGACTCCAGTTCGGCGACCCGCTCCTCATGGCGCCACTCGTCGCTCGCACGCGCGCGTGCGAGATCGGCGACCTGCTTGCCCGCCTGTGTGTCCCAACGGCGCATGACCACCGCGCCGGTGACCGCGGTGACCGCGGCCACGGCGGCGAGGGAGCGCAGCAGCGCCGCTTCCGTGAACACCCAGGGGCCGAGCGCGCAGACGACGGAGACGCCTGCGATCGCCGACGGCGGCAGCAGCCTGTGCAGAGGCGGGGAATGGCGGTGACGTCCACGTGGCATGGCCAGAAACTTACCGCGCGTAGGCGAGTCGTGGTGCCCTGGGTCACAAAAACACAGGCACACCAGAGCCTTCACAGGGCATCAGGCATTCACGACGCGAGGGCAGGTGCGCGAGCCGAGTGAACCTCCCTTGCGAACTCACCGTCCTAGAGGGCGCAATGTCGCCGGATGCCCGAATCGGGCACCGGCACCGAGCCCTCTCGCGGAACCACGGGAAGCGATGTCTGCCAGGGAAGAACAGGACATGACGGGCAGGGCCCCGGCCCCGCCCGGCGGCACACGGCACCTGCCGCGCGGTCCACGCCCGGAGTCCGTGCCCGTCCTCGTCGCCCGCGCGGGCACGCTGGTGGGGTTGCTGGACATCGCCGCCGGCGTCGTCCCGGGCTTCCGGTACAGCCGTATGCACACCCTCGCCGAGGTACTTCCGGGCGCGCTCGGCCCGTTCGCCGCCGCGCTGTCGCTGAGCGCCGGTGTGCTGCTGCTTCTGCTGGCGCACGGTCTGAAGCGCGGCAAGCGGCGGGCCTGGCGCGCCGCCGTCGTGCTGCTGCCCCTCGGTGCCTTCGCCCAGTTCACCTACCGCAGTTCCGTCCTCGGCGTGGTCGTCCCGCTGGCCCTGCTCTGGCTGCTGCTGCGGCACCGCGAGCAGTTCGCCGCGCTGCCCGACCCGCGCGGACGCCGGCACGCGCTCGCCAACTTCGTCCTGATGGGCGCCTTCTCGGTCGTGCTCGGGCTGGTCGTGGTCAGCGCCCACCCCGGCCGTACGGTCGGCAACCCCAGCCTCGCCGACCGCCTCGCCCACGTCCTGTACGGCCTGTTCGGCCTCGACGGACCCGTCGACTACCGCGGCACCACCTCCTGGACGGTCGCCTTCTCCCTCGGCGCCCTCGGCCTGCTCACCGCCGTCACCACCCTCTACCTCGCCCTGCGCCCCGAGCACCCCGCCGCCCGTCTCACCCCCGAGGACGAGACCCGGCTGCGCGCCCTGCTGGAACAGCACGGCGGCCGCGACTCCCTCGGCCACTTCGCGCTGCGCCGCGACAAGGCCGTCGTGTTCTCCCCCAGCGGCAAGGCCGCCGTCACCTACCGCGTCGTCTCCGGTGTGATGCTCGCCAGCGGCGACCCCATCGGCGACGTCGAGGCCTGGCCCGGCGCCATCGAACGCTTCATGGACGAGGCCCGCGCCCACTCCTGGACCCCCGCCGTCATGGGCTGCTCCGAGACCGGCGGACAGGTGTGGACCCGCGAGACCGGCCTGGACGCCCTCGAACCGGGCGACGAGGCGGTGGTGGACACCGCGGATTTCTCCCTGGCCGGCCGCCCGATGCGCAATGTGCGCCAGATGGTCGAGCGCATCGAGCGCGCCGGTTACGAAACCCGGGTACGACGTGTCCCCGACCTCGGTGACACCGAGCTGGAGCGCATCCGGCGCGCCGCCGACGACTGGCGCGGCACCGCCACCGAGCGCGGCTTCTCCATGCCCCTGGGCAGGGTCGGCGACCGGCCGACGGTGACTGCCTGATCGCCACAGCCCACCTCGCCGACCGCGACCGCCTGAA
>NZ_JBIWFS010000003.1:0-750157 GCF_044763135.1 Streptomyces sp. NPDC096205 | reverse complement strand
ACCCCACGACCCACCTCGCCGACCGCGACCGCCTGAACCCCACGACCCACCTCGCCGACCGCGACCGCCTGAACCCCACGACCCACCTCGCCGACCGCGACCGCCTGAACCCCACGACCCACCTCGCCGACGACACGCCCGGCCCCTACGGCGGCCTCAGGGCGGTCCTGCACTTCGTGCCCTTGGGCCCCGACGGCGCCTCCCTGGGCCTGATGCGGCGTGACCGCGCGGCCGACCCCGGCGTGGACGAACTCCTCATCGTCGCCGCCCTCCAGGCGGAGGGGCTTCTGCGCCTCGCCCCGCCTGTACCGAGCGCCCTGCGCCGTCACGCGCGCCGTTCGCGCCCCTGCGCACACGCCCTGCCGGACCGCGGGATCCGCGCGGTGTGACCCCGGACAGGCCCGGGCACGGACCCCGCCCCCTCCGCTCCCGGGGCCCGTGCCCGGGCCGCACGCCGTTCCCGCCCCTCGCGGGGCCTACGCTGAACATATGAGCAAGCAGAGCGGACGCGGGCGCGTCGCGGGCCTCCCGGAATGGGACCGCTGCGCGGTCATGGGAGTCGTCAACGTGACCCCCGATTCCTTCTCCGACGGCGGCCGCTGGTTCGACACCACCGCCGCCATCAAGCACGGCCTCGACCTGGTCGCCCAGGGTGCCGACCTGGTCGACGTCGGCGGCGAGTCCACCCGTCCCGGCGCCACCCGTGTCGACGAGGACGAGGAGCTGCGCCGTGTCGTCCCGGTCGTCCGCGGCCTCGCCTCCGAGGGTGTCGTCGTCTCCGTCGACACCATGCGCGCCTCCGTCGCCGCCCAGGCCCTCGCCGCCGGTGCCGCCCTGGTCAACGACGTCAGCGGCGGCCTCGCCGACCCCGCCATGATCCCGGCCGTCGCCGACGCCGGCGCGCCCTTCGTCGTCATGCACTGGCGCGGCTTCCTGGAGGGCGGCAACGTCAAGGGCCGCTACGCCGACGTCGTCGCCGAGGTCGTCGACGAACTCCACGCGCGTGTGCGGGCCGTCCTCGACGGCGGCATCGCCCCCGACCGCATCGTCGTCGACCCCGGCCTCGGCTTCTCCAAGGAGGCCGAGCACGACCTCGCCCTGCTCGCCCACCTCGACCGGCTGAGCGGCCTCGGCCACCCGCTGCTCGTCGCCGCGTCCCGTAAGCGCTTCCTCGGCCGGGTCCTCGCCGGCCCCGAGGGCGCCCCGCCGCCCGCCCGGGAGCGCGACGCCGCCACGGCCGCCGTCTCCGCACTGGCCGCGCAGTCCGGCGCGTGGGCGGTACGCGTGCACGAGGTGCGCGCGACGGCGGACGCGGTACGGGTCGCACGCGCCGTGGAAGGGGCGCGCACCGGCGCCCCCGCGACGGACGCGCACACCGAGCGCCTCGCGACCGGTCACCCCGCGCGCGAGCAGGCCGCCGCGCCGGAGCGGACATGAGCCACCGGGCGGACATGAACCACCGAGCGGGCATGAGCCAGCGAGCGGGCACGAGCCACCGGGTTGGCATGAACGCACGCACGCCGGGCGCAGGCGCAAGGCACCTGGTGCACGAAGAGAGCCGCGCGCCGGGCGCCTTTCTCCACGGCCCGGCTCGCGACGAACCCCGCGCGCCAGGCACCTCCCTCCGCAGGCCCCCGCGCGCAGAACCCAGCACAGCCCGCGCACCCCGCGCACCCCGCGCGGCAGCGACGCGCCCCGCGCACACAACCGACCGCGCGCCCGGCGCGCACCCTCACGAAGGAGCCCGGTGAGCGCCCCTCACACCGACGTCGAGCAGGTAGAAGCCGCCAACACCGCCTTCTACGAGGCCATGGAACGCGGCGACTTCGACGAGCTCTCCTCGCTCTGGCTCACCCCCTCCGACCTGGGCGTCGATGAGGAGTACCACGACCCCGCCGACACCGGAGTGGTCTCCTGCGTCCACCCCGGCTGGCCCGTCCTCACCGGCCGCGCCGAGGTCCTGAGGTCGTACGCGCTGATCATGGCGAACACCGACTACATCCAGTTCTTCCTCACCGACGTGCATGTCTCCGTCACCGGCGACACCGCCGTGGTCACCTGCACCGAGAACATCCTCAGCGGCGGCCCCGCCCCCGAGGCCGGCGGCGAGCTCGGACCGCTGGTCGGCCAGCTCGTGGTCGCCACGAACGTGTTCCGGCGCACCCCGGACGGCTGGAAGATGTGGTCGCACCACGCCTCACCGGTGATGGCGGAGAACGACGAGGAAGACGACGAGGACACCCCGGCCTGAGTGGGTAGGTGTCCCAGCGAGGACACCGCGCAGCACCGCACCCCCCACAGGGACCAAGAAGTGGTTGGAATCACGGTCCCCTGGGTAGGGGCGGCTACCGACCCGTGAGGCGCCGGGTTCCCCAGGGAGAACACCCGCTGAACACCCCGGGCCCCGGCCCGGACCCACGCCCCGTGGCCCGGCGCTGTCAGTGCCCGCAGGTAGATTCGTTCCAGGCCGGTGTACCGCCCGCACGCGGTAGGGACCGGCCGTCACCGACGATTGCAGGAGTGATTCGCGTGGATCGTGTCGCGCTGCGCGGCCTGAAGGCCCGCGGGCACCACGGTGTGTTCCCCAAGGAACGCGAAGAGGGCCAGACCTTCATCGTGGACCTCGTCCTGGGCCTGGACACCCGACCGGCCGCGGCCGACGACGACCTGGCGAAGACCGTGCACTACGGCATCGTGGCCGAGGAGGTCGTGGCCGTCGTCCAGGGCGAGCCCGTCAACCTCATCGAGACCCTCGCCGAGCGCATCGCCCAGGCCTGTCTGAAGCACGACGGGGTCCAGGAGGTCGAGGTCTGCCTCCACAAACCGGACGCGCCGATCACGGTCCCCTTCGACGACGTGACCATCACGATCACCCGGAGCCGAGTATGACCGCATCGTTCACCGAGGGTCCCAGCGACCCGACCGTACAGCCGGTGCCCGCCTCCGTCGTCGAGAAGGTCGACGCCGCCGACACCACCCTGCACAACCCGCGGCGTGCCGTGCTCTCCCTCGGCTCCAACCTGGGCAACCGCCTGGAGACCCTCCAGGGCGCCATCGACGCCCTGGAGGACACCCCCGGCGTCCGCGTCAAGGCCGTCTCCCCCGTCTACGAGACCGAGCCCTGGGGCGTGGAGCCCGGCAGCCAGCCCTCGTACTTCAACGCGGTCGTCATCCTCAAGACCACCCTCCCGCCGTCCTCCCTGCTGGAGCGGGCCCACGCGGTCGAGGAGGCCTTCCACCGGGTGCGCGAGGAGCGCTGGGGCGCCCGCACCCTGGACGTCGACATCGTCGCCTACGCCGATGTCGTCTCGGACGACCCGACGCTCACGCTGCCCCACCCGCGCGCCCACCAGCGCGCCTTCGTCCTCGCCCCCTGGCACGACGTGGAGCCCGGCGCCCAGCTGCCCGGCCTCGGCGCCGTCGCCGAGCTCCTGGACACCGTCACCGGCGAAGGCGTGGCGCCGCGCAAGGACCTGGAACTCCGGCTGCCCGAGTAGTCGTTAAGGTCAACACGACCAGGCACGTCCGGGGGGAGCTGAAGGGACACCGTGAGAGAGCTGCGCATCAGGGTGCTGGCAGGCGTGTTCGTCGTCGCCGGAATCCTGTCCTGGGCGGGCGCCCGCCTGTGGAACTCCGTCGGAACGCTCCCCAGCGTCCCCCTGGCCGCCCCCATCGTACTGGCCGTGATCGCCGCGATCCTCCTGGCCACGGCCCTCTCCCTGCGCGGGCGCCTCAAGGCCCAGCGCGAGCGCCGCCCCGGCGCCAAGGGCGTCGACCTGCTCATGGCCGCCCGCGCGGTCGTCTTCGGCCAGGCCAGCGCCCTGGTCGCCGCCCTCGTCGCCGGCATGTACGGCGGCACGGGCGTCTTCCTGCTGGAGTACCTCGACATCCCCGCCCGCCGCGACCAGGCCATCTACGCCGGCTTCTCCGTCCTCGCGGGCATCGGCGTCATAGCGGCAGCCATCTTCCTGGAGCGCGTCTGCAGACTCCCGGAGGACGACGAACACAACGGCGCGGGCGCGGCCCCGGCGGCGTAGCTCCGGCCACACCCCGTCGCGGCCGTCACGCCACGCGCGACGTCAGCGAGCCATGATCAGGCTCATCGCCTCGTTGCGCGTCGCCGCGTCCCGCAGCTGGCCGCGCACGGCCGAGGTGAGCGTCTTGGCGCCGGGCTTGCGGATTCCCCGCATCGACATGCACATGTGCTCGCACTCGATGACGACGATCACGCCGCGCGCCTCGAGGATCTCCATCAGGGAGTCCGCGATCTGCGTGGTGAGTCGTTCCTGCACCTGCGGCCGGCGGGCGTAGACGTCCACGAGCCGGGCCAGCTTGGACAGGCCGGTGATCTTTCCGGAGGTGGCCGGGATGTAGCCGACGTGAGCGACGCCCCTGAACGGCACCAGATGATGCTCACAGGTCGAGTACACCTCGATGTCCTTGACGAGCACCATCTCGTCGTGGCCCAGGTCGAACGCCGTCGTGAGCACGTCCTCGGGCTTCTGCCACAGCCCCGCGAATATCTCCCTGTAGGCCCGCGCCACCCGCCCCGGCGTCTCCTTGAGGCCTTCGCGGTCCGGGTCCTCGCCGACCGCGATCAGCAGTTCGCGTACGGCGTTCTCGGCGCGCTTCTCGTCGAACTCGCCGATGGGGCCTTCGCCGTCCAGCGTCACGGGGTCGGTCATCTGGTGCCTCGTTCCTGTGCCTGTCGCGTATGGATCACGCGTCTTACATGCGGGCATGCGAAATGCCGCGCCCCCCAGGCTAGAACCAGGGGGGCGCGGCATCCATTCCGGGCCCGGTGAGGTCACCGGGGCCGGCGTGTCAGCTCTCGGGGCGGTCCTCGGTGACCGGCTCGACCGCCGGGGCGGCGTCGGTCGTCGTGGACTTGGCGGTGCTGATCGCCGGGGTCGAGCCGTTGGCACCGTTGGTCAGTGCGAGCTCCTTGGGGGAGAGCACCGGCGGGCGGGTGGACGGCGTACGGCGGGAGGAACCGGTCCAGGCGGGCCGGGGCGGACGCTTGACGATCGGGGCGAAGATCTCGGCGATCTCCTCCTTGCCCAGCGTCTCCCTCTCCAGCAGCTGAAGCACCAGGTTGTCGAGGACGTCAC
Organism: Streptomyces sp. NPDC096205; assembly: GCF_044763135.1. NCBI lineage: Bacteria > Bacillati > Actinomycetota > Actinomycetes > Kitasatosporales > Streptomycetaceae > Streptomyces > Streptomyces sp. NPDC096205. The sequence continues at coordinate 745,046 of NZ_JBIWFS010000003.1, read as the reverse complement.
GGTTCTCGACCAGGATCTCCCAGGCCTCGTTGTGCGCGTTCTCGATGAGCTTCTTGACTTCCTCGTCCACCAGGGCGGCGACCTCTTCCGAGTAGTCGCGCTGGTGGGCCATCTCACGGCCGAGGAACGGCTCGGTGTTGTCGCCGCCGAACTTGATGGCGCCGAGACGCTCGGTCATGCCGTACTGGGTGACCATGGCACGGGCCGTGGCGGTGGCCTTCTCGATGTCGTTCGCCGCGCCCGTGGTCGGGTCGTGGAAGACGAGCTCCTCCGCAGCGCGGCCGCCCAGCATGTAGGCCAGCTGGTCCAGCATCTCGTTGCGGGTGGTGGAGTACTTGTCCTCGTCCGGCAGGACCATCGTGTAGCCCAGCGCGCGGCCGCGGCTGAGGATCGTGATCTTGTGGACCGGGTCGGAGTTGGGGGAAGCCGCCGCGACCAGGGCGTGGCCGCCCTCGTGGTACGCGGTGATCTTCTTCTCCTTGTCCGACATGATCCGGGTCCGCTTCTGCGGGCCCGCGACCACGCGGTCGATCGCCTCGTCCAGCATGTGGTTGTCGATCAGCTTCTTGTCCGAGCGGGCCGTGAGCAGCGCGGCCTCGTTCAGCACGTTGGACAGATCGGCACCCGTGAAGCCGGGGGTGCGGCGAGCGACGGCCGCCAGGTCGACGTCCGGTGCGACCGGCTTGCCCTTCTGGTGAACCTTGAGGATCTCCAGACGGCCCTGCATGTCCGGGCGGTCGACCGCGATCTGGCGGTCGAAGCGGCCGGGCCGCAGGAGGGCCGGGTCGAGGATGTCGGGGCGGTTGGTGGCGGCGATCAGGATGACGCCGCCCTTGACGTCGAAGCCGTCCATCTCGACGAGCAGCTGGTTCAGGGTCTGCTCGCGCTCGTCGTGACCGCCGCCGAGGCCGGCGCCGCGGTGGCGGCCGACCGCGTCGATCTCGTCGACGAAGACGATGGCCGGGGCGTTCGCCTTGGCCTGCTCGAACAGGTCACGGACTCGGGAGGCACCGACACCGACGAACATCTCGACGAAGTCGGAACCGGAGATCGAGTAGAACGGCACGCCCGCCTCGCCCGCGACGGCACGTGCGAGCAGGGTCTTGCCGGTGCCGGGCGGGCCGTAGAGCAGCACGCCCTTGGGGATCTTGGCGCCGACGGCCTGGAACTTGGCGGGCTCCTGGAGGAACTCCTTGATCTCCTGGAGCTCCTCGACGGCCTCGTCCGAGCCGGCGACGTCGGCGAACGTGGTCTTGGGGGTGTCCTTGGTGATGAGCTTGGCCTTCGACTTGCCGAAGTTCATCACTCGGGAGCCGCCGCCCTGCATCTGATTCATCAGGAACAGGAAGACGACCACGATCAGGACGAAGGGAAGCAGGGAGAGCAGGATGCCCACGATGGGGTTCTGCTTCGACGGCGAGACGGTGTAGCCGTCCGGAATCTGCTTGTCCTGGAACTTCTGCTGCAGCGTGCCGGCGATGGTCACGCCCTGGTCGCCGATGTAGCTCGCCTGGATCTTCGAGCTGCCTTCGACCTTCTGGCCGTCCTTCAGCTCGACCTTGATGGTCTGTTCGTCGCCTGTGGTCAGCTTGGCCGATTCGACCTTGTTCTCATTGATCGCCTGGACGACCTGGCCGGTGTCCACCGTCTTGTAGCCACCGGACGAGCCGACGACCTGCATCAACACGACCACGGCAAGGACGGCCAGCACGATCCACATGACCGGCCCACGGAAGTATCGCTTCACGTCCATCCATACGGAGCGGTGCCGCCCCGTCCCTCCTGCCATAGTGAGTTTGATAAGACAGTTCTTCTGACGGTACCCCAGCATTGTCGCCCGAAGCCGCACGGACGACTGGCGAACGACTGGCGATGGCCGTCTGGATGCTCCAACGGCCAGGCGCCCGCCGGGGTTCCCGATCTTCGTAAGGAGCTGGGCCCTTCGGGTCAGCCGCCGTAGACGTGGGGCGCGAGCGTACCGACGAACGGCAGGTTGCGGTACTTCTCGGCGTAGTCGAGGCCGTAGCCGACGACGAACTCGTTGGGGATGTCGAAGCCGACCCACTCGACGTCGATGGCGACCTTGGCCGCGTCGGGCTTGCGCAGCAGGGTGCACACCTTCAGCGACTCGGGCTCGCGGGAGCCGAGGTTGGACAGCAGCCAGGACAGGGTCAGGCCGGAGTCGATGATGTCCTCGACGATCAGGACGTGCTTGCCCTTGATGTCCGTGTCGAGGTCCTTGAGGATCCGCACCACGCCGGAGGACTGGGTGCCGGCGCCGTACGACGACACGGCCATCCAGTCCATGGTGACGGGGGTGGACAGCGCTCGGGCGAGGTCGGCCATGACCATCACCGCGCCCTTGAGGACTCCGACGATGAGCAGGTCCTTGCCCGCGTACTCCGCGTCGATCTTCGCGGCCAGCTCGGCCAGCTTCGCGTCGATCTCTTCCTTGGTGATGAGCACCTGCTTGAGGTCGGCACCCATGTCTTTCGCGTCCACCCGCATCACTTTCGGTCGTCCCACACCGGCCGTCCGGCCCCTCCGCGGGGAGGGACCGGGGATCTCCCAGGGGGAGAGATTCAGCCTTGCCGAATCACCAGTCTGCCACCCTGGCGCTGGGCCACGACTTTGCCGGGGAGGTTGATGGCTCCCTGGCCGCGCCAGCCGGTGATCAGCCGGTCGACCTCCTCGATGTGGCGGGCGAACAGCGCGCCGGCCGGAGCACCCGCCTCGATGGCCGCGCGGCGCAGGATCCGGCGGCGTACGGCGGGCGGCAGGGCGTAGAGCTTGGCGCATTCCAGCAGCCCGGCGGCGTCGCGGACGGAGGCCTCCGCCTGGCCGGCCCAGGCGTCGAGGGCGTCGGCGTCGTCGCGGGAGAGCTGGGCCGTTCGGGCGAGGGCCTCGATGACGCCCTTGCCGAGGGCCTTCTCCAGCGCGGGCAGGCCCTCGTGGCGCAGCCGGGAGCGCGTGTAGGCGGGGTCGGTGTTGTGCGGGTCGTCCCAGACGGGCAGGGACTGGACCATGCAGGCCTTGCGCGCGGTCTGCCGGTCGAGCTGCAGGAAGGGGCGCCGGTAGCGGCCGTCGGCCCCCGAGACCGCGGCCATGCCGGACAGGGAGCGGATGCCGGAGCCGCGGGCGAGTCCGAGCAGGACGGTCTCGGCCTGGTCGTCGCGGGTGTGGCCGAGCAGGACGGCGGCGGCGCCGTGGCGTGCGGCGGCGGCATCCAGGGCGGCGTAGCGGGCGTCGCGGGCGGCGGCTTCGGGTCCTCCGTCGCGGCCGACGGTGACGGTGGCGGCCTCGACGGGGTCGAGGCCGACTCCGCGCAGGCGCAGGACGACTTCCTGGGCGCGCAGGTCGGAGCCGGCCTGGAGGCCGTGGTCGACGGTGATGCCGCCGGCCCGGATGCCGAGCCGGGGCGCCTCGAAGGCGAGGGCGGAGGCGAGCGCCATGGAGTCGGCGCCGCCGGAGCAGGCGACGAGCACGAGCGGCGTCGGGGGGCGCTCGTGGGCGGTGCCCTGCTGGGCGGGGGTGTGGTCGTTGAGGATGTCGTGGAGGACGCGGCGGACCGCCAGGCGTATCGCCGCGACCGCAGGATGGGGACCCATGTCCGGTTCCCTTCATGAAGTTTCGGGGGTGAGCCCCGAGCTCGGTCACTCAGAGTGTGTAGATGGTGACAGAACCGGGCCGTTCCCCGAGCATTGCACGCCTGTTCATGGCCCACGGTCCCTCGGACGGGTGATTGGAGGGGCGTTCGCCTGCCGTCGGCCGAAAGCGGTTCACCGCATCCTCTCGAGTTCCCTCGTGTCTCAGGCCTCGGGCTTTCCGTGCACCCGTGCGATCCAGTCCGCCGGTTTGCCGATCTCGCTCTTGGTGGGGAGCGTGTTCGGGGACGTCCACACGCGGTTGAAGCCGTCCATGCCGACCTTTTCGACGACGGCCCGTACGAAGCGTTCGCCGTCGCGGTACTGGCGGAGCTTGGCGTCCAGGCCCAGCAGCCGGCGCAGCGCGAGGTCCAGGCGGGAGGCGCCCTTGGCGCGGCGCTGCTGGAACTTCTCGCGGATCTCGGCGACGCTCGCGACGACCTCCGGTCCCACCCCGTCCATGACGTAGTCGGCGTGGCCTTCGAGCAGGGACATCACGGCGGTCAGCCGACCGAGGATCTCGCGCTGGGCGGGCGTCTGGACGATCTCGACGAGGGAGCGGCCGCCGTCGTCCTCCTCGCCCTCGGGCCGGCCCCCGGCGAGTGACTGGGCGGCCTCGCGGATGCGTTCGAGGACGGTGCCGGGGTCGACGTCGGTCTCGGCGAGGAATGCCTGGATCTCGCCCTCGAGGTGGGCGCGCAGCCAGGGCACGGCGGTGAACTGGGTGCGGTGGGTCTCCTCGTGCAGGCACACCCACAGGCGGAAGTCATGGGGTTCCACGTCGAGCTCGCGTTCGACGTGGACGATGTTCGGCGCGACGAGCAGCAGCCTGCCGCCGCCGTTCGCGCCGGCCGGCAGGTCGCGCGTGGAGGGGGCGAAGGTCTCGTACTGGCCGAGGACCCGGGAGGACAGAAACGACAGCAGCATGCCGAGCTCGACCCCGGTGACCTTGCCGCCGACCGCGCCGAGCACGGCACCGCCGGGGCTGCCGGAGCGGCGCTCCTGCATCTTGTCGAGCAGGGGCTTGAGGATCTCCCGGAATCCGGCGACGTTGGCCTTGACCCAGCCGGGGCGGTCGACGACGAGGACCGGGGTGTCGTCGAGGCCGTCGACGCCGAGCCGGGTGAAGCCGCGGACGTGCTCCTCGGAGGCCTTGGCGTGCCGGCGCAGCTCGGCGACGACGGCGCGGGCCTCGTCACGGCTGATCTCGGGGCCCGGCCGTACGAGCCGGGTCGCGGTCGCCACGGCGAGGTTCCAGTCGATCATTCCGGCAGATGCGGCACCACCGATGCTGGTCATGCGTCAACGGTACGTGAGCGCTGCCGCTGGGGGCAGAGCGTTGTCCGCCGCGCCCGCCCGTGGCTACCGGCAGCCGCAGGCCGCCAGTGCCGTCGCGGTTTCGTCCAGGGCCTTCTGTGTCGCCGTCGGGTCGACCGTTCCCGAGGTGAGGAACGCGAAGGCCAGCAGGTGGCCGTCTCGGTCGACGACCGTGCCGGCCAGGGCGTTCACGCCGGTCAGGGTGCCTGTCTTGGCTCGTACGAGGCCGGCGGCGCCGTCGGTGTAGCGGCTGGTCAGGGTGCCGGTGAAGCCGGCCACCGGCAGGCCGGTCAGGACGGGGCGGAGCTCGGGGTGGGCGGGGTCGGCCGACTTGGCGAGCAGGGCGGTGAGCAGGCCGGTGGTGAGGCGGTCCTCGCGGCTGAGGCCGCTGCCGTCGGTGAAGACGGCGCCCTTCGTCGGCAGGCCGAGCTTCTTCAGCCGGGTGTGCACCGCGCGGCCGGCGCCGGTGAAGTCGGGGCGTTCGCCGGAGGCGAGGGCGATGTGGCGTACGAGGGCCTCGGCGATGTCGTTGTCGCTGTTGGTCAGCATGCGCTCGACGAGGGTGCCGAGCGGCGGCGAGGAGACGGTGGCGAGGGTCTGCGCGCGCGTGCTCGCCTTGGAGGGGCCGGGCTCGGTGGTGGTGATGCCGTGGGACTTCAGCAGGTCGCCGAAGACGCGTGTGGCGTCGGCGGCGGGCTCGGCGGTGCGCGGGGCCGGGCCGCTGCCGGAGTTGTCCGTGCGGGCCTCGTCGGCCATCAGGGAGGTCACCGGGGCGAGGTTGTCGTTGACCCCGATCGGGTGGAGTTCGGGACCGGCGTAGAGCGTGGTGTCGTACGACAGCGTGACCTGGCGTACGCCGCGTGCGCGCAGTTCCTTGGCGGTGCGGGCGGCGAGGGTGCGCAGGCTGGCCCAGCCCTCGGGGTCCTTGCGGGCGGTGAGGGTGGGGTCGCCGCCGCCGACGAGGACGAGTTCGCCGGTGTCGGGCTCCAGGGCGGCGCGGGTGGTGAGGCGGTGGTCGGGGCCGAGGGCGGACAGGGCCGCGACGGCGGTGGCGACCTTGGTGGTGGAGGCGGGGATGAGGGCGTCGTCGGCGCCGGAGCCGTACAGGCGGCGGCCGGTGGCCAGGTCGACGACCGAGGCCGCGTGCCGTTCGCCGAGCGCGGGGCCGGAGAGCAGGGGGTTCAGGACGTCGGCGAGGGGGCGGGCGCCCGGGACGGACTTGGTGACGGGGGCGGCGCCGCCGAGTCCGGTGAGGACGGAGACGGCGCTGGGGGCGGGGCGGGGTGCGGCGGCCGTCGCACCGGAGCCGTGATCTGCGCCACCTGTGGCTTCCTGGGCGGCTGCCCGCTCCCGCTCGGCCGTACGCTGACCGGTGGAATCCCAGGGCCCCGCGGCGGTCACGACGCCGGCGGCCAGCGCCAGTCCGGCGGTGGCGGCGCCCGCGGTGTACTGCCAGGTTCTGACCCTTGTGACCTGCGGGTTTGCGGTCCGCACCCACCGCGCGACCCGCGGTTTCGCGGCCGCGGTGACCCGGCCCAGACGAGGTCGTACGGCGTTCGAGACCCGCGCCACCCGCGCGGTCGCCGCCCGCCAAGGCCTCAGCTCTGGCACGACACCAGCCCCTTTCGCGATCACACACCTGCGTGAGGGACACTTAATCACCAGAACTGTGCGCTGATCATGGAGGAACCACCGGTGGAGTTCGACGTCACGATCGAGATCCCGAAGGGTTCGCGGAACAAGTACGAGGTGGACCACGAGACCGGTCGGATCCGCCTGGACCGTCGCCTCTTCACCTCGACCGCCTACCCGACCGACTACGGCTTCGTCGAGAACACTCTCGGCGAGGACGGTGACCCGCTGGACGCGCTGGTCATCCTGGACGAGCCGACCTTCCCCGGCTGCCTCATCAAGTGCCGCGCGATCGGCATGTTCCGGATGACGGACGAGGCCGGCGGCGACGACAAGCTGCTGTGTGTCCCGGCGACCGACCCGCGCGTGGAGCACCTGCGCGACATCCACCACGTGTCGGAGTTCGACCGCCTGGAGATCCAGCACTTCTTCGAGGTCTACAAGGACCTGGAGCCCGGCAAGTCCGTCGAGGGCGCCGACTGGGTCGGTCGCATCGAGGCCGAGGCCGAGATCGAGCGGTCCTACAAGCGCTTCAAGGACCAGGGCGGCCACTGAGTCTGCTGTTCCGAACGGGCCGTACGCGCACGCGTGCGGCCCGTTCGGGTACCTGTGCGCATACTGGCCTGGGTTCGGTGTCGTACAGGGAGCGCTGCTTTAAGTGACGGAAGCGGAGGACCGCAAACCGCAGTCGGACGAGGCGAGGAGCGCGTTCGCGCCGCCCGCCGGGGTCGGGCCGGTGGATCCCGTGGACTCGGAGTCGTCGACGACGTCGGAGTTCGCGATTCCCGCGGGCCTCGACGTCCATCCGGCCGACGCCGAGCCGGAGGGGTCGGCGTTCAGTACGCCGAGCACCTACAGCGCCAAGGCCGCGCCGCCCGCGTTCACGCCCGCGGCCGGGATACCGGTGGTGAGCCTGACCAAGGGCGGGCCGTGGCAGGACCGGATGCGCACGATGCTGCGGATGCCGGTGGCCGAGCGGCCAGCGCCGGAGCCGGTGCAGCGGACGGAGGAGGGCGGCCCGGCCGTCCCGCGCGTGCTCGACCTGACGCTGCGACTCGGTGAGCTGCTGCTGGCGGGCGGGGAGAGCGCCGAGGACGTGGAGACGGCCATGTTCGCCGTCTGCCGTTCCTACGGCCTGGACCGCTGCGAGCCGAACGTCACCTTCACCCTGCTGTCGATCTCCTACCAGCCGTCCCTGGTGGACGACCCGGTGTCGGCCGCCCGGACCGTACGGCGCCGCGGCACCGACTACACGCGGCTGGCGGCCGTGTTCCAGCTGGTCGACGACATCTGCGATGCGGAGACCCATGTCTCGTTGGAGGAGGCCTACCGGCGCCTCGCCGAGATCCGCCGCAACCGGCACCCCTACCCGACCTGGGCGCTGACCCTGGCGAGCGGACTGCTGGCCGGCGCGGCCTCCGTGCTGGTCGGCGGTGACCCGATCGTGTTCGTCGCGGCCGCGCTGGGCGCGATGCTCGGCGACCGGCTGGCCTGGCTGTGCGCGGGGCGCGGGCTGCCGGAGTTCTACCAGTTCACCGTCGCCGCGATGCCGCCCGCCGCGATGGGTGTCGCGCTGACCCTCGCGCACGTCGACGTGAAGGCCTCCGCGGTCATCACCGGTGGACTGTTCGCCCTGCTGCCCGGACGGGCCCTCGTGGCGGGTGTGCAGGACGGGCTGACCGGCTTCTACATCACCGCCGCCGCCCGGCTGCTGGAGGTCATGTACCTGTTCGTGGGCATCGTCGTCGGGGTGCTCGTGATGCTGTACTTCGGCGTCCAGTTCGGCGCGCAGCTCAACCCCGACGCCGACCTCGGCATCACCAAACAGCCCGTCGTGCAGATCATCGCCTCGATGCTGCTGTCCCTGACCTTCGCCGTGCTGCTCCAGCAGGAACGGTCCACCGTGCTCGCCGTCACCCTCAACGGCGGCGTCGCCTGGTCCGTGTACGGCGCCATGCACTACGCCGGTGACCTGTCCCCCGTCGCCTCAACGGCTGTGGCGGCCGGGCTCGTGGGCCTGTTCGGGCAGCTGCTGTCCCGGTACCGGTACGCCTCGGCTCTGCCGTACACGACCGCGGCGATCGGGCCCCTGCTGCCGGGCTCCGCGACGTACTTCGGGCTGCTGTCCATCGCGCAGAACGAGGTGGACAAAGGGCTCGGGTCGTTGACGAAGGCCGCCGCGCTGGCGATGGCCATCGCCATCGGGGTGAACCTGGGGTCGGAGGTCTCCCGGCTGTTCCTGCGTCTGCCGATCGCCGCCGACGGGGCGCGGAAGGCCGCCAAGCGCACCAGGGGCTTCTGACCCGGGTGCCTCAGCGGTACTGCTGCTCGCCCTCGTTGTAGGGGTAGGGGTACTGCTGCTGTTGCGGGTACTGCTGTTGCTGTTGCTGCGGGTACTGCCGGCCGTCGTAGTACGGGTCGTACGGCTGCTGCGCGTACTGCTGCTGGTCGTAGCCGCCGTGGTCCTGGTTGTACTGCTGCTGGTCGTAGCTGCCCTGGTCCTGGCCGTACTGCTGCTGGTCGTAGTGGCCGTACTGCTGCTGCTCGTCCGGCTCGTCGACGCGGCGCAGCTGGGTCGTGGCGTCGTCCATCGGCTGGTACTGCTGCGAGTACTGCTGCTGGGCCGGGGGCTGCGGCTGGGTCCGCTGGGGCGGGTTCTTCTTGGCCTGGGAGCGGGCGCGGAGGAACTCGATGGCGATCGGGACGACCGAGATGAGGACGATCAGGATGAGGATCGCCTCGATGTTCTTCTTGACGAAGTCGATGTTGCCCAGCCAGGAGCCGAGCAGGGTGACTCCGGCTCCCCACAGGACGCCGCCGATGATGTTGAAGACGAGGAACGAGCGGTACCGCATGCCGCTGACGCCGGCGATGATCGGCGTGAACGTGCGCACGATGGGCACGAAGCGGGCCAGGACCAGCGACTTCGGGCCGTACTTCTCGAAGAACTCGTGGGCGTTGGTGACGTTCTCCTGCTTGAACAGGCGGGAGTCGGGCCGGTTGAAGAGGGACGGGCCGACCTTCTTGCCGAACATGTAGCCCGCCTGGTCGCCCAGGATCGCGGCGAGGCAGATCAGCGCGATCGCCGCCCACAGCGGGAAGTCCAGCTGGCCGGAGGTGATCAGCAGGCCGGCCGTGAACAGCAGGGAGTCACCCGGCAGGAAGAAACCGATGAGCAGCCCGGACTCGGCGAAGACGATCAGGAGCAGGCCCCAGATCCCGAAGTCGTCGAGCAGGTAGTTCGGATCGAGCCAGCTCGGTCCGAGGGCGAGCGTCGTCACGGCTGCGGGCTCCTGAGGGGTGAGGGGAAGTTCGGCGGCGTCCAGTACGGCCGGTCAAAGCTATCAACGCCTCGCGTCCGCCCCAGGTTCCACCGTGTTCTCCAGGATGCACTGTGGGCCGACTGGCACAAAGCTGTGCACCATGAGCCTCGAAGACTTCGGCGGCGGCCAGGGGCCGCAGCCCGACGTACTGGTCGTGACGACGAACGACGTCCCCGGATTCCGTGTCGATCAGGTGATCGGCGAGGTCTTCGGGCTGACGGTCCGCTCCCGCCATCTGGGCAGCCAGATCGGCGCGGGCCTGAAGTCCCTGGTCGGCGGTGAGCTCAAGGGCCTCACCAAGACGCTCGTGGAGACCCGCAACCAGGCCATGCAGCGCCTGGTGGAGCAGGCCCGCGCGCGGGGTGCCAACGCCGTGCTCGCGTTCCGCTTCGACGTGTCGGACGCGGCGGACGTCGGCACCGAGGTGTGCGCGTACGGGACCGCGGTGGTCGTGACCCGGGAGTGATCCCCTGCCCCACTCCCGGGGCCGCGGGGCCTACGCGCTGTGGCGTGCGGCGTTCGCCAGGATCGCCTCCTTGAGGTGCTCGGCGAGGCCGGGGCGCATGGAGTCGTAGTACGCCTTGAAGCGCTCGTCGGCGACGTACATCTCGCCGAGGCAGGTGTGCATCTCGTACGGGCACTCGAAGTACCACGTGCCGATGTGCCGGCGGTGCTCCTCGGCCATGTCCATGGCGCGCTCACCGGTCGACGGCTGCCCGTCGGCCATCAGCGCGGTGTAGCGCTGCTCCCAGTCGCTCACCTGGGCCTGGATGCGCTTCCAGTCCTCCTTGGTGTAGCGGGCGGCGCGGCGCTGCGACTCGGCGTACGCCTCGGTGCCGCCCCAGCGCTGCTCCGTCTCCTCGGCGTACTGCTCGGGGTCCTTGTCCCCGAACACCTCGAACCTCTCCTCGGGCGTGAGGTTGATTCCCATCGTGCGTGCCTCCATGGCGTGCTCCACGGCCTCCGCCATCTTGCGCAGCTTCTCGATCCGGGCGGTCAGCAGTTCATGCTGCCTGCGCAGGTGTTCGCGCGGGTCCACGTCCGGGTCGTCGAGCAGGGCGGCGACCTCTTCGAGCGGGAAGCCGAGCTCTCGGTAGAACAGGATCCGCTGCAGCCGGTCGAGGTCGCCGTCGTTGTAGCGCCGGTGCCCCGCGTGGCTGCGCTCGCTCGGTACGAGCAGGCCGATGTCGTCGTAGTGGTGCAGCGTGCGCACCGTGATCCCGGCGAATCCGGCGACCCGTCCCACGGAGTAGCTCACTTCCGCTCCCTTCTCGGTACGCACTCCACGGTGCCGCCTCACGTGACGTGAGGTGCAAGCCCGATGTTGCCGTGCCGCGAGGTCACTCCTGTCCCAGCTCGAAGCCGTGCCAGTGGATGCCGTCCGCCGATATGCGCTGTGCGCCGTTGCCGTAGCTGTCGGTCCACAGCCAGCCGAGCGGAGTGCGCCGGACCGAGCCGGCGATGCCCCGGACGTCTGTCGGCCGGAAGGTGCGGGCGCCGTCGGTGCTGCGCCACACGCCCTTCTCGCCGTAGACGGTGAGGCTGTGGTCGTCGGCCGCGACCGGGTCGCCGAGCACGGACAGCGGCTGCACTCCCGCGCGGTAGCTCCAGACCCGGACCCATGTGTGGCCGCCGTCGCCGCTGCGGTGGATGGCGACGAGGCCGTTCTTCACCCCTTCGCGGTCGGGCAGTTGACCGCCCTGGATCGCATACAGCGCGCTCGGGCCCGCGACCACTGTGGGTGGCCAGGCTCCGGCCGCCGCGTCCGTCAGGTGCGTCGGCTGCCAGGTGCGGCCGCGGTCCTGGCTCAGGGCGAGCGAGGGCAGGCCGCTCCGCGGGTCCTCCCCCGCCACGAACAGCGCGTTGTCCGCGACGTCCCCGGCCGGGGACAGCAGGCCCTTCAGCGGCGGCCGGGCGCGCAGGACGCGGTGTTCGCCCGTGTCCGGCAGGACGGTCAGGAGCCTGTTGCGCGCGCACTCGTTGCCGTCGGTCCGGAGCTTCAGGCACTCCGTGAGGAGGGGCGCGCCCACGGGGACGGAGGCCGTGCTGCCTGTCGGCCAGGTCGTGCCGCGCGTCCAGGTGCGGCCCGCGTCCCGGGTGAACCAGGTGCGCGCGGGCAGGTCGAGTCTCTCGGCGCCCTCGTTGATCAGCGCACGGCCCGTCCCCAGCACCTCCAGCCCGGCGCTGATGCCCTCGTCCCCGGTGACGTCCGGCAGCGGGGACACGGCCCGGTGCCATCTGCGCGCGCCCGCGTCCAGCACGGCCACGTGCTGGCGGCAGCGGGACTCGTCGCACTCGGCCAGCAGAGTGAAGCCGCTGCCGTCGGCGGCGAAGCCGATGGAGTGCGGCCGGCCGGGGAGGTCGGTGGCCGACGGTATGCGCCCGTCTGCCTCCGCACCCCGGCCTTCGCCGCCATGCGCCGCCCCACCGGCCGTCGCACGCTCGCCCCCGCCCCTGTCCTGACCCCCGTCCTCGCCTCTCATACAGGCCGCGCCCATGGCCAGCAGCGCCAACAGCAGCCCGCACCACAGCCACGGCCTCAGCCGCATCCGCAGCGCCCCGCTCCGAACCCCCATGTCCCCTCCGATCCGCGATGACCGGTATCTGCTTCTGGTACACCGCGGACCGGCTCGGGGTTCCACAAATCGAGCGGCGACTTCTCGGGCTACTTGCTCAGCCGCCCGAACTTCCGCACCGCAAGCGGGAAGAACACCGCCAGCAGCCCCAGCGGCCAGCCCACCGCCGCCCAGACATGACCGGTGTCCACGGCACCGCCGCCGAGGAGCTCGCGCACGGCCGTCGCCGTCCGGGACAGCGGGTTCCACTGGACGAGCGTGCCCAGCCAGTCGGGCATGGAGTCCGGTGTGGCGAGGGCGTTGGAGAGGAAGCCGACCGGCCAGACCAGGATCTGGACGGCCTGGACCAGCTCCGGCTTCCCGGCGATCAGGGCGAGGTGGATGCCGATCCAGAGCATGGCGAACCGGAACAGCAGGAGCAGCCCGACGGCCGCCCAGAACCCGGCCAAGCCGCCGTGCGCGCGCCAGCCGAGGGCGTAGCCGACGCCGGTCAGCACGGCCAGCACCAGCGCCGACTGGAGCATGTCGGCGGCGGACCGGCCCACCAGCACCGCCCCGTCGGCCATCGGCATGGCGCGGAACCGGTCGATCACGCCCTTGTTGAGGTCCTGCGTCACGGCGATCATCGTGCCTTCCAGGCCGAACGCCATGGTGAGGGCGAGCATGCCGGGGACCAGGTAGTCGACGTATGGGCCGCTGACGCCCCGGCCGCCGCCGATGAGGTAGCCGAACATCAGCATGAGCATCACGGGGAACGCGAGGTTCACCGCGACCTGCACCGGCTGCCGCGCCCAGTGGGACAGTTCGCGGCGGGTCATGGTCCAGGAGTCGGTCAGTGCGTAGGTGCTCACACGGCCTCCTTCACTCGGTGCCCGCCGGAGCGGTGCTCGTCCCCCGTCAGGTGCAGGAAGACCTCGTCCAGCGTGGGCCGCCGCAGGGCGATGTCCTCGGCCTCGACACCGGCCTCCTCCAGGGCCCGTACGACGCCGGCGAGCGCGGTCATCCGGTCCGTGACCGGGGCGCTCAGCAGACGGCGGTCGGCGTCGACGGAGACGGCGCTCTTGTCGATGTCGGGCGGCAACAGGGCGACGGCCGCGCCGAGTTGTCCGGCGTCGCGCAGGACGACGTCGATGCGGTCGCCGCCGATCGCGGACTTCAGCTGCTCCGGTGTGCCGTCGGCGACGACCCGGCCGGAGTCGACGACCGAGACGCGGTGGGCGAGTTGGTCGGCCTCCTCCAGGTACTGCGTGGTGAGCAGGACCGTCGTACCGGCGCCGACCAGGGAGCGGACCGCGGCCCACACCTCGGCGCGGCCGCGCGGGTCGAGACCGGTGGTGGGTTCGTCCAGGAAGAGCACCTCCGGATCGGTGATCAGCGAGGCGGCGAGGTCGAGCCGGCGCCGCATGCCGCCGCTGTACTGCTTGACCGCCCTGCGCCCGGTGTCGGTCAGGCCGAAGCGCTCCAGGAGCTCGTCGGCGCGCACGCGCGCGTGGCGGGCGCCCAGATGGTGGAGGCGGCCGAACAGCTCCAGGTTCTGGCGGCCGCCGAGTTCCTCGTCGAGGGCCGCGTACTGGCCGAGCAGGCCGATGCGCAGGCGGACCTCGCGCGCGTGGGTGACCACGTCGTGTCCGGCCACCTCGATGCGGCCGCTGTCCGGCCGCAGCAGGGTGGACAGGATGCGGACCAGCGTCGTCTTGCCCGCGCCGTTGGGGCCCAGCACCGCGTGCACGGTGCCGCGCCTGATCTCCAGATCGAGTCCGTCGAGCGCCTTCTTGTCTCCGTATGCCTTGCGTGCGCCTTCGACGGCGATCGCCGCGTCTGTCACGGGCTGCCCCTCACCCTTCGCTAGTCAAGTTTGACCACCACTTCAAGGTAACGCCCTCGACCTATCTCGTCAAACTTGATTAGCGCGCATCCTCCGGATGCGGCTCCCCCGTCGCGTACGGGTTCTCCTGCTCGTCCGTCAGCACCCCGACGAACGGCTCGCCCTCCCCCGAGAACGTGTACGCGCCGCTCTCGATCCGCCCGATGAGTCCGCGCGTCCAGTCGGCCTCGGCGTCGGCGGTGTGGATCCAGAGGTTCATGATCTCGCCGATGTGGCCGAGCTGTTCGGGGCCGTCCTCGGGCACATAGTGCTCGGTGACGGCCCCGCGCCACTCCTCGATGCGGCGGATGCGCTCCTTGAGCAGGGCCACCGCCTCGGCGCGCGGCAGGTCGACCATGAAGCCGATGGCCGCGGACTTGATGTCCATCTTCTGGTCGTAGCTGGTCAGCGCCTCACGGACCATGCCGAGGTATTCCTCGACACCGAGGTCGGTGATCTCGTACTCGGTGCGCGGCGGACCGCCGGCGGTGGAGGGGGCGATCTCGTGCGCGTGCAGCAGCCCTTGCTTGGCCATCTGCTTCAGGGCGTGGTAGATCGAGCCGGGCTTGGCGTTGGACCACTCGTGCGCGCCCCAGTACTCCAGGTCGTTGCGCACCTGGTAGCCGTGGGCCCGCCCGTGCTGACGCACCGCGCCGAGCACGAGGAGACGGATCGCTGACATGGGGCCAGCGTAGAGCCCTCGGGCCGAGGGCCCCGCGGTCAGCCCCAGGAGGCGCCCTGCTCCTGGGCCACCAGCTCGAAGGCCGTCTTGCCGTCCAGCGACTCGCGGACGATGTCGGCGTGACCCGCGTGCCGGGCGATCTCCTCCACCAGGTGGAGCATCAGCCAGCGCATGGAGACCCGGCCGTCCTTCGGGAACCAGGGCGCCGGGGGCAGCGGGAAGGTGTCGTCGAGCGACGGCACGGACCGGATGAACTCCTCGATCTCGCGCGCCACGCCGTCCCAGAAGGCCAGGATCTCCGCGACCGTCTCGCCCTCGACGAGACGGAATCCCTCCGCCCACGTCTCCTCGGTGCGGGCCCGGTCGTTGGGCTTCTGCTGGGCCATCCGCAGCCAGTTCAGCTCCACCTCGGCGACATGCTTGACCAGCCCGGACAGCGACAGCTCGCTGGCGCTGGGCGCCTGGGCCGCCTGCTCGTCGGTCAGCCCCAGGAGCGACCTGCGCAGGCCGCCGCGCTGGGCCTCGACGAAGTTGAGAAGCGCGCCGCGCTCGTCACCGTGGGCCTCGGCGGGAACGTGAGTGGGCATGAGGGCCTCTTTCCTGGGGTTCGGCCGTTCCTTCTTCCGACACCGATGACGTTACGGGCCCTTGCGGTCAGGTTCTGTCCGCAAGGGCCCGCGAAAGAGGACGAGTCGGAGGCTCAGAAGGGGAACGCGCTCCGCCCGTGCTGGATGGAGATCCACTTCAGCGTCGTGAAGGCGTCCAGCCCGCTCTCGCCGTTCAGCCGGCCGACGCCGGAGTTCTTCTCGCCGCCGAAGGGCACGAGCGGCTCGTCGTGGGCGGTGCCGTCGTTCACATGGAACATGCCGGTGTCGATGCGCTGCGCGAACCGCACCCCGCGCTCGACATCGGCGGTGTGGACGGCGCCGCTCAGGCCGTAGGGAGTGTCGTTGACGAGGCGTACGGCCTCCTCCTCGCCGTCGAACGGGACGAGGAAGGCGACCGGCCCGAACACCTCCTGCTTCAGCAGGGGCGAGTCGGCCGGTACGTCGGTCAGGACGGTCGGCTCGACGAGGTTGTCCCGGACGCCGCCGCGCACCAGGGCGGTGGCCCCGCCGGCGACCGCCTGCTCGACCACGCTGGAAATGGCCTCCGCCTGCGAGGAGTTGATCAGCGGCCCGATGACCGTCTCCGGGTCGCGCGGGTCGCCCGCCTTCAGGCTCCTGACCTTGGCGACGAACTTCTCGGTGAACTCCTCGGCGACCGACCTGTCCACCAGGACACGGTTGGCGGCCATGCAGACCTGGCCCTGATGGACGTACCGGCTGAAGACCGCCGCGTCGACGGCGTAGTCGAGGTCGGCGTCGTCCAGCACGACCAGGGCGCTGTTGCCGCCCAGTTCGAGGACGGTCCGCTTGAAGTGCGCGGCGCAGACGGTGGCCACGTGGCGGCCGACCTTGTCGGAGCCGGTGAAGGAGATGACCTTCGGTATGGGGTGCTCGATGAAGGCGTCGCCTATCTCGGCGATGTCGGTGACGACGACGTTGAGCAGGCCGGCCGGCAGGCCCGCGTCCTCGAAGATCTTCGCGATCAGGGTGCCGCCGGTGACCGGGGTGTCCTGGTGGGGCTTGAGGACGACGCCGTTGCCGAGCGCGAGCGCCGGGGCGACCGACTTCAGCGACAGGAAGAAGGGGAAGTTGAAGGGGCTGATGACACCGACCACACCGACCGGCACGCGGTAGAGGCGGTTCTCCTTGCCTTCGACCGGGGAGGCGATCAGCTGCCCCTCGGGGCGGGTGGCCACGTTCATCGACTCGCGCAGGAACTCCTTGGCGAGGTACAGCTCGAAGGCGGCCTTCGCATGGGTGCCGCCCAGCTCGGCGATGATCACGTCGGTGATCTCCGCCTCGCGTTCCTCCACCACCCGCAGCGCCTTCTCCAGCACGGCCCGGCGGGTGTACGCGCTGGTCGCGGCCCACTCGCGCTGCACGCGCGCGGAGGCGCTGTAGGCCTGGTCGACCTCGTCGACGGTGGCGATGGTGATCGAGGCCAGCTTCTCCCCGTCGTACGGGTTGAAGTCGATGATGTCCCAGGAACCGGTGCCCGGACGCCACTCGCCGTCGATGTACTGCTGTGCCAGGTCGGTGAAGTAGGACGACATGTGATCCCTCAATCCCCTGCCGCAGATGCGTCGAAGCGGTCGAGCGGTCACGGCAAGAGGCAGGCACACCCGAACGGCTTCACGGTCTGATCAGGCGTCATCGTACTTGTGTTTCAAGACAGTTGAAGGAGTCCCCGCAGAAGATCCCGGCTCTCGTCCGGCCCCGGACTGTCGCTCTGCAGCTCCTTCAGCGCGGCCTCGTACTGGGCGACGTCCTCGGGCTTGTCGAGGTAGAGCGCACTGGTGAGCTGTTCGAGGTAGACGACGTCCGAGAGGTCGGACTCGGGGAAGCTGAGGATGGTGAAGGCACCGCTCTCGCCGGAGTGCCCGCCGAAGCTGAACGGCATGATCTGCAGGCGGACGTTGGGCCGCTCGGAGATGTCGATGAGGTGCTGGAGCTGGCCGCGCATCACCGCGCGGTCGCCGTAGGGGCGGCGCAGGGACGCCTCGTCGAGGACGATGTGGAAGTCGGGGGCGTTCTCCGCGACGAGGTGCTTCTGCCGCTCCAGACGCAGGGCCACACGCCGCTCCACGTCGGCCTCGCTCGCGCCCTTCATGCCGCGCCGCACGACCGCGCGGGCGTACTCCTCGGTTTGCAGCAGCCCGTGCACGAACTGCACCTCGTAGGCACGGATGATCGAGGCCGCGCCCTCCAGGCCCACATAGGTGGGGAACCAGTTGGGCAGCACGTCCGAGTAACTGTGCCACCAGCCCGCGACATTGGCCTCGCGGGCGAGCGAGACCAGCGCCGTGCGCTCCGTCTCGTCGGTGACGCCGTACAGGGTCAACAGGTCTTCGACGTCCCTCGTCTTGAAGCTCACCCGGCCCAGCTCCATCCGGCTGATCTTCGACTCGGAGGCGCGGATCGAGTAGCCCGCCGCCTCGCGGGTGATCCCGCGCGCCTCGCGCAGTCGCCTGAGTTGCGAGCCGAGCAGCATCCGCCGCACCACCGATCCGGGCTCTCCCGCGCTCACTTCGCCAGCCTCCCCAACCGTCTTCAGGGCCCGCAGTCTGCCACTAAAACACTCCGAGCAGTACTCGCCCGATTACAGAGACGGAAAGAAGCCAAAGATTCAACTGCGAACAAGTGCGTCGGCTGGGCGACGAGCAGGCGGAAGATGGCAGAAAAAATGGCTAAGAAGCGGTACGGGACTGACTAATTCGGTCACGTGCACGTGCATCTGCCCTTGCATCTGCCCTACGCATCCGAAACCATGGTCCCGCGCCACCGCTGCATCGCAACGACCGCGAATTACCGGGGGAGTGCCTCGCATGGGGACGAATGGATCGACCATGCTCGAGCCGTTAAGGCAGGGCCTTCCACCGCTGGATCCCTCGGCCGTGTCCAGCGCCGCCTCCTGCGCACTGCCCGCCCGCTACGAAGCGGTCCGCGACGCCCGGCAGTTCACCCGAAGAACTCTCGACCAGTGGGACCTGGGCGACCGCTTCGACGACGTCTGTCTGGTCGTCTCCGAACTCGTCACCAACGCCCTGCGGCACGCCCTGCCGGATTCCGGCACCGGCGTTCCGCAGCATCAGGAGCCTTTTGTACGGCTGCACTTGATGCGGTGGGCCGAGCGGCTGGTGTGCGCCGTGCGTGACCCCAGCAACGACGGCCCGGTCGCGCGCGTCTCGGAGGACTTCTCCGCGGAGTCGGGGCGGGGCCTGTTCCTCGTCGACTCCTTCAGCGACAGCTGGGGCTGGCACCCGCTGGCCGGCACGCTCAGCGGGAAGGTCGTCTGGGCGCTGTTCCGGCTGCGGCCGGAGGGGTGACGCCGGCCGACGGTGTGGCTTCGGCCGACGGTGTGACTCCAGGCGGAAGGATGACTCCGGCTGAGGGCGTGAGGAACCGCGGCACGTCCCGCCGTCCTGCCGTCACCCCTCTACGCGCGTCACCGCGCCCAGGAGCACCGCGTCCGGGACTCTCTGCCGAGCCCCGTGCCAGACGTCATCCCGCTATCAGGTGATCGAACTCGCCGTCCTTGATGCCGAGCAGCATCGCCTCGATCTCGGCACGGGTGTAGACCAGCGCCGGGCCGTCGGGAAAGTTCGAGTTGCGCACCGCCACGCGGCCGCCCGGCAGGCGGGCGAACTCCACGCATGATCCCTGCGAATTGCTGTGGCGGCTTTTCTGCCAGGCCACGTCCCGCAGCTTCGTCGCGGCCATGCCGTTGTACACGTCGTGGTCCACAGGTCGCTCCCCGGTGGTGCACTGGCTGGTGTGGCCATTGATGCAGTGGTCAACTGAGCCGGATCATAACCCTGTTCATGTGCAGTTGCATGGGCAGATGCACGTGCACGCGGGGTGGTCCTGTGGTTACAGCGGCGCCGACGCCGTCATGTGCGGTGTTGCAGCGCCTTCCCCAGAGATCGCACTACATGCGACCGCCAGCCCCCGTCCGTGGTCATCCACGCCTTGCGTCGCTCCGGGGGGGCCGGATCGAATCCGCCGCCCCTCAGATAGAGACGCATCAGGCGGGCTTGGTGTTCCACGGTCGGGGGCACGGATCGGTGCCGGTGATTGGCCGAAACCGGACCCGGAGCATCCGGATGTCCGGCGGGGAGCGACCTGAGGGAGTTCTCCAGGCTGAGGGTGTTCGACAGGGAGCGACCCTGAGGGTGTTCGGCAGCGAGCGCCCCGAAGGTGTTCGGCGACGCGCCGGGAGGAGCCGTCAGCGGGTGCCGTACGGCAGGAGTGCCATCTCCCGGGCGTTCTTGATCGCGCGTGCCAGTTGACGCTGCTGCTGGGAGGAGACACGCGTCACGCGACGGCTGCGGATCTTTCCGCGGTCGGAGATGAACTTCCGTAGCAGATCGGTGTCCTTGTAGTCGATGTACGTGATCCGCGCCTGGTCCAGCGGATTGGGGCGGTTCTTGGCGGGCTTGCGGTCGCTTTTGCGGGGCATGGGTCTCAAACCTCCAGAAGTGTGTCGAAGGGATGCGGAAGTTGACGCCAGGCCTCGCGCCCGGCGGCGTACTCGGCGTCGGTCAGCAGGCAGGACTCCAGCAGCTCGGCGAGTCCGTCGCGGTCGAGACCGGGAGACGTGAACACCAGGTGCTGGCAGCGGTCGCCGTGCTCGGGGTGCCAGTCCAGAGCGGCCGCGGCGCGGCGTACCGGCGGCACCATCTCCCAGGCCGCGTCGGGCAGGGACGCGAGCCACGGCCCCGCGCTCTCCACGCACAGGGCTCCGCCGGCGGCGTCCCAGTGCAGCAGCGTGTCCGGCTTGTCGGCCAGCCAGAACCGCCCTCGGCTGCGGGCTGCCGCGCAGGTCAGGTCCTCCAGCGCCACGTAGAGCCGCTCGGGGTGGAAGGGCCGGTGACGCCGCCAGACGAAGGTCGAGACACCGCGCGCGTCCGCCTCCACGGGCAGCAGCGCACACGCGGGGTGCTGCGCGGCTGCGGCGGCCTCGACGTCGAACCCGGCGAGGGCGGCCCGGGCCAGCGGAGGGTGGCGGTCCGGGCTCGGGGCACCTGCATGTGCTGCTGCGGGTGCACCGGAGGAGGGCTCCGCCTCTGGGGGCAAGCCGGTCGACGCCTCCGTACGGCCGCTGGTCCTGTCTATCGACACGTCCGTCGATGCGTCATCCAGCCCGCCACCCGGCGCAGACGCCGCCCCCAGCTCACCCCACCCCCCGGCGGAGCCGATCCGCACGCGCCGAGCCGTCGGATGCAACTGCACGAGCAGCTCCCGGTCCTCGTCGTCGGCCTCCTCCGAGTCGGCCACGGCAAGGACAGGGGCGTACTCCAGCTGGCGCGCGAAGGTGTCGGCGACCGTGCGCTGGTCGGTGGCGGCCGCGGCGAGGCCGCGTTCGGCGAGGTCGTCGCCGTTGCCGAGGCAGGGCAGCAGGAGTGCCGGGTCGACGGCGGTGATGACGCCGGTGACGGTGAGGCCGCCTGCGGTGATCACCTCGGCCATCGCCTTGGGTTCGACGGAGTCCCACAGCTCGACGATCGCGAGCGGGCTGGTGCCCGCGTCCTGGATGCGTTCCAGCTCGGGCACCAGGTCCTCGCGCAGGGCGCAGCAGGCGCAGTCGTTGACCAGGGGCGCCTCGCCCGTGGAGAGGACCCCGGAGGCGTCCCGGACGGTGCGGACGACCGTGCCCGCCGGGGCCGTGGCGAGGTCGTGGTGGAGGGCGACGCTGCCGGGCACCTCGGTGAGCAGCTGCCCGACGGCCGCCCGGCGCGCGTCGGCGTGCAGGCCGGCGACGATGACGACGGAGAGCATCAGCCCCTCTTCCCGTACCGGCGTTCGAAGCGCTCGACGCGTCCGGCGGTGTCCAGGACGCGGGCCGTGCCCGTGTAGAAGGGGTGGCTGACGTTCGAGATCTCGACGTCCACGACCGGGTAGGTGTGGCCGTCCTCCCACTCGATCGTCTTCTCGCTCGTCATGGTCGAGCGGGTGAGGAAGGCGTGGTCCGCGGCGCGGTCACGGAAGACGACCGGGCCGTAGGGCGGGTGGATTCCCTTGCGCATGGCGGGGTTCAGCGCTCCTCTCGGAAGTCGACGTGCCGGCCGGCGACCGGGTCGTACTTGCGCAGGGTCATGCGGTCCGGGTCGTTTCGGCGGTTCTTGCGGGTGACGTACGTGTAGCCGGTTCCGGCGGTGGACCGGAGTTTGATGACCGGGCGGAGTTCGTTGCGTGCCATGGCGCTATGCTACTGAAAATGATTTCCATTTACACATCGGACTCCAAGAGATTCGAGAGAGGTGCATCACCGTGTCCGCGCACTGCATGCTGACCGGCACCAAGCCCGGCTTCGGCAACGCGATCTCCCACTCCCACCGGCGGACCTCCCGCCGCTTCGACCCGAACATCCAGATCAAGCGCTACTGGCTGCCGAGCGAGGGCCGGTACGTCCGGCTGAAGCTGAGCACCAAGGCGATCAAGACGGTCGACGCGATCGGCGTCGAGGCGGCGGTTGCGCGCATCCGCGCGCGGGGGGTGAAGATCTGATGGCCAAGAAGAGCAAGATCGCGAAGAACGAGAAGCGACAGGAGACCGTCGCCCGCTACGCCGCACGGCGGGCCGAGCTGAAGGAGATCATCCGCAGGCCGTCCTCCACCGACGCCGAACGCCTCGCCGCCCAGCGCGAGCTGCGCCGCCAGCCACGCGACGCGAGCCCCACGCGCGTCCGCAACCGCGACCAGGTGGACGGCCGTCCGCGCGGCTACTTCCGTACGTTCGGACTCTCGCGCGTGTCCCTGCGGGAGCAGGCGCACGCGGGGTATCTGCCCGGCGTGCGCAAGTCGTCCTGGTAGCACCGGTGCCGGACCTCACAGGAGCCGCCGGGGTTACGGGCTGGTAGCTTGCTGCGCGTCGAGGCGTCCGACCGGCTCACCCTGGGGGCTTGCAGTGAATACGGTGACGTACGCGCGCGTGGCGCGCAGGCGGATGCGGTTCGCCGCGGCGACCGCGGGACTGGCGGGCCTGCTCGTGCTGAGCGGGTGCAGCGACGGCGGCGGCTCCGACGACGACTCCTCGCCCACCGCGAGCGCCACGCCGACCGCCGCGCAGACCCAGGAGACCGGCGGCAGTACGTCCTCCCCCGAGGGCGGCCTGGAGGGCAGCTGGCTCACCACCTCCGGCGGCAGCGCGGTCGCCCTGGTGATCACCGGTGACGAGGCGGCCCTGTTCGGCTCCAAGGGCGCGGTGTGCAGCGGCTCGGCGTCGGCGCGGTCGATCCGCCTGACCTGCGCAGACGGCGACGACTCCCGGTCCTCCGGCACGGTCGACTCCGTCAGCGGCGACAGCCTGAAGGTCACCTGGAGCGGCGACCTCGGCCAGGAGACCTACCAGCGCGCAGAGGGCGGCACGCTGCCCTCGGGCCTGCCGACGGCGGGCCTGCCGACGGCGGGACTCGGCCAGTGACGCGAACGGTGCGCTGAAGCGCTCAACGGGCCGCGGAATCCCTCGGGTTCCGCGGCCCGTCCCGTTCCCCGCCCGTGGTCCCCGTAGCCCCCGTAGCCCCCGTAGCCCCCGTGGTCCCCGTGGTCATCGGCGGTACGGCGGTGTCGAGCGCCTCGGAGAGCTCGGTGAGGTGCCGCAGCAGCAGGCGGGCGCTCTGCTGCACGACCGTGTCCGCGACGTCGGCCCATTCGGGGTCCTCCAGGGCGTCCCGTACGGCCGTCCAGTCCGGCACCCGGCGCTCCCGTACGGCGCGGGCGCCCGCCTCGGTGGCCGTGCGCAGCGCGTCGGCGAGCCGGGCGGCGGGCGGCAGCGCGGGCGCGTCACGGTCCGGGAGGTGGGCCTCCATGAGCATCGCCACGCGGCCCGTCTGGGTCAGCGCCTCCTCGGCGTCGTCGGCGGTGACCCGGGACAGGCCCCGGTGGCGCACCGGCTCCCCGGCGGCACGGGCCACCGCGGCGTGCCAGGCCGCGCGGGCGGACCTGGCCGCGAGGAGCGCCTCGCGGACCTCGGCGAGCGACGTGTCGGCGGGCTCGGCGTAGTGCCGTACGACCGCAGCGGCGTAGCGGCCCTGCGCGGCCAGCCAGTCGGCGAGGTGGGCACGTAGCCGCGGGGTCTCCCAGGCCGGGTAGACGGCGTACGCCACCATCGCCAGCACCCCGCCCAGCAGGGTGAGCAGCACGCGCTCGGGCACGGTCTGCGTCCACTGCTCGCCGCCCATGCCGAGCAGGAAGACGACGTACGCCGCGACGCACGCCTGGGCGGCGAACTGGCCGGTGCGCATAAGGAGGTACATCAGCGCGGCACTGGCCACGGCGAGCGCGCCGGACACCTCGGGGTCGGCGCCGGTGAGCTGGAGGACGCCCGTGGCGACGGCCACGCCGACGAGGGTGCCCGCGAAACGCGCGACCGCGCGGCTGTACGTCTGCGTGAAGTCCGGCCGCATGATCATCACGGCGGCGAGGGGCGCCCAGTAGCCGTGCCCGAACGGCAGGGCGGTGCCGAGGAGGTAGCCGGCGCAGGCCACCACGGTGACGCGGACGGCGTGCCGGACGACGGGTGAGGAGTGGTGCCGCAGCTCGTCGCGCATGCCCTTGAGCGCGACCGGCACCAGGGACAGGAGGGACGGTCTGCGCAGGTGGGCGGCGGGGCTCGGGCCGTCCGCCGGCTCGCCGCCCGCCGTCTCCACCACGTCCTGCAGGAGCCGGCCGAGGCGGGTGGCCGCGCGGTGGGGGGCGCCCTTGAGGACCGATCCGGTGTCCGGGGTGCGGAAGGCGGCGACCGCGGCGGGCGGGAGATCGACGGCGGTGCCGTGGCGGATGGCATGGGCGGTGGCGTCCAGGACGGCGGCGGCCGCTCCGAGCAGCTCCCGCGCGCGGTCGCGTTCCGGGCCGTTCGGCGGCACGCCGACGGCCGGGTCGGCGAGGGAGGCGAGCACCGGGCGGATGCGCTCGGCGAGGCCGCGGGCGCCGCGCAGCTCGGCCGGGCGGCGGCGGGCCTGGCGCGGGGTGAGCACCGCCGCGGCCCGGGCCTCCATCAGCGGCACCGGGTCGAACGGCGCGACCGGGTCCTGCCGCAGCCGGCGCGCGTAGTCGGCCTCGGCGGCGAGGGCGTCGGCCAGCACGTCCCGCTGGCGCCCCCAGCGCCGTACGGGAAACAGCACGATCAGGGCCGCCTGGATCAGCCCGCCGGCGACCATCGTCGCCGCGTGCACACCCGCGTCGGCGACCGAGGTCGGCAGGGTGACGGTGACCAGCATCATCGCCACGTTCGAGGACGCGATCATCCCTGTCGTCGGGCCCGCGGCCCAGCTCAGCCCGGCCACGAAGGTCCACACGGCCAACAGCCCCAGGAACAGCACCAGGTGCGAGATCGTCAGATAACCGAGGAACGTCGACACCGCCAGGCTCGCCCCCGACGCCAGCGCCAGCTGCGGCCTCGGCCGCCAACTGCGCTGGAACGTCGCGATCGCCGCCTGGAACGCCCCGAACGCCGAACTCGCCGCCGCCTCCGGCCCCAGCGCCCACAGGCACACCCCGATGGTGATCCCCAGCCCCACCGCCCCACGCAACGCGACCAACGGCTCCAGCCGGGCCCGCTCCAGCGTGAGCCCCGAGCGCGAGGTCTCTTTCAGCGCTCGGAACCAGGTCATTTTGTCAGCGTACGGGAGATATGGGGCGCTTGTGGGGAGGGCGGGGTGGGTCTGCCGGGGGCCTTGAGGCGTGTACGTGGCGGGGTGGGGGCGGGTGCGGGGAGGGGGGCGAGGGGCGTGCGCGGCGCGTCCGCGGGGGCCCCGCAGGGGGATGCATGCCCCGGCCGGCGGCAGGGTGTCCCGGGAGAAGGGCGGCGCACGTTCCTGGAGGGGTGGCACGCGGGCCCGGAGGGGTAACGGCACGCGCCCCCGCAGGGGAAAGGCGCGTGCCCCCGTAGAGGGACGCGAGTGCCCCCGTAAGGGGACGGGCGCGCGCGGGACGGGATGTCGTGCGGGATGATCCAAGGGCATCGACCCGAGCCCTGAGGACCAGCCATGCGCGCCCTTCGTATCACCGTGACCGCTCTCGCCGCGAGCCTCGTGCTGACCGCCTGTGACAGTGAGGGCGGCGACACCGACAGCAAGCCCCGGGCCGGTGAGCCCTGTGCGATCGGGTCGGTTCGTATCGCGGTCGGCCCCGCGAATGTCGCGCCCGCTGCCGGGGACACCGGGAACGTGCCGGTCACCGTCACCAACCCCGGCCCCGAGTGCACCCTGAAGGGCTTCCCCGAGGTCGTCCTGGACACGGGCCACCACTCCGTCGAGGTCCCGGCGGACAAGGCCGCGAAGGCCGGCGAACTGACGCTGGCCGAGGGCACCGCCGCCTCCTTCACCCTGACCTACGTCAGGGGCGCGGAGGGCGACGGCAGTCTCGCCGTACGGACGCTGCGGATCGCCCTGCCCGGCTCGTCCGAGCAGCGGGACTTCGACTGGTCGAACTACGGCCCGGTGGCCGGGACCGACACGCCGCAGGCGTCGTTCACGGCCTTCCAGCAGGCCGGGGACTGATCGGCGGCGCGTCAGCCGAGGCGACGGCGGGAGCGGACCTCGGCGTGGTCCGCGGCGCGGGCGCCCTCGGTCCAGCCCGCCTCGTCGCTGATCCCACGCAGCCGGCTCGTGGTCGTCTCCGGGAACAGGCGGTCGGTCGCGGCGCCGACCGCGACCTCGCGGGAGGCCAGGACCGGGAGCAGGTCGTCGCTGACCTGCGTCTCGGCGGCCGCCGCGAGCCGCGTGCCGACGCGATGCGCGTACGCGGCCAGGAACGACTGCCGGAAGGTCTTGGTCCGTTTCCGCCCGCCGGCCCGCTGCGCGGCCTCCGCCCTGGTCATGGCGGAGGTCGCCTGCACGAGCAGCGAGGCGTAGAGCAGCTCGACCGCCTCCAGATCGGCCTCGAACCCGACGACCGTGGAGAAGCCGAGCGGCTCGTTCCACACCGCGCGGCAGTGGTTGGCCGTCGCCACCGCGTCCAGCAGCACCGCCTTGGCCTGCTCGTACGGCGGCTCAACCCCGATCCGGCACGCGGCGGGCGCGTCCGGGTCGGGCGCCTGCGCGGCCAGCAGGGCTTCGTCGACGCTGTGCCGCGCCATCAGCTCCTGCGCCTTGGCGCTCAGCGCCTCGGCCTCCTCCGGATAGCCGGTCGCCTCGGCCTTGGCGAGCAGCGCGCGGATGCGGGTGAGCATGCGGGACTCGGTCCGCGGTGAGCCCTCGGGGCGGTCGAGGGGTTCGAGGACGGGCAGCCTCAGCAGCAGGCGGTACAGCTCCAGAGTGACGGTGGCATTCGTGAAACGGTCCGCGCGCCGCGGGAGTTCCCCGGGCAGTTCGGCGATCTGCGCCGCCCACCGGGGTCCGCGCGGCCGGTCGTCGGGCGCCTGCGCGCGGATCAGCGCCGCCAGCACACGCGCGTGCACGTCGTCCAACTCCCGCCGCACCATCCGTACGACGTCGGCGGGCTGCCAGCCCCGGCGCCAGGCCGCCGCCACGAACTCCCTGCCGCGCCGGTCGAGCTCGGCGTCCGCCGCGGGGTCTGCGGCGAGAAGGGAGGCTGCGGTGTCGAAGGCGCTGTCGGGCGCGTCGCCGTAGAGGGTGGCCTCGAAGGCGCGTTCGACGGTGGTGGGCGTACTCACGGGTCCGATGGTCTCATCAGATGCCTCCGGGAAGGTGTCAACCATCGGTTGACAGTCCCTGGGGTGCAACCTACGGTTGACACATGACGACGAACTCCGCCATCACGTCCTCCGTACGCCTCGACGACCTCATCGCGGCCATCAAGCAGGTCCACGCGGAACCGCTCGAACAGCTCCAGGACGCCGTACTCGCCGGTGAGCACCTGGGTGACGTGGCCGACCACCTGATCGGGCACTTCGTGGACCAGGCCCGCCGCTCCGGCGCCTCCTGGACCGACATCGGCAAGAGCATGGGAGTCACCCGGCAGGCCGCGCAGAAGCGGTTCGTGCCGAAGGAGTCGGCCGACCTCGACCCCAGCCAGGGCTTCAGCCGCTACACGCCCCGCGCGCGGAACGTCATCATGGCCGCGCACAACGAGGCCGTCGCCGCGCGCAACGCCGAGGGGCGGCCCGAGCACCTGGTCCTCGGGCTGCTCGCCGAGCCGGAGGGGCTCGCCGCCAAGGCGATCGTGGCGCAGGGGGTGCTGCTGGACTCCGTCCGCCAGGCCGCGCACGCGGTGCTGCCGGCCGCCGTCGAGGACGCGCCGGAGCTGGTGCCCTACGGGCCCGACGCCAAGAAGGTCCTGGAGCTCACCTTCCGGGAGGCTCTGCGGCTCGGGCACAACTACATCGGGACCGAGCATGTGCTGCTGGCGCTGCTGGAGTTCGAGAACGGGGAAGGTGTGCTGAGCGGGCTCGGTCTCACCAAGGCGGCGGTCGAGGGGTACGTGGCCGAGGCGCTGGCTCTGTTGGTGGCCGAGCGGACTGAGGAGAGCTGACCTTGCCGGGGACGCCGTGGGTGCTGCTGCGGATCGCGGGCTGACCGTCGTTCGTGGCTGGTGGCGCAGTTCCCCGCGCCCCTTTCGGGACGTCGTTGTCAGACCCCCCTGACACACTCGCAGCATGACCGATCGATGGGCGCTCGCTGCGGCCGAGGACGGTGGCGTGGAGGTCGCCGCCCTCGGCCCGGACGGGCTGCCCGCGGGGCCGGTGGTGTGGGAGCCGGAGCTCGCCAGGGCCGTGCGGGGGCGGCCCGAGGTCGCCCGGTGGGTGTGGCGGTCCACCGCCGAGATGTATCCGCGTCTGCTCGCCGCGGGGGTGCGAGTGGAGCGGTGCTACGACATCGAGGACGCCGAGACGCTCCTGCTGGGCCACGAGGGACGGTACGGCGAACCGCGCTCGGCCGCCGCCGCCCTCGCCCGGCTGCGCGGCGGCCCCGTACCGCCCGACCCGCCGCAGCGCGCCGCCGAACCGGGCGCGCAGTCGCCGCTGTTCGAGCCGCAGGGCGTCCATGTGCCGCTGCGGGATCTGATCGACGTGTACGCAGATCAGCAGCGCCGGCATGACGCGACCGCGCACCCGGAGCGCATGCGGCTGCTGACCGCCGCCGAGTCGGCGGGCATGCTCGTGGCCGCCGAGATGAACGCCGCGGGGCTGCCGTGGAGCGCGGACGTCCACCGCGCGGTGCTGAACGAACTGCTCGGCGAGCGGTACGCGGGCGGTGGCGAGCCGCGCCGCCTGGCCGAGCTGGCCGACGAGGTGTCCGCCGCGTTCGGGCGCCGGGTCCGGCCCGATCTGCCGGCCGATGTGATCAAGGCCTTCGCCCAGGCCGGGATCAAGGTCGGCTCGACCCGCCGCTGGGAGCTGGAGACCATCGACCATCCGGCCGTGAAGCCGCTGGTCGAGTACAAGAAGCTGTACCGCATCTGGGTCGCCCACGGCTGGTCCTGGCTGCAGGACTGGGTACGCGAGGGGCGGTTCCGGCCGGAGTTCGTCGCCGGCGGCACCGTCACGGGCCGCTGGGTGACCAACGGCGGAGGCGCGCTGCAGATCCCCCGGGTCATCCGGCGGGCCGTCGTCGCCGACCCCGGCTGGCGGCTGGTCGTCGCCGACGCCGACCAGATGGAACCGCGCGTGCTCGCCGCCATCTCCCGCGACCCCGGACTGATGGAGGTGGCCGGCCGCGAGAGCGACCTCTACCAGTCCGTCTCCGACCGCGCCTTCTCCGGCGACCGCGACCAGGCCAAGATCGCCGTCCTGGGCGCCGTGTACGGGCAGACCTCCGGGGACGGCCTGAAGAACCTCGCCGCGCTCAGACGCCGCTTCCCCCAGGCGGTGGCCTACGTCGACGACGCGGCGCGGGCCGGTGAGGAGGGGCGGCTGGTGCGGACGTGGCTGGGCCGGACCTGTCCCCCGGCCGCGGGGACGGGCGACGCCGCCGAGGAGGCCGGTCTCCCCCAGGACGACGACCCGCAGCCCCCGGCCGGCCAGGAGTGGGTGCCGGGCTACGCCTCCACCAACACGCGTGCCCGCGGCCGCTTCGCCCGCAACTTCGTCGTCCAGGGCAGCGCCGCCGACTGGGCCCTGCTGATGCTCGCCGCCCTGCGCCGGGCCTGCGCGGACCTCTCGGCCGAACTGGTGTTCTTCCAGCACGACGAGGTGATCGTGCACTGTCCGGCGGAGGAGGCCGACACCGTCGTACAAGCCATCAAAGAGGCATCCGACCTGGCCGGACGGCTGACCTTCGGGGAGACGCCGGTGCGGTTCCCGTTCACCACGGCGGTGGTGGAGTGCTATGCCGACGCGAAGTGAGCGCGCCCGCAGCCGCGCGGGGTCAGGCCTTCCGCCCGGCCAGCAGCTCCCGCAGCTCCGCCACCACCGCCTTCTCGTCGGTGCCGTCGAGGGCGCTGAGCGCGGCCCGCCACTGCGCGTGCGCCTCGTCGCCACGGCCGTGTTCGCGCAGCAGAAGCCCGTGCTGGTGGCGGGCCAGGGCGCCGGTGTAGCCGTCGGCGCGGGCGTCGGCGCGGCTCAGCAGCTCGGCGCACTCGCGTCCGGCCCGCCCGGTGTCGCCGAGCAGCCGCAGCGCGCGCACCAGGCCGAGCCGGGTCTGGGACTCGCCGTGCCAGTCGCCGTGGCCGCCGAGGATGCGCAGGCTCTCCTCGAAGTGCGGCAGGGCGGCGTGCGGTTCGCCGAGGGTGAGGTGGGCGTAGCCCATGTTGCAGTGCGCCGAGTGCTGCACGATCACCGCGCCGATCTCCACGCCGATCGCGAGCGAGCGCCGGTGCTGCTCGATGGCCGCACGCGGGTCGGTGTGCTCGTAGAGGTTACCGAGGTGGCTGTACGTCACGGCCTCGCCCTGCGGGTCGTTCAACTGCCGGGAGTACTCCAGGCTCTGCCGCAGCGCCTCCCCCGACTCGGCGTGCCGGCCCAGCCCTTCGAGCAGCAGCCCGCGGTTGTTCAGGCAGCGGCGGATACGGGTGACCGCGCCGAGTCCCTGCCAGATCTCCAGCGCGCGGTCGTTGAGGGCGAGCGCCTCGTTGTGCCGGCCGGTGAGGAAGTGCAGGCCGGCGAGGTCACCGAGGGCGTACGCCTCGGCCGCGGCGTCCCCGAGCCGCCGCGCCACCGTGAGCGCCGCCCGCCCGAGCACCTCCATCTCGGCGACCCGGCCGCTGCGGTGGACACACGGGAAGAGCAGGCGCAGCAGCGTGGAGAGGTGTGCGAGCTGCGACTCCGGCCCGGCCGCCGCCTCGGCCTCATCGGCGTACTGCTCCGCGAGCGCCACGAGGTTCTCCAGCTCCCGGTCGGCCCAGGCGAAGGCGTCCTCCGGGCTGCCGAAGTGCGGCACGACGGCGACGTCGGCCGCGTGCCCGGCTGGCTGCGCGGCGGTCGGGCGGCACCGGTCGTCCAGGTCGAGGCCGGGTTCGAGGATCGCCGTGAGGATGCGTTCGGCGACGGCCGCGTACCAGCGCAGGGCGATCTCCGCGGTGTCGCCGGCCTGCCCGGAGTGGGCCAGTTCGCGGGCGAAGTCACGGACGAGGTCGTGCGGGGCGTAGCGGCCGTACGCCGTCTCCTCCAGCAGCGCCACGTCGACCAGCCGGTCGAGCGCTGCCTCGGCGCGGCGCTCGTCGGTGCCGAGCAGCCGGGCGAGGAGCGGGGCGCCGTACGCGGGCAGGTCGAGCGCGCCGATGCGGCCGAGGGCGGCGGCCGCGTCCCGGTCGGCCTCCCGGTCGGAGGCGGCGAGCGCCTCGTGCGCGACGGCGAGCGACCGCCGCACGCTCAGGTCGTCGTACTCCAGGTGGTGCAGACGCCCTTCGGTGGCGGCCAGTTGACCGGCCAGCACCTCCGGGGTGAGGGCACTGCGGGCGGCCAGCCGCGCGGCGACGACCCGCAGGGCGAGCGGGAGTCGGCCGGTGAGACCGACGAGCGGGTGACCGGCGTCGAGCCCGTCCCGGCCGGAGACCGCACGCAGCAGGGCGGCACTGTCCTCGTCACTCAGCGGCCCGAGCGGGAAGCGGACGGCCCCGTCGAGCGCGGTCAGCGGCGAACGACTGGTCACGATCACCGCACAGCCGGGCCCCGCCGGAAGCAGGGGGCGTAGCTGCGCGGCGTTCTCGGCATCGTCGAGCACCATGAGCGTGCGGGTGGGGGCGAGCAGAGACCGCAGCAACGCCGCAGCGGCGTCCGGGTGTTCGGGGATGCGCCGGGGCTCGGTGCCGAGGTCCCGCAACAGCGCGGCGAGGGCCTGGCCAGAGGTGAGGGGGGTCATGCCCGGGGTGGCGCCATGCAGGTTCACATAGAGCTGCCCATCAGGGAAACGTTCCCGCAGGCCATGCGCCACATGCAGGGCGAGGGCGCTCTTGCCGACACCGGCCATACCGCTGACGACGGTGACGGCGGAGGGGCGGGTGAGGGTGTCGAGCAGGTCGTCGCGGATACGGGCACGGCCGGTGAAGTGTGCGGGGGGTGGGGGGAGTTGGGCGGGGCGGGGGGTGAGGGGGTTTTTGACCGGCGTGTGGGTGGGGGGCGTGGGGGTGGGGGCGGCGCTGGGTGCGGGGGTTGCGTCGGAGGCATCGAAGGCGTCGAAGGCTTCGGGGTGGCTCGAGTCGGCGTGCCGGGCGGGGGCGGCTCCCGGCACGTGGGCGGTGGGGTGGGAATCCGGGGCGGGGTGCGAATCCGCGCCGCCGCGTTGCGAGTCCAGGGCGTGAGGGGAATCCGAGGCGCGATACGACTCCGGGTCACCCTGCGAGCCCGGGGCACGCTGTGGGTCCCAGGCGGGATGCGAACCAGCGGCACCAGACGAACCCACAGCACCACGCGAGTCAGCGCCACGCTGCGAGCCCGAGGCAGGGCGCGAACCAGCGGCACCAGACGAACCCACAGCACCACGCGAGCCCACGACCCCCCGCGAATCCACGCCCCGCTGCGAATCCACGGCATCCCGCGCCGCCCCACCCGCCGCCCGAGTCGATCCGCCCGCCATGCGAACCGCCCCGCCAGTCGCCCGAGCCGATCCGGCCGAAGGCCGACCGCCCTCCCCCCGCAGCACCTCCAGGTGGGCCTCGCGCACCGCGGGCCCCGGTTCGATGCCGAGTTCCTCGACGAGGCGGGCGCGCAGGTCGCGGTGGACGGCGAGGGCCTCGGCCTGGCGGCCGGTGGCGTGCAGGGCGAGCATCAGCTGGCGGTGGTAGGCCTCGCGCAGCGGATGTTCGGCGGCGAGGGCCGTGAGTTCCGGGACGAGGCCGTCCGGCCGGCCGCCGGGGACGGCCAGTTGGGCGTCGTAGAGCCATTCGAGCAGCAGCAACCGTGCCTCGGTCAGGCGCTGCACGAAGGCGTAGCCGCCGAGGTCGGCGGGGAGGCCGCTGAGCGGTGTGCCGCGCCACAGCGCGAGCGCGGCGGTGCACTCGCGCACCGTCCGCTCCCAGTCCCCGTCGGTGTGTGCGGCGCGGGCCCCGGTGACGTGTGCGTCGAAGACATGGATGTCCAACTCGCCCTGTTCGACGCGCAGCAGATAGCCGGGCGGCACGGCGCGCAGCCGCTCGGGGTCGTCGAGGAGCCGGCGCAGCCGGGCGACGTGGTTGTGGAGCGAGGCGTGGGCGGAGACGGGTGGTTCGCCGCCCCACAGGGCGTCCTTGAGCGAGTGGACCGGGACGACGCGCCCGGCCTCCATCAGCAGCGCGGCGAGCAGGGAACGCACCTTGCCGCTGCGCACGGTCCGCACGGCGCAGCCCGAGGCGTCGGACATCCCGGCGCCGCCGTCGTCGTACAGCACGGGCGGTCCGAGCAGCCCGAAGCGCAGCGCGAACGGCGGCCCGGACCGCGGCCTGTGCCGCTCCTCCGGGCTCTCGGCTCCGCTCGAGCAGGGAGGTGCCCCCATCCGCCGCTCCATTGCCTTTCCGCGCGCCCGAGCGGCCGCGCTCCCTGCGGAAACGGCCGTCCCATGGCCGAATCCCACTGCTCTACGACGGTTTCCCGCCACTTGCTCGCCAGGCCGCCCAACGGCCGCTCCGCCCGGCAACCGCACCGCGCGCGACGAATTCCGGCGAGAACGCGGCGGAATCCGTCGCGCTCCACTACGGTGACGACCGTTTACCGTCGCATAGTTGCGGTTCCACCGCGCTTCCGTTCGCGGCGAGGCCGACCTGTCCACCGCCGCAGGCAGCCGAAAGGCGGTTTCCCGCCAGCCGGTCGACAGCAAGTCGGAGAACCGTTGGCCACATGTTAGCGATCCGTTGGTGCGACCTGATGTGATCACTTCATCGGATCTGGCCCGACGGTGCGCGCGTTCTACGCGTTGCTCGGGGGAGTGTCGCCGCCGCGGCCGGGTCCGGGGACGCAAGAGGGCCCCCGGTCGGCAGAGGTGAGCGACCGGGGCCCTCGTCCCTCCCTCGCGCGGCTCAGGTCCGCCGGTTCTCCTTACGGCGTACGAACTTCAGCCCCGACCAGTCCTCCCCCAGCGCGGCCACCTTCACATCGACCAGGCCCAACGGCAGGAACAGCTCCCGTAGCGCGTCCTCGGTGATGTCACTGTCGTGCCCGGCCGCCCGACGTGGCCAGGCGATCCACACCATGGTCCCGTCCCCCAGCTCGGCAGCCACCCGCCGCGCCTCCTGTGCCAGCAGGGCCCGCTCCCGGTAGAACGCCACGGTCACATCCGCCCGCGCCGGCCCACCGACATCCACCTCACACCCCTCCGGCAGCCCCGGAATCCCCCACCCCTGCGGCCCGTGCCACAACCGCACCCGCTGCCCGCCTTCACCCCGATCTTCCGCGCGAGCGGCGTACCCGAATACCCGGCGGCTTCACTCATGCGCACCGCTCTTCCCGCCCCGGACAACAAGAAAACCCCAGATCAGATTCTTCTGACCTGGGGTTCCAGTGGAGCCGCCTTCGGGATTCGAACCCGAGACCTACGCATTACGAGTTGTCCGATCTTGGTCCGGGGGCGTCCACTCATGTCCCCGGAGCGCCATGATGGCCTGGTCAGGCGAGGGCTCAGACTTCGACAGACCACGGCGGACGATTGTGGATCGGACGCCGGATGAGACCGCCATTGAGACCACCAGCAGCGTCGGCAATCTCGAAGGCTGTCACAGCACATGTTACTCGTGGGGCGAAGTACCACCCGCCCTGCAGAGAGCTGCACCCCTGGCCAGGTCGATTTGCCAGAGGCCCAGGATGCCGGAAACCGCACTCGCTCGCTTCTGCCTGGGGCCATGGGAGAGCTCCGCGCCCATGCCACTGCTCCGTCGGCCCTCGCGAACGGGGCCGCCTCTTCTCGGGGCTGAGGCGGCCCCACCAGAGGCATGCCGTTGCCCCCCACCAGGGGCACGGGTAGGACCCGAAGGAGCACTACCGTCGGTGCGGGCCCGCCATGTCTGCGCGCCTGAGACGGTCACTGCTTGTTGACTGCTAGCGGGCTCATGGCGAGCGCTTCAATGCGGAGTTACGGCAAGTCGCCCTGCTGGAACGACACTTCATCCTATGCTGATGGCGAGCATAGGGGGTGGGGGCATGACTTCATCGGAGCCGAACACACCGGAAACGGGTGCGCTTCGCGATCAGTTCGCATTGGAGCGGTATCGATACGTACTGCAGCAGATCCAAGCCGTGAACGAAAATACACATCGATTCCTGGCCATCTATCAAACGCTCGCTACAGCATTGGTTGGGGCAGCGTTAGCGCTCTTCGTCGGTTACCGAAAGTGGGAAGTGGCCCCAGACGTCGCACGCTCCGGAGTGATCGGGTTACTAATACTGACCACAATGGTCGCCGCATTCACAGCAACGTTGATCGCGGTGGGCGCAGCCGCTTGGCTTGACTACCGAAACGAAGAGTGCGATATAACAGATGAAATGGTAGGCCCTGGATTCCGTAAGCGTCCTCGCCCTGGCAACCTACTGCGCTGGTATGAAACCTATGTTCTCCTTTTCATCATTTTCTCCGTAATGTTGATGTGGGTTCTTTCTGGGATTCTCGTGATTCCTGCAATAAAATAGCACAGCAGAGTGGCATTGTGTCGACTGCACCCCTTCTGCTGCACGCCGCCGACAAGCGGGACAGAGGCTAGCCCAATAATCGGTTGATCGGAGGAATTAATGGACTACGAGGAGACGCGTTTTTGGAGACTCTTCAGCGAGCAGATTGGGATGCAGGCCCAGAGCGAGGCACAGCGGCTTGCAGAGCAGTTTAAGAGTAGCCGCAAACGGGCTGCGCTTATCGCTGCAGAGATCAGTCGAGATTCTGCAGACCTAACACAGCACGACATTTCTCACATCGACGCTCTTTGGGAGTATGCCGAGCTAGTTTGTGGCCCAGAGTACGCGCTAAATCCTGCCGAGATCTACGTTCTAGGTATCGCCTTCCTTGCCCACGATCTAGCCAATGGATTGGCGGCAATCCCGGAAGGGATGGAACATGTAAAGAAAGACGCAAGGTGGCTAGATATCTTGACTTCGGAATACCGGGCAGAGAACGGCGTTTACCCTTCACCCGAGAAACTTACCGAACCGGATCCCGAGATAAAATCCCGAGCAATCTCACGTTATCTCCGCGAGACACATGCCGACTTCGCCGCAAATATTCCCTTGGAGCCTTACACAGACACCGCTACAGGCGAATCCTTCTATCTGCTGGAGGACGCTGAACTGCGCAATCAATATGGACACCTGGCCGGCCGCATCGCAGCGAGCCATTGGTGGCCATCTAGAGTGTTGCGCGAGGAATTCAGTGTGCGAATTGGTGCGCGTGCCAGCATGCCCAGTTCATGGGAGGTAGACCCACTCGCCCTTGCCTTCATTCTTCGATGTGCCGATGCTAGTCATTTGGATTCCCGTAGGGCACCTGCCTTTTTGCGTGCGGTGAGGAGCCCAAGGAACGAATCAATGCCTCACTGGGTCTTTCAGGACAAGCTTCAGAAACCGCGCATTCACGATGATCGATTGTCATACAC
This sequence comes from Streptomyces sp. NPDC096205, assembly GCF_044763135.1. Taxonomy (NCBI): domain Bacteria; kingdom Bacillati; phylum Actinomycetota; class Actinomycetes; order Kitasatosporales; family Streptomycetaceae; genus Streptomyces; species Streptomyces sp. NPDC096205. The sequence goes on along the minus strand of NZ_JBIWFS010000003.1, from coordinate 708,518 downwards.
CAGCTTGAGCCCCTTCGGACGGAACGAATCCGAAGCCTGGTGGGTCTGCCACGACGCCCTCTCAACGCTCCATCACGAGCTTACAGCCGCCGATAACATCCTTTCTGATTCAGGGAGGGATCGGTTTGCTGCGCGAGGCGTAGTGGGTATTAGCGACCTGGAGGAACTCTCCCGGAACATCCGTACCGATGGCTGGCATCCGATCAACGCCACGGTTAAGGCTACCGACGTAATCACTCTCGTCCGCCGCCTAGGGGGTGCAGAACTGTACGGCAATGACCCTTCGATCCCCATTCGAGAATTGATCAGCAACGCTGCCGACGCCGTGCGGGCGAAGAAATCACTTCTGGGTGCATCCGGAGCACGCCCCTGGGAAATTACGGGGGATGTCACCGTTTCACTAAATTACGATGCAGACGGTACCTGGCTCCATATTCACGACACAGGTCTCGGCATGTCAAAAAACGTTCTGACTAATGCACTTTTGAACTTCGGCACCTCTTACTGGGGTTCACCCGACTCGCGGCGAGATCTCCCGGGACTCCTTTCGTCTGACTTCCGCCCTACGGGGCAGTATGGTATCGGATTCTTTTCCGTATTCATGATTGGCCGCTCAGTTCGAGTAACATCTCGTCGCTACGACGCTGCCGCGAGCGAGACAATGGTGCTTGAGTTCGCAAACGGCCTGACAGGGCGCCCACTGCTGAGGAATGCCGAATTTCACGAGCAGCTAGTTACCGGTGGCACCGAGGTCAGGGTACTACTGAACACAGACCTTTCCGATATCCTGACCGTCGATGATCACCACGGAATCCTAGAGAGTCACACGTTAACTTTGGCTGAATATTACGCCTGGCTCTGCCCTGCGCTGGATGTAAATCTCTACGTGGTAAACAAAAACGGGGAGCGCGTTCTCGCTGTAGAAGCGGACGATTGGAAACGCCTCGATCGCAACTCACTTATTGATCGGCTACATGCAGACCATCGACCAAGTGAGCGTGAGCGATTCAAACAGGTGATCAACGGCGATCTGGAGCCTGTCTATTCGCCTCTCGGGGAAATGGTGGCCAGGATCGCCATTGCGCCCATGATCACCGATGCTAGACTCCGCGAGCGTCCTGACTCCGACGACTCTCATGGAGTGGACTGGATTTCCATGGCTGCTCCACTCGTAGTGGGCGGCGTGCGTGCCAAATCCAGCATGCAGAGCTGTGCAGGTCTAATCGTTGGTAGAACACTGCGAGCAGCGCGCGATGTTGCAATTCCTGCTATCCCTGCACAAGATTTCTCTGCTTGGGCTACCAGTCAGGCTGCATCATGGATTCCGACTTGGGATCACTATATCGAGAGTATCTCCCAGCAGCTGGTTTCACTTTACGCAGAGCCAGGGAAAATGCCAGTAGGTGAAACGTCGGACGGCCCGGCGACATACGAGCAACTGGTCGAGCACTGCAAGAATCTGCAGCGCGTTATCCTATTGCAAGACGCCGCGTGGTCCAATTACTGCAGCAGAGATGGCGCCAGCCAACATGAACTCCAGAAAGACGTGATCCTTATGAATCCAGGATACGCGTCAGTCTTGAGTGTCGAACGCAGCCAAAATGGCGGGCGGGATATTGATGTTCACGATTGGGTGGGACACTTCTCTGTCGGTGAGAACTCGGTCGCGCCCAACTCGATTCCCGGCATCATCGTTCGAGCCGTGGCTCAAGCATGGAGCATCGATGAGTCCGAGCTCCAATCAGCCTATGCCCGCCGGGAAAAAGGTGACGCAAGGCAAATTGAGGTCGTCGGAGTAAGCAAAAAGGGTGAAACTGTGAAGAGCGTGCGGCTCTCGACAATTGCTGTTTTTTCACGAGAATAGTCGATCACAGTAGTATCAGCTCCGACCAGGCGCCAGCCGGGCTGGAAACGAGGTGGGGACCAGAACAGAGTTGACCCGAGCCTGTGCTCGGCAGCGCTCGATCTGCGCAGGGTGATCACATTCAGCCTGATTGGCCCACTGGCGACAATGATCGCGTGTGCTCGTCAGAGATTGAGTTTGGCGTCAACCGTAGGTAGCCATTGGGCGACAGCATCCTGAGGCAGCGAGAGCCATGGGAAGCTTGAAACAGACAGTGAGCGGACGGGGAAGGAGAGCGAGTGTCTCAGCAGGTCAGCCCTCGGGGAACCTTCCTGAAAGTCGCGGACGAACTGAAGGCTCGAACTGCGGCAGACCCAGACATGGCGGAGCTTCCGTCCTTGGCTGAGGTTATGCGGGAGCACAAGGTCTCGCGCGGGGTTGCCCTTCGCGCCTTCGGCGTGTTGCGCCAGGAAGGTGTGGCTGAGCCGGTGCCAGGGGGTCGATGGCGTGTTGTGCGCTCGGGTGCACGAGTTGACGGGCGCCCGCTCGATGAGCGCATCGTCGACATCATCAAGGCTGAGGGGTTCGAAGTAGGGGAAGCCTTCCTGAGCGCCACCGTGCTGGCGAACCGGTTCGGAGTCTCACGCCCCACGGTCACCAAGGCACTGGAGAAGCTGCAGACCGCCGGCGTGCTGGCGGGGGGCGGACAGGGCAGGGTGCGGACGGTCCGCGCCGTGCCGACGCGAGAGGAGCGTTCATAGCTTGCCGAAGTTGACGGAGTGGGCCTATCCCCTGGCTGAGTCCCTGCTCGCCGAGCCGCTGCCGCGGCGGTGGAAGCACTGTCTCGGGGTCGCCGAGAGGTCACGCACGATCGCGCTCATCCTTGATCAGGATGCAGACCTGCTGGAGGCTGCGGCGGTCCTGCACGACATTGGCTATGCGCCGGACCTGGCTAAGACCGGCTTTCATCCGCTGGACGGCGCACGCTACCTGCGGGACGTCGCCGGCGCCGACGAGCGCGTCATTAACCTGGTCGCCCACCACTCCTGTGCGTGCATGGAGGCCGAAGCTCGGGGCCTGCGCCAGGAGCTGGAGGACGAGTTCCCCCGCGAGGGCGCACACCTCAATGACGCGCTGTGCTTCTGCGACATGAACACCACGCCAGACGGGACGCCCACCAACCCGATCGACCGGATCAACGAGATCGCTGGTCGTTACGGGCCTGAAAGCCTAATCGGGCAGTTCATCCGCCGGGCCGAACCCGAGATCCTGGCGTGCACGTCCCGTGTCCTCGATAGAGTCGCTGCTGCCAAGCGTCAGCCGATGTAGGGCGCGCTCCGGGCTCGGTCCATAGCGTGCTCGATCCGGAGCCGCATCGTGGGATGCACGTCTAGAGCCGTCAGGTCCTCCGGGGCGACCCAGCGGACCTGGGTCGTCTCGTTACTCGTCCGGACCTCACCGCCGACCGGCCGCGCGCGGAAGCAGATGCTGAACTGTTGGCGGACCTCGCCATCGTCGTACTGCATCACGTGTCCGGGGTCCGTGTAGATCCCGGACATGTCTACGACTTCCGCCTTGATCCCGGTCTCTTCCCAGACCTCGCGGATGACCGTATCGCTGATGGACTCCCCTACGTCGTGCCCGCCGCCGGGCAGAGCCCAGCGCCCGTTATCGGATCGCTGGATCATCAGCACCTCTCCCGCGTCGTTCTGCACGAACGCGACCACGGACGGCACTACGGAGTTGGCCGGCGGGGCGTCGGGGTCATGTAGGTAGTCGATACGTCCCATGGTTCAGGCTCCCGTGATGCTCGCTATGTCCTGCTCGGTGATCGGGCGTGCGTTCTCCCACGTGTGGTCGATGCTATTGGCGTACGTGTCGAAGATGCCGCCGCCGGGCAGTCGGCGCAGATGCATGACGGGCGCCATGTAGGCGCCGATGCCGTAGACGTGAGGGTTGACGAGCATCTCGTCATCCGCCCGATAGATCGAGTTGTAGAGCGTCGAGTCATGCAGCCGGAAGTCAATGTCCGGGTGACTCCGCATGAGGGGACGGTAGAGCACCAGGGCGTTGCGAATCTTGCCGTCCATGATCTGGTGACCCTCGTCTATGCCCCGCTGTCGCACGGCATCACAGTCAGGGTCCCCGAGCAGGATGCGCACCCGCGCCCCCGCTTCCACCTTGGCCCTCAGCAGGTTGTGGAACAGCGGATCTTCCGAGAGGAAGAGGCCGGAGTAGACAAGCACGTCCAGATTCCGCTCAGCGCGGCTGTAGAGCTCTCGCCACAACCCGGGCGGCACTGTATGCCGGTGGGGGTAGACGGAAGCTATCTCGGCTTTGGTCAGGTCCGTCGCGCTCTCGACGTTGCGGTCGTCGTCCCACAGCGTCGTCACGTCGACCCTGAGCGCCACTGCCGTTGCGTACTGGTGGCGCCGGTAGGGCACCTTCCCTTGCGTGATCCAGCGCTCAACCGTCTTCGGGTTGACGTTGATCTCTTCAGCGAGGCTCTGCACCGTCATGCCGCGTGCGAGCAGGGCGGACCGTAAGCGCTCGTTCGACATCTGCACCCCCGGTGGGACGTCTAGGGACTTCTTGACCGTAGCCAGAAGTCCCGGAGCTGTCCACGTATGGGGTGACCAACTCCCCTGACCTGCGGCGATTCTGAATGTGCGCCAAGAAGTCCCGGCGCGAAACCAAGAGGTTCCGTCGACATACTTGACGGACCCTCATGCAGTACCTGTAAATCAGGTACTGCTACGGCCGAACGCAACAACTCGGCTGTAGGCGGCTTCATGCCGCACGCGCAGAAGGCGGGGACGCTGCAATCCCGCTGAAGGCCAGGCAGAACAGGGTTTCGGCCCGTACTGGCGAGGTGGCCCGGCGACCGCGAGCAACGGCCGGAGGGTGGGGACTAGGTCCCCCTTGCAGTGCTTCACCCCTGTTGATCTGGCCCGAAAGGGATTTCCAGTGCTCCGACGAAGACTGTGGGCGCCGCCGTGAGGGACCGGCCGGCGGGCGCCAGTGCGGCATTCCGGTCCGTTCTCTTCCTGCCATCGCAGCGGCTAGCGCTGCGGTCGGTTGCCTCCCTCGCCCGTCCGGGCCCGCGCATGGCGCGGGGCGCGTACGGGCGGGGCGTGGGGAGCCGAGTCGGCTTCAACGGCAAGCGGCTCCCGGGGTGCCTCCCGGGAGCCGCGTTCGGGCCGTTCACCTTCGAGAGGAACACGACCCATGAAGATTCTCCCCCTTCACCCGCTGCCCGGCATCGACGTGGCCGAGTCGGACCGTGAACCGACGGACGCGGAGCTGAGCGCGATCGACGCCGAGATGCCGCTGATCCGCGCGGAGGTCGAGGAGCTGGACGTTCAGATCAGCCTCCTGGACCGGCCGGTGACCGAGTGGGACGCGCGCCGGCTGCGCCGGGCCCGCCGCAAGGTGCTGGTCGCGCGCCGGGACCTGGCCAACCGGGACGGCGCCGGGGCGCCGGAGGTGGCCTGATGGCGCGGGAGTTCACGGCGCAGATGTCCGTGTCCAAGGGGCGGTGGCGCTTGTACGTCGCCCTGCTGAATACGACCGAGCCGTGGCCTGAGTTCAGCTTCGAGCGGCCCGCGCCGGTGCCGACGTTCACGGAACGTGTGAACGCGCTCAGCGTGCTCGGCTTCGAGCCGGTTCCGGACGCCGAGTGGGAGTGGACGGAGTACAGCGCCGACGATGAGGACCCCGCCTCCCCGGTGACACTGCTCGGCTCGGTTCAGGTGCGTTCACGGACGGGGGCGGGCGCGTGAACACCGACCAGATCCGTTCAGCGGAGCGGGCGCTGTCGGTCGGCACGTGGCTGATCGTGGGCGGCGCCATGCTGTACTCCATCCTGACCGTGACCCCGCTCGCGGCTGCGCACACGCCGGATGAGTGGGACTGGACGGCGCCGATCCTGCCGCTCGTGGTCGATGCGGCGGTCGTCATCGTGGTCCGGCTGGATGCCGTACTGGCCCGCCTGGGCGGGCGCGGTGGGCGGTGGCCGGTGGCGCTGCGGTGGATGACCGGGGGCATGACGCTGGCCCTCAACGTCGCCGATTCCGCCCTGGACAGGGACCCGGTGGGCGTGGCCGTGCACGCGGTCGCCCCCCTGCTGCTCATCGTCACCGCCGAGACCGGGCTCGCCTACCGGCGTGCCATCACCACCGCCATGACGGCGCTGGAAGAACGCCGGCGGGCCGAGCGCGAGCAGCGCGAGCGTGCCGCCCAGGAGCGGGCTTCGGCGGCCCGTCGACAGGCGCGGGAAGAGCGTGAGCATGCCGCGATGCTCGCTCGTGAACAGCGCGAGCATGAGGCACGGCTCGCCCGTGAAGCCGCCGAGCGGGAGGAGCGGCGGCGGCGCGAGGAGCAGGCCGAGCGGGCTGCCCGTGAGGCTGCGGAGCGGGAGGCGCGTGAACGCCGTGAACGCGAGCGTGAACAGCGCGAGCGGGAGCGCGAACGCGCTGAGCGGGAGGTCGCCGAACGCCGCGAGCGCGAGCGGCTGGAGCGCGAGGAGCGTGAACGCCGTGAACAGGCTGAGCGCGAGGAGCGGGCTGAGCGTGAACGCGCCGCGCTGCTGTCGCGCGGCCCCGCCCAGAGCAAGCTGCCCGAGGACGAAGCGCGCGCCGTCGTCGCTGCCGCGTTCCACGCCGGCCTGTCGGTGCGGCAGGCGGCCGAGCTGTGCGGCTGGTCTGTCGGCTGGGTCTCCACCCGCTACGCCGAACACCGCGACCCCGCCGCGGGCGGCGCTGAACTGGCCATCGCGGGCCGCTGATGGCCGCGATACCTGTCTACCCCTGGCGCCTGGCCCCTGACGGGCTGGCCACCCGTCGTCAGCTGCGTGCCCGTGGGCTGCGGCCCGGCGGGCAGGACGTGGCCGCGCAGGTCGAGCGACCTCGGCGCCGCCGGGGGCCGCTGGTCGCCTACCTGTACTCGATCGAGCAGGCCAAGCCGGTGCGGCCGATGACGCCGGCCAAGTGGGCGGCGTTGGAGCGGGCGAACGCGGCCCGCCGCATCTGCCCGCAGTGCCGCACGGACGCCGGTTACGTCATCCCCGCATCGCTCGGGATGTGCGTGCCGTGCGCCTTCCCTAACGAACAGTGCGCCGCCTGAAGCCCCCTTCGACTCTCTCTGGAGTTCGCTGTGTCCAGTCGTACCCGTGCCCGCGGCGTGAAGACGGCCGCGGGTGTTCACACCGTTCAGATCCCTCGCCAGCGCGGCCGGCGCGGCGCGCAGCCGTTCGTGATCGTCGTCCCCGAACGGCCCTCCTTCACCCGCGAGGCACTCGGCTTCGCCGGCCGCGCGCTGTGGAAGGGCCGCCGCGCACTCGCCCCGACCAGTCTCGGCCTGGTGGCCCTGGTCGTGACCGGCCTGCTGCACCTGCTGGGCTGGTGGTCGGGGCTGGTGCTCGCACCGCTCGCCGTGGCCCCGCTGGTCTGGCTCGGCCTCGTCCAGCGCCGCCGCCCCGGTCGTCTTTCCACGCTGGCCTGGCGCATCGGTCTGGCCGTGCTCGCCACGGTCGCATTCACCTGGGCGGCGCTGGCCGCCACGTTCGGCCCGCTCGCCGGGCCGCTGCCCCTGGTCTGGCTGCTCGTGCTGATCTCCGCCCAGACCGGCTGGCTCATCATCCGCCGCACCCGCTGACCTGAGGAGACGGATTCTGATGGCAACCCCGACCCGTAACAGCCGCGGCGGGCGCAACAGCGGCGACAAGGGCAACAAGTTCGCCAACGCCGGCGCCGCCGCCGGCGGTTTCGTCGGCGCGCTCGGCGGCTCGTTCGTCCCGCCGGTCAACGTCACCGTGAACAACAACAAGAACAGCTCCCGCAGCGGCGGTGGCCGTCCGCACGCGGAGGCGCTGCTGCCGGCTCCGGAGTTCGGCTCGCCGGCGCAGGTGCGGCAGTACTGCAACACCCTGCGGGCCGCGGCCGTGACCCTGTCGATCGAAGTCGCGATGGGCGCCGAGATCCTCAAGGGCGTGCTCGCCGCGGTTCCGGACCCGGAGGGGCGGACGTTCGGCTCCCGCATCCGGGCGCAGAAGGTGGCCCGCAAGATGCAGCGCTCCGCGGACGCGCTGCGGGACGCGGCGAAGAACGCCGCCGCCTGCTACTCGGTCTTCCAGCAGGAGTTCGAGGAGGAGATCAACCGCGTCCGTCACCGTGCCCGGCGCCCCACGCAGCCGGTCATGAACTGGCACCAGCAGTAGAAGGGACCAGCCGATGACCAGCAGCAACGGCAGGCGGCGAACCCGCATGGACCACTTGGGGAACGGACTCGTGGCTACCTACACCGTGCCGGAGGGCGAGCCCTCCGGCGGCACGATCAGCGCCTACCTCCTGCACCGGGCAAAGCCGCACCTTCCGCCGTGGCTCGGCTGGGGCGCCACCGGCCTGGCCGGAGCGCTCGCACACACGCGGTGGGCCGAGAGCGCCGCCGCCGGCGTTGGCCTCACCCTCGCCTCCGTGGCCCTGACCGGGGCCACGTGGTGGGCGGGCAAGGGCACCAGCCAGCAACGGCGCCTGCACTCGGCCATCACCGTGGCCGCGGGCTCGGCCTGGCTCACCGGCGCCTCGCTCGCCGGTTTCACGGCCGGGCCGCTCGATGACCTGTACCTGATGGGCGGCCCGGCGTTGGCGCTGTCGTGGAACGTGCGCATGATCCTGCGCCACAACGTCGACGGGGGCACCGGCGACGGCGCGGACAAGGGCCTGATGGAGAAGATCGGGCTCGCGCGTGCGCAGCTCGGTGCGGCGAAGGTGGAGCCCAACCGGGTCACCGCCCGCGTCGCGCTGGAACCGGGTGAGCAGACCCACGACGACGCCACCAAAGCCTTGGGGCGGCTCGCGTCCGCGCTGGACCTGCCGACCTCCGCCGTTCGCTACACCCCGGACGCGGACTCCTCGCGGCGCGGTGAGTTCGTGATCGTGCCGGAGGACATGCTGGCCGAGGTGGCGGAGTGGGAGGGGCCGTCTAACCTGGGCGGCTCCATCACCGAGCCCCTGGTCATCGGCCGGTACGACGACGGCTCGCCGCTGGTCATGTGGCTGCCCGGCGACCCGGACTCGGGCCGCAACTCCACCCACGGGCTGATCGCGGGAGGCACCGGCTCAGGCAAGGGCGACGCCGCCCTGAACCTCCTGACCGAGATCCTGTCCCGCACCGACGTGATCGTGTGGTTCTCCGACCCCAAGGCATTCCAGGACTTCGCACCCCTGCGGCCCGGCCTGGACTGGGACGCGGAGGGCGGCACCGAAACCGAGGTACTGGTCGCAGCCGTGGAGGCCGTCATCCCCGCGCGCACTCGGTGGTTGGGCGTGCACGGCTACCGCCAGTGGGTCGCGCAGGCCGCGCAGCAGCAGAACGACCCTGAGCACTCCTGCCGCGGCGACGGGCGGGCGTGCGGCTGCGAGGGCATGCCGTTCCTGGTCGCCTGGTTCGAGGAGGCCGCCAACACCCTGCGCAACCTCGGTGACGACGCATTCACCGGCATCGCGCAAGAGGCCCGCGCCGCCGGGATCTCGCTGATCGTGTCGCTCCAGCGGCCCTCCTACGACCAGATGTCCACCTCCACCCGCGCTTCCCTGCCGTCCGTGATCGCGCTCGGCTGCGACGCACGCGATGAGGGGTTCGTCCTGCCGGACGAGGTCCTCGCGCAGGGCGCCCACCCGGGCGCGTGGGGCAACCGGCGGCCCGGCTACTGCTACGTCGTCTCACCCGGCATCTCCGAGGACCGCTACGCCTCACCGGGCCGCACCTTCCGCTTCACCCACCGCGCCGTGCCGGTCATGGAACTGCTCGCCGTCTGGGCCCAGCGCAACGGCGCGACCGCCGACCCGGTCACTGCGGGCGCCGCCGCCAGCGTCGCCGGCAACGCCTACACCGGCCGGACCAACTCCAGCACCCCGCAGCCGACGGCGCTGAGGGCCGTCGATCAGGAGGACGGCATGGACCATGGCGGACTGCTGGTCGACCCCGAGGACGCAGGCATCGACCCGGAAGCCGAACTCCCCGACGCGCAAGACGGCGACGATGCCCCGATCTTCGGTCAGAACACCGGCCGCAAGCCGTCCCCGGAAGAGGCCCGGCGTCTCTTCGCCGATGCGCTCGCCGAGTTCGAGAGCGAGGGCCGGATGATCGTGGGCCCGGTCGACTTCATGGACTGGTGCGACCGGCACAACCTCTCCCGCCCGTGGGTCTCCGCCCGGCTGAAGGAAGCCGCCGAGCAGGGCCGGTTGGAGGCGACGAACACGACTGGCCGGTGGCGCATCGTCCCCGCCCTGACGGCCGCCTGACGCCTGACACCGTCACGGTCCCCTGACACCCAAACCCCTAGGCAAACCCGCTGTCAGAAACGCCTGACGCCCCAGCGTGACACCCCTGACACCCGCGCCTGGCACTCACCCGCGCGGGCCCGCACCCGCGCCGGTGCGGCCCCGCGCGGCTCACCCGAGGGAGGCACTCATGCCCCACCGAGACCCGCCCGGAATCGTCGCCCCACACATTCCCGCCGACGCCTACCGCCGGGCGGAGAGCACCGGCGCCCCGGTCGTGATCGTCGTCCACACCGCCGCCCCGACCGGCCGGCCCCTGCGCCACTTCCTCTACCCGATCGCCGTCGCGACCGCCGGCGCGGTTGGGGTGTTCGCCACCGTGGCCGCGCTGCTCGCCCTGCTCGACTTCGCCGCGCACACCGCCGTTGCCATCGCCGGCGCGACCGGCCCGCTCGGTGTCGGCGGCATCAGCCTCAAACTCACCCGCTCCAAAGGCTCATGACCCGCCGCGCGCGGCTCCCGGCCGGCGCGCAACGGGGGACGCCTGCGCCGGATCACCGATGCTGCTCCGGCCCCACCGCCCACCAGCCAAACTTTCCCACCCCAGCGATGGAGCAGAGGGGCAGCAGAGGGGATGTCAGACCCCCGACCACGCAAAAGCGGGCCCCTCACCTGCATAAACGCCCGCCGCCCCGAACGGCTCGCGCAACAGATATCGCAACCTTTGTCGCATCACTAGGCGCAACAGATAGCGCAAGAGATGTCGCAACAAACCTTCCGGCCACGGCGCAAACCCGCCGCTGTGCGGCGCTGGCAACGTCGCCAACGATCAGGCGAGCGACAGCACCTGCTCAGAGGTCGTCCGCCTCGCCTGCTCTTCACCGCCAACCACCGGACCCACCACGCCCGAAAGCGAGTGATCCCATGTCGTTCGGAGAGACCCCGATCACCCTCGTCGGCAACCTGACCGACGACCCGGAACTGAAGATCACCGACTCCGGCACCGCCCTGGCCCGGTTCACGATCGCCGTCACCCCGCGCACCTTCGACCGTGCGTCGAACCAGTGGAAGGACGGCACCACCGCGTTCTACCGGTGCGCCGCCTGGCGCACCCTCGCCGAACACGTCACCGACAGCTTCGGCAAGGGCTCCCGCGTCGTCGCCACCGGCCGGATGCGCCAGCACGACTGGAAGACCCCCGAGGGCGAGAACCGCAGCATGCTCGCCGTCGAGGTAGACGACATCGGAGCGTCCGTCCGCTTCACCACCGTCCAGATCAACGGCAAGCGGCGCGCGTCCAACGGCCCGGCCGGCAGCGACCCGTGGAACACCGGGGACAACCCCACCGAGCCGGGCAACGAACCCCCGTTCTAGCTACGCCAAGGGCGGCCCCCGCATCTCGCCAAAGAACCGGGGCCGCCCTTGTCCACCTGTCCTCATCAGACCTGTGGAGGTCTCCCAGCATGACCCAACCTGCCCTCATCCGGCGAGTGCGCGGCCGACGGCCGCGGCTGCTGGACCTGTTCTGCTGCCAGGGCGGCGCGGCCAAGGGCTACGACGACGCCGGTTTCGACGTGACCGGCGTCGACAAGGACCCCCAGCCCCGCTACCCGTTCCGGTTCGTCCAGGCCGACGCGATCGAGTTCGTCATCGCGCATGGGGCGGAGTTCGACTTCATCCACGCCTCATGTCCTTGCCAGCACGACAGCGACTGCCAGCGCCTCCAGGGCAACAACCACCCGGACCTGATCGCCCCCACCCGCGCCGCCCTGGAAGCCACCGGGCGGCCGTGGTTGATCGAGAACGTCAGGGGTGCGCGGCCCAAGCTCCGTGATCCGGTGATGCTGTGCGGACCCATGTTCGGCGTGGCCACGTACCGGCACCGGTACTTCGAGCCCGGCGGAGGCTTCCGCCTCACCCAGCCCGAGCATCCCGCCCACACCGTGCCGCAGGCGAAGATGGGCCGCCCTGTCCCGCCCGGCCACTACGGGCAGTTCGTCGGCAACTTCTCCGGAGTCGACCTCGCCCGGCAGGTGATGGGCGTGCCGTGGATGAACCGCGACGGCATCCGCGAGTGCATCCCGCCCGCCTACACCCAGTGGATCGGCCGCACTGCCCTCACCCAGCTCGCGCCCGCGCTGGAGGTGGCGGCATGAGCCTGATCAACGTCACCAGCACGCCTCTGGTCGACCTCAGCACGCTCCACCTGTTGGCCGCCGCGCTGTGCTCCGCCGAACGCGGCTGGCCCGTCATCCCGTTGCACCCCGGCACCAAGCGCCCGGCCGGGCACCCGGAACGCTCCTGCCCCAGCACCGGACGCTGCGCCGAGGGCCACCGCACACCCGAGCAGCGCGCCACGACCGACCCGGAGTTGATCCAGGCGGCATGGGCGCGCACCGCGTACAACGTGGGGATTGCCACCGGTCCGGCCGGGTTGCTGGTGGTGGATCTGGACGTGTGCAAGCCGGGAGACGAAGAAGGAGCGCCTGACGGCGCCGCTTCTTTGGCAGCGCTCTGCGAGCGCGCCGGCGAGACGCTTCCGCCCACTTACCAGGTGCGGACTCCGAGCGGGGGCCGCCACCTGTACTTCACCGCCCCGCCCGGCGGGCGCCTGCCCAACAGCGTCAACCGGCTCGGCCCGCACATCGACACCCGGGCATGCGGCGGGTACGTCGTCGCGCCCGGTAGCACCACCCCCGAGGGCGCGTACGAAGTGCTTGACGAGGCCCCGGTCGCAGCGCTGCCGCACTGGCTCACCTCACTTCTGATCGAGCCAGCCGCGGCCGCCAACGTGGCGCCCGCCCCGTTGCTCATCCATGAGTCGGTCACTCGCCGGGCCCGGGTGGCGCTGGAGCGGGAGGTGGCCGCGGTCGCCGGGACCGGCGAGGGAGGCCGGAACCAGCGGCTGTTGGAGGGCGCCCGCGCGCTGGGCCGGCTCGTCGCATGGGGCGAGATCCCCCGTGATGTGGTGGAGCAGGCGTTTCAGGCGGGGGGAGAGACGGCCGGACTGCCCGCGTCCGAGTGCCGCGCCACCATCCGCAGCGCCCTGGACTGGTCGATCCGCACGTGCCGGCCCAGGGACGCCGCGTGACCCCCCGCCCTGAAAAGCCCACCCGAACCGCTTCCCCGCCTCCGCGCCCGACCGGGCCCGACTCCCAGGGGAGCCGTGGCACGAAGAGCGACGGCCGACAGGCCGTCCTTTCAGCTCTTCACCCCGCCACGCACCCGCCCGGCCGCCCGCAGCCGAGCCCGGACGACCCCACGCCGCAACGGCCAGGCATCCGCATCTACGCCCCGCCGGTCTACCGCCACCACTACGACGGCGCCCGCTGGTCCAAGCGATACGGCGACACCCCCACCGCCGCCTACGCCTGCGGCTGCGGCGAGACCCGCACCGCCCGCGGCCAGGACGACGTGGCCGACCTGGTCGCCGACTACGACGCCCACAGGCACTTCTGCACCGGCACTCCCGCCCCGCGCACCGAAAGGAGGATCGCCGCATGACCGACACCACCACGCCCACCCCGTCCCTCGACGGCGCTGCCCTGCTCAACGAGGTCGAAGCGTTCCACCGCCGCTTCAATGTCTTCCCCACCGAGGCCGCGTACGTGGCCGTCACACTGTGGGACGCGCACGCGCACCTGTTGGACGCGTTCGAGTCCACCCCGCGGCTCGCGTTCCTCTCCCCGGAGCCGGGCTCGGGCAAGACGCGGGCGCTGGAGATCTGCGGCACCCTCGTGCCGCAGCCCATGGTGGCCGTCAACGCCTCACCCGCCGCCCTGTTCCGGGCCGTCTCGGGGATGGAGTCCGGCCGGCCCACGATCCTGTTCGACGAGATCGACACCGTCTTCGGCCCCAAGGCCAAGGACAATGAAGAACTGCGCGGCCTGCTCAACGCCGGCCACCGCCGAACGGGCGTCTCCTACCGCTGCGTCGGGGACGGCGGCAACCAGACTGTGCAAGCCTTCCCGTCCTACGCCGCGGTCGCCGTCGCCGGTCTCGGCTGGCTGCCGGACACGATCCTGACCCGCTCGGTCATCATCCGCATGCGCCGCCGCGCCCCGAACGAGACCGTGGAATCCTTCCGCAGCCGCCTCCACGAGCCCGAGGGCCGCGCCCTGCGCGAGCGCCTGGCGGCATGGGCGGACACCGTCCGCGAGCGGCTGCAGGATGCCTTCCCCGAAATGCCCGATGGGGTCTCCGACCGACCCGCGGACGTGTGGGAGCCCCTGCTGGCCATCGCCGACGCGGCCGGCGGAGAGTGGCCCGAGCGCGCCCGCGAGGCGTGCGTCGAACTGGTCGCCGCGGCCACGGCCGGCGACAAAGCGTCCCTGGGCATCCGGTTGTTGACCGACTTGCGCGACGTTGTGTTCAACGGCGCCGACCGGATGCCCACCGCGCAGATTCTCGCCGCGCTCAATGCCATGGACGACGCGCCGTGGGCCGACATGGGCGGCAAGCCGCTCGACTCCCGGCAACTCGCCAAGCGGCTCGGGGAGTACGTCACCGCCGACAACACCCCCATCAAGGCCCGCAACATCCGCACAGGCGCTGGCGTCGTCAAGGGCTACTACGCAGCCGACCTGTATGACGCGTGGAAGCGGTACTGCCCCGCGCCCAAGGGGCCCGAGTCCGCTACACCCGCCACGGACGCCGACTGATCACCGTCTGACCTGCGGAAACGGCGTAGCGGCTGTTACCCACGTAACCCGCTACGCCCCCGCTACTGACACCGGAAAGCCGCTACAGCACCCGAGCGTGTAGCGGCCCCATCCGCTACACGCGGCCCCACCGCTACGCCGAAAACAGGCTCTGAGCTGCGACGTAGCACCCGTGGCGCATGTAGCGGACTTCCAGGGCATGCCAGACAGCCCCACCCGAGGAGACACCCGGATGAGCACAGCCACCGCTGCGCCTGTGGACCGGCTTCTCTACACGCCGGAAGAGGCCGCCGAAGCACTCGCCATTGGCCGCTCGACCCTCTACGAGCTGATGGCCGAAGGAGTCCTGAAGTACATCAAGTTGGGCCGCAGCCGCCGCATCCGGCGGACGGACCTTGAGCACTACGTGGCGAGCCTCGCCCCGATCGCCCACTGACCAGCGTCACCGAGGCGGCCCCGAATTCATCGGGGCCGCCTCCCGCATGGAGGAGTGCATGAGCCCCCGCAAAGCGAATATGGAATCGTCCATCTACCTGGGCAGTGACGGCTGGTTTCACGGCCGCGTCACGATGGGCGTCAAGGACGATGGCAGTCCCGACCGACGCCACCGCCGGGCGCGGACCGAGACGGAAATCAAGCGCAAGGTCCGGGAACTGGAAGACCTACGCGACAAGGGACGCGCGCCCAAGGCCGGACGCAAGCCGACCGTAGAGCAGTGGATGACCACATACCTGACCGATATCGCGTCCTTGAAGCTCAAGCCGCGCTCCCTGGACGACTACTGGTCCAAGACCAGGAACGACATCATCCCCGGTATCGGCAAACACCGGCTCGACAAGCTTCAGCCGGAGCACTTGGAGCGGATGTACCGCGTCATGCTCGATGAGGGACACGCGCCGTCGCACGTGCTCAAGGTGCACCGCATCCTGTCGCGCGCCCTGAAGATCGCACACCGCCGCCGTCTGATCGTCGAAAACGTGGCCACCCTCGTCGACCCACCCACTGTCGACGAGACCGAGGCAAACCCGTTCACGACCGAGGAAGCCAAGGCGTTCCTGGAGGCCGCCGCCAAGCGCCCCACCTTCATGCGGTGGTGCGTCGGCGTCGGCATGGGCTTCAGACAGGGCGAGACCCTGGGCTTGAGGTGGCCGTACGTCGACTTCGACAACGAGCTTTTCCATCCCGAATGGCAGCTTCAGCGCCTTACGTGGCGGCACGGCTGCACAGACCCGCACGCATGCGGCGACAAGTTCCACCGGTTCGAGCCGTGCCCGCCGGAATGCAGGACCCACAAGAACTACAAGCGCGGCTGCCCGAAGCCGTGCCCGAAAGACTGCACGAGTCACGCCCGAGCGTGCCCGGAACGCAAAGGCGGCGGCTTGGTCTTCACCCGGCCCAAGACCAAGAAGAGCCGGAACGCCGTGCCTATCCCGCCGCCGTTCATCCCCTACCTCCGCGAGCACAAGGCGCAGCAGGACGCAGCACGCGCCGAAGCAGGGGACGCGTGGGAGGAACACAAGCTGGTCTTCACCCGCCCGGACGGCCGCCCTCTGGACCCTCGCCAGGACTGGGAAGAGTTCAAGGAGCTGTTGGCGGAAGCCGGGATCGACGACCGGCGCCTGTACGACGGGAGCCGTCACACCGCCGGCACGATCCTGAACGAACTCGGGGTCGACATGCCCACGATCATGGAGATCCTCCGGCACACCCAGATCAGTCAGACCCGGCGGTACGTGAAGGGCAGATCCCACCTTTCGAAGGACGCCATGCGTCGCATGGGAGACGCCTTCATGCCCCGCCCGGAACCCGCGACTGAGACCAGAACTGAGACCGAGGACAGCCGGGCAGCCCGCGCGCTGCGCCGTCGCCGCATCCGCTGAACGAGAAAACCCCAGGTCAGAGAGATTCTGTCCTGGGGTTCCAGTGGAGCCGCCTTCGGGATTCGAACCCGAGACCTACGCATTACGAGTGCGTTGCTCTGGCCATCTGAGCTAAGGCGGCGCGCTGTCCGCACTATGGTGCGATCAGCAACGTCGGTAAGTCTACACAGTTTCCCGGGGTGCTTCGTACCGCCCCCGGAGCAGGGGACTCCGGGGCGGGTGGCAGTGCTTATGAGCAGCGCTTTTGGTCCGTGGGCGGGGTGCCGCGGAGGAGGTAGGCGTTGATCGTGGAGTCGATGCAGGCGCTGCCGCGGCCGTACGCCGTGTGGCCGTCGCCGTCGTAGGTGAGCAGGCGGGCGGAGGAGAGCTGGCCGGCGAGGGAGCGGGCCCAGCGGTAGGGGGTGGCCGGGTCGCGGGTGGTGCCGACCACGACGATGGGCGCGGCGCCCTTCGCCTCGATGCGGTGCGGCTCACCGGTCGGGGCGACCGGCCAGTACGCGCACGTCAGTGCGGCCCAGGCGAGGCCCTTGCCGAAGACCGGGGAGGCCTTCTCGAAGGCGCCGAGCGACTCGCGCACCTTCTCGGGGCCGTCGAAGGCGGGCGGCAGGTCGAGGCAGTTCACGGCGGCGTTGGCGTACATCAGGTTCGAGTAGTCGCCGTCGGCGTCCCGCTCGTAGTAGCTGTCGGAGAGCATCAGCAGGCCCGCGCCGTCGCGCTCTTCCATCGCCGACGTCAGCGCCTCGCGCAACTGCTCCCAGCTGCTCTCGTCGTACATCGCCGCGATCACCCCGGTGGTGGCGAGCGACTCGCCGAGCCGGCGCCCGTCGGCGTCACCGGCGGGAATCGGCCGCGCGTCGAGCTTCCCGAAGAACTCCTTCAACGTGCGCCCCGCCTGCTCGGGCGTCGTGCGCGGGCCGCCGAGCGGGCAGTCCGGCTGCCGCACGCAGTCCTTCACGAACGCCCGGAACGCCGTCTCGAAACCCGCCGTCTGATCCAGGCTCAGCCGCCGCGCGGGCAGCGACGGGTCCATCGCGCCGTCCAGCACCAGCCGCCCGGCCCGCTCCGGGAACAGCCCGGCGTACGTCGCCCCGAGGAACGTCCCGTACGACGCCCCCACATAGGTGAGCTTCTGGTCGCCCAGCACCGCCCGCACGATGTCCATGTCCCGCGCCGCCTCGACGGTGGACAGATGCCGCAGCAACCGCGGCGCGTCCGCCCCGCAGCCCTCCGCGAACTTCTTGTACGCGTCGACGAGCGCGTCCACCTCCTTGTCGTCGTCGGGCGTGACGTCCGTCTGCGTGTACGTGTCCATGTCCCGCCCGTCCAGGCACTCGACGGGCTCGCTGCGGGCCACGCCCCGCGGGTCCACGGCCACCATGTCGTAGCGGGACCGGACCTCGGCCGGGTAGCCGATCCCCGCGTACGCCTGGAGGTAACCGACCGCGGAGCCGCCCGGCCCGCCCGGGTTCACCAGCAGCGAGCCCAGCCGCTCCCCCGGCCCCGTCGCCTTCTTACGGGCCACCGCGAGCCGGATGTCGCCCCGGTCCGGCTCGGCGTAGTCCAGCGGCGCCTTGACCGTGGTGCACTGAAAACCCGGCACCCCGCAGGCGCGCCAGCTCAGCCGCTGCCCGTAGTAGGGCGCCAGCGCGGCCGGCGTGGCCTCGGGCAGGGCCGCCAGCTCGGCCCGCGCCGCCGCGGTGGACGTACCCGACACGCTGCCCGAGGAGCAGGCGGACACGAGCAGCGCGGCTGCGGCGAACAGACCCGCGGCGGTACGGGACCTGCGGTGCGCGGCGGTACGGGAACTGCGGACGGGGCGCCTTGAGTGCATCCACCGAGCGTAACTGCAAGCGATCACGCAGATGCTCTCCGTGTCCGCTGTGCCCCGGACGAGTTACCGGCGTCAACCAGGGTCGACGCCCTCCCCGGCGGGAGAGGTCAGCCGGATCTGAGTGCCATCGTCATCGCCTCCACCGCCAGCAGAGGCGCCACATTGCGGTCGAGCGCGTCGCGGCACGCGCTGATGGCCTCGATACGGCGCAGGGTGGACTCCGGGGTGCCGGAACGGGCCAGCCGCTCCAGGACGTCCTCGGCGTCGGTGTTGGCCAGGGCCACCCGCGAGCCCAGCTGGAGGGCGAGGACGTCGCGGTAGAAGGCGGTGAGGTCGGTCAGAGCCAGGTCGAGGCTGTCGCGCTGGGTGCGCGTTCTGCGGCGCTTCTGCTTGTCCTCCAGGTCCTTCATCACCCCGGCCGTGCCGCGCGGCATCCGGCCGCCCTGGGCCGCGCCCAGCGCCGCCTTCAGTTCCTCGGTCTCCTTGCCGTCGAGCTCCTCGGCGAGCTGCTTGGCGTCCTCGGCGGCGGCGTCGACCAGCTCCTGCGCGGCCCTGAGCGCGCCGCCGACGTCCTCGACGCGCAGCGGCAGCTTCAGCACCGCGGCCCGGCGCTCCCGCGCGGCGGGGTCGGTGGCCAGGCGGCGGGCCCGGTCGACATGGCCCTGGGTGGCGCGGGACACGGCGGCGGCGACCTCGGGCTCGATGCCCTCGCGCCGTACGAGCATGTCGGCCACCGCCTCCACCGACGGCGTGCGCAGGTTCAGGTGGCGGCAGCGGGAGCGGATGGTGGGCAGGACGTCCTCCAGGGAGGGCGCGCACAGCAGCCACACCGTGCGTGGGGCGGGCTCCTCCACCGCCTTCAGGACGGCGTTCGCCGACTTCTCGTTCAGCCGCTCGGCGTCCTCGACGAGGATGACCTGCCAGCGGCCGTTCGCCGGCGACGTGAACGACTTGCGGACCGTGTCGCGCATGTCGTCGGCGAGGATCTGCGTGCCCACGGCGGCGACCGTGGTGACGTCGGCGTGCGTGCCGATGAGTGCGGTGTGGCAGCCGTCGCAGAACCCGCAGCCGGGGACCCCGCCGAGGGCGCGGTCGGGGCTCACGCACTGCAGGGCCGCGGCGAACGCCCGCGCCGTCTGCGTACGGCCCGCTCCGGGCGGGCCCGTGAACAGCCACGCGTGCGTCATCTTCGACGCCTCCGGCGGCGGAGCGTCGGTCGCGACCGCGGTGACCAGGGCGTCGGCGTCCCGGGCAGCGGCGGCGAGCTGCTCGCTCACCTTCTCCTGCCCGACCAGGTCGTCCCACACGGTCATGGGTCACCCCGCCCTTTCGTCACGCTTCGTGTTGCTGCCTCCATTGTGGGGGCACCCACTGACAACGGGTTCCGGCCCCGTCAGCGGCCCCCGCCGACGGGGTCGCGGCCAGAGCCACTGAGAGCGGGTCCCGGCAACGTCAGCGGCTCCCACCAACGGAGTCGGAGCCGGGGCCGACGCCCCGGGCGCCCGGCCCCGCCGAGTTCCGCCGCTTCATACAGAGCTCAGGGTTCAGGACTCACGGCACAGGGCTCAGCCCCGCCGCCCCCGGCCGCCACGGCCCCGGCCGCGGTCGTCGCGATCCGTCCCGTCCTCGTCGTCCCGCGGGCCCAGCAGCTCGTCCGCCAGCGTCGGCAGGTCGTCCAGCGGCGTCTCCTCGGCCCAGTCGGACCGCGGCCGCCGACGCGGCGCGCCCTCGGCGTCGACCTGCGGCAGCTCCCGCGTACGGCCCTGCGAGCCGTCCGGGCCTGCCCCCGACCGCTCGTCCCGGAAGAACCCCGGCGGCACCCGGTCCGCCGGATCCCCGCCCGGCACCTGCGGCAGCACAGCCGTCTCGTCCGCCGCGCCCGGCACGACGGGCGGCAGCACGGCCGTCTCGTCCGCGGCCCCTGGCGCCACCGGAGGCAGCACAGCCGTCTCGTCGGCCGCGCCCTGCGGCACCGGCGGCTGCGGCAGCTCCGCCGTCACCTCGGAGTCGGAAGCGGTGGAGGGGGCGGCCGAGGTGTCGGCACGGTCCGAGGGCTCGGCCTCGTCCCGCACGGGACGCAGTACAGCCGTGTCCTCAGTCGAACGCGCCGCAGGCGCCGAGCGTGCCGCACGCGCCTCCTCCGGCGTCACCACCGGCGTCGGCACGGTCACCGCCTCCGGCGAGCCGACCTGCGGCGCCGGTGCCGGGGCCGGTGCCGGTGTCTTGGGGCCGGCCGCCGCCGCGGCCGCGGCCTGTTCGGCGGCCCGGCGGGCCTGCTCGGCCTTCAGCAGGGCCTCCTCGGCCTTGCGCTGCTTCTCCAGGCGCCGTGCCTCGGCCTCGGCGTGCAGCCGGGCCTCCTCCTCGGCCTGCTTGCGGCGCCGTTCCTCCTCGGCCTTGCGGCGGGCCTCCGCCTCGGCCCGGGCCCGCTCCTCGGCGAGGAGACGCTGACGTTCCTCCTCGGCCCGCCTGTGTGCTTCCTCGGCGCGCTGCCGCGCCTCCTCCGCCTGCCGCTCGGCCTCGCGGCGCTGGGCCTCCTCCAGCTCGCGCCGCTTGCGCTCCTCCTCCTCGGCGCGCAGCTTGGCGAGCTGCTCCTGGCGCTCGCGCTCCAGGCGCTCCTCCTCGGCCTTGCGGGCGGCCTCTTCCTCGGCCTTCCTGCGGGCCTCCTCCTCGGCCTTGCGGCGCGCCTCCTCGCGGGCCTGGATCTCGGCCTCGGACAGCGGCAGCATCTGGTCCAGCCGGGCCCGGATCACGGTCGTGACGCCCTCGGGCTCCTGCCCGGCGTCCACGACGAGGTAGCGGCCGGGATCGGCGGCGGCCAGCGTGAGGAAACCGGAGCGCACGCGCGCGTGGAACTCGGCCGGCTCCGACTCCAGCCGGTCCGGCGCCTCGGTGAACCGCTCGCGCGCGGTCTCCGGCGACACGTCAAGGAGCACCGTCAGGTTCGGCACGAGCCCGTTAGTCGCCCAGCGCGAGATCCGTGCGATCTCGGTCGGGGACAGGTCACGGCCGGCGCCCTGGTAGGCCACCGAGGAGTCGATGTACCGGTCGGTGATCACGACAGCGCCGCGCTCCAGGGCGGGCCGTACGACGGTGTCGACGTGCTCCGCGCGGTCCGCCGCGTACAGCAGGGCCTCCGCGCGGTGCGACAGCCCGGCCGAGGACACGTCCAGCAGGATCGACCGCAGCCGCTTGCCGACGGGTGTGGCGCCCGGCTCGCGGGTGAGGACGACCTCGTGGCCCTTGGCCCTGATCCACTCGGCGAGCGCCTCGGCCTGGGTGGACTTCCCGGCGCCGTCACCGCCCTCCAGGGCGATGAAGAAGCCGGCCGCGGCGGGCGCCTGCACGGGGTCGTCGCCGCCGAGCAGCGCGTCCCTCAGGTCGTGGCGCAGCGGCACGCCGGAGCGGTCGTCGAGCTTGGCCAGCACCAGCGCGGCCACGGGCAGCAGCAGCGCGCCGACGAGCATCAGGGTGAAGGCGGCACCGCCGTGCGCGAACACGAACTTGCCGTTCTCCAGCCGGTGCGGCCCGATCAGCGCCGCCACCACGGGCGCGATCAGCACGCCGAGCGCCACGAAGACCCGGACCACCGCGTGCAGGTGCCCGGTCGTGCGCGTGCGGCGGGCCTCCTCGACCTCCTGGTCGAGCAGGGCGTGCCCGATGTTGGCGGCCATGCCCGCGCCGGCGCCCGCCAGGCCGACGATCAGCACCACGGTGGCGACGTCCGGGACGAGGCCCGCGGCCAGCAGCGCCACGCCGGTGAAGGCCGTCGCCAGCGCCAGCATGCGCCGCCGCGACAGGGAGACCAGCGCCTTGGGCGCCGTACGGATACCGACGACGACTCCGCCGGTCAGCGCCAGGACCAGCAGGCCGTACGTCACCGGACCGCCGCCCAGGTCCTTGGCGTGCAGCACCGACACGGCGACGGCGGCCGCCACCGCGCCCGCGACGGCGGCGCAGGTGAGAACCAGCAGCGGGAGCGCGCCGGTACGGCCCTTGTCGGCGCCCTCAGCGGTACGAGGACGGCGCAGCCCCTCCAGCGGCGACCGCGCGCGCGGGGTGCGCGTGGCAGGCAGCTCCAGGAAGACCACCACGGACAGGGAAGCGGCGAACAGCCCGGCCGCGACGTACGAAGCGAGCGCCGCCTGGTGCTGGGCGAACCAGTCGAGGCCCGAGCCGAGCAGGTTGTTCAGCAGGGCCGCGGCGACGAGCCCGGCGGCCGCGAGCGGGATCGCCACGAAGGACGTACGCAGCGAAAGACGGCGCAGGGCGTCCATGTGGTCGGGAAGCGGCCGTACGGTCGCGCCCTCCGGCGGCGGGGCGGGCAGCAACGCCGGGGCCGCACCCTCCCGGCACACCGTCCACAGGCGCTCGGCGACGCCGGTGAGGAAGACGGTGACGAGGAGGGCGGCCAGCGCGTTGTCCGGCGTCCAGTCGATCCACAGGGGGGCGACGATCAGCAGCGCCGCCCGCAGTCCGTCCGCACCGACCATGGTCCAACGGCGGTCGAGCGGGCCCTCCTGGGACGTGAGGGAGTTCAGCGGTCCGAGCAGGACCGCGCCGAACAGGAGCGTCGCGAGGACCCGCGCCGCGAAGACGGTCGCCACTGCGAACGCCACGCCCCGGTAGCCGCCGCCGAAGGAGCCTTCGGCGATCGCCGCCTGGAGCGCGAGTAGCACCAGTACCAGCAGGGCGAGGGTGTCGCCGACACCTCCCACCAGCTGGGCGCTCCACAGTCGCTTCAACTGGGGAGTGCGCAGCAGGGCGCGGACGGCGCGCTCGCGGGAGTCCGCGACCAGGGCATCGTCGGGGGCGGGGTGGTGGGCCGTTGGCTGCTCGGCTCGCGTCATGCGTTCAGCCTATCGGGACGCACCGACACTCCGAGGCGGTGCCCGAACGCGCGAGCGCCCCGGCACCGCAGCGGTACCGGGGCGTTCGCTCAGCGAACAGGCAGTGGCTCCGCGGCCACCCTCCTGGGACGGCCTCAGTCCTCCGAGGACGTCTTGGCGGCGGTCGCCTTCTTCGCGGCCGTGGCCTTCTTGGCCGTGGTCGTCTTCTTGGCGGCCGTCTTCTTCGTCGCCGTCGTCTTCTTGGCGGCGGTCTTCTTCGTCGCAGTCGCCTTCTTCGCGGGCGCCTTCTTCGCCGTCTTCTTGGCGGGTCCCTTGGCGCGCTTCTCGGCGAGCAGCTCGAAGCCGCGCTCCGGGGTGATCGTCTCGACACTGTCGCCGGAGCGCAGGGTCGCGTTGGTCTCCCCGTCGGTGACGTACGGGCCGAAGCGGCCGTCCTTGACCACGACCGGCTTCTCGCTCACCGGGTCGGTGCCCAGTTCCTTCAGCGGCGGCTTGGCGGCCGCGCGACCGCGCTGCTTGGGCTGGGAGTAGATCTCCAGCGCCTCTTCGAGCGTGATCATGAAGAGCTGGTCCTCGGACTGCAGCGAACGCGAGTCCGTGCCCTTCTTCAGGTACGGGCCGTAGCGGCCGTTCTGCGCGGTGATCTCCTGGCCTTCGGCGTCCGTGCCGACCACGCGCGGCAGCGACATCAGCTTGAGCGCGTCGTCCAGCGTCACCGTGTCCAGCGACATCGACTTGAACAGCGAGGCCGTGCGCGGCTTGACCGCGTTCTTGCCGGTCTTCGGGGTGCCCTCGGGGAGCACCTCGGTGACGTACGGGCCGTAGCGGCCGTCCTTGGCGATGATCTGGTGCCCGGTGGCCGGGTCGGTGCCCAGCTCGAAGTCGCCGCTGGGCTTGGCCAGCAGCTCCTCGGCCAGCTCGACCGTCAGCTCGTCGGGCGCCAGGTCGTCCGGGATGTCG
This sequence comes from Streptomyces sp. NPDC096205, assembly GCF_044763135.1. Taxonomy (NCBI): domain Bacteria; kingdom Bacillati; phylum Actinomycetota; class Actinomycetes; order Kitasatosporales; family Streptomycetaceae; genus Streptomyces; species Streptomyces sp. NPDC096205. The sequence continues at coordinate 684,214 of NZ_JBIWFS010000003.1, read as the reverse complement.
GCGCGCTGGTGCTGCTCGGTGTCCTTCTCGCCGCGCTCGATGTACGGGCCGTAGCGGCCGACCCGCAGCACGATGTCGTTGGCCACCGGGAACGAGGACACCTCGCGCGCGTCGATCGCGCCCAGGTCGGTCACCAGCTCCTTGAGGCCACCGAGATGGTCCCCGTCGCCGTTGCCCGCCTCGGCCGCGCCGCCGATGCCGTTGGCCTCGCCGAAGTAGAAGCGCTTCAGCCACGGCACGGACTGGGCCTCGCCGCGGGCGATGCGGTCGAGGTCGTCCTCCATCTTGGCGGTGAAGTCGTAGTCGACGAGCCGCCCGAAGTGCTTCTCCAGGAGGTTGACCACGGCGAAGGACAGGAAGGACGGCACGAGCGCCGTGCCCTTCTTGAACACATAGCCGCGGTCGAGGATCGTGCCGATGATCGACGCGTACGTCGACGGGCGGCCGATCTCGCGCTCTTCCAGCTCCTTGACCAGCGACGCCTCGGTGTAGCGGGCCGGGGGCTTGGTGGCGTGGCCGTCGGCGGTGATCTCTTCGGCGCTCAGCCGGTCGCCCTCGGCGACCTGCGGCAGCCGGCGCTCGCGGTCGTCGAGCTCGGCGTTCGGGTCGTCGGCGCCCTCGACGTAGGCCTTCAGGAAGCCGTGGAAGGTGATGGTCTTGCCGGACGCGCTGAACTCGACGTCCCGGCCGTCGGCGGCGGCGCCACCGATCTTCACGGTGACGGAGTTGCCCGTGGCGTCCTTCATCTGGGACGCGACGGTCCGCTTCCAGATCAGCTCGTAGAGCTTGAACTGGTCACCGGTCAGTCCGGTCTCGGCGGGCGTGCGGAAACGATCACCCGAGGGACGGATCGCCTCGTGCGCCTCCTGCGCGTTCTTGACCTTGCCGGCGTAGGTGCGCGGGGCGTCCGGCAGGTACTCGGCGCCGTACAGATGCGTGACCTGGGCGCGGGCGGCCGCGATCGCGGTGTCCGACAGCGTCGTGGAGTCCGTACGCATGTAGGTGATGAAGCCGTTCTCGTACAGCTTCTGGGCGATCTGCATGGTCGCCTTGGCGCCGAAGCCGAGCTTCCGCGACGCCTCCTGCTGGAGCGTCGTCGTACGGAACGGGGCGTACGGCGAGCGGCGGTACGGCTTGGACTCGACGGACCGCACGGAGAACTGCGTGTTCTCCAGAGCGGTGACCAGGGCGCGGGCGGTCGCCTCGTCGAGGTGGAGGGTGTTCGCGCTCTTGAGTTGTCCCACGGAGTCGAAGTCGCGGCCCTGCGCGACCCGACGGCCGTCGACGGTCTGCAGGCGGGCGACCAGCGACGACGGGTCCGACGAGTCTCCCGCGCGGCCGGTCGCGAAGGTGCCCGTCAGGTCCCAGTACTCAGCAGAACGAAACGCGATGCGCTCGCGTTCCCGCTCGACCACGAGACGTGTCGCGACGGACTGGACGCGGCCCGCCGACAGCTTCGGCATGACCTTCTTCCACAGCACCGGCGAGACCTCGTAGCCGTACAGACGGTCGAGGATGCGGCGGGTCTCCTGCGCGTCGACGAGCTTCTGGTTGAGCTGGCGCGGGTTGGCCACGGCGGCCTGGATCGCGGTCTTGGTGATCTCGTGGAAGACCATCCGCTTGACCGGGACCTTGGGCTTGAGCACCTCCTGGAGATGCCAGGCGATCGCCTCGCCCTCGCGGTCCTCATCGGTGGCGAGGTAGAGCTCGTCGGATTCCTTCAGCAGGTCCTTGAGCTTCTTGACCTGTGCCTTCTTGTCGGCGTTGACCACATAGATCGGCTGGAAGTCATGTTCGACGTCCACACCGAGGCGGCGGACCTCGCCGGTGTACTTCTCCGGCACCTCCGCGGCGCCGTTCGGAAGGTCGCGGATGTGCCCGACGCTCGCCTCGACGATGTATCCGGGGCCCAGATAGCCCTTGATCGTCTTCGCCTTGGCAGGCGACTCGACGATGACGAGTCGGCGGCCGCCCTTCGCGGTCTCGCTGGTCGGGGACAACTTCGCTCTTCTCTCCGGTCGACGCTGGGGCCTCCCCAGGCCTTGCTCCCGGGGTCGGGGTGGTGACGCTGCGGAGTGTGACGGTACATCCCGCCCCCGTGTCAAACGGGAAAAGCCCGCAACGGCCACTCGAACGGTAACCCGACTACCGCCCTTCCTGCCGCCCGGAGTGTCCAGCGGCTCATTCCGGGCGTTCCGGAACCCGTCCTCCCTATTACTGCGGAGCAGCCGCCCCCGCGCCGTCCGAACGTCACGTCCCGGCCACCTCCCGGAGGCCTTCCCGACGCCCGGACCTGCGTCTACGCCGCCATCGGACCGGCGCCCTCCGCATCGCGGCCCGGAGGCCTACGACCCGACGGCGCGACAGCCCTCACACCCACCTGCCCCCTCAGAACCGAGTGAAGCACCACACGCCGAGGGCCAGCGCGAGCAGCGCCACGACGCCGGAGACAGTGGCCGACGCCACGGGCCCCACCCCGTCCGCCACCGGCTCGCCGCGCCGGACCCGCACCCCCGTCCAAGCCAGCAGGCCAACGCCGAACAGGGCGAACACCCCTCCCGCGAAGATCGCCGGTCCGCTCTCCATGGCCGCCCCGTCCCTTTTCTCCCGCACCGCGTGCCCAGTCGCCGCGAGACTGACACGCGCGGGCTGCGTCCAGGCGAACCCTGGGTGAACGGGCGATCGACACGGCGATGCGCGTGCCCTTCCGCGGGCACCGCCGGGTGGAGCGGTCGACTCCCACGGTCCCGGCCGCGTCCTCGGGGCGGCCGAGATCGACGTGAAGTCGTCGTATGGACGCCCCGAATCCTGGAGGTCGGGGGGCGGGGGTCGGGGGTCGCCGGTCGGGGGTCGCCGGTCGCCGGTCGCCGGTCGCCGGTCAGAGTCGAACGGTGGGTCGCAGGCCGCCGGTCAGAGTCGAACGGTGGGTCGCAGGTCGCCGGTCAGAGTCGAACGGCGGGTCGCCGGCCGAACAGCGGGGCGCGAGCCGAGAAGTGGGTCACGCCCCGAACAGCGGGCCGCGGGTCGAATGGCGGGCCACGGATCGGAGCCGAGCAGCGAAGGTCAGCGCGCGGAGGCCCGCCCCGTCAGACCCCCGGCTCCAGGAAGCCCTGCTCGACCAGCAGCCGGATCTGCGCAGGCGTACGGTCGCGCAGCAGGACCGGGTCCTCGCCGACCAGCTGGGCGATGGCGTCCAGGATGCGGCCCGCGCTCAGCGTGCCGTCGCAGACGCCGGCGAAGCCCGCGCCGACCGTGTCGACCTTGGTGGCACGGCGCATGCCGCGGTGCTGCCGCAGTACGACATGCTCCGGGTCCTCGGCGCCGGGCAGCCCGACCTGCTCCTGCACGACTTCTCCAGCGAGCCTGAAGTGCTCCTCGAGCAGGGCCGCGTCATCGCGTCCGCGCAGATAGTCGAGGCGCTCGAAGTGCGCGCGCACGGTGTCGCCGAGCGGCTGCTCGACCGGGTGCGGCCACTCCTCCACCGTGATCGAGGGCACGGCCGCGTCCGTCCTGCGCAGGGTGATCCACCCGAACCCCACGGACCTGACCTTGCGGGCCTCGAACTCGTCCAGCCACGCGTCGTACCGCGCCTGGTACTCGGCCTGGTCGCCGCGGTGGTCACCGGCGTCCCGGAGCCACAGCTCGGCGTACTGAGTGATGTCCTGCACCTCGCGCTGCACGATCCAGGCATCGCACCCGCGCGGCACCCATGACCTGAGTCTGTCCTGCCAGTCCTCCCCTTCCACGTGCTGCCAGTTGGCGAGGAACTGCGCGAACCCGCCCTCGTTCAGCCGTTCCCCTGCTCCCTGAACGAGCGAACGGCACAGATCGTCCCCGGACATGCCGCCGTCTCGGTACGTCAGCCGGGCTCCCGGCGAGATCACGAACGGCGGGTTGGAGACGATCAGGTCGTACTTCTCGCCCTCCGGCAGCGGCTCGAACAAAGAGCCCTCCCGCAGATCGGCGGCGGGCGCGCCGGACAGCGCCAGCGTGAGCGCGGTGATGTGCAGGGCACGCGGGTTGAGGTCGGTCGCCGTCACGCGCGTGGCGTGCTGGGCGGCGTGCAGCGCCTGGATGCCGGACCCGGTGCCGAGGTCCAGGGCGGAGGCGACAGGGGTGCGGACGGTGATGCCCGCGAGGGTGGTGGAGGCACCGCCGACCCCGAGGACGACTTCCTCGTGACGGCTTCCGATGCCGCCCGCCCCGCCGACGGCGCAGCCCAGGTCGGACACGATGAACCAGTCCTCGCCACCGGGTCCGCCGTACGGCCGTACGTCGACGGTCGCGGCGACCTCGTCGTCACCGGCCGCCACCAGCCACCCGCTGTCCAGGCACTCCGCGACGGGCAGAACGCCCGCCACGCGCGCCTGCGGCACCGGCTGCTGGAGCAGGAACAGCCGGGTCAGCAGCTCCAGGGGCGTGTCGCCCCGCGTGGCCCGCAGCGCGGGCACGGTCTCGCTGCGGGCGAGGGCCGCGTAGGCGGGGGCTCCGAGCAGTTCGAGCAACCCGTCGGCGGTGAAGTCGGCCGCGAGCAGGGCGTCACGCAGCCGTACGGCGACGTCGGCGCGGTCGGCGGAGGGCAGGGGGGACAGGGTGGCTTCACTCACGTCCCCATTGTGACGGCCCTCCGCCGAAGGCTCAGCTCCTCACGCCTCTCAGCGCTCGATCAGCTCTGGCTCAGCTCTTCTTGCTCAGCTCTTCTGGCTCAGCTCTTCTTGCTCAGGTCTGGCTCAGCTCTTGGTCGCCGGGGCCGACGCGGGCGCGGAGGCGCGCTGGCAGCTCGGCTGCTCGGCCATCGCCTGGCCCACCTCGCCCTCCTCCAGGTTGGTCAGGGCGTCGTTGCCGCTCCTGCTGAGCTTGTCGAGCTCGGTGGCGACATCCTTGAGGCCGTCGGCGAACTTCGCCTGGTCCTTGGTGTTCAGCGCGTCGACCTGCTTCTTCAGCGAGGCGTACGACGCGGAGATGGAGTTGAGCTCCTTGACCGCGTCCTGCTGCTTCTTCTCGCCGTTCTCCACGTCGGGCGCGCCGGCCTTGCTCACGGCGGCGCCGATCGCCTTGTAGGCGTCGGACATGTCCTGGAAGGCCTGCGAGTCCGCCTTCTGGACCTCGGCCGGGGTGCTGTTGTCCGAGGCTTCCTTCTTGATCGCGTTGTTGGCGGTCTCGATCTTCTTCGCCTGCGGCTGGACGGCGTCGCAGACCTGCTTGGCCCACGCGTTCAGCTTCTCGTCGCCGTCGTCGCTGCTGCATCCCGACAGCGCCAGTACCAGTACCGCACCGCCGGACAGTGCGGCCGCGAGCTTCTTGTTCACCGGATTGGTCCCTTCCATGGCTCTCGGCCCCGGAACATACACGCCAAACGGGCGACACCCGCATGATGAGCATCCACTCTGTCCGGTATTGCAGCCATTTGCACCAAGAGAGAGAAGCCTCACGAAGGGACCTGCCGACCATGCGGGGCGGGCGGACGGCACGTCAAAGCGCGCTGCCCGCCCGCCCCTTGGAGCAGGTGTCGTACAACGGACTACGAAACCACCGCGGTGTCCGCCGACTTGGGCGAGGCGTCGGCCCCGTCCTCGTCGCCCATGGCGATGCCGCGCCGCTTGGAGACGTACACCGCGCCGACGATCACCACGAACGCCAGCGCCGCGATCAGGATGCGGACGCCGATGCTCTTGTCGTCGCCGTAGGAGAACTTGATGACGGCCGGTGCGATGAGCAGCGACACCAGGTTCATCACCTTCAGCAGCGGGTTGATGGCGGGTCCCGCGGTGTCCTTGAACGGGTCGCCGACCGTGTCACCGATCACGGTCGCCGCGTGCGCCTCGCTGCCCTTGCCGCCGTGATGGCCGTCCTCGACCAGTTTCTTGGCGTTGTCCCACGCGCCACCGGAGTTGGCGAGGAACACCGCCATCAGCGTGCCCGCGCCGATCGCGCCCGCGAGAAACGCGCCGAGCGCGCCGACGCCGAGCGTGAACCCGACGAAGATCGGCGCCATCACGGCGAGCAGCCCGGGCGTGGCGAGTTCCCTCAACGCGTCCCTGGTGCAGATGTCGACGACCTTGCCGTACTCCGGTTTCTCACTGTAGTCCATGATCCCGGGCCGCTCCCGGAACTGCCGGCGCACCTCGAAGACCACCGAACCCGCCGACCGCGACACGGCGTTGATCGCCAGCCCCGAGAAGAGGAAGACGACCGCGGCGCCCGCGATGAGACCGACGAGGTTGTTGGGCTGGGAGATGTCCATGGAGAGGGTCATGGCCGCGCCCTCGCCGCCGAGTTTCTCGCCCACGTCCCGCGCGCCGGTGATGATCGCGTCGCGGTACGAGCCGAAGAGCGCGGAGGCCGCGAGGACGGCGGTGGCGATGGCGATGCCCTTGGTGATGGCCTTGGTGGTGTTGCCGACGGCGTCGAGGTTGGTGAGCACCTGCGCGCCCGCGCCCTGGACGTCCCCGGACATCTCGGCGATGCCCTGGGCGTTGTCGGAGACCGGCCCGAAGGTGTCCATGGCGACGATGACGCCGACCGTGGTGAGCAGGCCGGTGCCGGCAAGCGCCACCGCGAACAGCGCCAGCATGATCGACGTACCGCCGAGCAGGAAGGCGCCGTAGACGCTCAGGCCGATCAACAGGGCGGTGTAGACGGCGGATTCGAGACCGACGGAGATGCCGGCGAGGACGACGGTGGCCGGCCCGGTGAGCGAGCTCTTGCCGATGTCCCTGACCGGGCGGCGGTTGGTCTCGGTGAAGTAGCCGGTCAGCTGCTGGATGACGGCGGCCAGCAGAATGCCGATGGCGACCGCGACGAGCGCCAGGATCCGGGGGTCGCCGCCCTTGCCCTGGATCGCGGTGTCGGTGACACCGTTCAGCTCGGCGTACGAACTCGGAAGGTAGATGAAGACGGCCACGGCCACGAGGACGAGCGAGATCACCGCGGAGATGAAGAAGCCCCGGTTGATCGCGGACATGCCACTGCGGTCGGCCCGGCGCGGCGCGACCGCGAAGATGCCGATCATGGCCGTGATCACCCCGATGGCGGGCACGAGCAGCGGGAAGGCGAGCCCGGAGTCGCCGAAGGCCGCCTTCCCGAGGATCAGCGCGGCGACCAGCGTCACGGCGTACGACTCGAAGAGGTCGGCCGCCATGCCGGCGCAGTCGCCGACGTTGTCGCCGACGTTGTCGGCGATGGTCGCGGCATTGCGCGGGTCGTCCTCCGGGATGCCCTGCTCGACCTTGCCGACCAGGTCGGCGCCGACGTCGGCGGCCTTGGTGAAGATGCCGCCGCCGACACGCATGAACATCGCGATCAGCGCGGCACCGAGACCGAATCCCTCGAGCACCTTCGGCGCGTCGGCCGCGTACACCAGCACCACGCAGGAGGCGCCCAGCAGACCGAGCCCCACCGTGAACATGCCGACGACGCCACCCGTGCGGAAAGCGATCTTCATCGCTTTGTGCGAGACCTCGGTGAGATCCTTTTCCGGTTCGCCTTCCGCCGGTGTCGCCTCGCGCGCCGCGGCCGCGACGCGCACATTGCTGCGTACGGCGAGCCACATGCCGATATAGCCGGTGGCTGCCGAGAACGCCGCGCCGATCAAGAAGAACACCGATCGTCCGGCACGCTGATTCCAGTCGTCCGCGGGCAGCAGCATGAGCAGGAAGAACACGACGACGGCGAATACGCCGAGCGTGCGCAGCTGCCGGGCCAGATAGGCGTTGGCGCCTTCCTGGACCGCCGCGGCGATCTCCTTCATGCTGTCGGTGCCCTCGCCCGCCGTGAGCACCTGGCGCAACAACATCCCCGCGACCACCAGGGCGGCCAGCGCGACGACCGCGATGACCACCACCAGGACACGGTTGCCGTCGGTCAGGACTGCGGCTGCGAAGGCTGTGGAGTGATCCAGCTGATGAGGGGTAGAAAGCCCCGCCATTCGTCCTCCTTGACGCTTGGGCTGAGCTCAAGATGTGGACGGATTGTAGGTACCGGAACCTGATCAAAACAGTGCGCGGTAAACGGAATTTGCATTCAAGCAGTAATGCCCTGAAGGCATTCGCCTTGATCCATTTTTTCAAGCACCAGGATCGTGAATGAATTCACGAAAGGCACCGCCTGGAACAGTACGGATCGGTAGGAACTCCTGACGCAACCACTGTAGGCGGGGGCACTGACAGCCGCACACGCACAGACCCCGCACGGACACGCACGGGCACAGACGGACAGGCATGGCATGCAGAAGGGCCCCGCCGAGGCGGGGCCCTATGACTCTGCGTCGCGGGGGTCAGGACAGAGGCGTCAGCGGGGGCTGTGCGGTCGGCCAGGTCATCTTGATCTGGCCGCCGTGCTCCCCGGCGGTGACCTCCACGTCGTCGACGAGGCCGCTGATGACCGCGAGGCCCATCTCGTCCTCCTCGGCATCGGCGTCCTCGCCGGCGGCGCCGGGTGCCCGATCGCCAGGGGCCGAGCGCGGCGCCTCGTCGCCGACCTCGATGGAGAACTGCTTCTCCTCCTCGATCAGCAGCACCTTCACCGGCGCGGTGATCCCGGAGCTCTGGTGCAGCCCGACAGCGCGCGTACAAGCCTCACCGACGGCGAGTCTCACCTCGTCCAGGACGGCCTCGTCCACTCCGGCCCTGCGTGCCACCGCGGCCGCCACCAGCCGGGCGGTCCGCACGTGCTCGGGCAGCGCGCTGAAGCGGAGTTCGACGGTGGCCATGCATCCCCCTCGAAAACTACGGGCGTGCGGTCAGGGGCCGGCCGCCGAACGCCCGGCCCCCCGGTTGAACTGTGCCGAGCCGGGCCACACGGACCCGGCTCGGGAGATCAGTCGGTGGCCGCCACCGCTTCCTCGACCGAGGTGTGGATCGGGAACACCTTGGTCAGGCCGGTGATGCGGAAGATCTTCAGAATGCGCTCCTGGTTGCACACCAGGCGCAGCGAGCCCTCATGGGCACGCACGCGCTTGAGACCGCCGACCAGTACGCCGAGACCGGTGGAGTCGAGGAAGTCCACGCCCTCCATGTCGACGACGAGGTGGAAATTCCCGTCGTTCACCAGCTCGACCAGCTGCTCGCGCAGCTTGGGCGCGGTATATACGTCGATTTCGCCACCGACCTCGACGACCGTACGATCGCCGACGGTACGGGTCGACAGGGACAGGTCCACGGATCCTCCAGCACCTTGCTATCGAGCGGTCGCCCCTAGGGGGCACTCGGCTTGAAGCCCCCAGGACGGTTCGCCAGCCGCGATGGCATTCAATCACTTACCGGCAGGCGTGCACGACGCCTTGAGCCCATTGTCCGTCACGCCAGTGACACACTCGGTGCCGATGGCCAAGAATCACCGATCCGATCGACCCTCGACGGACCCCGCACTCCGCCCGTCCCCTGGCACGGTTCTGGACCGGCTCGCCTCGGGTCCGAGCCGGGCTTCGCGCATCACTCATACGGAGCACTTGCCCCCGAGGGAGGGTCGCCATGCCGTCTGGCCTGATCGGATTCGCGCGGAGGTGATCGCGGCCATCCAGGCGGCGGGCATCGAACACCCCTGGGAGCATCAGGCGCGGGCCGCAGAGCACGCCCTGGACGGCGATTCGGTGGTTGTCGCCACCGGGACCGCCTCGGGCAAGTCGCTGGCCTATCTGGCCCCGGTGCTCTCCGCCCTCCTGGAGGGCTCCGAGGCCCCGAACGGCCGCGGCTCCACCGCCCTGTACCTGGCCCCCACCAAGGCCCTGGCCGCCGACCAGTGCCGCGCCGTGCGCGCCCTGGCCCAGCCGCTGGGCAACGCCGTGCGCGCCGCGGTGTACGACGGCGACACGCCGTTCGAGGAACGCGAGTGGATCCGCCAGTACGCCAACTACGTCCTCACCAATCCGGACATGCTGCACCGCGGCATACTCCCGTCCCACCCCCGCTGGTCCTCCTTTCTGAAGTCGCTGAAGTACGTCGTCATCGACGAGTGCCACACCTACCGCGGCGTCTTCGGCTCCCACGTCGCCCAGGTGCTGCGCCGACTACGCCGTCTGTGCGCGCGCTACGGCGCCTCCCCCGTCTTCCTCCTCGCCTCGGCGACCGCCGCCGAGCCCGCCGTGGCCGGGCGCCGCCTGACCGGGCTGCCGGTGGTGGAGGTCGCCGACGACGCCTCCCCGCGCGGGGAGCTGGTGTTCGCCCTGTGGGAGCCGCCACTCACCGAACTCCAGGGCGAGAAGGGCGCTCCTGTACGCCGTACGGCCACCGCCGAGACGGCCGACCTGCTCACCGACCTCACCCTCCAGGGCATCCGCAGCGTCGCCTTCGTCCGCTCCCGGCGCGGCGCCGAGCTGATCTCGGTCATCACCCAGGAGCGGCTGGCCGAGATCGATCGCTCCCTGTCCGGGCGTGTCGCGGCCTACCGAGGCGGCTACCTCCCCGAGGAGCGCCGCGCCCTCGAACGGGCCCTGCACTCCGGCGAGCTCCTCGGTCTCGCCGCGACCACCGCCCTCGAACTCGGCGTCGACGTCTCCGGCCTGGACGCCGTCCTGATCGCCGGCTACCCGGGCACACGCGCGTCCCTGTGGCAGCAGGCCGGCCGCGCGGGCCGCTCCGGCCAGGGCGCCCTGGCCGTACTGGTCGCCCGCGACGACCCGCTGGACACCTACCTGGTCCACCACCCCGAGGCCCTCTTCGACCGGCCGGTCGAGTCGACCGTCCTCGACCCCGACAACCCTTACGTGCTCGCCCCGCACCTGTGCGCGGCCGCCGCGGAGATCCCGCTGGTGGAGGAGGACCTGGAGCTGTTCGGCCCCGCGGCCGCCGACCTTCTGCCGCAGCTGGAGGCCGCCAAGCTGCTGCGCCGCCGTACGAAGGCCTGGCACTGGACGCGCCGGGAGCGGGCCGCCGATCTCACCGACATCCGCGGCGAGGGCGGCAGCCCCGTGCAGATCGTCGAGGCGGGCACCGGCCGCCTGCTCGGCACCGTCGACGCCGGCTCCGCCCACGCCAGCGTCCACGAGGGCGCCGTCCACCTGCACCAGGGCCGCACCTATCTGGTCCGCTCCCTCGACCTGGACGACTCGGTCGCGCTGGTCGAGGAGGCCAACCCGCCGTACTCCACCGTCGCCCGCGACACCACCGCCATCTCCGTCCTGGACACGGACATCGAGATCCCGTGGGGCGACGGCCGCCTCTGCTACGGCTCCGTCGAAGTCACCAACCAGGTCGTCTCCTTCCTGCGCCGCCGCCTCATCACCGGCGAGGTGCTCGGCGAGACCAAACTCGACCTCCCTCCTCGTACGCTCCGCACCCGCGCGGTGTGGTGGACGGTCACCGAGGACCAGCTGGACGAGGCCCGGATCAACCCGGAGATCGTCGGCGGCGCCCTGCACGCCGCCGAGCACGCGTCGATCGGCATGCTGCCCCTCTTCGCGACCTGCGACCGCTGGGACATCGGCGGCGTGTCCATCCCGCTCCACCCCGACACCCTGCTGCCCACCGTCTTCGTCTACGACGGCCACCCGGGCGGCGCGGGCTTCGCCGAGCGCGCCTTCCACACCGCCCACGCCTGGCTCACCGCCACCCGCGAGGCCATCGCCTCCTGCGAGTGCGACGCCGGCTGCCCGTCCTGCATCCAGTCCCCCAAGTGCGGCAACGGCAACGATCCGTTGCACAAGCGGGGCGCCGTGCGACTGCTCACCGTGCTGCTGCGGGGGGCTCCGCCGGAGAAGCCGGGTGAGGCGGAGGGGCCAGGAGGGGCGGAGAGGCCGAGCCAGGCCGAGGTGGTCCGTGAACGCCCTTCTCAGGGCGCGCGCCCCGCAGAGGGCGGCTGAGGGCCGTCGCGTGGGCTTGGGGCCGCCCTTCTCAGGGCGCGCTCCCCGCAGTGGGCGGCTGAGGGCCCTAGCGAGGGCTTGGGGCCCGTAGGTCCGTCCCCGCAGGGCCCGCCCGGGATCTGATCTCCGCCGAGAACGGGCCCCGCGCGGACGCGGCCGACACGTCCGCGATCTCGCCGTCCAGGGCGCACCGCACCAGTCGTACGCCCTGGGCGCGGGCCACCCTGGCGGCGTGTTCGCAGGCCGCCGTACTGCCATCCGGCCAGTGGTCCGCCGCGGCCAGTGCCGCCAGGTCGGCACCGCGGGCCGCGTGCTGCCGCACCACGACGGCCTGCCCGAGGGCGAGCACGAAGCCGAAGACGACACACAGCACCGCGATCGCCCCGAGGCTCCAGACGGTGGCGGACCCACGGTCGGAGCCGTACGCCTTCACGAGGCCACCCCCACCATCTCCTCCGCCGCTGCCACGGCCTCCTCCCGTACCTCGAACGGCAGGCCGCCGAGGGCACGCGGCTTGGCCACCACGACGACACGGACCAGTTCACCCTCCCGGGTGACAGTCACCCGCGCACCTGGCGGCGCCACGCCTCGCGCCACCTCGACGACCGCGTCCTCGGGGTCCTGCCGGGCCGCCGCGCGGGCACCCGTCCTGGCCGCGTCCATGCACTGGATCTGCGCGGCCACGACGAGCAGCCCCCACACGAGCGCCAGCGCGAACATCACCAGCACCGGCAGCACCACGGCCGACTCCGCCGTCACGAACCCCCGGTCCGACCTCCGCTCACGCCCCCTCATCGAGCGCCCTCTTCACGATCGCCTGCAATTCCGCGGTGATCTGCCCACTGGTGACGACCTTGTAGAGCACCACCGCGAACGCGGCCGCCGCGACGATGCCCAGCGCGTACTCCGACGTCACCATCCCCGCGTCCCGCCGCCGCGACCGGCACCAGCCGCGCATCCCGCACACCAGGGCATCCAGCCGCGCCCGAACCACTGCGTACATCCCGACCTCCATGAGCTTCCCGTTCCGTTCCACAACCGCTGTCACTGCCACTGCCACTGCTTCGATCCGTCCGTCACCGGCCTCCTCCCAGCACCTCGCCCGCCAGCCCGATCACCACCGGCAGCACGCCGACCGCGATGAAGGCGGGCAGGAAGCACAGCCCCACCGGCGCGGTGACCAGGACGGCTGCGCGTCTCGCGCGTGCGGTCGCGGTGCGGGTCCAGTCCGCGCGAGCGTCCGCCGCGATCCGGGCGACGGGCCCGGCCGCCGGAAGCCCCGAGACATCGGCGCGCTCCAGCAGCCGCGCCAGGCCCTGCGCGCCCGGCACCGCGGCGAGCCGGCGCCAGGCCTCGGCCGGTTCTCCGCCGAGCCGCACCTCCGCCGCACCGCGCGCGAGTGCCTCCCCGACGGGCCCGCCCAGCGCCTCCCCCACCGCCTGTGCCGCCAGTACCGGACCGGCGCCGGCCGCGATGCAGGCGGCCAGCAGGTCTGCGGCGAGCGGGAGTTGGCGGGCCCCCAGGGCCGCCTGCCCGGCGTCGAGACCCTCTGCGCTGTCGTCGGCTCGCACTTGCCGCAACCGCCGGCGCCACAGCAGGGCCGCGCCGGCCAGCCCGACCAGGACCCCGAGGAGCCCTCCGACCAGCACCCATCCGGCGCATGCGACACCGGCCGGTACCAGCCATCTCCGTACAGCCAAGGGCACTTGGGGACGCGACCTCCGGCCCATCGCCGCCTCCGCGGCGAGCAGCTCGGCCAGCCGGCGCCGGACCCTGCGCTCGTGCCGCACACCGGACAGTCGATGGGCGGCCCAGACCATCGCGAGTCCCAGGCCCAGCACAGCCCACAGCCTGTGGACGATCTCCTCGTTCATGCCGCCTCCGCCCCTCGGACGATCCGCAGCGCCCACCACAGGCCCACGCCCTCCAGCACGCCGCCGATCAGCAGGCACCCCAGCCCGGCACCGGTGTGCAGCAGCACCCGCAAAGGGTCGGCGCCGAGGGCCGTACCGAGCAACAACCCGAGCGCCGGCAGCCCCGCGAGCATCACGGCCGTGGAGCGCGCGCCCGCCAACTGGGCTCGCAGGTCGGCGCGCTGGTCCCGCTGGGCCCGCAACGCCCCTTCGAGCCGGTCGAGCCCGGCGGCGAGGCCCGCGCCCTGGTCCACGGCCACCCGCCAGCACGCGGCGAGTCCCAGCAACCCCTCGGCCCCTGGACGGCGCGCCGCGACCGCGAGCGCCTCGGGCACATCCCCGCCGAACCGGGCCGCCGCCAGGACCGCGGCCTGCGCCTCCCCGAGGCCGCCGGACTCGTGTGCGGCCCGCAGCAGCGCCTCACCCGGCTGTCGTCCGGCCCGCACCTCCCCGGCGAGCACCCCGCACAGGGCGATGACCGCGTCCCCACGGCGCTCCCGGGCACGCCGCGCCTCCCGGGCCAGCCGCGCCCGCCGCAGCAACGGCAGCCCTGCCGCCCCCGCGAGCACCGGAAGCGCCGAGGCGCCCAGCACGGCCAACACCAGCCCCGCGGCCGGCGCCCACCACTCGGGCCGCATCCGCTCACGGACTTCATGCAGACGGAAGCCCGCCCGGGGCCACTTGGGCGGACCCGTGCCCACCACCCCGCCGCCCGCGAGCAGCAACTGCGCCCGCCGCGCCCCCGACTGCCACTCGCCGGCCAGCCAGGCGCCCACCGCCGCGCACACCAGGGCCGCCGCCACCCACATCTCACTCATCACGACCACGCGCTCTCTCCGTCTCGTCCTTCGCCGGAAGCGGTCCCTCCGGACGCCTCCAGGCAGTCCTCGCGCAGCAGTTCCCGCAGCCGCTCCCAGCCCCGCTCGGGCACGAACGCCCGCGCGCCCCACCGCAGCGCCGGCACCGTCCGCACCAAACCCGCCGCGTCCCGCTCCAGCACATGCACCTCGGCGATACGTCGCCGACCGGCGCGGTCGCGCGCCAGGTGCAGCACCACCGACAGGGCCGCGGCCAACTGGCTGTGCAGCGCGGCCCGGTCGAGCCCGGCGGCCGTGCCGAGCGCCTCCAACCGGGCGGGGACGTCGGCGGCAGCGTTGGCGTGCACCGTTCCGCCGCCGTCGTGGCCGGTGTTCAACGCCGCGAGCAGATGCACCACTTCGGGTCCGCGCACCTCGCCCACGACCAACCGGTCCGGCCGCATCCGCAGCGCCTGACGCACCAGGTCCTCGAGCGTGACGAGGCCCGCGCCCTCCTGGTTTGCGGGTCTGGCCTCCAGGCGTACGACGTGCGGATGGTCGGGCCGCAGCTCCGCCGAGTCCTCGGCGAGCACGATCCGCTCGCCCGGCCCGACCAGCCCGAGCAGCGCGCTCAGCAGAGTCGTCTTCCCGAACCCTGAACAAAGACACCACTGTTGCGGCAGACTCGGGACATGAAGTCCACTCCAACGGAGGGCGCCCGGACGCGCGCCGTCATCTACTGCCGCATCAGCCAGGACCGCACCGGCGCCGGCCTCGGCGTCGACCGCCAGCGCGAGGACTGCGAGGCCCTCGCCCGGCGAAACGACTGGGACGTCCTCGAGGTGTACGTCGACAACGACGTGAGCGCGTTCTCCGGGAAGCGGCGGCCGGCGTACCGGCAGATGCTCGCGGACCTCGACGAGGGCAAGGCGACCGTCGTGGTCGTCTGGCACACCGACCGACTGCACCGCTCCCCCACCGAGCTGGAGGAGTACATCAACCTCTCCGAGCGCCGAGGCATCTCCACCCACACGGTGCAGGCCGGGAACATCGACCTCGCCACGCCTTCCGGACGGATGACCGCGCGCATCCTCGGCGCCGTCGCCCGCCAGGAGTCCGAGCACAAGGGGGAGCGCGTCGCCCGAGCCCGTCGGCAGAAAGCCCTGAACGGTGAGTGGATGGGCGGCATCCGCCCGTTCGGCTGGGGGCTGCCCACGGGGGCGATGCGCACGAAAGTGGACCGGAAGACCGGCGAAGAGACCGAGGAGCCCGAGCTCGACATGCTCAAGGCCGTGCCCGAAGAGGCCGAATCCCTCCGCTTCTGGACCGACACGATCCTGTCCGGCGGGTCGATCCGGTCGCTGGTGAAGTGGTGCGCCGACAAGGGCGTCACCACGACCCGCGGAAACCCCGTCACGCACACCGACATGCGGGACATGCTGCTGCGCCCGAGGAACGCCGGGATCGCCGTCTACAGGGGCGAGGAGGTCGGCCGGGGGAAGTGGGAGCCGATCGTCGACGAGGCGAAGTACAGGGCCGTCTGCGCGATCCTGAAGGACCCATCCCGGACCACGACCCCCGGGGCCACCCCGAAATGGCTGGGATCGATCCTGTACCGGTGCGGCCGCGGAGACTGCCCGCACTTCATGTACGTCACCCAGTCCGGCGGCCGCATGTATCCGTCGTACCGGTGCCAGACCGGGCACGGCGGCGGCCGGCGTGCCGAGATCGTCGACCAGTACGTCGAGGATGTCATCGTCGAGCGGCTGTCACGGCCGGACGCGCACGGCCTGCTGCTGCCCGGCCCAGCCGATGTGGACGTCGCCGCGCTGCAGGTGGAGAGCGAGCAGATCCGCCGGCGCATGACGGACCTCGCGGCCCTGTTCGGGGCCGGAACGATCGACATGGTGCAGTTCACTCAGGGCACGGACACGGCGCGTGCGCAGCTGGACGGTGTGACGCAGCAGCTGGCCAGTGCGGCGACGCTGGACCCGCTCGTCGGCCTGGTGGGGGCGCCAGACGTGCGGAAGGCGTGGAAGGCGCTGGAGCTGGAGCAGCAGAGGAACGTGCTGCGGTCGCTGGTCGAGGTCACGCTGGTGAAACCGCGGCCTGGGCGGATGCCTGACGGCGGGTACTTCGACTACGACGCTGTGGTGTTCGAGTGGAGGCGAGGAAGCAAGCTCGGTTAGTCAGCTTCCCGCGGGTACTCGCGCGGCTTCAACACGTCTCGCTCCACTTGGTCAAGTATCTGCTCGTACAGGCTCGCCATGGTCTCGCTGCGCCACCGCTCTTGCTCCTCCAGAAAGCGATCACATAGGTCAGAGAACTCGATCGCCATTCTCTCTTCACGTATGGCCAAGTACTCGTCAACTACCTTCATCCGCTCCTTTCCTCTACGGACTTCACGCCCTTTAAGACAGATGGCCCAGATTGCACCTGCGTTAGCAACAACAATGGCGATGAAGTTGGCCGGTTCGGTTCCCAGCTTCTCCTCCAGAACCGGTGGAAGCTGCGCATTCCACAGGCCTGCCGCGAGAAGGAGGAGGTAGAAGGGTATGAAGGCCCAGACCCGCCACCCCGAGAGAAGCCACTGCATACCGAGCGTGTAGTTCGCAGTCCGTTCCTTCCAGACCTTCAACGCAAGTCACCCCCGGTACGGTGACTTCCACCCTCGCCAGCACACTTTGGGCAGGTGATCACGCCTCGGTCCAACTGTTCCATGATCTGTGAGTACAGCTCTGCAGTCTTCTCACTCTTCCATTCCTCCATCCTCTTGGCGTCCTCCTGACGCATTTCCCAAAGCGCCTGCGCCATCGCTTCTTCTTGGATTTCCGACTGTCGCGTATCGGCTCCAGAGCGACTGATCGCGCTTTTGAAGCGCCGCCATTCCGACCCAACGAAGAAGACTCCAGCGAAGAGCACCAGCAATGCTCCGGCTAGCACCCAAGGCAAAGCATCTCCGCCTTGAGGGAACAACGGTGCGGGCCCCTCCGACTCATCGGTTACGGCGGTGGCCAGCGGCACCACGAGGACGCTAAGCACAAATATGAAGACACCGAGTGCGATGCCAGCATTGCGCTTTTCTTTTAGAACCACTTTCCGGAGGGACGAGGGCCCACCCTTGCCCGGCATGAGCATTCAGACCTCCGCCTCGGTGCGGCGCCCTTCCTCGGCCCGCTCCTGATCAACCAGAGTTCGGGCCATAGCTGCGAACATCTGGACTCGGTCCGGGCTTCGGATACCAAGCAGGCGCGCGGCCGTCTCTGGCGTGAGGGGTGTGTTCGGCGGCGGGTGCTGGGTGGATGGCTTGGCCGCCTGCCCAGCCCGCGCGGACACTACGCCAGAGCGGATCAGCATCTCCATTAGCGGAAGCTGCAACACCTCGGCCAGCCGCTCTAGGTGTACCGGGTCAGGCAGCGTTTGCCCTGCGAGCATGCGCCCGACACTGGATGGTGACATCCCGGTAGCGTCGGCCAGCTCCTTCCTTCCGCCACCACGCGGGCTGTCGATGTCATACCCGGCAGCCAGGACGGCGGGGCGGATGTACTCCGCAAAGCGATACGCCCGGCTCGCCTTCTGCGCGGGGCCACTCTTCGTTGTCGGCATACATACACGCTAGCAAGCAAGTAGTGGCCCGGACAGCGGTGCGATCCGGCCCATTTCGCCCTTGCCTCTGCCTCCCCGCGCCTACTTGCTTGCATGCGTGCAACTAGGGGCGTAAGTTGCTTGCACGGCAGGAGTTATTAGCTCCCACGCCAGCAAGCAAGGAGACACGTATGTCCAGCTACCGCCTGCGCAGCGTCCGGCTCCATGAAGCGGCCGCAGCCAGGGGTGATCACAGCAACTACGCGATCGCCAAGCGCACCGGTCTCAACCAGACCACCCTGTCGCGGATCTCTCGGGGACTCGCCAAGCCGGCTATCAGCACGCTGCTCGTCCTGGCCTCGGCGTATGAGCTCAGCGTCGACGAGCTCATCGAACGCGATGACGGCGCCGGGTCTAGCCACCCGACGCCGTCTGAAGAGACCGCCCTCACCACCAGCGCTAACTAGCAAGACGGCGGCGCCCGGGGTCTAGCCCACCCCATCAGCGCCGCCGCCGGAAAGAGAACGTCCTCATGGCCATGAAAGCACAGCCGCCCTTGGTGGCAAAGGCGCCGTCGCCCCTGCCCGAGCGGGCCATCACCGCCAGTCTCACCGCCGAGATCATGCGGGACCTCGACACTGGGCAGCACACTCTCGTCGCCTACAGCGGCGGCAACGCCTCCGACATCAGCGAGATCACCCCCGCGCAGTTGCTCGCCAGGGTATCCGCGGAGCGCGCACGGCTCGACGCCATCGAACGGCTGGCCATCGAGTACGCAGACGCCGCCAACACGACGTCCGACGAGCCGCACACCTGGTCTTTTACCCACTCTGGGAGCGGCGCGAGCGTGCCCGTCACCTGCATGCCGGGGTGCACGATGAACCACAGCCTCGACACGGAAACGCCGTCGCATCCGGTCGATGTCTACTGCTGGACCGACCCCGTCGCCACGGCCACTCTGCCGCTCGACAACACCGGCAGCCCGGAGGAATACAACGTCCTCTCCACCCGCATCGAGGTGGACCCGTTCGCCCCGGACATGGCCAGGCGCCAGCCCTTCGCCGTCGTCGAGTTCATCGACGAGCACTACATCGGCGGCCTCGACCCCGACGCCCTGGCCGCCGTCATCCGCACCGTGTCGAACCAGCTCACCGCCATGCGGCAGGCGCACACCCGCCTCGTCCAGATCCGTGGCCAGTACCTGCAGCGGACGGAGGCGCAAGCGTGAGCAACCGCACCGACGAACCCAATCGCCCGGTCCGCCCCGAGCGGCCCGCCGGCTACTGGGACCGCATCGACCGCATCGTCGCCCAGGCCCCGCCGCTCACCGATCGGCAGCGCGCCATCATCCGCACCGCCTTCCACCAGCCCGAGGCACGGAGGAACGCCGCATGACCGAGCACCGCCCGGGCCGCTGGCCCGTCGACGGGCCCGTCGACCTCGACGCGCTGACGCCGAAGACCGACGACGAGCTGTACATGCAGCGGGCCGCCGAGAAGGCGCTGCACGAGCTGGTCCTCGACTCCATCCGGCACGACCTCGCGCAGCAGCCCAGCCCGCTCACCGTCCTCACCGCGGCCCGCAACTGGTGCACCCGCATCACCGCCGCCGCCGAGGACATCGCACAGGCCAAGCGCAAGGCCGCCTGACCGCTGGCGGCCGCCGTACCTCCCCCCGCGGCGGCCGCCAGCACTCCCGCGAACCCGATCCACAGCTCGTAGAGAAGAGCACGTTCGTGACCGTCGGCATCCGCATCCCCGCCGAGCTCCCGGCCGCCGCCGAGACCTACGCCAAGGCGGGCATCAAGGTCTTTCGCGTGCGCCGCAACAAGACCCCCTACGCCAACTGTGCACGCTGCGACCGACAGAGCAGCCTGTATGTCAAGCACCGCCCCGAGGACTGCCAGTGCGGCATCCCCACCTGCCACGGCTTCCACGCCGCCACCACCGACCTCGACCTGGTCCGCCGGTGGTGGCGCGAGGAACCCGACGCCAACATCGGTGCGCCCTGCAAGCTGAACGGCTGGGCCGTCATCGACATCGACCCTCGCAACGGTGGACGCGAGTCCCTCCAGCGCCTGGAGAAGAGGGTCGGCGTCCTGCCCGGCACCACCACGCAGCTGACCGGCGGCGACGGCCTCCACATCCTGTACCGCTCCCCCGACTTCGACCTGCCCGGCTTGCTCGGCCCAGGCATCGACTTCAAACACAACGGCTACATCCTGCTCGCGCCCTCCGTGCACTCCTCCGGCAGCCGCTACCGGTGGGCAGGTGACGGCACGTACATGGCTCCTGAGGTGGACTGGCCGGCCGCTCTCCTCCCCCGCAAGCAGCGCCGTTCCCCTGGCACCTCGCTCCCGCGTCCTCGGCACCGCTTTCCTCCGCAAGAACGACGGCAGCAGCGGCCGGGCGGCGGCCGGTTGTGGACCGTGGCGGATCTCGTGCAGCACGTCCTGGACTCGCACGAAGGCAACCGCAACAACGCCTTCTTCTTCGCGGCATGCCGGGCGCACGAGCTGGCCGACCAGTCCCTCGTCGACCTGGCGGAGGCCGAGATGGGTCTGCTGTCGGCCGCCTCTGCGGTCGGCCTCACCGACTCCGAAGCGCGAGCCTCGTTCGACAGTGCCTCCACCCGCCCGGCTGACCGGGGGTGGGTTGCGTGACGACCGACTTCGACCAGGCCATGGACGCCTACTTCGGCCCGGACGGCGAGGAACCGCCCGTCGACTGGGGCGACGTGGACGCGGCGCCCGCCGACAAAGAACCGGCGCCGCGTACCTGGGGCGCCCAAGACCTGCGGTCGGTCCTCGACGGTTCGTACCGTCCGCCCCAGCCCACCGTCGGGCGGCGCGACGACGGCGTCGGCCTCTTCTATCCCGGCCGGATGAACAGCGTGGCCAGCGAGTCCGAGGCGGGCAAGACCTGGTTCGCCCTGGTCGCCTGTCTGCAGGAGATCAACGACGGCAACCACGTCCTCTACCTCGACTTCGAGGACGACGCGGGTGGAGTCGTTGGCCGGCTCCTCTGCCTCGGCGCCAACCCGGCCGTCGTCCTGGAACGCTTCCACTACGTCCGCCCCGAGAACAGCCCCAGCGACATCGACCTGATCGATCTCGCCATGGTGCTGGAGGCCAACCCCACGCTCGCGATCGTCGACGGCGTCACCGAGGGCATGAGCCTCTTCGGCCTGGAGCTCAAGGACAACACCGACATCGCCAAGTTCGGCCGCCAGCTGCTGCGCCCGCTTATGAACTCCGGGGCCGCCGTCGTCACCCTCGACCACGTCGTCAAGTCCTCGGAGAACCGCGGCCGGTACAGCATCGGCGGTGTCCACAAGCTCAACGGGCTCAACGGCGTGATGTACATGCTGGAGAACCGGCGACCGTTCGGTATCGGCGTCACCGGTAAGTCCACGATCCGCGTTGCCAAGGACCGGCCCGGCCAGATCCGCAAGAACGGGCTGTCCCACTCCAGCGGCATGCACTGGTACGCCGACCTCGTCGTCAAATCCGAGTCACAGGAGTTCGCCGAGGCCCACCTGTACGCGCCCATCCAGCGCGACGAGGAAGACCGCCAGGAGGACGAGGAACGCAAGCGCCTCGACGGCATCAAGCGCAAGGTCCTCGAGGCCCTCGGCAAAGCCAAGGACCCACTCACCGGCAAGGGCATCGAGGACCGCGTGACAGGCCGTGCCGTCGACGTCCGCCGCGCCGTCGCCGACCTGATCGACAGCGGGCAGATCTCGGCCTCGCCCGGACCCCGGAACTCCACTCTCCACTCCCTTCCCAGCCCGTCCACTTCCGCTCCCGAACAGCCTGCCGCGTGACCTCGTCCCGACCTCGTCCATACCTCGTCCGGACGAGGTGAGTGAGACCTCGTCCCTCGTCCCACTTCTTTAGGTGGGACGAGGACGAGGTCACACAGCCTCACTCGTCACAGCAACCCGGGACGAGGACGAGGTCACCAACCACCTCAGGAGACCGCCCCATGCCCGAGAACAACCACAGCCGGGCCGAGTCGTGAACGTCGACATCGTCGCCGAGAAGATCGCCGCCGCACGCGCCCGGGCCGAAGCGGCCAAGCGCCGGCGCGCAGCCCTCGCCGCCGCCCGACAACGCGGCCTCGCCCACCGGCACGCCGCCAAGCTCCGCAACCTGGCGGCTCCAAGGGACGGAGCCGCGCCCAACACCACCAAGGAGAACTCGTGATCACGACCGTCATCCCGCTCGGCGACGACCGCGAGACCACGCACACCGTGCAGACCGTCCCCGTAAACACCGGCGAGTGCAGCCACGGCCATGGCGCCTGCGGCAAGCCCGGCGTCATCGCCGTGCGGAACACCCTCGACCAACAGCGACCCGCCGAGAACAGCACCATGCGGGTCACCCTCTGTGCCGAGCACAAGGACGGCGCTCCCCGGCTGCACGAGGCATGGGTCGCCAGTGCCCGCGAACTGCAGGACCCCGCCAAGCGCGCGGAGTTCCTCGCCAGCACGGGCGTGACCGGCTGACCCGCCCACCATCGGCCGGGCCCGCGGTCATCGGGCCCGGCCTCCACCCCAGCATCCCGCTACTGACCCAAACAGGTCAGTAGCCCAGACCGAAGGAGAACGCCATGGCAGGCGAGACCGTGATCACCGTCGTCGGCAACCTGGTCGACGACCCCGAACTCCGCTTCACCCCGGCCGGCGCGGCCGTCGCCAAGTTCCGCGTCGCTTCCACCCCGCGCGTCTACGACCGGCAGACGAACGAGTGGAAGGACGGCGAGGCCCTGTACCTCACCTGCTCGGTGTGGCGGCAGGCCGCCGAGCACGTCGCCGAGTCCCTCACCCGTGGCACCCGCGTGATCGTCCAGGGCCGCCTCAAGCAGCGCTCCTACGAGGACCGCGAGGGCGTCAAGCGCACCGTGTTCGAGCTCGACGTCGACGAGGTCGGCCCGTCCCTCACCTACGCCACAGCAAAGGTCACCAAGGCCAGCGGAGGGCAGAGGGCCCAGCAGAACCCCAGTGGCGACCCGTGGGCCAGCGCGAAGCCTGCCAACGGCCAGCCGCAGGGCGGCGGCTGGGGCGGCGGCCAGCAGCAGCCCGCCGCGCAGGGCGTCGGCTACTCCGACGAACCCCCCTTCTAGATCGAGGAGATCGCCATGACCTCGTCTGAGATCCAGATCCTCATCTACGGCCTCCTCATGGGAGCGCAGATCACCAACGTCGCCCACGTCATCCTCGACTGCCGAGCCGTCCGGCGCAGCCTGGCCGACTCCCGGCAGGCCCGGCGGTGCGCCGCCGGAGACCACTACTTCAACAGCCTCCGCCTCTACCGGATCCAGCACCGCCTGGGGGCCCGCCGGTGACCGTATGCGAGCTGTGCGGCGGCGAGGCCGGCGGCCGCTACCTGTGCGAGCGGGACACGATCCTGCTCGCCCGGCGCCTGGACGAACTGCCCGTGCTGTACGCCGAGGTCGGCGAGTGCCTGGTGCCTCGCCGGTCCGGCTGGGGCGAGATCGTCGCGACGCGCGGGGCGGCAGGCCCGCGCGCCCCGCTCGACGAGGACGTCATCGACAACGTGAACGCCACGCGGGCCGCCGAGGTCGTCCACCTGTGGCGGGTGGACGTGCAGCGCGTGCGCTGGCCGCAGCACGGAGCGCCGACCCCGGCCGGGCTCGGCGCCGACTGCCGCTGGCTGGCCATGGAGCTCGCATGGATCGCCGAGCAGTATCCAGGCGCCGGGGACCTGGCGCGCGAGGTGAGGGAGCTGGAGGGGCAGGCGCGCACGATCGTGGGCGACCCGGCCCCGCGGCCGCAGCGCCTCGGCACGTGCGTGGCGGTCGACGGCGAGGGTGTCATCTGCGGTGCGGTGATCTCTCGCGTGCCGGGCCAGACGCGGGTGCAGTGCCGCTGGTGCTCCTACGTGTACGAGTCGGAGCGGGACTGGCTGCTGCTCAGCCACTTCCAGGCCAAGCCATCGCAGAGTCAGGCAAGTTGATGGCGTATCACTACCTGGCAGTGATACCGTTCTCGTGATGGACGCGAAGCCCTGGCGGCAACGCGCACGCGAGGAGGAAGAGCTGCTGGAACAGCTCCGAACCCAGGTGTCCGCAGCCGCAAAACGAAGGGCGGCAGCCCTCGCTGAGGGCGTCGCCGAACTCGGCACTGTCGCTGCGGTCGCCAAGGACCTCGGCAAGCCGTGGACCACGATCGCGCAGGCGATCAAGAAGCACGGGCCCGCTGGAACGGGCACCGGCACAACCGAATAGACAGCGAGGGCCGGACAGCAGCTCTCCGCGGTGCTGGAACACCGAGGAGGCGCGCGCGCCGCCCGACCCTCTACCGAACATCCTGACCTAACCAGGAGTCGGCATGACCGATCATGTCTCGGGCCAGAACACGCCCGCAAGTTCCCCGCCCCGCCGCCTCGTCGCGGCCGGCCTGATCCGCCGCACCCCGGGCCGCACGACGATCGTGCGCGTCACCGAGGCCGGCGTCACCGGCACCATCCGCAAGGCGGTGGCCCGGTGACCACCCCCAGCCTCCCCGAGCCCGTCCGCGACCTGCTCGCGGCCGTCCTCGAAGCGATCGACCTCCCGCACCCCGCCACCATCGGCGGCTCCGACGTCCACGACCGGCTGCTCTCCGCCCGCGTCGTCCACGCGCGGATCGCCCTCCGCAGCATGCTCGACGACGGACCCGACCTCGGACCGGCCTGGAACGCGGCCTACCTGCGCGAGCGCCTCGCCGAGCACCCCATCACCGGATACGTCACCGTCGACCAGGCGCACGACGCCCTCGACGCCGGCGCAACGTGGTCCGAGGCGATCACCCTTCCCGCAGGGGAGGGCCAGTGAGCCACGAGCCCCGTACCGCCCAGGTCAACCTGCTCGTGACGAAGTCCTTGGAGATCGACGAGCCCGACTGGTGCGTCGGCCACCACGACGACCACGCCCAGTTCAAGGTCGACATCTCCCACGACGGCCCCGAGCACGTCATCGCCCCCAGCGGCTACCCGTTGTTCCGGGCGTCGCTCACCCAGGCCCCGTACTCGAACGTCGACCGCAGCCTCGGCCTGTACGTCGAAGCCGCCGACTACACCGGCACCCACAGCCCCGACGAGATCGAGCAACTCGCCGACGACCTCGTCGCCGCCGCCGAACGGCTCCGCGAGCTCGGCCGCGAACTGGCCGACATCCTCGCCAGGGGTGAGGGCTGATGAGCATCCTCCGCTGGCTCGGCGGGAACGACGACCGCCACCTCGCCGAGACGACCTACGCGGACCGCGAGTCCGCATCCGACCGCGCGGCCCGCAAGCGCCGCGAGGGCCACCGCCGCAGCATCTCCAAGACGGCTCGCCAGGCCGAGCAGTGGGAGGAGCGGGACCGCCGCAGGTTCGGAGGCCGCCGGTGAAGCGAGACCCACTGCTGTGGGCCGCCCTCACCGCGGTCCTGGTAGTGCTCGCGTCCGCCGAGTACGAGCTGGCGGTGGCGTGCGGCTTCGGCCGCTACGTCGCCGCCGGCGTACCGGCCGCCCTCGACGTGTACGCCATCGCCGCCCTGCGCGCCCGCCGCGACGTCCTCGCCGTCGTTGTCACCCTCATCGCCGTCAACGCGGCCTCGCACCTCGTCGCCGTCGGCCTGCTGCCCGTCTCCGTCACCCTCGTCGTGGCCGTCTCCGCGGTCGCCCCGCTCGTTCTGTGGCGCGTCCACCGGCTGTCCGAAGGTCAGGCGGAACCGACGCCGGAACCAGTACCGGCCGCCCCGGAACCGGCGGAACCGATCACCGTCGAGCGGAGGCCCGAGCCGGTTGACGCGGCCCCCGTCGGGCCCGTCCTCGGCCCCTGGACGCCCGTGGCGGAACTCGCGCGCGGAACCAGCGGAACCGATGGCGGAACCGCCCGTGACCTGCTCGGAGATCACTTTGCGGACGCCCGCAAAGTGACGGCCCGCCCCGAGGCGGAACCGGCCACGGACCCAGTTCCGCCCACGGTTCCGCCCTCCGGAACCGGCGCCGCCGACCTCGGCACCGAAGACACCTCCAACACCACCTTCTCCAAGCGCGTCGACACCGTCCGGAACTGGCTGCAGGCCGAGCCGGAACTCACCGGAACCGACATCGGAACCCGCCTCGGCGTCAGCGACGGCTACGGCCGGCGCCTCCTGCGCGCCGCCCGAGGTGAGACGTGATCCTCGCCCTGTTCTTCGCCCTCGCGGCTGGTGCCGCCCTCGTCGGCCTCGCCCTCGTCGACATCCGCACCGTCCCGACGGTCACCGGCACGTGCGCCCTCGCCCTCACGATCGCCGCGCTCGGCGTGGCCATCTACCGCTGAACGGAACCACCCATGACCTACGTCACCTACGGCGGCGTCACCATCGGCATCTGCCTCGCCCTCGCCACCCTCGTGAAGTGGTGGCCAGGCCTCAAGCCCCTCCAGAAGCAACCGCTCCAGTACCTCGGCAAGCTGCTGCCCTTCCTGCTCGCCTGGGCCTACGGCGTCCTCGCCATCCTCACCGTGGGCGGACTCGTCGGCTGGATCGCCGACACCGCCCTGTGGATCACCAACTGGCTCGGGGACGCCGCCCTCGTCTGGGGAGTCGGCGGACAGGCCGGACAGCACACCAGCAGCGCCCCTATCTGCCCCTCACGCAGCCAGGTGGCGGCATCGTCCTCATCCTCACCGCAGGGATGATCGTGGCCCGCAAGAAGTCTGCCAAGTACGGCGACGACCTGACGATGGGCACCTGGTGCGGCATCACCCTCGGGACCTCGGCCGGCGTCGCTGGTTTCGCCGCCGTGCCACTGGCCGAGGCCGCCAACACCATCGGCGACCACGTCTACGGGGCGTTCTGATGAGCGAGGCCGAGGAATCCAGCCCGGCGGCCGGCGCATGCGTCCTCGTCGTCCTCGGCGGCGTTGTGGTCGCCGTGGCGTTCGCGGTCGACGAGGCGGCCGGGGTGCTCACGGTCATCACGGCCGGGACGGTCGCGCTGTGGCGGTCCGCCCGCCGCCCGGTGTCCGATTCGTCCGCCACTCCCCCACCGCCCCCCGAACCTCCCTCCGGCGACGTATATGCACGTGAGACCGGTCGGGCGCGCGAAATCCGCAGGACCGTGGGGGAGGGGTACTTGATCTTCCCCGAGATCGAATACACCACCGACGGCTGACCCCGAACGGCACCTCCAAAGCCACCGAACAGAAGACGAGCAGGGGCGTCGCGGGTCAAAATGCGCCATGCCGTCCTCTGCCCGCATCCTCGGGATAGCCACCGCCGCATTGGTCCTCGCCGGCGGTGGCTTCGCCGTCGGACGCCTTACGGCCCCCGTTGAAGAGTCCAGAGCCTCTCAATGCGCCGAGCCACGCCAGCTCTACAGGGAGACGATCGACCAGATCGACCCCGGCACCAGCGAGCAGGCCACCGAAGTGCGAGCCAACGGCCGGATGATCGCCAACACCATCCTGCAGAACCCCAACTGCTTCAGCGCCTCAGACCGAGCGACAGCGCAGACGATCCTCGACTCCATCAACGACGGAGTGCAGCAGGACGCCGTCAACCAACTCCGCGAGGACATGGAAGAGTGCGTGGCCGACGCCACGGACGAGTACTCCTGGAGCAACTGCTGACCCGGACGCATCATGGGGGCATGGAGTCGCAGAACATCCGGCCCGGCCACCTCACCGCCCACCAGGCCGCCCGCATCCTCGGCATCACCCTCGGCGGCGTCCGCCAACTCGTCCACCGCGGCCGCCTCCAGCGCTCCGGTGGCACGCCCCGGCAGCCCTGGTATGCCGCCGACGAAGTAACGGCCCTCCTCGCCGACCGCCCCACTGGCAACGTCGCTTGACCGCAGGTCAGACGCGTGTCACGATCCCGGTGTACAACTCTGCCCACTTGAGGCACCCCAGACAGCCCGGCGTCATCGCCGCGGCCACGAGGTCCGAAGCCCAGCCGCGACCCAGGCAACGGCCAAGACTAAGCCCCGGCTTAACGCTCGTCGCGGAGCGGCCGGGGCTCTTTCATGCTCGCAAAACCCCTGGTGAATCGCCGTGATTGGGGCACCACGACCGCCTCTACTGTGCATGATGGCCCGCAATAGCAGCCATCCCAGGGGGGATCATGCGCATCCGCACCGCTGCCGTCGCGACCACGGTCGTGCTGGCCTTCACCGCGACCGCCTGCTCGGGCGACAGCACTGACGAGTCCTCAGCCAGCCCCAAGGCGTCGCTGAGCGCCTCCGCCGGCGAGCTCAGTGAAGACCAGAAGGCGGACATCCGCGAGGCCGCCGGACTGCCGCCGACACCGCAACCGGCGCAATGGGCCGCCTACATCAAGGCCCTCAACGCGATCGACCCGGACATCGTCCACGGCAAGGAAGACAAGGCCGTCAGCCGCGGCATCGACACCTGCAGTACCTACAAGCGGTACCCCGGCGACTCCGCCCAGCAGCTCAAGGCGACCCGCCAGCGCTTCACCTCGCCCACGCACCCCGAGGGCCGCAGCGCCGAGACTGCCCAGCTGATCCTCGACGCCGCGCACAAGCACATCTGCCCCAGCTACTGAGCCGCCAGGCCCGGCCGCACCCGTGCGCGCCGGGCCTCCGCACGCCTGGGGGTGGGCATGGCCACCGACCGCAGCGAGCTGACGTCCTACGAGTGGCGTCAGCTCCGTGCCCGCACCCTCGCCGCATCGGATGTGTGCATCGTCTGCGGCCACGGCGCCGCCGACACCGCCGACCACATCCAGCCCGTCAGCAAGGGCGGCGCCCGCCTCGACCCCGACAACGTGGCCCCGATCCACGGCGTGCACGGCTGCCCCGTCTGCCTCCGCAAGTGCAACTCGGAGAAGGGTGACCGGCCGCTCGCCGATGTCGTCCAACTGGTCACCTCGGTCGACTGGTTCGCCGGACCCTGACGGCGCAAACGTGCAGCTCAGAAGCCTGAATTGATCTGGGCCAGCCGAGATCTTCCGAGATTTTTAGGAAAGATCATCATCTCAACCCCGCGCCCAGCTTTTATTTTTCTCCCCCCGGGCCGATGACCTCGGAACGATCATGGAAGGGGGCGGCATGGGCCCCGTCGAGAAGGCCGTTCGAGACGACGTCGAGGAGCTCGGCGACCTGGTCGGCGTCGAGCCGTCTCTGTCCGAGGTGGCATACACCCTGGCCCGCCGGATCGACGCTGCGGCGACCGGCCAATGCGAGACGTGCGGGGAGCCCGTCGCCCAGGAC
This sequence comes from Streptomyces sp. NPDC096205, assembly GCF_044763135.1. Taxonomy (NCBI): domain Bacteria; kingdom Bacillati; phylum Actinomycetota; class Actinomycetes; order Kitasatosporales; family Streptomycetaceae; genus Streptomyces; species Streptomyces sp. NPDC096205. The sequence continues at coordinate 654,912 of NZ_JBIWFS010000003.1, read as the reverse complement.
GACAAGCTGCTGCCTCAGTTGACCCGCGAGCTCCGGCAGACGCTCGCCCAGCTGCTGGAGGGGCGGGCCGCTGACGATGACGACGACCTCGGAGACCTGGGCTCCCCCGAGTAGCTTCGCCGAGGATCTGTACGAGCGGTACGGGCTCACCTGCCCGCCGCGCTGGGGTACGCCGCGGCACCCGGACCGGCCATCGCTCGGGCCGAAGCTGTGGAAGGTGATGACCAAGCTCGGCGCTCCGCCGATGCCGTGGCAGAAGTACGTCTCCGACGTCGCCCTGGAGATCGACCCGGACACCGGGCTGTTCGCGCACCGTGAGGTCGGCCTGTCGGTGTCCCGGCAGCAGGGCAAGACCGAGCTGTGCTTGGGCGCCCAGGTGCACCGTGCGCTCGCGTGGCAGCGGCAGAACATCGTCTATGCCGCGCAGACCCGCGGCATGGCGAGGCAGCGCTGGGAGGATGAGTTCTGGGAGAAGATCTCCGGCTCGGACCTGGCGAAGCTGGCGCGCATCCGGAAGTCGAACGGCAACGAGGCGATCCTGTGGGGTCGTACCCGCTCGCGGATGGGCATCACGGCGAACACAGAGAAGGCTGGTCACGGTCCGCCCCTCGACCTCGGGTTCATCGACGAGGCGTTCGCCCACGAAGACGACCGGCTGGAGCAGGCATTCTCTCCGGCGATGCTGACCCGGGCCATGGCTCAGCTGTGGTGGGCGTCGGCCGGCGGCACGACCAAGTCGGTGTGGCTGAACCGAAAGCGGGAGAACGGCCGCCGCCTGATCGAGGAGCTATGGGCAGTGCTCGCCGAGGACCCGGCCGCGGATCGCCCGCGCAGCTGCTACTTCGAGTGGTTCGCCCCGGAGGACATGGACCGCGCGGACCCGGCGACGTGGCGGGCGACGCTGCCGGCGCTCGGGCACACGGTCACCGAGGCGATCATCGCGGCCGAGCTGGAGAAGATGGACCCGGCCGAGTTCGACCGGGCCTACCTGAACCGGACCCGGAAGCCGACTCCGCCGGCCGACCCGAACGTCCCCAAGGCGAAGTGGTCGGGCCTGGTCGACGCTGCGAGCAAGCCCGTGGCGGACACGGTGGCGCTGGCCCTGGACGTGTCGCAGGACCGGAAGCGGGCGGCGATCAGTGCGGCCTCGCTGCGACCCGACGGCAAGGTGCACGTCGAGGTCGTCGCGTACCGGCCGGGCACGGACTGGTTGGTGCCCGCCATGGTGAAGCTGCACAGCCTGTGGGCACCCGTGGCGGTGGCGGTCGCCTCCGGCTCGCCAGCCGCCTCGTTGATCGACGACCTGGTAGCCGCGGGCATCAACGTCCCCGAGGACAAGGCCAACCCCATGCGCGGGGACCTGGCCGTGATGCGGTCGGGGGACATCACCGAGGCGTGTGGGCAGCTGGCCGACGCGATGAACCAGAGCACGATCCGGCACCTCGACCAGGTGCCACTCACGGCCGCCGTGACCGGCGCGCGTACCCGCCGCCAGGGCGACGCCTGGACGCTGGACCGCACGAACAGCTTGGTGGACATCAGCCCCCTGTGCGCTGCGACCTTCGCCCGCTGGGCGCTGCTGATCCGCGGCCCGCACGTGATCGACGACTACGACATCGCGGACTCGTTCGCGTGAGGGGAGGCGGCCGTGGGCGCCTGGTCCAGGCTCAAGGGCGCGTTCACCCGCGACGCACAGATCAGCTCACCCGAGGATCTCCTGGCCCAGTCGCGGGAACGCCGGTCCGGCAAGGTCCCGGTCACCAACGACAGCGCCCTGCGCAACAGCGCGGTCTGGGCGTGCCTGCGGCTGCGGGCTGACCTCATGTCCGACTTCCCGATCGACGTCTACCGCAAGGTCAGCGGGATTCAGGTGGAGGTGCCCAAGCCTCCGGTCCTGATCTCGCCGGGCGGTAGTGAGGTCGGCATGAAGGAGTGGATGTACTCCACCGAGTTCGACCTGGACCGCGGCGGGAACTGCTTCGGGATCATCACCGAACGGTCGGGGGTGATCGGCCCGGACGGGCGCGGCCTGCCCGGCCGGATCGACCTGGTCGAGCTGGGATCGGTGTCGGTCCGCGGCAAGGGGTCGACGATCACTAAGTACGTCATCGGCGGTAAGGAGTACGAGCCGTGGGACGTCTGGCACGAGAAGCAGTACACCGTCGCTGGTTTCCCCATGGGCCTTTCCCCGGTGGCCTACGCCGCGTGGACGATCGAAGAGACGATCAGCGCCCAGCAGTTCGCCCGTGACTGGTTCGCCGGCGGGGCGGTGCCGCTGGCCGAGCTGAAGAACAACGCCAAGACCATTGACCGCGAGGCCGCACGCGTCGCGCGGGAGAACTTCCGCGCGGCCGTTGACTCCAGCGGCCTGTTCGTCCACGGCGTGGACTGGGAGTACAAACCTATCCAGGCCGTCGCCTCACAGTCTGCCTTCCTGGAGGCCCGCCAGTACGGGGCCACGGAGATCGCCCGATTCTTCGGCGTACCCGGTGACCTGATCGACGTGGCCATGTCGGGCAGCAGCATCACCTACGCCAGCATCGGCCAGCGCAACCTCCAGTTCCTGATCATGAACCTGGGCCCGGCTGTGGGCCGCCGCGAGGAAGCCTTCAGCCGCAAGCTGGTCTCCGGCCCCCGGTTCGTGAAGCTGAACACCGATGCCATGTTGCGCATGGACCCCGAGGCCCGCGCCCGAACGATCGGCGCCCGCATCACCAACCGCACGCTGACGCCCGACGAAGCGAGGGCGCTGGACAACCTGCCTCCGCTGACCGACGAGCAGTACGGCCAATTCGACCGGCTGTTCGGTCCGCGCTCGGCCCCCACACCACCCACGACCGCCGTACCGGGAGCATCGTCATGACCGCCCTGACCCGGGCCGCTGCGGCGGCCGAGCGAGCCCAGCACATCGCCCAGCGCAGCGACCGCCCCTCACAGCGACGCTGCGCCCAGCAGCCCGGCGCCCGCGCCGCCGTGCGGGCATCCCTGTCCGGCGTGCAGCTGCGCGAGACCGGCGACGCCGGCGGCACGCTGGAGTTCCGCGGCCACGCCACGGTGTACGAGCGCGGCTACGAGATGTGGGACATGTTCGGCCCCTACACCGAGATCGTCTCCGAGGGCGCCGGCGCCGACTCCCTCGCACGCGCCGACCTCGACGTCCCGCTCGTCCTCGGCCACGACCAGCTGCGCCGCCTGGCCCGCACCACGACCGGCACCCTGTTCCTCGTCGAGGACGCCAACGGGCTGCACGTCCACGCACCCGCCCTCGACCCCACAGACCACGACGTCGCCTACATCGCGCCCAAACTGAAGGCGGGCCTGGTCGACGAGATGTCGTTCGCGTTCCGCATCGAGTCGGGCCAGTGGTCCCCGGACTACACCGAGTATCGGATCAACCGGTACGACATCCACCGCGGCGACGTCGCGATCGTCGGCTACGGCGCGAACCCCGCCACCAGCGCCAGCCTGCGCCAGCCCACGGCCGCGCCGACAACCCGGGCCCGGGCTCTGCTCGAACTGGGCATCGCCGGAGCCTGACCCACCCCTGATCTTCCCGCCGTCCGGCGGGAGCTTTGCCCTGCGCTCGCGCGCACGAGTCTGCCCGGCGCCATGGCCTCGGGCGGCCGTCTGACCTGGACACGGGGCGCCTGATGACGACACAGAGAGGACGGCCGAGATGACTCTCGCCGAGCTGATCGCCCAGGCGCGCACCGCGCTGGACACGGCGATCACCACCCGCCGCCAGGAGCAGGACGCCCTGGTGGCGCTGCGCTCCGAGGACAACCTGACCGAGGAGCAGGTGCGCGCGCAGATCGAGCGGCGCGACGCAGCCGACACCGAGGTCACCCGCCGCCAGCAGGCCCTCGACGAGCTGGAGACGGAGGAGCGCCGCGAGGCCGAGCTGGCCGCGCTGCAAGCCCGCACAGTGCCGGCCGCCACCCGGGCGCCGGCCTACGACCAGGTGCACCGTGTCGGCCAAGAGGAGCGGACGTACCGGCCCGATCAGGACCGCCGCGGCGCCCAGTTCCAGCGGGACGTCGCCGCCTCCTTCTTCGGCGACTACGCGGCCCGCGACCGCCTGGAACGCCACATGCAGGAGGAGCGCGCCGAGCGCGGCGAGCAGCTGCAGCGCGCGGTCGGCACCGGCGCGTTCGGAGGACTGGTCATCCCGCAGTACCTGACCGACATGTACGCGCCGCTCGCCCGCGCCAACCGCCCGTTCGCCGACGCCTGCCGCCGGCACACCCTGCCGTCCACGGGCATGACGGTGGAGATCTCCCGCATCACCACCGGGTCCAGCGTCGACAACCAGACGGCGGAGAACGCCGCCGTGGTCGAGCAGGACATGGACGACACCAACCTGTCCATCCCGGTGCGGACCGCGGCCGGCCAGCAGACGGTCTCCCGGCAGGCCATCGAGCGCGGCGCCGGCGTCGAGGACGTCGTCCTGGACGACCTCTTCCGCGCCTACGGCAGCCGCCTGGACACCACCATGCTGAACGTGGCAACGGTGGGCCTGACCAACGTGGCCACCGCCGTGGCCTACACCGACGCCACCCCGACCACCGCCGAGCTCTACCCGAAGGTCATCGAAGGCCTGTCCGGTGTCGAGGCCGCGCTGCTCGACCAGGCCTCGGGCGACAACCTCGCGGTCATGCACTCGCGGCGCTGGTACTGGATGCAGAACGCCATGGGCACGTCCTACCCGCTCATCACACAGCCCGGTGTCGTCGCCCAGACCCTCGGCGCGAACTACGCCGAAGCCTACGGCCGCGGCGTGCGCGGCATCCTGCCGAACGGCACCCCGGTCATCGTCGACAACAACATCGCCACGAACCTCGGCGCCGGCACCAACGAGGACGAGATCTACCTGGTGGACCGGCAGGAGTGCCACCTCTGGGAAGACCCCGATGCCCCGGTGTTCATCCGCGCCGAGCAGCCCAAGGCGGCCAACCTCGGCGTGCTGCTGGTCGTCTACGGCTACTACGCCTTCACCTTTCAGCGCCAGCCGCACGCCCGGAAGATCGCGGGCACCGGCCTGATCACGCCGACCTTCACCGGCGTCTGATCCACCCCCCAACGCGCGGGCCCGCCCCAGACTCCGGCGGGCCCGCGCGGTCCATCTCCCAAGGAAGCGAGCGCGGTCCCATGTGCGACTGGTGCGACGACGGAGAGGCCGCAGGCAGCGGCCTGTACGTGTGCACGTGCCGAACCCCCTGCTGGAACCGGGACTGCTCCGCTCGCTCCCGCCCCGCCCAGGAGGAAGTAATGAGCGACGAGCCCCAGACCGAGGACACAATGATCGCGGCCCTGCTGCGCGAGCGCGAGGGCCTGGTGCAGCGCGGCCTGAAGGACCGCGTTGCCCAGGTCGACGAGCAGCTCAAGCTGCGCGGCCACAAGCAGCGGGCCGAGCCGCCCAAGGGCCGCCAGCAGCCGGGCAAGAACGAGACGTGACGTGGCCAACGAGTACGTCACGCTGGAGGAACTGAAGAGCCAGTTCCAGATCGAGCCCGACGACACCAGCCGGGATGCCGATTTGAACCGGGCCCGGGCGTCGGCGTCCCGCAGCATCGACAAGACCACCGGCCGCCGGTTCTGGCTCGACCCGGCCCCCGTCGCCCGCACGTTCAACCCTCGCGGGCGGATCGTCCGTGACGACGACGGCGAGCTGTTCCTGGTCGACGACATCGGCAGCCTCACCGGGCTCGTCGTCGAGTCTGGCTCGGGCACGTCGTGGTCGACCGTCACCGGCTACGAGACCAGCCCGGACAACGCGCTCGCCGATGGCCAGCCTGTCACCGGCCTGCTGCGCGTGCTGGGCACGTGGGGCACGGCCACCTCAAGGCTGCGGGTGACCGCCAGGTTCGGGTGGCCGGCCGTACCGGACGACATCCACGAGGCGGCCCTGCTGCAGGCGTCCCGCCTGTTCAAGCGCAAGGACTCCCCCGAGGGCATCATCGGCTCGGCCGAGTGGGGCGTGCGCAACCTCAGCCGCCGCGACCCGGACGTGTGGGCGCTCATCGAGCCGTACATCGTCCCCGGCTTCTGAGAAGGGACCAGCCGTGCAGCCCTCCCTGATCCGTGAAGCGATCGCCGACGCCGCGCGTGCGGTCGTCCTGCCCGCCGGGACCGCCAAGCTCACGACGACCGGCTACGTGCCGGACGCTGTCACCGCCCCGCACTTCTTCGTCGCCGAATACGAGCAGGTCTACGACCGAGCCATGGCGCGCGGCCTGGACGAGCTGACCTTCACCAGCCGCGTGCTGGTCTCCCGGGCCGACGACCGCTCGGCCCAGCGCATCCTCGACGACATGCTCGCCGGATCCGGTCCGGCCTCGCTGAAGCAGGCGATCGAGGCAGCCCGCGGGGCGCCCGGCGAATACGCGCTGGGCGGCCTGGCGCACGACCTGCACGTGATGCGTGTGCAGGGATACCGCTGGTACGAGCACAACGGCGCCACCTTCGTAGGCGCCGAGCTGGCCATCAAGGTCATCGGAGAAGGGAGCAGCTGATGCGTATCCGCATGCTCGTCGACATGCCCGAGGGCTCCACCCGCAACGGCGAGCCCTGGCCCTCGAAGGGCGACAGCGCCGACCTGCCGACAGCGGAGGCCGCGCACCTGGTCGCCTCCGGCGTCGCGGAGGAAGCCGCCGCCGAGCCGCGCGGCCGCCGCCGCAAGGGGGCCGACAGCGAGGGTGAGGCGACGTGAGCAAGACCGTCCTGGTCAACGTCCGGTGCTTCGCCGCCGGCGTCGACCTCACCAGCCAGTCCAACAAGATCGAGCTGTCCTCCGAGGTGGAGGACAAGGACGCCACCAACTACGGGTCGCAGGGGTGGAAGGAAGTCCTCGGCGGCCTCGGCTCGGCCGAGTTGTCTGCCGAGGGACAGTGGGAGGCCGGCGACCCGACCAAGGTCGACGATGCATCATGGGCGCACGTTGGGTCCGTCATCCCCTGGTCGGTCAGCGCGAACAACGACGCCAGCGTGGGCAGCCTGGCGTACCTGATGTCCGCGCTCCGCTCGAACTACACCCTGTTCGAGTCGGTCGGCGAGATCGCTCCCTGGTCCGGCACCGGCAAGAGCAGTTCACCCCTGGTGCGCGGGCAGTTCGCCCACCCACCCGGCACCGCCCGTACCGCAACCGGCACCGGCACCGGGCTCCAGCTCGGCGCCGTCCCCGCGGGCAAGCGCCTCCACGCTGCTCTGCACGTCCTGTCCGCGTCCGGCACCACACCGTCCCTGACGACGCGCGTCGAGTCGTCCGTCGACAACACGTTCGCCTCGCCGACCACCCGGCTGACGTTCAACGCAGCGAGCGCGGCCGGCGGGCAGATCCTCCGCACGAACGGCACCGCGATCACGGACACGTGGTGGCGGATCGCCTGGACGATCACCGGCACGACGCCGTCGTTCCTGTTCGTCGCCTCGCTCGGTATCGGCGCGTAGCCGCACCCACAACCACTCTCCACCCCGGCCCGCCCCGGGGCCGCACGCATGCCCTGGAAGGGGGCCCCGTCATGGCCAAGATGGTCCTGCTCGCCCAGTACCTCAGCATCAACGGCACCGTCCTGAACTCGTACACCAAGAAGGCGGAACTGACCGTCGAGGTGGAGGACAAGGACGTCACGAACTACGCCTCGCTCGGCTGGAAGGAAGTCCTCGGCGGGCTGAAGTCCGGCGAGCTGTCCGTGGAGTTCCTCCAGGACTTCGCCGCCTCCCAGCTCGACTCGATCATGTGGCCGCTGCTCGGCACGGTCGTCGCGTTCGAGGTCCGCGCCGACCAGGCCGCGGTAGGCACGTCCAACCCGAAGTACTCCGGCAGCATCCTGATCAAGGGCTGGAACCCCATCGAGGGCGGGGTCGGCGACGAGGCAACCGTGTCGCTGTCCTTCCCGACGTCGGGGGCCGTGGCCCGCGCGACCGTCTGATGGCCGGCGGGGGCCCGCCGTTCTCCCTCGGCGTGGAGACGCACGAGGGCCTGGCAGCCCTCACGCGCGCGATCCGCGCTGAGGAGGACGGCAAGCAACTGCGCAAGGAACTCGCGAGGGACATGCGCGAGGCCCTCAAGCCCGGTGCTACCCAGGCCAAGCAGCAGATCATGTCCATGGCCTCGGCCGGCCTGCCCACAGCACCCGCTCTGCGTACCTCCGTAGCCCGCAAGATCCGGCCCGAGGTCAAGCTCGGCGGCCGCTGGTCCGGCGCCCGCGTGAAGGCATTCAAGCTCAAGAACGTCCGCGGCTTCGCCAACGCCCCGAAAAGGCTCAACAGGGCAGGGGGTTGGCGGCACCCCGTCTACGGCAACCGCGAGGTGTGGGCCGTCCAACACGGCAAGGTCGACTGGTTCGACCGCGCATTCCAGGGCCGAGAAGGCCAGTACAAGGCGGCCGTCGAGGCGGCCATGGAGAACATGGCCCGGCGTATCGCCGCGCGGGCCGAGTGAGGGAGAACGGTGTACCTGGTCTACAGCCCCGAGGGCAACGACGAACCGCAGCGCTTCAAGTACAACCCGCGCAAGATCATGTCGGCGGAGCGGGAGAACATCGAACGCCTCACCTCCCGCAACTGGTCGCAGTTCACCAAGGACGTCATCGAGGGCTCTTCGGTGTGCCGCAGGGTCCTGCTCTACACGTTCCTCAAGCGCGAGCACCCCACCGTGAAGTACGACGACGTGGACTTCGCGTGGGACGAGCTGCGGCTGGAGTACTCCAAGGCCGAGCTGATCGAGATGCGCGACACGGTCGCCGAGAACGCCTCCGGCGAGCAGCGCGCGGCCATCCTGGCCAAGCTCGACGAGGAGATCGCCGAGGCCTACGAGGACCCCGAGGACCAGGGAAAAGCGAGTCTGCCCGTCGCCGACTGAGCCGACTCGGCGACGCGGCCCACCTGCTCGGCATCAAGGCCCGCGACTGGGACGACTTCACGGTCGAGGAGACAGACCTCTACCTGGCCTGGCTGGACGCCTACGAGGAAGCCCAGCGCAAGGCCAACGAAGAACTGAAGAGGGGCCGCTGACCGCCCCCTGACCACAGGGGGTGCAGTGGCATGAGCGACACGTCGCTCGTCTTCAACCTGGTCGCCCGGGACAACACCGCGCAGGGCCTGTCCTCGGCGCGCGAGCGTTTCGACACCGCGGCCGCCGGCATCGGCGCGGGGGTGGCGGCAGCCCTCGGCGCCGGCATCGCGGCCGAGCTCGACGTCGAGGCGGCCAGCGCCAAGCTCGCCGCCCAGCTCGGCATCGGCCCGGCCGAGGCCGCCGAGCTGTCGCAGATGTCCGCCCGCATCTACAGCGAGGCCTGGGGCGACTCCACCGAGACCGTCAACGAGGCGATCCGCGGCGTCTACCAGAACATCGGCAAGAGCACGGCCGCCGAGAGCGGACTGGAGGACGTCACCACCAAGGCCCTCGCCCTGGCCGAGACATTCGACCAGGAGGTCGGGCCCACCACCGCGGCTGTCGGGCAGCTCATCCGCACGGGCCTGGCGAAGGACGCCGACGAGGCGTTCGACATCATCACCACCGGGTTCGGCACGTCCGCCAACAAGGCCGACGACTTGTTGGACACGATCAACGAGTACTCGGTGCAGTTCAAGCGGGTCGGCCTGGACGGGCAGACTGCGCTCGGCCTGATCGACCAGGCCATCGACGCCGGCGCCCGCGACAGCGATCAGGTCGCCGACGCGCTCGGCCAGTTCGGCGAGCTCGCGCTGGCTTCCAGCCAGGGCGTCCAGGACGCGTTCAAGTCGATCGGGCTGAACGCGGACACGATGAAGGCCAAGCTGCAGGCAGGCGGCAAGAGCGGCCAGCAGGCCCTGCAGATGACGCTGGACGCGCTGCGCGGCACCAAGGACGAGACGATCCGCCTGAACGCGGCCACCGCCCTGTTCGGCGACCCGGGCACCGTGATGGGTGACGCCCTGTTCGCCATGGATCCGGCCGGCGCCGCCGCGGCGTCCGGGATGGACAAGGCGACCGGCTCGACCGACCGGCTCACCGAGACACTCGGCGGCAGCGCCTCCAAGTCGCTGGAGGAGTTCAAGCGCAAGGCGATGCTGGAGGTCGGCGCCGTCGCGGGCGTGTTCCTGGACTTCGCCACCGAGAACGAGGACGTCGTCCGGCCTCTGATGTACACGCTGCTGGGCCTCGCCGGTGTCGTGCTCACCGTCAAGGGCGCGATGATGACGTACTCGGCGATCAGCTCCGTCGTGGCCGGCGCGCACGCCATCATCTCCGCGTCCGCCTGGGGAGTCATCGGCACCTGGCTGCGCATGAACGCCATCGGCCTGATGGCCTACGCGCGCATCGCGGGCGCCGCTGTGATCTCCGCCCTGACGACCGCCGCGGCCTGGACAGGGTCAGCGCTGGTGGCGATCGGCACATGGATCCTCAGCGTCGTCCGCGCCGCAGTCGTCTCGTCCATCCAGTTCGCGATCATGGCGGCCAAGGCGGTCGCGTGGGCCGCCGTGATGGCCGCCCAGTGGCTGATCGCTATGGGCCCCGTCGGCTGGGTCATCGCGGTCGTTGTCGGCCTGGTCGCGCTGATCGTCGCGAACTGGGACACGGTCAAGCGCTGGACCGGCATCGTCTGGCAGTGGGTCACCCGCAAGATCGCCGACTCGATCGCCCAGGTCCTCGCGGTGGTCGGCTGGCTGAGCCGCATCCCCGGCTGGATCGCGGGTTGGTTCCAGAGCGCCAAGGACTGGGCCGTGCGCAAAGCCTTGTCCATGGTGTCCTGGCTGCGGGGCCTGCCCGGCCGCATCCTGTCCGCGATCGGCGCCCTGAACTCGCTACTGATCGAGAAAGGCAAGGACGTCGTCCGCGGCCTGTGGAACGGCATCAGCGGCATGGGCGGCTGGCTGAAATCCCAGCTGATCGGATTCGCCAAGAGCGCCATCCCAGGCCCGATCGCCAAGGCCCTGGGCATCGCCTCGCCCTCGAAGGTCACCGCCGCACAGGGCAAGTGGATCGCGCGCGGCCTGGTCGTCGGCCTGACCGGCTCCCGCAAGCAGGTGATGGCCGCCTCCGCCAAGCTCGCGGACATCATCCGCGACGCGCTCGCCCCGGGAAAGAAACGGTCCAAGGCCCTGGCCAAGGTCGACTTCGGCACTGAGCGGCTGCTGCGGCTCGCCAACCGCGAGGCCATCGTCGCGGCCCGTCTGAAAACCGCCACCAAGCGGCTGGACAACCTCGTCAAAGCCCGCGCCAAGCTGGTCGCGGACGTGAAGAAGGGCGTCATCGACAGCGCCAACATCACGACCCTCGCAGGCGAGGGCCCGGTGTCGGCGGAGACGCTGCTCACGAACATGACCGACAAGCTGGCCGCAGCCAAGCGGTTCGCCGCCGACCTGATCGCCCTACGCAAGAAGGGCGTCAGATCGGACCTGATCGCGCAGATCGCGCAGGCCGGAGTCGAGGGTGGGGCCGAAGCTGCCGCCGCGCTCGCCAACGCCGACAAGGGCACCATCGCACAGATCAACTCCACCCAGGCGCAGATCGTCAAGGCAGCGGGCACAGCTGGGACGGTGGCCGGTGACGCCCTGTACGGGGCGGGCATCCACGCCGCCAAGGGGCTGGTCCAGGGGCTGAAGGCCGAGCACAAGGCGATCGAGAACGCCATGATCGACATTGCCCTCGGCATGCAGAAGGCCTTGAAGAAGGCGCTCGGCATCAAGTCACCTTCGCGCGTGCTGGCCGATCAGGTCGGCCGATGGATCCCGCCCGGAGTGGTGGCCGGCATCCAGCGCTCCCAGCCGCTGCTCGACGACGCAATGCGCACCCTCGTCCGGCCCGAGCTCGCCGCCCCTGAGCGGCCGCTGGGAGCACCCACGATGGCACCGCTCATGGGTGCCCAGGCCGGTGGCGGCGTGGTACGCGTCCGGTTCGACTTCACGGGCGCTGACGGCGAGTTCAAGAAGATGTTCCGCAAGCTGGTCCGCGTCGACGGGCGGGGCCAGGTCGAGATCCTCGCCGGAGGATAGGAGGTCCGTCGTGGTGTTCCCCCAGACCCCTCTGCAGGTCCAGGTCGAGCTACTGGTGGGAGGGGTCTGGACGGACATCACCTCGGACGTGTACACCCAGGACAAGATCACCATCGAGCGGGGTCGCCCCGACGAGGGCCAGCGCGCGGACCCCTCACGCTGCTCGCTCGTCCTCAACAACAGGTCCGGCAAGTACTCGCCGCGCAACCCGTTGTCGCCGTACTACGGGCAGATAGGACGCAACACCAGGATCCGGGTCTCGGTGCTGGCCGGGTCCCAGTTCCTGCGGCTGCCCGGCGCCACCACCGACTACGCCTCCACGCCCGACGACGCCACGCTGGACATCACCGGCGACATCGACGTGCGCATGGACGCGCTGCTGGTGAACTGGCTGGACGCCTCCGACGGGCTACTCACCACCGAGCTGGTCGCCAAGCTGAACCTGGCAGCTGGCAGCAAGAGCTGGTTCCTGGGCGTGCGCTCGAACCGGCTCTATCTGGAGTGGAGCGCGGACGGCACGAACACCCTCAGCGCGTCCTCGACCGTCGACCTGGTGGTGCCAACGTCGGGACGTTTGGCCGTGCGCGCGACACTCGACGTCGACAACGGGGCCGGCGGCCGCACAGTGCGGTTCTACACCGCGCCCTCGGGGACGGCCGGGCCCTGGACGCAACTGGGTGCCGACGTCGTTCAGGCCGGTGTCACGTCGATCTTCAACTCGTCGACGCCGGTACGGGTGGGCAACGCCTCCGACGCGTCGATGACGCCGAGCGCGGGCCGCTGCATGGCCGTCGAGATCCGCGCCGGCATCGGTGGCACGGTCGTCGCTAACCCCGTGTTCACCGCCCAGGCCATCGGGGCGACGTCGTTCGTCGACTCGGCGGGCCGCACGTGGACGCTGGCCGGCGGCGCGCAGATCACCAACCGCCGCACCCGGTTCATCGGCGAGGTGTCCAACTGGCCCAGCCGGTGGGACGTCTCCGGCAAGGACGTCCGCGTGCCCATCGAGGCCGCCGGCGTCCTACGCCGCTACGGCCAGGGGCAAAAGCCGTTCGACAGTACGCTGCGCCGCCGCATTCCTTCCTACAGCCCGGCCGCCTACTGGCCATTGGAGGAACCCTCGGGCGCCACCCAGGCCTACAGCCCCATTACCGGTGTGCGTCCCATGGCCGTGTCCGGAGTGTCCTTCGGCGCGGACGAGACCCTCGGCGGTGCGTCCGCCGTGCCCGCGTGGGACCAGGACGGCGAGGGCGCGGGCACTGTCCCGGCCATGGCGAGCGGCGCCTGGCACGTTGAGTGCGTGATGCGCCTGGACACCATGCCCTCGTCGCTCAACACGCTGATGGAGGTCAACACCACCGGCACCGCCAAGAAGTACCGGGTACGGATCCAGACGGACAACGTCCGCGTCGAGGCCCTCGACGACGACGGCACCGTGCTGGCCCTGATCAACTCGGCTGGGGCGCCCGACTTCACCGGCAGATGGAACCGCGTCATCCTGTCGGCCCGGCAGAGCGGCGGGAACGTGATCGTGCACGTCGCCTGGGTCGGCATCGGCATCGCCGGGTTCTCCCTCGACACCACCTACGCCGCCACCGAGGGACGCCCCACATCCGTGCGCCTGATGGGCGTCCCCGGCAACCTGCGCGCCGGGCACCTGGCGGTGTTCCCTGTCATCGACCCGCCGGCCTTCAACGGCGCCGATGACGGGTTCGCGGGCGAGAGCGCTGGGGACCGCCTGCGCCGTCTGTCGACAGAGGAGGGGAAATACATCCTGGTCCACGGTGACACCACCTCCATGGAGCTGATGGGCGCGCAGCGGCCGAGAACATTCCTCGACCTGGTCGAGGAGACCGCGGCCACCGACGGTGGCCTGCTCTACGAGCGCCGGGACCAGCTGTCGCTCGCCTACCGGGGCCGCGAGACTCTGTACAACCAGGAACCGACGCTGCAGCTGGACTACAACGCGGCCGGGTTGGCGCATCCCCTGGAGCCGGCCGACGACGACCAGGGCGTGCGCAATGACCGCACCGTCGAGCGCGAGGGCGGATCGTCCGCCCGGGCGGTCCTCGAAGACGGACCGCTGTCCGTGCAGGCCCCGCCCAACGGGGTCGGCGTCTACGACGACTCGGTCAGCGTCAACGTCTACAGCGACGGCCGGTTGCCCGATCACGCGTACTGGCGGCTGCACCTCGGCACGGTCGACGAACTGCGCTATCCGGTCGTGAACGTCGACCTGGCGGCCGGCCCGGCGCAGATCGACGCGGCCACAGCCGTGGACGTCGGCGACCGGCTCACCATCGCCAACCCCCCGCCATGGCTGCCGCCCGGCACCATCGACCTGATCGCACACGGCCAGACCGAGGTGATCGGCCACCCCGTCGACTGGGACCTGAGCTTCAACTGCGCCCCGGCGTCGCCGTGGCGGGTGGCCGTCCGAGACGACAGCTCACGGGCCCACCGCGACACCGCCGGCGCGCAGCTGGCGGCCGCGGTTTCCTCCAGCGCCACCGCGCTGCAGGTGCTGACGACGCTCGGGCCGCTGTGGACCACAGACCCAGCGGACATGCCGCTCTCCCTGACCGTGGGCGGCGAGGAGATCGCCGCCTCGGCGATCACGTCCTGGCGCAAGGACACCTTCACCCGCACCGTGGCGAGCGGCTGGGGTACCCCGGACATCGGGGCGGCCTGGTCCGTCGTGGGCGGCGGCCCGGCCGCCGACTACGCCGTCAGCGGCGGGGTCGGCGTCCACACGCTCAGCACCCTCGACGTCTCCCGGCGCACCGCGGTCAACGCCGTCCACGCGGACGCGGACATCTACTGCGACATCACCACCTCGGCGCTGGCCACCGGCACCGAGTCGTTGTACGGGGCGATCGCTGCGCGCATGCCCGACTTCAGCAACATGTACTTGGCCAGGTTGCAGTTCACGACCAGCAACACCGTCCTGCTGACCATCCGCAAGATTGTGGCCGACGTCCAGACACAGTTGGGCAGCACGGTCACGCTGCCGATCACCCACGTTGCGGGGCAGTTCGTGCGCGTGCGGTTCCAGCTGTCCGGCTCGACGCTGCGTGCGAAGGGCTGGCTGGCGTCCACGGCGGAGCCGTCCGCGTGGCATGTCGAGACGACGGACACCGCACTGACGGCGGCGGGGCAGGTCGGCACTCGCTCGATCCGAGCGACGGGCAACACCAACGCGGCCAGCGTGAGCGTCAACTACGACAACTTCGAGGTCGTCAACCCGCAGGCCGTGACCGCGACCCGGTCGGCCAACGGCATCACCAAGGCGCAGGCGGCCAGCGAATCCATCCGCCTCGCACGGCCCGCCGTGCGAGCACTGTAGAGAGGGGTGATCCGTGCCTGACCTGCCCGCAGGCTCCATCATCAAGGCGCTGGACACGCCGCCCACCGCATCCGATGCCCAGTCGGCGACAGTGACGACCACGTCCACCTCCTACACCACCTCGGGCACGGACTGCGCCGTGGCCTGGGTGGCGCCCACCACCGGACGCGTGATGATCCACACCGCCGCGCGCATGCTCAACTCGTCCGCCACGTCCGGCAGCCTGATCGCGCCTGAGACTCGGACCGGAGGCGTCATCGGCGCCGGCATCGTCGTTGAGACCCCGATCGACGCCATCGGCGCCTCCAACTACGGCACGACCTTCGCCAGGAGCAGCGCCGATCACGTGCTGTCCGGCCTCACTCCGGGTGCCACGTACAACACGCGCCTGCTGATGCGCACCAGCGTGGGCACCGACACCGCCAGCTTCGCCCTGCGCGAGTTGATCGTGCAGCCCCTCACCTGACCAGGGAGACCGCATGAAGACCGGACCCCAGCGCTACCCGGGCGCCTCGACGGCGTACTGGTGCCAGGGCAGGTACCCGGGCAGTCCGATGGAGGTCAACGTCGTCGTCCTCCACACGACCGAGGGGCGGTCTCTGCCGTCCTACGACGGCGGGGCGCTGGCCCCGAACCTCACCGCAGTGCCCGACTTCAGCCTCCGGCGCCTGGACTGGTTCCAGCACTTCGACATCGACGTCTCGTCCCGCGCGCTGCGCAACCTCGCGGGTGGCGTGGAGACGAACACGCTTAACGTCTGCCAGGTCGAGCTCGTCGGCACCTGCGACCCTGCGACCCACGCCAAGTGGGAGCAGGCCAACTACGCGCACATCTACTGGCCCAAGGCGCCGGACTGGGCGCTCACCCAGCTCGCCGAGTTCCTCCGCTGGATGCACGCCGAGCACGGCGTCCCGCTGACGGGGCCATCGGCGTGGCCGGCCTACCCGTCGTCCTACGGCAATGGCGCCGGCCAGCGGTTGAGCGCCAGCAGCTGGTCGGCGTTCAAGGGCGTGTGCGGGCACATGCATGTGCCGGAGAACGATCACGGCGACCCCGGCGCCATCGACTTCGAACGCCTCATCGCGCTCGCCGAGGGCGCCCCTATCCCGTCCGAGGAGGACGACATGCCCACCGCCGCCGAGATCGCCGCCGAGGTCGTGAAGCAGCTGCCGCGCGCGACGTGGCTGACAGACGGGCTGATCAAGAACGTCAACCCTGGGACGAGCGAGGCGAATCCGACCTTGTCCCCGTCACAGGCGCTGGCCAACACCGAGGCCGTCGCCCGCCGTATCGACCGCCGCACGGCAGATCAGACCGCGCAGCTCGGCGCGCTGTCCGCGGCCGTGGCAGCACTGGCCGCGGGTGGCGGGCTGGACGCCGCGGAGATCCAGGCCGCGGCGGAGGCGGGCGCCACAGCGGCGCTCGACCGGCTCGGCGACGCACTCACGGAAGGGGTCTGACCATGAAGGTCTCCCAGTACGCCAAGGCCATCACGGCCGCCGTCATCGCCGCCGCCGGCGCAATGTCCGGCGCGGCCGCCGACGGCGTCGTGACCGGCGCCGAGGTGTGGATCGCGGTGGGCGCGTTCCTCGGCGGGCTCGGCTTCACTTGGGCGGTACCGAACCAGCAGCCCAGCGGGGGCAGCAGATGACGACGCCGGACCCGGGCGTGTACATCAGCCCGGCGCAGATGTACCAGGAGGTGAGGGGACTGGCCGCTGCGGTCGGCCGGATCGAGACCAAGATCGACGGCATCCTCAACGAGACCAAGGACATTCGAACCGACGTCGCCGATCACGAGTCTCGCCTGCGCACCCTGGAGAGCATGCCGAAGCCCAGTGACCTTGAGCCGCGGGTCACGGCGCTGGAGAAGGGCCGATGGCCGCTTCCCACCATCGCCACGCTGGCCGGTGTGGCTGGCGCCGCCACAGGCGCCATCGCGCTGTTCGCCCGCTGACACATCACGCCCCCTGCACGGCCCCGCGAGGGCTGTGCAGGGGGCGTTTCGTCATGCCCGCACTCAGGCGGGCGGCTCCTGCCCGTACACCGCCACCCACCGGTCCCCGCGCATCACGATGTCCGCGGTCTCGACGGGGCGGCCGGTGGCCTGGTCGTAGTAGGTCCGCTCGATCGCCATGACAGGGCCCGCCGGGGTCATACCGAGCGCCTGGGCCTCGGCGCGGGTGGCCATGCGGGCGCGCACCCGCTCGACCGGATCACCGACCTCGATCGAGATGACCCGCATCCGCGCGGCCACACCGACACCCGCGTAGGGACCCACCTCGGGAAGCGCGATCAGGCTCGACCCGGTGAGCTCGAGCGGCTCCCACGACTCGGCCACCTGCACCGGCGCATCGTCAGCGAGGTACGTGTACGAGGTGTGCATGACCGGGTCACCGGCCGCGAGGCGCAGCCGCTGGGCGACGGTCTCGCTGGCCTGCTCTGTGGTCGACTCGTGCCGCCAGGTGCCCACCGCTCCTTGTTCGGCCACCCCTTGGGCGAATGGGCTGTCCTCGGACCTGCGGCGGTGGCGACGGACCAGCAGCTCGGGCGTCTCCGTGCTGCGGACGTAGTGCCCGGCGCCGTGCCGGGAGACGACCAGACCCTCGTCGACGAGCAGCTTGTACGCGCGGGTGGCCACTGAGTTGCTTCCGCCGTACTGCTGGATCAGCTCGGCGACGGATGGGAGACGGGCCCCAGGAGGCATCTCCCCGGATTCGATGCGGGCGCGCAGCTCGTCGGCGACGCGCAGGTACAGGGGCGTCTCAGTGGTCCCTCAACGCCTCCCTTCGGTGCGACTTGCGTGACAGAGTAGTGACCCCCGGTCTACTCTCGTGCGAGAGTCATTCTCTCGCACGAGAGTGGGGTTCGGCATGTCCATGAGCCTGCGAGTAACCGCCTTACGAACCGCCCTGGAGACCGCCCTCGGTGAGCCCGTGGCGGTGCAGTCCACCACGGCGGGGGTGCGCCTGTCCGCGCCCGCACCGGACCCGGCTGACCCCGTCTGGGCGTGCGTGCTGACGGTCCTCGGCCAGGCGGACGTGTGGGGCAGCTCCGACACCGCCGAACGGCCGGAGATCTGGGCGCAGCTGGTGGACCGGTGACACGCCAACTGCCGCCCGCGACCCGCCTGACCGGTCCTCAGTACAGCGGCTGGGCCTGCGTCTGGTGCGGCGCCTCACTCGCCCGCACGGCCGGCGTCAGCGCAGGCATCGCGCGCGGCCGGGTGGCTGCCCACGTCATGGACGTCGAGGTCTACGCCTGCCCCGCCTGCGCACCACCCCAAGACTCCGGCACGCCAAGCCGTGCCGGAACGGCCGCCCGGGCGGCCAGCACCACGCAGGTCACATCGAGTGAAGGGACCACAGCAATGACGCTGAAGAACGCCCTCCGCACCACCGTGGCACTCGGCGGCGACGAGGACGACGGCGGCGAGCCCAACCCCCCGACCGGTGACGGCGACGACGGCCGCCAGTACTGAGCACACCCAGCCGGTCCCGCCCATATGGTGGCGGGGCCGGCACCCCCGAGAGAGGACGCACGATGGCAAGGAACATGCAGGGCAGCGGCCGGGTCACGATCTTCCCGTTCCTCCATGACTGGGAAACCGGCTCGCACTGCGTCCTCGCCTACACGACAGCCGACAACGGCCTGACCGCAGTCCTCGGAGTGATCCCCGTCGAGGGCAACGCGCTGGAGCCCGGCGACCTGTTCGCCCTCGCCGGGCGGCACGGGTTCGTCGGCGAATGGAAGGGGTCGCACGAACAGCGGTGCGGGTGCTGGCTGGCCTGCACCGGCGCAGGCTCCCGCTCCGTCCCGAAGCCCGGCTCGATCGACGTACCGGACGCAGAGTGGGCCGTCGACATGACGCGGTTCGTGGAGCTGGACAGCGCCTACTACGGGCACACCCAGGTTCTCGCCGGCCGGTTCGCGCTCAAGGACACGACGCTGCTGGAGCAGGCTCGCGCGCTACTCCCGCAGCCGCTCATCGCAAGAATCCCTGAGCCCGCTTAACCCCTGCATGCCCCGGCCGAGCGTCCAGCTCGGCCGTCCTCGCGGCCCTGGCCGGCGTCCCCCGTCGCCGACCGGGGCCGCCTCCGCATGCGAGCTGGCGCGGCATGCCGCACACTGACGCCACCCCCAAACGCAGGGAGGCGCCATGAAGCTGGGCAAGAAGGAAGTCACCTGCGAGATCAAGGTCGACCTCGTCGATGCCACGTCGTCTGATGTCGATGACCTCATCGCAGATGCCCGCGCCTACGACCATAACTTCGAGATCACTCAGAAGCCGGGCAACCGCTTTAGCCTGTGGGTCACGTTCGGCGATGATCTGACAGGGGCACGCAAACTCCTCGGCAAGCTGGATGACCTGGCCGAGGACGACAGCTAACGTCTCGCGCCGCCGGAGAACGCCGAAGCGACCGTCACAGACGGTAACTTGCACCCAGTGGTGTCACCGGTATTTCTTTGGGTTGCCACTGCCGGTCCCGCCGCTGATCAGGAAGGACAGCCGCGCCCTCAGGAGTGCCCGCAGGACGCGGTCCCCGCCCGGGGGGACGGTGCCCGCCGCCACCAGTTCGTCGAGCGTGAACGCGCGCGGGCGTACGACCCTCAGGGCCAGGCAGGTGCAGCCGACCGCGACAGGAGGCAGCACGGCGTGCAGCCGCGTGCCGTCGGGCAGCCGGGCGTCGACCCAGGGCCGGGCGTCGTCGAGGCGCCGTCCCGCCACCGCGGCCAGCCGCTGTGCGAGCCGCCGTACCGCCGCCGCGTCCCTGAAGGAGACCCGGGTCAGCTCCAGGCCGCCGCCACGGTCGACCCAGACCCGGTCCGGAGCCGACACGAGCACGTCCGTCACCGAGGGATCGGTGAGCAGCGGCTCCAGCGGCCCGCTGCCGATCAACTCGCGCCGCAACTGCTCGGCCGCCCCCAGCACTTCGGCGTCTCCGAGCACCCGCCCCTGCTCCCGCAACGCCTGTGCCACGCGCGCGGGAGTCGGCTCGGCCCCGCTCTCGGCGAGCCGCCGCCGCACGCCATCGAGCAACCCAGGGGTGAGTCCACCGCCGCTGCCGACCGACCGCGTAACGCCTGCCGGCTCTTCACCGACCTCGACCGATGCCGGTCCGTGGCGCGGCTCGCTTCGGTCCTCAGGTGGTCCCAGGCCGCCACTCAGCTCGCCGCGGATCCCGGCGGGCCCCAGGCCGCCACGCAACTCACCGCGGTTCTCGGCCGGCCTCAGACCGCCACGCAGCTCACCGCGGATCCCGGCGGGCCCCAGGCCGCCACGCAACTCACCGCGGTTCTCGGCCGGCCGCAGGCCGCCGGGGATCTCACCTGACCGCCATACGCCGGCCGGCCCGCTGCCGCTCCCGCCCAATGGCCCAACGCGTTCCGGCGACCCGGTCCACAACTCGTCCCCGCTCGGCTCCGGTTGCCGTACCCCTCCCCATAGCGCGGCCCTCGCCCCGACCCCACCGTCACTCGGTCGTCGTACGTGCTCGGCCAGCACGGGCTCCCCAGACCCCGTATGCGCCCTCATGCCGCCCTCACCTCGATCAGGGCCCGCTCCCAGAACTCCTTGCAGAAGCGGGCCAAGGGGCCGCGGCCGCCCGCGCCGGGCGGAGTCTTGCCGCCGGTGGGGCGCAGGAGTGCGGGCTCGACGGGGACCTCGCCGACCAGGGGGAGCCCGAGGAGGCGGGCGACCTCGCGGGCGTCGAGTCCGGGGGCGTAGGGGCCGCGGACGGCGACCCGTAGGTCGCGCAGGACCATGCCGAAGGCGGAGGCCACACGTCCGGCCGCGGCGAGGGCGCGCAGTTCGGCGGGCACCACCAGCACGGCCAGATCCAGCTGGGCGAGGGCCTCGGCGACGCCTTCGTCGAAGCGGCGGGGCAGGTCGACGACGACCGTGCCGCCCCGGCGCCGGGCAGCGGCGAGCACCGCGCGGACGGCCTGCGGCGGTACGGCGACGCGGTCACCCCGGTCCCAGCTGAGCACCCGCAGCGAGTGCAGTTCGGGCAGCGACTCCTCCAGGGCGCCGCTGCCGACCCGTCCGCGTGAACCGGCGAAGGCGGGCCAGCGCAGGCCCTCGGTGGTCTCGCCGCCGAGCAGTACGTCGAGTCCGCCGCCGAGCGGATCGGCGTCCACGAGCAGGGTGCGTACGCCTTCGCGCGCCGAGGTGACGGCGAGCGCGCACGCGAGCGTGGAGGCTCCGGCGCCGCCGCGTCCGCCGATCACACCGACGGTCAGGGCGGGCCGGCCGACGCCCTCGGCGACGTCGGCGATGCGGTCCACGAGCCACTGTTCGCCGTCGGGGAGCATCAGCACGTGGTCGGCGCCGATCTCGACGGCGCGCCGCCAGACGCCGGGGTCGTCCTGATCCCGGCCGACCAGCACGACTCCGCGTCTGCGGGCGGCCCCGCGCACCCGGCGGGCGGCGTCGTCGCCGACGAGGACGAGCGGTGCGGCCTCCCAGCCGCCACGGCGTTCGGGCACCGAGGGATGGACCTCGGGCGTGGCGCCGGCGGCCGCGCACAGCCGGAGCAGGTCGTCCAGCAGATGCGGGTCCTCGGTGACGATGAGCGGTCCGTTCTGCCGGCCTCCGGCGGCGGACGGTGGATCGTGGGTGACGACATCGGTCATGGCGTGACTTCCCCCTTCGCTGCGTGTCCCGCGCGGCCCCTGCGGCCACGCGTTTCTCATCCGTGTGAAGAACCGGTGGATGGCCCTCCATATGAGCGGCCGGAAGAAACCGGCCAAACGCGTCCGACAAACGGGAGAGGGTCACGAACTCGCCGCGATCGGGGCGCGCTGGAATCACGGTGCAGCGAGCCCGGAAAACTTGTGGATCTTGGTCAATAACTGTGGACAACAGCGGGGCTGTGAATATCGCCGTCACCCATACCGGTGACCCCTGCACCATCTCCTGTGCGAGTTCCGCAGAGGAGTCCGACAGCTACCCACAGTGACCGATCATGGGCATGCCGAAAAGGCGGCCGCAGCCGCCTCGATGCGGCCCGACAGCCGCGTACAGAAGGAGAAAACCCACCCGGACATGCGACGACCCCCGCCGGGGGGGAGAGCGGGGGTCGTCCCCACGGCCGACTCGGGGGGGGAGGAGTCGGACCGGGTTAGCACGGTCGCGAACGATCCGTGACTTCCATGGTGTACCCGAGAGCCTTCTCAGGCAAACCCACACGCCCCACCTTACGCCGAATGGGCTGCGCCTATGCTCTGGGTCGTGGAAAACCACTCGATGCCCCGCACAGCCGCCTTCTTTGACCTGGACAAGACGGTCATTGCGAAGTCGAGCACGCTCACGTTCAGCAAGTCGTTCTACCAAGGCGGTCTGATCAACCGCCGGGCCGCCTTGCGTACCGCATATGCCCAGTTCGTCTTCCTCGTGGGCGGCATGGACCACGACCAGATGGAACGGACCCGCGAGTACCTCTCCAGGATGGTGCGCGGCTGGAACGTCCAGCAGGTCAAGGAGATCGTCGCCGAGACCCTGCACGACATCGTCGACCCGATCATCTACGACGAGGCCGCCTCCCTCATCGAGGAGCACCACATCGCCGGCCGCGACGTCGTGATCGTCTCCACCTCCGGAGCGGAGGTCGTCGAACCGATCGGCGAGCTGCTGGGCGCGGACCGCGTGGTCGCCACCCGGATGGTCGTAGGGGACGACGGCTGCTTCACCGGAGAGGTGGAGTACTACGCCTACGGCCCCACGAAGGCGGAGGCGATCCGCGAGCTGGCGGAGTCCGAGGGCTACGACCTTTCACGCTGCTACGCCTACAGCGACTCGGCGACCGACCTGCCGATGCTGGAGGCCGTGGGCCACCCGCACGCCGTCAACCCCGACCGCGCGCTGCGTCGCGAGGCACTCGCGCGCGGATGGCCGGTTCTGGACTTCCACCGGCCCGTGCGGCTCAAGCAGCGGCTGCCCGCCTTCTCCGTACCGCCGCGTCCGGCGCTCGTCGCGGCCGCGGCGATCGGTGCCGCGGCGGCCACCGCGGGGCTCGTCTGGTACGCCAGCCGTCGCCGCGCGGCGACGGCCTGACCGGGGACGACTCGCAGCCCTCCCAACCTGCGTCCGTTTCCCTCCTGTTTGAACCTAAAAGTAAAGAAGTACGTCCAGCACTTCCGCTTACTCGTGACCTGGAGTACAAAGGAGACAACGGCCCGCGAGACCAAGGACATCCGCGAGGATCACCTTCAATACGCATTTGGCCCCACGGACCGAGCATGGACACCCGGCACCCACGCGACGTCGACCCGTCGATTACGGGCCAGCCGCACCAGGTCGAGCAAAGTCCCCGACCTGATGGGCGACATTCGAGGACGCTTGGTAACCGGGTGAACATGCCAGCGGCGGTACGAGGACTCGTACCGCCGCAACCCTGTGAGGCCCCTTTTTGAGGGGCCTTTTTCATGCCCCGCGCGCGGGCCTGTTTCACGCCACAGTGTCTACGCGGCACCGCGCTGCAGCGCCTCGCACACCGCGGTCGACTCGCGCGCACCCAGCTCGACCGCCTTGCCGCAGTGGGCGATCCAGGCCGCCATGCCCTCGGGGGTGCCGGACACATAGCAGTCGAGCGCCGCCAGATAGGCCGCGCGGCCCAGCTCGGCGTGGCCGACCTCGGCCGGACAGACCGACTTGGGGTCGAGGCCGCTGCCGATCAGCACGATCCGCTCGGCCGCACGCGCGACGAGGCCGTTGTGCGAGGCGAAGGGGCGCAGCGCCATCAGCTCCCCGTGCACCACGGCCGCCGTGACCAGCGCCGGAGCCGCACTTCCCGCCACGATCAGCTCGGACAGCCCCTCCAGACGAGCGGAGACCTCGTCGGCGTTCGGCAGCGGCAGCTCTACCAGCGGCTCGTCGACGGGCTCGCCCGCCAGGCGCGGACGCCCCGCGCGGTCCGCGTCGTCCGCCGCCGCCACCAGGTGCAGCCTGGCCAGCACCCGCAGCGGCGACTGCCGCCAGATGGACAGCAACTGTCCCGCCTCGGCGGTGAGCCGCAGGGCGCCACCCATCACGCGTGCCTCGTCGTCGCCGCTGAAGTCGGTGCGCCGGCGCACCTCCTCCAGAGCCCAGTCCGCGCCGGACAGCGCCGCCGAACCGCGCGCGCCGCGCAGCGCCGCCTCGGAGGTGATCTCGGTGCTGCGGCGACGCATGACCCGGTGGCCGTAGACCCGGTCCACGGCCTTGCGCACGGATTCGACGGAGTCGGCCACGCCGGGCAGTGCGCCCAGGGCCGCGAGCGGATCTGCGGTCGCGCCTGTCGTACTCATGGGTACGACAGTACGCAACCGGCGCACGCGCCCCACGAAGGAGTGGTCTTCTTCACGTCCGGGCCCCCGCGGATGCCCCTGCGCCACTACGCTTACTGAACATGAAAATTGCTTTCGTCGGGAAGGGCGGCAGCGGCAAGACGACCCTGTCCTCCCTGTTCATCCGCCACCTGGCGGCCACCGGAGCACCGGTCATCGCGGTCGACGCCGACATCAACCAGCATCTGGGCGCCGCGCTGGGCCTCGACGAGGCCGAGGCCGCCGCCCTGCCCGCGATGGGCGACCGGCTCCCTCTGATCAAGGACTATCTGCGCGGCAGCAACCCGCGCATCGCCTCCGCCGAGACGATGATCAAGACGACTCCGCCGGGCGAGGGCTCACGGCTGCTGCGGGTGCGCGAGAGCAACCCCGTCTACGACGCCTGTGCCCGCCCCGTGGAACTCGACGGGGGCGCCGTCCGTTTGATGGTCACCGGCCCCTTCACGGACGCCGACCTGGGGGTCGCCTGCTACCACTCCAAGACCGGAGCGGTGGAGCTGTGCCTGAACCACCTCGTCGACGGCCCCGACGAGTACGTCGTGGTCGACATGACGGCAGGCTCGGACTCCTTCGCCTCGGGCATGTTCACCCGCTTCGACATGACGTTCCTCGTCGCCGAACCGACCCGGAAGGGGGTCTCCGTCTATCGCCAGTACAAGGAGTACGCCCGTGACTTCGGCGTCGAGCTGAGGGTCGTCGGCAACAAGGTGCAAGGCTCCGACGATCTCGACTTCCTGCGCGCCGAGGTCGGCGAGGACCTGCTCGTGACGGTGGGGCACTCCGACTGGGTGCGCGCCATGGAGAAGGGCCGGCCGCCCCGGTTCGACCTCCTGGAGGACACCAACCGCCAGGCGCTGAGCACCCTGCAGACCGCCGCCGACACCACGTACGGGCGACGTGACTGGGAGCGCTACACGCGACAGATGGTCCACTTCCACGTCAAGAACGCCCAGTCGTGGGGCAACGAGCGCACCGGGGCCGACCTGGCGGCGCAGGTCGACCCCGGCTTCGTGCTCGGCGAGAGCGTCACACAGCCCGCGTGACCTCGGCCCTGCCGGGCGCCGCCGCTACTGCCGTACGGCCGGTGCTCCCGGTACGCCCTTCGGGGCCGGGGCCGGGCGGCCCGACAGGTAGGACGCCCAGCCCTGCTTCGGGGCCTCGCCGACGTCCAGGGCCCGCAGCTTGTCGAGCGTCTTCGGGTCCTGCGCGTCCAGCCAGTCGGCGAGCTGCCGGAAGGACACGCAGCGCACGTCGGACTTGGTGCACACCCGCTCGATGACCTCCTGGACGGCGCGCATGTAGGTGCCGCCGTTCCAGGACTCGAAGTGGTTGCCGATGATCAGGGGTGCGCGGTTGCCCTCGTAGGCCCGCCGGAAGCCGGCGAGCAGGCCGTCGCGCATCTGGTCGCCCCAGAACTTGTACTTGTCCGGGTCGCCCTGGGTTGTGGTGCCGGACTGGTTGACCATGAAGTTGTAGTCCATGGTGAGCTGCTCGAAGGAGTGACCGGGGAAGGGCACCAGCTGCATGGATAGGTCCCACAGCCCTTCCGACTTGCCGGGCCACAACTGGTTGTTGACCCCGCTGGTGTCGTAGCGGAAGCCGAGTTCGCGGGCGGCCTTGCGGAAGTTGCTCTGGCCCTCCAGGCAGGGGGTGCGGGCGCCGATGAGCTCCTTGTCGTAGTCGAAGGGCAGCGGGGCCGCCTTCGACATGCCCGTGTTGGTCTTCCAGGTCTTCACGAAGTGCTTGGCCTGGGCGATCTCGTCCTTCCACTCCTCGACCGACCACTCGCCCACACCGCCGCCCTTGCCGCAGAAGTGGCCGTTGAAGTGGGTGCCGACCTCGTTGCCCTCCATCCATGCCAGGCGCAGTTGTTTGACGGTGTCGGCGATGCCCTGCTCGTCGTTGAAGCCGATGTCGGAACGGCCCGGGGAGTGCTGCGGCGGCTTGTAGAGGTCGCGCTTGACTTCCGGGAGCATGTACACGCCGCTGAGGAAGTAGGTCATCGTGGCGTTGTTGTCCTTGGCGACCTTGCGGAAGTGGGAGAACAGGCGCTGGCTGTCCTCGCCCGCGCCGTCCCAGGAGAACACCACGAACTGCGGCGGTTTCTGACCGGGCTTCAGGCGCTCGGGCCGTGGCAGATGCGGCTGCGCGCCGGTGTACGCGGTGGAGCCGTCGCCGATGAGGCGGACCAGGCTCTTGGGCGCCGGGGCCGGCTTCGCCTTCTGCGGCCCGGAGGCCCCTCCCTCGGAATGGTCGTTGCCGGTCGCGCAACCGGCCAGTGACGCGGCACAGGCCGCGACGGCCACAGCGCCCGCGGCGATCCTCTGGTTGGCGGCCATGCGCCCACCTTCTTCCTTCTCTCGGGGCAACGCTGGTGACGACCTCGACGAGGTGATGTGCCGGGCGAGCCGACAGCGCCGCCAACGTCGCACGGGGCCGAGAAGGAATAAGTACGACAAGCCGATAAAAAGAGCACTTCACTCATTGGAGGGATGCATTAGCCCATTTGCGTCGAAAATCCATGCTGGGCCTTTACTCTGCATTACGATCTGTTTACCGACCGTTGATTCAGAACGTTGATCCATCCCGCCGCTGCACGCCGTGACCCACGGCCGCGACCCGACCCCGCCGCCCGGCGGGGACCACCTGTTACGCGACCGCGCCGCCCCGGAGGAGACGGGAACATGTCAGCCAGCGTCCCCACGCACACGCAGTCCTACGATCCCTCGCAAAAGCCCCCGTCCCGAGGGGAGAAGGCCCCCACGCCCACGGGGGCTGCCGCCTCAGGGCCCATGGAAAAGCACGCCGACTCCGGCGCCCTTGCCCAGCGGGCCCACCCGCCGCACAGCCCGCCGACGGACCCGCAGCGCCGCCGCTTCCGTATCGCCGGCGCCGATGTGTCCGCCTCGATCGCGGTCTTCCTGATCGCCCTGCCCCTGTCCCTGGGCATCGCCCTGGCCACCGACGCCCCGCTCCAGGCGGGCCTCGTCGCCGCCGCCGTCGGCGGAGTGGTGGCCGGCCTCATCGGGGGCTCGCCGCTCCAGGTCAGCGGGCCGGCCGCCGGTCTCACGGTCGTCACCGCCGACCTCATCCATCAGTACGGCTGGCGCACCACCTGCGCCATCACCGTCCTCGCCGGCTTCACCCAACTACTCCTGGGCCGACTGCGGGTGGCCCGCACGGCACTCGCCGTCAGCCCTGCGATCGTCCACGGCATGCTCGCCGGCATCGGCGTCACCATTGCCGTCGCCCAGCTGCACATCGTCCTCGGCGGCACCCCGCAGAGCTCGGTGCTCGCCAACCTCGTCGGCCTGCCCGCTCAGTTGGCTCGCGTGCACCCCGCTGCCGTCACGATGAGCGCCCTCACCCTCGCGCTGTTGTTCCTGTGGCCCCGGATCCCGGGCCGGGCGGGACAGTTGCTGCGCACGATCCCGGCCCCGCTCATCGCCGTCGCCGGCGCCACCGCCACCGCCTCACTCACCGCCCTCAGCCTGCCCAAGGTCGAGCTGCCGTCCTGGAGCAGCCACGCCCTGGCCGGAATGCCCGAAGGCCCGGTGACCGGCATCGCCGCCGCCGTTCTCACCATCACGCTGGTGTGCAGCGTGCAGTCACTGCTGGGCGCGGTCGCCGTGGACAAGCTGGCCGCGGCGCGGGGGGCTGCGGCCGCCCGCGCGGAGACGCGTGGCGGGGGTGCTACCAGCGGCGCGGAGTCCTGCAGCGAGCCCGGTTCCGAGGCCCGCACAGGACCGGACGCGGAAGGACGCCCCGCATCCGATGCCGCTTCCCCTCCCCGCAGCGCCGCCCTCAAGCCCCGCCCCGCAGCCCCCTCCGGCGGTCGCGCCCCCCGTATCGCCCGGTCCGACCTGGACCGTGAACTGCTCGGGCAGGGCGCGGCCAACATCGTCTCGGGAGCCCTCGGCGGACTGCCCGTCGCAGGGGTGGCGGTGCGGAGTTCGGCGAATGTGCAAGCCGGTGCCGTCAGCCGGAACTCCACGGTGTTGCACGGCGTTCTCGTAGTAGTCGCCGCGCTGCTGATGGTCCCGATCCTGGAGCTCATCCCGCTCGCCTCGCTCGCCGCCCTGGTGATGGCCGTCGGCATCCAGATGGTGTCCCTGCACCACATCCGCACGGTGACTCGACACCGAGAGGCACCGGTGTACGCCGTCACGACCGCCGGCGTGGTGTTCCTCGGAGTCCTCGAGGGCGTGGCGCTCGGCGTCGCCGTGGCTGTGGCCGTCGCCCTCAACCGCCTCACTCGCACCCGCATCACGCACGACGAGAAGGAAGGAGTCCATCACGTACATGTAAGAGGTCAGTTGACGTTTCTCGCGGTACCGCGGCTCAGCCGTGCCCTGCATCTCGTACCCCAAGGCGCCCAGGTCGTCGTGGAGTTGGACGGTTCGTTCATGGACCACGCGGCCTACGAGTCACTGCAGGACTGGCAGACCTCGCACACCGCCCACGGAGGCACCGTCGAGCTGACCGGCCGCCGTGCCGCAGTCCGTATCGCCGAACCCGCCGTCCTCGCCGAGTCCGGCGAGGCCGAGGGCTCCGGCGAGGGGGAAGCCCCGGCCGACCCCGCCGCCTGCCGCTGCCGCCCCTGGACGCCCTGGCGCAACCACCAGTGCGACAGCCCGGCAGAAGGGGCTGCTGACGGAGACCCCGTGTCGGACGCGGGCCACACACCCGACACCGACGCCGATGTGGGCCACGCCCAGGACCAGTTGTCCGCCCGTCCCAGCGGACAGCCACCCCGGACCGACGGGCCTGCGCCGGGTGCCGCGCACGGCATCGCCGCCGACGTGCGAGACAGCCGCAGTGGCTCTGCCGGACAGGACGGCACCAACAGTCCTGCGCGGCAGGGTGACCGCAACAGTCGGGGCAGGCAGGACGGCCCGAACGCCCCTGCCGGCCACCTCGATCTCGACCTCGACCGGCACGGCCGCCAAGACCTCCGCGACCCTGACGACAGCCTCGACGACAACGCCCGTCCGGGCACCCACAACCCGAGACAGGAACACGCCAACCCGGACACCCACGGCCTGAGCAGTCAGCACACCCACGCGACCACACCCGACCCGAGCGACCAGCACACCCACGCGACCACACCCGACCCGAGCGACCAGCACGGTCACGCGACCGCCCACGACCCGAACGATCAGCACGGTCACGCGACCGCCCACGACCCGAACGATCAGCACGGTCACGCGACCGCCCACGACCCGAACGATCAGCACGTCCACCCCACCACCAACGACGTGCGCAAGCACCACGCCCACCCGGACTCCCACGACCCGAGCCAGGAGCACGACCGCCCGGACACCCACGACCCGCACAGCGACCACAGCCCCCGAGCCCCCCACCCCCCGCACCCGAACAACACCCACGCCAGCCACCACCCCACCCACGGGCACATCCCAGCCACCACCGCCCCCACTCCAAAGCCCGGTCAGCATCAGCTCGTTCGCGGTATCACCGCGTTCCAGCGCAACACCGCTCCCCTGGTGCGTAAGGAGTTGGCGCGGCTGGCTCGGGAGGGACAGCGGCCGGCGCAGTTGTTCCTGACGTGTGCCGACTCGCGGGTGGTCACCTCGATGATCACCTCCAGTGGTCCGGGTGACCTGTTCGTGGTGCGCAACGTGGGCAACCTCGTGCCGCTGCCGGGGGCGGAGAGCGGGGACGACTCGGTGGCGGCCGCGATCGAGTACGCGGTGGACGTGCTGAAGGTGCGGTCCATCACGGTGTGCGGGCACTCGGGGTGCGGCGCCATGCAGGCGCTGCTCAACTCCGAGCCGGGAGGGGCTCAGACCCCGCTCAAGCGGTGGTTGAGGCATGGCCTGCCGAGCCTGGAGCGCATGGCGGACGACGCTCGACCCTGGGCGCGGTTGGCGGGGCGGGCGGCGGCCGACGCGGTCGAGCAGTTGTGCCTGACCAACGTCGTCCAGCAGTTGGAGCATCTGCGCGCCCATGAGTCGGTGGCGCAGGCGCTGCGGCGCGGGGCGCTGGAGCTGCACGGGATGTACTTCCACGTGGGCGAGGCCCAGGCCTACCTGCTCACGGGGGCCGAGGGAGGTGAGCTGTTCGACCATGTGGCGGGCACCGAGGAGTTGCGCAGCCCGGTGTGAGGCGTGTGAGGGCCGTTACATGACGGCACCTGCCTGAACCTGGGGGCCGGGCCCTCCGTGGGAACGATCGGACGGGCCCGGCCACAAGATCACCCCCGAGACCGACCGACCACGTGCAGGACCGAGTGCGGGACCGAGTGCAAGACCCAGCGCGAGAGCGAGACCGAGATCGAGAGCGGGCCCGCATCAGCACCCGCGCCGAGATCGACGCCGCGGTCGGCACCCGGTTCCTCACAGGTCTAAACCAATTTTCGGTCGACCCTTGTCAGCGGACCCTCGGGTCTGATGAGCTGTGGCCTGGGACACAACGGACACCCTGGGAAAGGGAGATGTCGTGAGCAACGAAAGCCTGGCCAACCTGCTCAAAGAGGAGCGCAGGTTCGCGCCGCCCGCTGACCTGGCCGCGCATGCCAATGTCACCGCGGAGGCGTACGAGCAGGCCAAGGCTGACAGGCTCGGTTTCTGGGCCGCGCAGGCCCGGCGCCTGACCTGGGCCAAGGAACCGACCGAGACCCTGGACTGGTCCAACCCGCCGTTCGCGAAGTGGTTCCAGGACGGCGAGCTGAACGTCGCCTACAACTGCGTGGACCGGCATGTGGAGGCCGGGAACGGCGACCGGGTCGCCATCCACTTCGAGGGCGAGCCCGGCGACAGCCGCGCCCTCACCTACGCCGACCTCAAGGACGAGGTGTCCAGGGCGGCCAACGCGCTGCTGGAGCTGGGTGTCCGCAAGGGCGACCGGGTCGCCGTCTACATGCCGATGATCCCCGAGACGGCCGTCGCGATGCTGGCCTGCGCCCGCATCGGCGCAGCCCACTCCGTCGTCTTCGGCGGGTTCTCGGCGGACGCGCTCGCCACCCGTATCAAGGACGCAGACGCCAAGGTCGTCATCACCGCCGACGGCGGCTACCGGCGCGGCAAGCCCTCCGCGCTCAAGCCGGCCGTGGACGAGGCGCTGACGAAGACCGACAACGTCGAGCATGTCCTCGTCGTGCGCCGCACCGGCCAGGACGTCGCCTTCACCGAGGGCCGGGACGTGTGGTGGGACGACATCGTCGCCCGCCAGTCCCCCGAGCACACCCCCGAGGCGTTCGAGGCCGAGCACCCGCTGTTCATCCTCTACACCTCCGGCACGACGGGTAAGCCGAAGGGCATCCTGCACACCTCCGGCGGCTACCTCACCCAGACCGCCTACACCCACCACGCCGTCTTCGACCTCAAGCCGGAGACCGACGTCTACTGGTGCACCGCCGACGTCGGCTGGGTCACCGGGCACTCCTACATCGTCTACGGACCGCTCGCCAACGGCGCCACCCAGGTCATGTACGAGGGCACGCCGGACACCCCGCACCAGGGCCGGTTC
Organism: Streptomyces sp. NPDC096205; assembly: GCF_044763135.1. Classification (NCBI taxonomy): domain Bacteria; kingdom Bacillati; phylum Actinomycetota; class Actinomycetes; order Kitasatosporales; family Streptomycetaceae; genus Streptomyces; species Streptomyces sp. NPDC096205. The sequence goes on along the minus strand of NZ_JBIWFS010000003.1, from coordinate 622,776 downwards.
TGGGAGATCGTGCAGAAGTACAAGGTCTCCATCCTGTACACCGCGCCCACCGCGATCCGCACGTTCATGAAGTGGGGCGACGACATCCCCGCGAAGTTCGACCTGTCCAGCCTGCGCGTGCTCGGCTCGGTGGGCGAGCCGATCAACCCCGAGGCGTGGATCTGGTACCGCAAGCACATCGGCGCCGACCGCACCCCGATCGTGGACACCTGGTGGCAGACCGAGACCGGCGCGATGATGATCTCCCCGCTGCCCGGCGTCACCGACACCAAGCCCGGCTCCGCCCAGACCCCGCTGCCCGGCATCTCGGCGACCGTCGTCGACGACGAGGCCAACGAGGTGCCCAACGGCGGAGGCGGCTACCTGGTGCTGACCGAGCCGTGGCCGTCCATGCTGCGCACCATCTGGGGCGACGACCAGCGCTTCCTCGACACCTACTGGTCACGCTTCGAGAGCAAGTACTTCGCCGGTGACGGCGCGAAGAAGGACGACGACGGCGACATCTGGCTCCTGGGCCGCGTCGACGACGTCATGCTCGTCTCCGGCCACAACATCTCCACCACCGAGGTCGAGTCCGCCCTCGTCTCCCACCCCTCCGTCGCCGAAGCCGCCGTCGTCGGCGCCGCCGACGAGACCACCGGCCAGGCCATCGTCGCCTTCGTCATCCTGCGCGGCACGGCAGCGGAGACCGAGGACCTGATCACCGAGCTGCGGAACCACGTCGGCGCCACCCTCGGCCCGATCGCCAAGCCCAAGCGGATCCTGCCGGTGGGCGAACTGCCGAAGACCCGCTCCGGCAAGATCATGCGCCGCCTCCTGCGCGACGTCGCCGAGAACAGGCAGCTCGGAGACGTCACGACCCTCACCGACTCCACCGTCATGGACCTCATCCAGGCAAAGCTCCCGGCGGCGCCCAGCGAGGACTGACACCCCGTTCCAGCGAGCGGCCCGGCGCATCTTAGGTAAACTAAACAAAGGTGCGCCGGGAAGTCTGGTCGGCAGTCGCTCTGTCCTGCCCACCGACCGGAGGTCCCCGCCGTGGCCGCGCCCCGCAACACCACCCCTCGCAAGGTCCTGGGACGGCTGTCCCTGCCCGAGCGGCGCTATGTGGCGGAGGCGCTGCGCACCGAGACCGTCGGCGGCGTGCTGCTGCTGATCGCCGCGATCGCCGCGCTGATCTGGGCGAACGTCCCCGGGCTGCACGACAGCTACGAGAGCGTCTCGCACCACCACTTCGGCCCCGGGGCCCTCGGCCTGAACCTCTCCGTCGCGCACTGGGCCGCCGACGGACTCCTCGCGATCTTCTTCTTCGTGGCCGGCATCGAGCTCAAGCGCGAGCTCGTCGCCGGAGACCTGCGCGACCCCAAGGCCGCCGCCCTGCCCGTCGTGGCCGCGCTGTGCGGCATGGCGGCGCCCGCGCTGGTCTACGCCCTCACCAACGCCGCCGGCGACGGCTCACTCAAGGGCTGGGCCGTGCCGACCGCCACCGACATCGCCTTCGCGCTCGCGGTGCTCGCGGTCATCGGCAGCTCTCTGCCGAGCGCCCTGCGGGCCTTCCTGCTCACGCTCGCCGTCGTCGACGACCTGTTCGCCATCCTGATCATCGCGGTCTTCTTCACCGAGACGATCGACTTCGCGGCGCTCGGCGGCGCGCTGGCCGGCCTCGTCGTCTTCTGGCTGCTGCTGCGCAAGGGCGTACGGGGTTGGTACGTCTACGTACCGCTGGCGCTGGTGATCTGGGCCCTGATGTACAACAGCGGCATCCACGCGACCATCGCGGGCGTGGCCATGGGCCTGATGCTGCGCTGCACCCCTCGCGAGGGCGAGGAGCACTCCCTGGGCGAGCGGATCGAGCATCTCGTACGACCGCTGTCGGCGGGCATCGCCGTACCGCTGTTCGCGCTGTTCAGCGCAGGTGTGTCGGTGTCGGGCGGCGCGCTGGGCGAGGTGTTCACCCGGCCGGAGACCCTCGGTGTCGTGCTCGGGCTGGTCGTGGGCAAGACGCTCGGCATCTTCGGCGGCACCTGGCTGACCGCCCGCTTCACCAGGGCGTCCCTCAGCGAGGACCTCCAGTGGGCCGACGTCTTCGCGGTGGCCACCCTGGCGGGCATCGGGTTCACCGTCTCACTGCTCATCGGCGAGCTGGCCTTCGAGGACGACGCGACGCTGACGGGCGAGGTCAAGGCCGCCGTCCTGGTCGGCTCGCTGATCGCGGCGAGCCTGGCCACGGTCCTGCTGAAGATACGCAACGGCAAGTACCAGCGCCTGTACGAGGCCGAGGAGCGGGACGAGGACCTCGACGGCATTCCGGACATCTACGAGCAGGACGACCCGGCCTATCACCTTCGTATGGCCGCGATCCACGAGCGCAAGGCGGCCGAACATCGCAGGATCGCGGAGGAGAAGGCCGCCGCGCGGCGTGCCGAAGTGATGGGCGGGGCAGGCGAGGAGGAGGACCGTCCGGCATGATCTGACGGGACGGTACAAAAAAACACGGCACTCAGTCCCAGTCAGATCACAAGAGGGAGACCGCGATGAGCGCACCCGACGGCAGCCCGGTCGGCGCCGAACGCAGCATCGGCCAGTTGTTCGCCTCCGCGACGACCGAGTTGTCGGCGCTGGTGCACGACGAGATCGCGCTGGCCAAGGCGCAGCTGAAGCAGGACGTCAAGCGCGGCGCGATGAGCGGCGGGGCGTTCTCGGTGGCCGGCGCGGTGCTGATCTTCTCCCTGCCGATGCTCAACTTCGCCCTGGCCTACGGCATCCGCACCTGGAGCCACTGGAACCTCGCGATCTGCTTCCTGCTGTCCTTCGCGGCGAACGTCCTGGTCGCGGTCGTCCTGGCGCTGATCGGTGTGCTCTTCGCGAAGAAGGCCTCCAAGAGCAAGGGCCCGCAGAAGGTCGCCGCGTCGATGAAGGAGTCGGCGGCCGTGCTGCAGAAGGCCAAGCCGCACCCGCGGCCCGAGCTGCCCCAGGATCGGGAGCCCGCGGCCATCGAGGCTGTGGCACGCTCGTCGTCATGACGGACCCCGCCACTTCCCCGCTCACGCCCGCCTCGGTCGTACGACCCGACGGGCCCTGGACGCACCGCGAGGTCGCCGCCAACGGCGCGCGCTTCCACATCGCGGAGCTCGGCGACGGCCCGCTCGTGATGCTGCTGCACGGCTTCCCCCAGTTCTGGTGGACCTGGCGGCACCAGCTGACCGCGCTCGCCGACGCCGGGTTCCGGGCGGTCGCCATGGACCTGCGCGGCGTCGGCGGCAGCGACCGCACCCCGCGCGGCTACGACCCCGCCAACCTCGCCCTCGACGTCACCGGCGTCATCCGCTCCCTCGGCGAGCCCGACGCCGCGCTCGTCGGCCACGACCTCGGCGGCTATCTGGCCTGGACGGCGGCCGTGATGCGGCCCAAGCTCATCCGCCGGCTGGCGGTGGCCTCCATGCCGCATCCGCGGCGCTGGCGCTCGGCCATGCTCGCCGACGTCAAGCAGACCACCGCGAGCTCCTACATCTGGGGCTTCCAGCGGCCCTGGATTCCCGAACGGCAGCTCGTCGCCGACGACGGGGCGCTGGTCGGGCGGCTGATCCGGGACTGGTCCGGCCCGCGGCTGCCGGAGGACGAGGCGGTGGAGACGTACCGGAGGGCGATGTGCATCCCCTCGACGGCGCACTGCTCCATCGAGCCGTACCGCTGGATGGTGCGCTCGATGGCCCGGCCGGACGGCATCCAGTTCAACCGGCGCATGAAGCGGCCCGTGCGGGTTCCGACGCTGCATCTGCACGGCTCGCTGGACCCGGTGTTGCGCACGCGCAGCGCGGCGGGCTCCGGCGAGTACGTCGAGGCGCCGTACCGCTGGCGGCTGTTCGACGGGCTCGGGCACTTCCCGCACGAGGAGGACCCGGTGGCGTTCTCCACCGAGCTCATCAACTGGCTGAAGGACCCCGAGCCGGACCGCTGAAAGGGCCGGGTTCCGACAGCCCTCGGGAGGCCTCAAGTCACCCGGACGGGCTGTGCCCGACGGAACGTTTCATGACGCCTGGGTGACCACGCCGCTGCGCCCGGTATCCGGAAGCGGAACACCTGTCCCTCGAACGGCCACTTGCCGCCCGCATAGGCCAATTGGGGGGCACGGGCGCGGTTATCGACCTTCGGGCGGGGGCAGACGTCGGGGTATGGGCTGGACGCACGACTACAGTGACGCAGCACGCAACCGCCGCTCGGGCAACTCCCTGAGCTCCCACCGAGGAGGTGCCCCGCAACTGCCGGGCTCCGACCTCCGGGTGGGCATTCCGCGCATCCTGCGCCGCCGGGCCCGCTGGGTCTCGGTCCGCCTGCGCCACCCCCGCGGCTGACCCGCGGGGTCTCACAGCGCGCAGCTGTCGCTGTCCACCTGCTGGGTCGCCGTACGGCCCTTGGTGATGTCCTCCGCGATCTCGTCCACCGTCAGGGCGTAGCCGGTGTCGGCGTCGTCCAGGGACTTCGCGAAGACCACGCCGTAGACCTCACCCTCGGGGGTGAGCAGCGGGCCGCCGGAGTTGCCCTGGCGGACGGTCGCGTACAGCGAGTAGACATCACGGCGGACGGTGCCGCGGTGGTAGATGTCCGGCCCGTTGGCCGGGATCCGCCCGCGCACCCGCGCGGCGCGCACGTCGTACGAGCCGTTCTCCGGGAAGCCGGCGACGATCGCGTCGTCACCGCTGTCGGCGTCGGTCGACGTGAACTTCAGGGCGGGCGCGCTGAGATCGGGCACGTCCAGGACGGCGATGTCGCGCTTCCAGTCGTACAGGACGACGGTGGCGTCGTAGCGGCGGCCCTCGCCGCCGATCTGGACGGTCGGTTCGTCGACGCCGCCGACGACATGCGCGTTGGTCATCACCCGGCGGTCGTCGAAGACGAACCCGGTGCCCTCCAGGACCTTGCCGCAGCTCTGCGCGGTGCCCATCACCTTCACGATGGAGCGCTGGGCGCGCACGGCCACGGCACTGCGGGCGAGCGCCGGGTCCGGCGGCCGTACGTCGGTGATCGGCTCGTTGGCGAACGGGCTGAAGACCTGCGGGAAGCCGTTCTGCGCGAGGACCGAGGAGAAGTCCGCGAACCAGGTGTCGGCCTGCGCCGGCAGCGCCCGGGACACCCCGAGCAGCACCTTGGAGCTCCGGACCTCCTTGCCGAGGGTCGGCAGGGTCGTGCCCGCGAGGGCGGAGCCGATCAGCCAGGCGACCAGCAGCATCGCCACGACGTTGACGAGGGCGCCTCCGGTGGCGTCCAGGGCGCGGGCCGGGGACCAGGTGATGTACCGGCGCAGCTTGTTGCCGAGGTGGGTGGTCAGGGCCTGGCCGATGGAGGCGCAGACGATGACGACGACGACCGCGACGACGGCGGCGGTCGTGCTGACCTCGGCGTTGTCGGTGAGGGCGTCCCAGATGACGGGCAGGGTGTAGACGGCGACCAGGCCGCCGCCGAGGAAGCCGATCACCGACAGGATGCCGACGACGAAGCCCTGGCGGTAGCCCACGATCGCGAACCACACGGCCGCGACCAGCAACAGGATGTCCAGCACGTTCACCGCTTCAGGCCTCGCCTCGTCATCTTCCGCTCACTCCGGTCGTCCGGCCGGCCGGGGGCAGGGCCCGCCGCACGGCGGCATGCGGGCGCGGCTCCCGGAGAACACAGCACGTGGGCCACCCTGTCATGCGCGCCAGTCGAGCGGGACCTGCTTGTCCCGGTCCCAGGGGCGCTCCCAGCCGGAGAAGTGCAGCAGGCGGTCGATGACACCGGCCGTGAACCCCCAGACGAGGGCCGATTCGACCAGGAATGCCGGGCCTCTGTGGCCGCTGGGGTGGACGGCGGTGGCGCGGTTGGCCGGATCCGTGAGATCCGCCACGGGCACGGTGAAGACCCGCGCGGTCTCGTTCGGATCGACGACGCCGACCGGGCTCGGCTCGCGCCACCAGCCGAGGACCGGAGTGACGACGAAGCTGCTGACCGGGATGTACAGCCGGGGCAGGACGCCGAACAGCTGGACGCCGGACGGATCGAGGCCGGTCTCCTCCTCGGCCTCGCGCAGGGCCGCCCGCAGCGGGCCGTCGGTCGCCGGGTCGCCGTCCTCCGGGTCCAGGGCGCCGCCGGGGAAGGACGGCTGGCCGGCGTGCGAGCGCAGCGAGCCCGCCCGCTCCATCAGCAGCAGTTCGGGCCCTTGCGCGCCCTCGCCGAACAGGATGAGCACGGCCGACTGCCGCCCCGAGCCGTTCTCCGGCGGCAGGAAGCGGCTCAGCTGCAGCGGCTTCACCGTCTCCGCGGCGTGCACCACCGGCTCCAGCCAGGCGGGCAGGCCCTCCTTGCTGAGCGTGACCGCACCGCCCTGCGTGTGACTTGCCCGTGTCATCGCCACCCCCGTTCCACCCGTTCCAACGCCCGGACCCGCCGTGATCGTTCCCACACCGGGCGCGTTCGTCGGGTGCCCGTCGTACGGCTCCTCATCCGGCCCCCAGCGGCGGCGCGGGGATGCCGCCCGCGTCGAGGTAGGACTGCGGGGGGTTCAGGCGCTGGCCGGGCAGGCCACCCTTCTCGTACTTCAGGAGCTTCTTCGCCTTGTCCGGGTCGGTCTCGCCCTCGCCGTACGCCGGGCAGAGCGGGGCGACGGGGCAGGCGCCGCAGGCCGGCTTGCGGGCGTGGCAGATACGGCGGCCGTGCCAGATCACGTGGTGCGAGAGGTCGGTCCAGTCGCTCTTGGGGAACAGCGCGCCGACGGCGGCCTCGATCTTGTCGGGGTCGGTCTCCTCGGTCCACTGCCAGCGCCGCACCAGCCGCTGGAAGTGCGTGTCCACGGTGATGCCGGGCCGGCCGAAGGCGTTGCCCAGCACCACGAACGCCGTCTTGCGGCCGACGCCGGGCAGCTTGACCAGGTCCTCCAGCCGTCCGGGCACCTCCCCGCCGAACTGCTCCACCAGGCCCTTGGACAGCCCTATGACCGACTTGGTCTTGGCCCGGAAGAACCCGGTCGGGCGCAGGATCTCCTCGACCTCCTCCGGGTTCGCGACGGCCAGGTCCTCGGGGGTGGGGTACTTCGCGAAGAGCGCCGGGGTCGTCTGGTTGACCCTGAGGTCGGTGGTCTGCGCCGACAGCACGGTGGCCACCAGCAGCTGGAAGGGGTTCTCGAAGTCCAGCTCGGGGTGGGCGTACGGGTAGACCTCGGCCAGTTCCCGGTCGATCCGGCGGGCCCTGCGGACCAGCGCCGTGCGCGACTCGCCCTTGGGCGCAGTCGCGGCGATCGTCTTCGCGGGCGGGGCCTTCACGGCGGCGGTGGCCTTCTTGGCGACGACGGGGGGTGTCTTCTTGGCGGAGCCGGTGGTCTTCTTCAGCGCGGGGGTGGCCTTGGCGGGGCGGGCCGTCTTCTTGGCGGCGGCCTTCTTTCCTGCGGCGGCCTTGTTCCCTGCGGCGGGCTTCTTTCCGGCGGCGGCCTTGGCCGGAACAGCCTTCTCGGGGGGAGCCGCCTTCTTCGCCGCCGTGGCCCTCTTCGCGGACGTCGTCTTCTCTCCAGCCGCCGCCTGTTCCGCCGCCCGCTCCACCGTCGTCCTCTTCGTCGCTTTTGCCGCTTTCCTACCGCCGTCAGTGACCTGTTCGCCCACAGCGGAATCCCGCCGTACAACCATCCGCCCAGCCCCCTCGGCCTGCGCTCTCACCGGCGATTTGGACACCCGGCCAGCCTACGGCCCGGCACCGACATCCGCCCCGGACCCTGAAGATCGGCCCCCAATTGGACCCCTGCCGCTTAACAGCGGACACCAGTGCGGCATCCTTGTGACAGATCACACTGTTTGGACCGTCCGGCAAAATGGGCACCACGGACCCCTGGTACACCGGGGGAACAAGATCCCCTGAGCAGGTCGACAAGGAGAGAACTCGTGGACGACGTTCTGCGGCGCAACCCGCTCTTCGCTGCTCTCGACGACGAGCAGGCCGCGGAGCTTCGCGCCTCCATGAGTGAGGTGACTCTGGCGCGGGGCGACTCCCTGTTCCACGAGGGCGACCCGGGCGACCGGCTCTACGTGGTGACCGAGGGCAAGGTCAAGCTGCACCGCACCTCGCCCGACGGCCGCGAGAACATGCTCGCCGTCGTAGGACCCGGCGAGCTGATCGGCGAGCTGTCGCTGTTCGACCCGGGCCCGCGCACCGCGACCGCCACCGCGCTGACCGAGGTCAAGCTGCTGGGCCTCGGCCACGGCGACCTCCAGCCCTGGCTGAACGCGCGCCCCGAGGTGGCCGCCGCGCTGCTGCGGGCCGTCGCCCGCCGGCTGCGCAAGACCAACGACGCCATGTCGGACCTGGTTTTCTCCGACGTCCCGGGCCGTGTCGCGCGCGCCCTGCTGGACCTCTCGCGCCGCTTCGGCGTGCAGTCCGAGGAGGGCATCCACGTCGTCCACGACCTGACGCAGGAGGAGCTGGCCCAGCTGGTCGGCGCCTCGCGCGAGACGGTCAACAAGGCGCTCGCCGACTTCGCGCAGCGCGGCTGGCTGCGCCTGGAGGCGCGGGCCGTGATCCTGTTGGACGTCGAGCGGCTGGCCAAGCGCTCCCGCTGAGCCGTCGGCCCGGCCGGGCCGCGGGTGTCATCGGCCTGAACGACGGGTGACATTCGCCTGCCCGCGCTGAAAATGCGCTGCCACTGTGTCCTGACCGGGGCACAGTGGCCCCATGACCGAAACGGTTCACCGCGTCGGCCCCGGGGTGCGGCGCCCCGGCCTCGACCCCCAGGGGTACATCGAGCGCGAGGGCTCCCTGGGGCGGGTCCCGCACGCGTTCCGGCCCGTCGTGGCCGCCGCGCGCGACCGGCTCCTGGACGTCCTCGGGGACCGGCTGCACAGCGCCTACCTCTACGGGTCCGTCCCGCGCGGCACCGCGCGCGTGGGCCGCAGCGACCTGGACCTGCTGGTCGCGCTGCGCGAGGAACCGGCGGACGCCGACCGGGACGCCGTACAGGCGCTCGGGGAGGCTCTGGACCGCGAGTTCGCGCAGATCGACGGCGTCGGCACACTGCTGTACAGCCGGGCGCGGCTGCTGAGCGACCTGGAGACGTTCGACCTGGGCTGGTTCGTGGCGTGTCTGTGCACCCCGCTGCTCGGCGAGGACCTCGCCGAGTACCTCCCGCGCTACCGGCCCGACTCGCGGCTGGCCCGCGAGACCAACGGCGATCTCGTGCGGCTCCTGCCGCGCTGGCGGGAGCGTGTCTCCGCGGCCACGACGGAGGCGGAGCGCCGGCGCCTGGTGCGGTTCCTGTCCCGGCACCTGGTGCGCACCGGCTTCACCCTCGTCATGCCCGCCTGGAACGGCTGGACCAGCGACCTGCGGGAGATGGCCGAGGCGTTCGCCCGGTACTACCCCGCGCGGGCCGAGCAGCTGCGCTCCGCGGCCGTCCTCGGGTACGAGCCCACCGCCGACCCCGACGTCCTGCGGACGTACGTCGACGACCTGGGGCCCTGGCTTGCGCGGGAGTACACGCGCGTGCACGGCACGAAGACGCCCAGGCCGGGTGACTAGATGAGGCCGTGCTCCTCGAGGTAGTCGAGCTGGGCACGTACCGACAGCTCGGCCGCGGGCCACAGGGAGCGGTCCACGTCGGCGTACACATGGGCGACGATCTGCGCGGGCGTGCGGTAGCCGTCCTCGACGGCCGTCTCGACCTGGGCGAGCCGGTGGGCGCGGTGGGCGAGGTAGTACTCCACGACGCCCTGCGCGTCCTCCAGGACCGGCCCGTGGCCCGGCAGCACGGTGTGCACGCCGTCGTCGACCGTGAGGGACCTCAGGCGGCGCAGGGAGTCCAGATAGTCCCCGAGCCGCCCGTCGGGGTGTGCCACGACCGTCGTACCGCGTCCGAGGACCGTGTCGCCGGTCAGCACCGCGCGGTCGGCCGGCAGATGGAAGGACAGCGAGTCGGCGGTGTGCCCGGGCGTCGGTACGATCCTCAGCTCCAGGCCGCCGACCTCGACGACGTCCCCCGCGGACAGCCCCTCGTCGCCGAGGCGCAGCGCAGGGTCGAGGGCACGCACGCGTGTGCCGGTCAGTTCGGCGAACCGGGCGGCGCCCTCGGCGTGGTCGGGGTGGCCGTGGGTGAGCAGGGTCAGGGCGACGCGCCTGCCGGCCTGTTCGGCCGTGTCGACGACCGCGCGGAGGTGCCTCTCGTCCAGCGGGCCCGGGTCCACCACCACGGCCAGGTCGGAGTCCGGCTCGGCGAGGATCCAGGTGTTGGTGCCGTCCAGGGTCATCGCGGAGGCGTTGGGCGCCAGCACGTTCACCGCGCGCGCGGTGGCGGGGCCGGAGAGGACCCCGCCGCGTGGCTGGCCGGGAAGGGCTGCTGCGTCGGTCATGCGGGGGCTCCACCGGTCGGGGTGTGCGGTGTCTGCGGCTGCGTCTGCGTCGTGGGGACGTGCTTGGTGAACTCGTCGTGGCCCGGCCAGGAGAGCACGATCTCGTCGCCGTCCAGGCGGGCCTGGGCCAGCACCGGCGTCATGTCCCGGCCGGGGGCGGCGGCGAGCGCCTCGGCGGCCGTGGCGTACGGCAGGAGCTGGCGCAGGGTGGCGATCGTCGGCGGCATCATCAGCAGCTCGCCCTTGTCGTAGCCGGCGGCCGCGTCGAGCGGGCGGATCCACACCGTGCGGTCCGCCTCCGTCGAGACGTCGCGGGTGCGCTGACCGACGGGCAGGGCGGCGACGAAGAACCAGGTGTCGTAGCGGCGTTCCTCGAACTCCGGGGTGATCCAGCGCGTCCAGGCGCCCAGCAGGTCCGAGCGCAGCACCAGGCCGCGGCGGTCGAGGAACTCTGCGAAGGAGAACTCGCGGGCCACGAGCGCCGCGCGGTCGGCCTCCCAGTCCTCGCCCGTGGTGTCGCCGACGACCGTGTCCGGGCCGGCCCCGGCGAGCAGGACACCGGCCTCCTCGAACATCTCCCGTACGGCCGCGCAGACGATCGCCTGGGCGCCGCGCTCGTCCGTCCCGAGCCGGTCGGCCCACCACGCGCGCGTGGGGCCGGCCCAGCCGATGAGGTGGTCGTCGTCGCGCGGGTCGACGCCGCCGCCCGGGTAGGCGTACGCGCCTCCGGCGAAGGCCATGGAGGCGCGTCTGCGCAGCATGTGCACGGACGGACCGTCCGGCCCGTCCTTCAAGAGCATGACGGTGGCCGCGCGCTTGGGAGGCACGGGTGTGAGGGTGCCGTCCGCGAGCGCGCGGATCCGGTCCGGCCACTGAGGGGGGTACCACTGACCGTTCGCCATGGCCGGAGGCTATCCCGTGGCGGGCGGATGTTCGAGAGGGAACGATCACCGACCCGCGACCGGCGCGATCACGCCTCGGTGAGCTCCACCTGGATCTCGACCTCCACGGGCGCGTCCAGCGGCAGCACCGCGACACCGACCGCGCTGCGGGCGTGCACGCCCTTGTCACCGAGCACCTCGCCGAGCAGCTCGCTGGCGCCGTTGAGGACGGCGGGCTGGCCCGTGAAGTCGGACGCCGAGGCGACGAAGCCGACGACCTTCACCACGCGCGCGATGCGGTCCAGATCACCGGCGACGGACTTCACGGCCGCCAGGGCGTTCAGGGCGCAGATGCGGGCCAGGTTCTTGGCCTCCTCGGCGGTGACCTCGGCGCCCACCTTGCCGGTGACGGGGAGCTTGCCCTCGACCATCGGCAGCTGGCCGGCGGTGTACACGTACACGCCGCTCTGCACGGCCGGCTGGTAGGCGGCCAGCGGCGGCACGACCTCCGGCAGGGTCAGCCCCAGCTCGGCGAGCTTCGCCTCGACCGCGCTCACGCCGCCTGCTCCGGCTTCTTGCCGGGCTTCTGGCGCTTGAGGTAGGCCACCAGCTGCTCGGGGTTGTTCGGCCCGGGCACGACCTGGACGAGCTCCCAGCCGTCCTCGCCCCAGGTGTCCAGAATCTGCTTCGTGGCATGGACGAGCAGCGGCACGGTTGCGTATTCCCACTTGGTCATGGGGCCGACTGTAGCCGCTGTGCCGGGTGGCGCCGCGCCGGGTGGGCCCGAGGCCCGGAGGCCGCCTTCCCGCACCCCTGGAGGACCGTTTCTCCACAGCCTCGGGGGCCCGGTTGTCCACAGGCTCTGATTGCTGCGCGGCCGGACTGGTTACGCTCGAAGACGTGAGCAGGCTCCAGGTCGTCAGCGGCAAGGGCGGGACCGGTAAGACGACGGTCGCCGCGGCCCTAGCGCTGGCCCTGGCCACGGCGGGGAAGCGGACGCTTCTCGTCGAGGTCGAGGGTCGGCAGGGCATCGCACAGCTCTTCGAGACGGAGGCGCTGCCCTATGAGGAGCGCAAGATCGCCGTCGCACCCGGGGGCGGGGAGGTGTACGCGCTCGCCATCGACCCCGAACTGGCTCTGTTGGACTACCTCCAGATGTTCTACAAGCTGGGCAGCGCCGGCCGAGCCCTGAAGAAGCTCGGCGCGATCGACTTCGCCACCACGGTCGCGCCCGGTCTCAGGGACGTCCTGCTGACCGGCAAGGCCTGCGAGGCGGTCCGCCGCAAGGACAAGAGCGGACGGTTCGTCTACGACTACGTCGTCATGGACGCACCCCCGACGGGCCGCGTCACCCGCTTCCTGAACGTCAACGACGAGGTGGCGGGCCTCGCCAAGATCGGCCCGATACACAATCAGGCGCAGGCCGTGATGCGGGTGCTGAAGTCGCCGGAGACGGCCGTGCACCTGGTGACGCTGCTCGAGGAGATGCCGGTCCAGGAGACCGCCGACGGCATCGCCGAACTGCGCTCCGCCCGCCTCCCGGTGGGCCGGGTCATCGTGAACATGGTCCGGCCCGAGGTGTTGGACTCGGCCGGCCTGGAACTCGTACGGACGCTGCCGCGTACGGCCATCGCGCGGTCCCTGTCGGCCGCGGGCCTCGGCGGGGCGCGGCGCGGCGGAAACGCCGAGCGGCTGGTGGACCCGCTGCTCGACCAGGCCGAGCAGTACGCCGAGCGGTACGCGCTGGAGCACGAGCAGCGGGCCGTCCTCGGCGAGCTGGGCCTGCCGCTGCACGAACTGCCGCTGCTCGCCGAGGGCATGGACCTGGCGGGTCTGTACGAACTGGCCACGGAACTGCGGAAGCAGGGGATCGCATGAGCGCGGAGACCGTCCAGGAGCGTCACCACCTCTCCCCCGCGCGCGTGCTGGACGTCGACCCGCTGCTCGACGACCCGAAGACGCGCATCATCGTGTGCTGCGGCTCCGGCGGCGTCGGCAAGACCACCACGGCGGCCGCGCTCGGCCTGCGTGCCGCGGAGCGGGGCCGCAAGGTCGTGGTGCTCACCATCGACCCGGCCCGCCGCCTCGCGCAGTCCATGGGCATCGACTCGCTCGACAACACCCCGCGCCGCGTCAAGGGCGTCGAGGGGGAGGGCGAGCTGCACGCGATGATGCTCGACATGAAGCGCACCTTCGACGAGATCGTCGAGGCGCACGCGGACGCCGAGCGGGCGGCCGCGATCCTGAACAACCCCTTCTACCAGTCGCTCTCGGCGGGCTTCGCGGGCACGCAGGAGTACATGGCGATGGAGAAGCTGGGCCAGCTGCGCTCGCGCGACGAGTGGGACCTGATCGTCGTCGACACGCCGCCGTCGCGTTCGGCGCTGGACTTCCTGGACGCGCCCAAGCGGCTGGGCTCGTTCCTCGACGGCAAGCTGATCCGCGTGCTGCTGGCGCCCGCGAAGGTGGGCGGGCGCGCGGGGATGAAGTTCCTGAACGTCGGCATGTCGATGATGACGGGCGCCCTCGGCAAGCTGCTCGGCGGTCAGCTGCTGAAGGACGTCCAGACGTTCGTGGCCGCGATGGACTCGATGTTCGGCGGCTTCCGCACCCGCGCGGACGCGACGTACAAGCTGCTCCAGGCGCCCGGGACGGCGTTCCTGGTGGTCGCGGCGCCGGAGCGGGACGCATTGCGGGAGGCCGCGTACTTCGTGGAGCGGCTGGCCGCGGAGGACATGCCGCTCGCGGGTCTGGTGCTCAACCGGGTCCACGGCAGTGGCGCCGCCCGGCTGTCGGCCGAGCGGGCGCTCGCCGCCGCGGAAAATCTTGAGGAGCCTCGCATTGTGGATCAGCCGGACGGGAAAGCTGGAGTTCGTAACTCCCCCGACCCAGACGGCAGTTCGGCCTTCCCGGCGTCATCCCCCGCGACCGGGGCCGACGATCCCGACCTCACGTCCGACGAGCTGACTGTGCACTCCGACGAGCTGACGGCGCAGAGCGAGTCGGCCGCGGAAGGCGAGCCGACCGCGGACGAGCTGACCGCCGGTCTGCTCAGGCTGCATGCGGACCGCATGCACCTGCTCTCCCGCGAGCAGCGCACGCGTGACCGCTTCACCGCGCTTCACCCCGAGGTGGCGGTGACCGAAGTGGCCGCGCTGCCCGGCGACGTGCACGACCTCGCGGGGCTGCGGGACATCGGGGACCGGCTCGCGGCCAACAGGCCGGAGCTGCCCGAGGCCGACTGAACCGACGGCGCCTTGGCCGAAGGTGTGCTGGACCGTGGGATGCCGGTGCGGCGGACTCAGCTCACCGCCGCGTAGTTCTCGTACACCTGGTCGTCGTCGAGGGGCACCAGGCCGGCCCCACGCTCGTACTCCGTACGAGCCGTCTCCAGCAGCCGGCGCCAGGAGGTCACCGTGGGCCGCCTGCGCAGCAGTGCGCGGCGCTCCCGCTCCGTCATGCCTCCCCACACGCCGAACTCGACGCGGTTGTCGAGCGCGTCGGCCAGGCACTCGGTCCGCACCGGGCATCCGGTGCACACCGCCTTGGCTCTGTTCTGCGCTGCTCCCTGAACGAACAGTTCATCCGGATCGGTAGTGCGGCAGGCCGCCTGCGCACTCCAGTCGGTTACCCAGCCCATACCGGCGCCGTCCTCTCCCGAATCGAGGCTCCCCCACGGCGGCAGCGGCATATTCACCGCCGCCAGTTGAGGACGTTACGGAAGGTGGGCACAGCGCAACACCCCCTTCGGGCCCAATCTTGAATGGCCCGAACGGACTATGCGTAAGCGGCAGATCACCCGCGGGAGTGAGCTGGCGACATATGCGACTCTCCCGGCGAACCAGGACGTTTCAGTTGAGCCACAAGGGACACCAACAGACACACAAGGCGGATTCGGGCACGCCTCTGGAAAAATGCCGAGGCACGTCCGGAACGATTCGGGGTCGCCGGACGTATTGATACATGGCCGCACTGCTGTGACAGTTGAGAGCAGCTTAGGCCAAGGCATATACGCGTGTCCGGCGAATGAGAACGTAGGCTGCCCCTATGCCAAAGAAGCCTTCAGGCGGTGGTCTGTCGCCCGCGCAGCAGGCCGCCAAGTTCCTCGGTGTCAGTGTGCTCGCCGGTGCCGTCATGGCCGGCATCGCGCTGCCCGCCGTCGGTGCGCTGGGGCTCGCGGCCAAGGGGTCGGTGGAGAGCTTCGACGAGCTCCCGGCCAATATGAAGACGCCGCCGCTCAGCCAGCGCACCACGATCCTCGACGCCCAGGGCGGCACCATCGCCACGGTGTACTCGCGCGACCGCACGGTGGTCGAGCTGAAGGACATCTCGCCGTACATGCAGAAGGCGATCGTCGCGATCGAGGACGCCCGCTTCTATCAGCACGGCGCGGTCGACCTGAAGGGCGTCCTGCGCGCCCTGAACAAGAACGCGCAGAGCGGTGGCGTCGCCGAGGGCGCCTCCACGCTCACCCAGCAGTATGTGAAGAACGTCTTCGTGGAGGAGGCCGGCGACGACCCCACCAAGGTCGCGCAGGCCACCCAGCAGACCATCGGCCGCAAGATCAAGGAGCTGAAGTACGCGATCCAGGTGGAGGAGGAGCTCGGCAAGAAGAGGATCCTCGAGAACTACCTGAACATCACGTTCTTCGGCCAGCAGGCCTACGGTGTCGAGGCCGCCGCCCAGCGCTACTTCTCCAAGCACGCCAAGAACCTCAACGTGCAGGAGTCCGCGCTCCTGGCCGGCATCGTCCAGTCGCCCAGCCGGTTCGACCCGGTCAACGACGAGACGGAGGCCACCAAGCGGCGCAACATCGTGCTGCAGCGCATGGCCGAGGTCGGCGACATCTCCCAGACGGAGGCCGACAAGGCCAAGGAGACACCCCTCGGCCTGAAGGTCAGCAAGCCCAAGAACGGCTGCATCACCGCCGTGAAGGGCGCCGGCTTCTTCTGCGACTACGTCCGCGCGGTGTTCCTGAGCGACCCGGTCTTCGGCAAGACCAAGGAGGACCGGGCCAAGGTCTGGAACCAGGGCGGCCTGACCATCCGTACGACCATGGACCCGCAGGCCCAGGACTCGGTGCAGCAGTCCGTCAAGGACCATGTGAACCAGAGCGACGAGGTGGCCACCGCCGCCACCATCGTCGAGCCCGGCACCGGCAAGATCCTCGCCATGGGCCAGTCCCGCCCGTACGGCTTCGGCAAGAACGAGACGCAGATCAACCTCTCCGTCGACCAGGCCATGGGCGGCGGGCTCGGCTTCCAGCCGGGATCGACCTTCAAGCCGATCGTGGCCGCGGCCGCCATCGAGGGGGGCATGCCGGCGACGAAGTCGTACCGGTCGCCGTACGAGATGGAGTACCCGCACCCGATCGCGCAGTGCGACGGCCAGAGCTGGAACGAGTCGGGCGCCACGCTCACCAACGAGAACGAGTCCGAGGACGGCCCGTACTCGATGAAGGAGGCGACGGCGAAGTCCGTCAACACCTACTTCGTCGAGATGATCGCCGAGATCGGCATCTGCCCGGTGACCGAGATGGCGAAGAAGATGGGTGTCGCGCGCGCCGACGGCGGGAAGATGGAGCAGGCCCCCTCCATCGCCCTGGGCACGCAGGAGATGTCCCCGCTGACCATGGCGAACGGCTACGCCACCTTCGCCTCGCGCGGTATGTACTGCACCCCGATCGCCATCGAGTCGATCAGCCAGCGCATCGGCGGCGAGACCAAGTCCCTGGAGGTCCCGAAGTCGACCTGCTCGCGGGCGATGTCCGAGACCACCGCCGACACCGTCAACACGCTGCTGCGGGGCGTGGTCGAGGACGGTACCGGTAAGCAGGCGGGCCTCGGCAGCCGCCCGAGCGCCGGCAAGACCGGTACGACCGACGAGCGCTACGCCGCCTGGTTCGTGGGCTACACCCCGAACATGGCCGGTGCCGTCTGGGTCGGCGACCCGGCGCACGAGCGCAAGATGGAGGGCATCAGCATCGGCGGCGTCTGGCACGACAAGGTCTTCGGCGGCCAGGTGCCGGGCCCGATCTGGGGCGACATGATGACCGGCGCGCTGGAGGGCAAGGAAGTCCTGGACTTCAACCTGATCGACATCCCGGACGCCCCGAAGGACAAGGACAGGGACCGGGACAAGGGCCGGGGGGACGACGACGGTGACAACGGCGACGACAACGGCGCCGGCGGCGTGACCGGCGGCGGCACCTTCCCCGAGCCGTCCTTCTCCATCCCGGAGGGCTTCATCCAGGGCAACGACGGCGGTCCGGGCAACGGGAACGGCAACGGCAACGGCGGGGGCAACTTCCCGTAAGGGTCCCGTAGGCATACGACAGCGGGGGCGCCCCTTCTCTTGGGAGGGGCGCCCCCGCTGTCGTGGAGGCCGGGAGTGGCCGCTTGTGCGGCAAGCGCCCGCGAGTGGCCGCTTGTGCGGCAAGCGCCGGGAGTGGCCTCTGGTGCGGCAAGCGCCGCGAGTGGCCTCCTGTACGGCAGGCCGGGAGGGCGTCAGCCCGCGAGCAGCTTCTTGACCGCGGCGGCGACGCGGCCGCCCTCGGCCTGGCCGGCCACCTTCGGGTTGACGATCTTCATGATCGCGCCCATGGCCCTCGGCCCCTCGGCCCCGGCCGCCTTCGCCTCCTCGACGGCCTGGGCGACGATCCGCTCCAGCTCCTCGTCGGACAGCTGCTTGGGCAGGTACGCGGCGAGGACCTCGCCCTCCGCCTTCTCCCGCTCGGCCTGCTCGGCGCGGCCACCCTGCGCGAAGGCCTCCGCGGCCTCACGGCGCTTCTTCGCCTCTCGGGTGATCACCTTCTGGACTTCGTCGTCGGAGAGGTCGCGCTTCTCCTTGCCCGCGACCTCCTCCTTGGTGATCGCGGTGAGCGTCAGCCGGAGCGTCGAGGAGCGGAGCTCGTCGCGCTCCTTGATCGCGGCGTTGAGGTCTTCCTGCAGCTTCGACTTGAGCGTGGTCATGGCTCGATTGTCGCAGGTACGACAGGAGCACCGCCCGTCCATTTCCCAACGGCCACGCGGAGGCGGCGGTTGACAGGGAGGTCGTACGGGAGCAGTCAGCCGGTCTGACACGATGGACGTATGCGCGCGCGATACGGAGTACCCCTCGGCATGACGGCGGTCGGGGCCGCCGGTCTTCTCTACTCGGCGGGTTTCGAGGCCCGTTCCTTTCGCCTCCGGCGGGTGACCGTCCCCGTGCTCCCGGCGGGCATGCGCCCGCTGCGCGTGCTGCACGTCTCCGACATCCACATGGTCGGCGGGCAGCGCAAGAAGCAGCGCTGGCTGCGGTCGCTGGCGGGCCTGCGCCCCGACTTCGTGATCAACACCGGTGACAATCTGTCCGACCCGGAGGGCGTGCCGGAGGTACTGGACGCGCTGGGGCCGCTGATGGACTTCCCGGGGGCGTACGTCTTCGGCTCGAACGACTACTACGGACCGAGGCTGCGCAACCCCGCCCTCTATCTGATCGAGAAGCTTCAGGGACGGCACGGCCTCAACGGCAACCCGCCGGCGGTCGGAGTGATCCACAACCCGTGGGAGGACCTGCGGGACGGCTTCGACGCGGCCGGCTGGCTGAACCTCACCAACACGCGGGGCGTCCTCAAGACCGACGGCGTGTCGATCGAGCTCACGGGCGTGGACGACCCGCACATCAAGCGGGACCGCTACGCGCAGGTGGCCGGCGGCCCCTCCGGCTCGGCGGACTTCTCCATCGGCGTCGTCCACGCGCCGTACCTGCGCAGCCTCGACTCCTTCACCGCCGACGGCTACCCCCTGATCCTGGCCGGCCACACCCACGGCGGCCAGCTCTGCCTCCCCTTCTACGGCGCCTTCGTCACCAACTGCGACCTGGACACGGACCGGGTCAAGGGCCTGTCGACCCACACGGCGGGCGGCCGTACGGCCTACATGCACGTGTCGGCGGGCTGCGGCACGAACCGCTACACGCCGGTGCGGTTCGCGTGCCCGCCTGAGGCGACGTTGCTCACGTTGGTGGGGCGGGGGTAGGGGGCAGGCCGCTGGGCGGCGGGGTCGGCGGCGGGAAGGCGTATCGGCGAGGCCTGGCTGGGCCTGGTGGTGCGGGGGTCGGGCGGCGGGAAGCCGTACTGGCGAGGCCTGGCTGGGCCTGGCGGGGCGGGGTGGTCGACGGGCGGGAAGGCGTACCGGCCGGGCAGGGCGTCGGGCGGGGAGGCAAGGCATACCAGCCGGGCAGGGCGTCGGGCCCTGTCCCCCACACGGACCACCCACATAGCCCGCCATGTCTGCTTTGCCTAGCTTGGGGGCATGACCGCACCGATACCCAGGGACATCCCGGACCTACCCGCGCTCCCGGGCATCCCCGCGCTGCTGCCCTCACCCGTCCCGGCATCGGCCGTTCTGACGCCGGTACGTCGCCCCCTGATAGGCACCTTCCGTCTCCTCACCGCGCTGGTGGCGGCCGCGGGCGTGACCATCGAGCTGCTGCTGGGCAGCCCGCTGCGCGCCCTGAGCTTCTTCACCATCCAGGCGAACATCCTGCTGGCGCTGGTCCTCGTCGTCTCGGCGCGCCGCGTATGGACGGCCCGCCGCCCGCTTCCGGGGGCCCTGACAGGCGCCGTCCTGCTCTACGTCGTGATCACCGCGCTGGTGTACCACCTGATCCTCACCAACGCGGCGACGCCCTTCTCCATGACGGAGACGGCCGCCCCGCCGACGGGCTGGCACGCGGTGGCCAACCAGCTCCTGCACACGGTGGCCCCCGCCGCGGCCGTCCTGGACTGGCTGCTGCTGACGCCCCCCGGCCGCCTCCACCTGCGCCAGGCCCCGACCTGGCTCCTCTACCCCCTGGCCTACCTGACCTTCTCCCTCATCCGCGGCGAACTCCTGCTCCCCGGCACCCCGGGCGGCCGCTACCTCTACCCGTTCCTGGACGTCGACGCCCACGGTTACAAGAGCATCCTGGGCAACGCCCTCCTCCTCGGCCTCTCCTTCTACGCCCTCGCCCTCCTCCTCGTCGCCCTCGACCACGTCCGCCCGAACCCGATCCGCCACCGCGGCAAAACCGGATTTCGTCTACAGCCACCGGTGGGCTAAAGTAAACGACGTCGCCGCGAGAGCAGCGACGATCGGGGTGTAGCGCAGCTTGGCAGCGCGCTTCGTTCGGGACGAAGAGGTCGTGGGTTCAAATCCCGCCACCCCGACGCTGGTCAGAGACCACATACCAATTTTGGTATGTGGTCTCTGACATGCTCAGGGGGCCAAACAGGGGGCCAAACGCTTTTGATCAGGTCACCGCGTTGCCCGCTTCGTCGCCCTCCGCAGCCTCCACTTCATGATCATCAGCGATGATGTCATCCATCGCCTCGGCGCCCTGGGTGATCACCGGCCGTAGCTGCTTCCGGTAGACCGCCTCCGTTGTGGCCTGACTGCTGTGACCGACCAAGAGCGCGATCCTCTCCAGCGGGATGCCGTGGTCGGACAGCAGGGACACGAAGCTGTGCCGCAGCTCCCGCGGCGTCCACTCAGGCGCCAGTCCTGCCTTCTTTGAAGTCACGCCGGACGTTCGCCGCGTCCAGCGGCTCGCCGCTCCGGGTTGTGAAGACTCGGCCGGTAGGGCTCCACTCCATCCCTCTCGATGCCCGCTCCAGCTTCTGCCATCGCATGTGCTCTTCGAGGACGTCGACCACCTGCTTCGGTAGAGCGATGGTCGCCCTCGCGGCGCGACGGTGACAGGGAGATCCTGGCAGCGTCCGGCATGGAGACGCTGGAGATCGTGAGCCGTCTCAACCGGTCCGACGTCGACAACGCCACACTCGATGCTTTGCGGATCACAGCGGACCGGCTCGCCTTGGAGTACCCGTTCATGCCGAGCGAGCAGCTCCTCATCGAGGGCCGGCAGTGGCTTCGACGCGTCGTCGAACTGCACACGAAGAGCCTCACCCTCGCGCAGCACCGCGAAGTGCTCGCGCTGTCTGGTTGGCTCGCGCTACTGGTCGGCTGTGTCGAGTACGACACGGGCGCACGCCACGCGGCTGAGTCGACGCGACGGGCGGCGCTCTCGCTCGCGACCGAGGCGGACCATGCGGAGGTCGCCGGGTGGGCGCACGAGATGCGGGCGTGGTTCGCTCTCACGACCGGTGACTACCGCGGCGTCATCGCGGCGGCGCGGGCTGGCGCCGAGACGGCGGCACATCACGGTGTGGCCGTGCAGCTCGCAGCCCAGGAAGCCAAGGCTTGGGCGCGAATCGGCGACCGCCGGCAAGTCGAGGTCGCCTTGGATAAGGGACGGCAGTTGCTCGAAGGAATGCCGTACCCCGAGAACCTGGACAACCACTTCGTGGTTGATCCGGCCAAGTTCGACTTCTACGCCATGGACTGCTACCGCCTCGTCGGCGAAGACAAGCTTGCGCGCACGCTTGCAGAAGAGGTGCTGAGGGCGGGAACAGACTTCGACGGTACCGAGCGATCACCGATGCGCAATGCGGAAGCGCGGGCCACGCTCGGAGTCACCGCAGCGCGTGAGGGCGACTTGGAGCAGGCGCTCATCATGGGTGAGCGGGCTCTCGAAGGCGACCGCCAATCGGTGCCGTCGCTCATCATTACCAGCCGCGAACTCGCTGCCGAGATGAGGCGCAGGTACAGCTCTGAACCGGGGGCACAGGACTACCTCGCACGGCTCCATTCGCTCGCCGAGCAGAAGCCTGGTTTCATGCCGCGATGAATGTCCACAGGCGCAGGAGCTCAGCTGGATTCGTCCCCCATGACGTCACGAAGCGACAAACCCTGAGATTCCATATGGTCCTGGACTACCTTGATAATCTGGCTTTTGCGTAGACGGTGCGCCTCTCGAATCCCCAGCGCTGATGCAATCCCCTGAAGCTCGGCAAGCGCCATCCCCTCAAAAGGGCTCCTATACCGTGCCGCTTCAACCTTAATCACTCGGTCTTCGGCAGGGATTTGGATGTATCTGTCAGGGTCGGGCGCTTGGAACAAGATCCGCACGTCATCGCTCAGGCGGGTAATCCTCCTTTCCTGCTGGCGAATCAACACAAGCAGTTCTTCCAGCATGTCTGTACTCGATCGAACATGCTCACCACTCCCCTCCTCAGCTCGAATGCCCTTCAACTGCTCCTCAAGGTCCGGCCAGTAGCGATCAAATGCCCTGCTGAGACGGTCACTCGTGATGCCGGAATCACCCAGCGCAGCATTGATATCCTTCATGAGCTGGTAGACATCTTCTTTCGACGCGCTTTCCGTGGCTTGAAATTGAGCCAGAGGGCCGGTCAGTTCGGCAATCTTAATGTCAAGCAGAAGAGGGACCACAAGGGATTCCCCCATCTGCTTAGACAAAGCGCCAGCCTCAAAGTTAACCCACTGGGACTTCTGGTTTTCCGCAGTTACGCAGATGATCCCAAAATTTACTTCGGCAAGCTCATCTGCAATATCCTTGAGCCCCCTACTCCCCTTACTGATATCTTGCGAGGAGATCCAGGGATGAACAGCCTGTAGGACATCAGGAAGCCATGTCTTCAAGGCTTCCGCCATCTTCTGTGACCGCTTGCCGGACCAGCTAAGAAAAACCTTCATCCGACTCCCCCTTCGCGGGACTCTCCTATCGATCAGGACCGATGCTACGGCGGGTCGAAGGCCCCCGCGGGCGAACACGAAAGGTGTTGCCCGCCTTGAAGCACCCACGCAACCCTGCCGACGACATGACGCAAGGGGCCTGGCGCGTCCTACGTACGGGGCACCGGCCGCAAGGTAGCCGTATCAGAGTCCCTGACCAGCGTGCGCTGGTCAGAGGCCCATTCGCTTGATCGCGAATGGGCCTCTGTCGTGCTCAGGGGGCCAACCGTTTTCGATCAGGCCACCACGTCGCCCTCCCCGGGATCATCCGCCTCGCACTGCTCGTACTCTTGCCCAAAGATCACGTCCATCGCTTCAGCGCCCATGGTGATCAGCGGCCGGAGCTCTGGTACACGTCCTATGACTCCAACATGCACCTTGATCGTCTTGCCGCTTACATCCAGGGTGGCCGCCCGTCTGGAGCGGCGAGGGAGTATCCGGGGTGCCGCAACCCCGCGATGCCGGCCCGATCCATCCCTGTGGAACTGACCGGCGCCATGTATTTCGCCACCGAGTCACCGGTCTGGGGTGGGGGCAGGGCCTTCTACGACCCCCAGGCCGCCGGGCGAGTGCTGGCACGAGCCCACTTGGTGACGGTTGACCAGTTCGCGGACATCGCTGCTCAAGAGATGTACCGGGCCCCGGATGTAGATCTCGACCTAGAGGAAGTCCTCACGGCAGGACGTGCGGTGCTGGGCGACGGCCGTTATGAAACGCTCGTCTGCGCTGGTCAAGTCGACGGTATGCCCGTCCTGACCTTCACAGCGCCGTGGCAGATGAACGAAGTGCAGTGGGTTGCTCCCTCTGCTGCCTACGTACGGTTCCTTGCTGCGGGGCTGCTCTATGCTGGCGCATGGGACCTCGAAGCAATCGCGATCTACGTAGCGGCCTGCCCGGGGGCGGAAGGCTGCTGGTCCGGGAGGGACGTTCTCGACCTGCTGGCACAGGAGGCGTGACACAACTGGGCTGGCGAGTGAGCGCTTAAGCGCAAGCGCGCGGCAGGTCATGCCAGGCGGCTACCAGGAGGAAACCGCACGAAAAAGAGTATCCGCCAGCGACGGACACACTGTAAACCGTGCCAGAAGAGACGAGGACGTGCTGAGCAAAGAGATTTTGGGGTCTCGCGTCGGCACAGATCCCCGTGCATACACCGCTACAGGTTGGGGATTCGGCCAAGACGATGGAGCCGCGTCCTGCGGTATTGATGGTGATCCCGGGTCGGTAGTTACAGCACTGAAGCGGGAGCATTCCTGAGTTCACAGTAAGCCCGAACATCAGCACGCATTCCCTTTTGTCATGTATACAACACCCTCCGTGCCGCGGAACCCTCGGTATAGATGATATTCGCCTCACAGAGGCTCGGAAATCGTCACCTTAGAAGGAAAGGTTTGCTTTATGCGCAGAATCGCTTATCGCATACTCGTTGCTGCTTCGGTCTTCATTGGAGGGTTGGTCGTTGCCCCCCAGGCCCACGCGGGCGGATACGGGTGTAGTGGATCTGAACTTGCTTCTTACCCCGCCTTCACGCCGGGGAACCGAACGGTATACGCCTACTTCCACCTATACTATGACTCGTCCACGGGGAGGAACTGTGGCGCTTTTGTATCTACACAGGCGGGCGGCTATGGCGTTTCAAAGTCCATGGCGGCCGAAATCAGGACCTGCGGTGAACGTATAGCGGGAGTGCACTGCACAGTGATAGATACCGATTACGACTCGGGGCGATACTCCTATTATGCAGGTCCCGTCTCACTGTATGCGGCCGGAAAGTGCGTTTCGGTCGAAGGGTACGTAATATACAATGGGGTTGAGGCGCTGGTGGAGAGTTCTACCGCTTTTTGCGGGTAGAGTCATGCATTTCGAGGCGTCCGATGCTTCGCCCTGACTCGCACTTGCCAACCACCTACCTGCAACACTGCTTCAACGGACGTTGGTTGGCGCAGGACGGATGGCTCCTACCGACTGCCGGGCGATGGCCCATGTAATCGCCGGCAGATCTTGAAGGAATGTCCGTGCACTTCGGTGACTTTGGACGTTCGTCGATGGGCTCATCAAGCTCAGTCAGTGGCCTGGCGAGCAGCTCGGGAACGAGCCGTACGCACTTGCAAGGCGGGGATCACCAGACCGCTTCGTCGGAATGTTGCTGCGCGGGGATGCGGTTCCGGCTCGCCCGGCGGGCCTCAATGACCGCTCGCAGTTCCTTCGGGGTTGGCCAGGGCGCGCGGCGGTGGATCATCCGATGGCAATTGGCGCAGATGAGTGCAAGATCGCTCAGCTTGGTCTGGCCCTCGCCGGCTTCGTGCAGTGGGACGACGTGGTGGCACTCGATATAGCCGTCGCCGCGCTCGCCGTAGACCTCTTCGAAGTCGAACCCGCATGCCTCGCAGCTGAGCCGTCTGCCCTGGCGAAGGACCGCGGCAATCTTCTTCTTGCGCAAGCCCTTGTTCCGCTCCCGGCTCCTGTGCCGACGCATCAGCAGTCGCCCTTCGGGCGCGCCGTAGTCGTCCAGTTCGTCCTCGTCATCTGGCGGGAGGCTCTGGAGATCGCCCGCGGTGACACCCTCTCGGATGAGCTGGGCCACCTCGTTCATCTCGTCTGGCCTGGCAAGGAAGTCGTTCAGCACCTCAACGTCGAGGGCTCCGCCATTGGTCGGCTTGCCTTGGTAGTCCGGATGCCTCGTGGCGAGATCGAACGTCTTCCGGGCAACTCCGTTCGGGTTCCGGAACTTCTCGTTGCGATCGGCCTGGGCGTGGATCGGCATCAGTTGCAGGAGGGCGGACAACTCGATGACCCGCTGGTCGTTTGCGTCGAGCCCCCTCCAGCCGTTGGCCATCACGAGATGGCAGGCGAGGATGATCTCATCGCGCACCCAATCGGGATTCCTGACAGCCTTGACCTTGAACCCAACTCGCCTGAGCCAGGCCGCCGCATGGTCCTTGCCACCGCTGAACTCCGCAGGCAACAGCGCCCGGCCATGGTCCCACTTGTGTGCCACGCCGACGATGGCCTTGGAGTCGTACCACCCTCCCTCGTGCACGAGGACGTAGGAAAGAGACTCCTTAAAGCCGTACTTCGCGAGGAACTCCGTCCGGCCCAACTCGTCGTACTCAGCTATGGCCCTCAGTACTGCGTCCCGTGTGATCGCACCTATGCGCATAGCTGAAGGTTACGGGCCAGGCGCTGACAGGGCAGGTACGAGTCCATCGGCGCTGAACAAGCAGACGACGTCTGGCCTTACGGTCTGTGCGGCCCTCAGCACGGGGGCCAAACGGGGGACCAAACAGCGTGACCGGTCGGCGACGACCCTGGACGTCTACGGACGACGTCCACGGTCAACTCCCGGCGCAACGAAGCGGTCGACCGGGTCAGGCGGGTTGGTGATCGCGTTCGGGACGAAGAGGTCGTGGCTTCAATCCCGACCCCGACAGTGAAGTACCAACAAGGGCCTGATCCTCCAGGGGATCGGGCCCTTGTTGTGTTTGTGCCCCGGGTGAGGCGGGCCGTCACAGGCTGTGGGCGGTGATGTTGCCGTAGGCGGTGGTCGCGTGGATGGTGACGGTGGCGGTGGGGCCGTCGGGGTTCTTGAGGGTGTTGTGGATGCGGCCGTAGGTGGTGCCGGCGTCCAGGGTGGCGGAAGCCGCGGTGGCGATCGAGATGTTGCCGTGCTGGGTTTGCAGGGTGACCGTGCCGCGTACGGCCTCGGCGATGGTGAGGTCGCCCTTCTGGGTGGTGATGTCCGCGGGGCCGCCCAGGCGGCCGAGTGAGATGTCGCCGGCCTGGAGGGTGAGGCGGGCGCCGGCGGTCTCGTCGAGCTTGACCGTGGCCTGCTGGCCCTCGAAGAGGACGTCGCCGAGTCGTCCGACGCCCCGGAGTTCGGCGGCGGCCGCCTTCGCCTCGACGTGGGAGCCGGCGGGCAGCTGGACCGTCACCTCGACGGCGCCGGAGGAACCGAGGATGCGGTTCTTCGCCGCCGGGGCCTCGATCCGCAGCACGCCGTCCTCGTAGGAGATCTCGATCTGCTCCGCCGCCTTCACGTCGCGGCCCTTCGCAGCGTCCGCCGGAAGGACCTCGACCGTCGTGTCGGCGCGGTCGGCGGCGATGAACCTGATGATGCCCGCCGGGATGTCGAGGACGGCGGAGACCGGGGCCGGGGTGTCGAACTTCTGCATCATGCTCTCCTGTGCTCGTCGCTGCTTTCTGACATGAGAAACGCTACGTTGCGTTCAGGAGCGCCGCAATTGCCTTGTTGCATTGAAAACTTGAAACTGCAGGTCAACGGCCATTAATCGTTGCACTGGGTCTACATCTAACGCAACGTCACCCCTTCCCTGCGTTGCAATGGATTCAGAGTGAAAGCTACGCTGGCGACCTCACGCATCCAATCGCGAACGGGAGACCCCTATGCCGGGAGGCAGGCTCACCCAGCAGGAACGTCAGCAGATCGCGCTCGGGCTGGCCGATGGGCTCGCCTATGCCGAGATCGCCCGGCGGCTGGAGCGCCCCACCTCGACCGTCACCCGTGAGGTGATGCGGAACGGCGGTCCGACCGGGTACCGCGCCGAGCTGGCCCATCGTGCGACGGAACGCCGTGCCCACCGGCGGCGGAAGCCCGTGCCGCGTGGGCCGCAGGCGCCTGCGCAGGTGCAGGGGCGGGATGCCGAGGCCGTACGGGAGTACGAGGAGACGTTCGCGACGCTGCTCATGCAGCAGGGGCTGCCCAAGATGACGGCCCGGGTGCTGATCTGCCTCTGGACCGCCGACACGGGCAGCCTCGGCGCGTCCGCGCTGGCCCAGCGGCTGCAGGTCAGTCCGGCGTCCGTGTCCAAGGCGATCGCGTTCCTGGAAGGGCTGGGGCTGGTGCGGCGGGAGCGGGACGAACGCCGGCGTGAGCGGTACGTCGTCGACGACGACGTCTGGTATCAGTCGACGCTCGCCGGCGCCCGATCGCAGGCCCAACTCGCCGAGACCGCACGGCAGGGCGTGCGCATCCTGGGGGCCGGCACCCCGGCCGCCGTGCGCCTGGAGAACATCGCCCGCTTCGTCGACTTCATCAGCGAGAGCATGGTCCGTGCGGCGGAGCAGGCTCGCGACATCCTCTCCTCGAAGGCGGGGACGCCCCCGGATTCGGGGCGGACCACCGACTGACCGTCAGAGGATCTCCGGGCTGCGGCGTTCCAGCAGGAGCACGTCCCGCCAGCGGCCGTGGTGGCGGGCGATGCGTTCGCGGGTGCCGATGACGCGGAAGCCGACGTGGTGGTGGAGGGCGAGGCTGGGGGTGTTCTCGGGGAAGACGCCGGACTGGATGGTCCAGATGCCGGCGGCTTCCGTCGAGGTGATGAGGGCCGACATCAGGGCTCGGGCGACGCCCTTGCCGCGGGCCGCCGGGTGGACGTAGACCGAGTGCTCCACCACGCCCGCGTAGGCGCAGCGGTCGGAGACCTTCGTCGCGGCCACCCAGCCGAGGACGTCGCCTGTCCCGCTGTCCAGGGCCACGAAGCGGTGGTCCGGGAGTTTCGACCTGTCGAAGACCTCCCAGGACGGGGGCTCCGTCTCGAAGGTGGCGTCGCCCTCTTCGATGCCCAGGCGGTAGATCTCCAGGACCTGTTCGGCGTGCGCCTGCGTCAGCGGGGCTATGTGCGCGGGCGGTTCAGGGGGCATCGTCCGTCGCCTCCTCCAGTGCCATGATCGACCGCACCGCGTCCGGGAAGCACGTCAGACAGCCCTCGTTGACCTGGTAGCGCGTCGAGGTGCCGTGTGCCGCGGGGAGCACGAACCGTACGTCCGCCAGGATCTTCAGGTGGTGCGACACCGTGGACTGTGCGATGGGCAGGCGGTCGACGATCTCTCCGACCGCCATCGGGCGCCGCTCCACCGCGAGGAGGTTCAGGACGCGTACGCGCATGGGGTCCGCCAGCGCCTTGAACCATGACGCGTATGTGATCGTGTCGGCGTCGGTCAGGGGGCCTCGGGTCGGGGTGCGAGGTGTCGTCGGGTGGTCGTTCATCGTCCATCGACGATAGTCGATCAATGGTCGCCCGTCATCCCCCGTCGCCCTCCTTTCCCGGCGTTCCGCAACACGCACTCCCCCGCTGCTTGGCCATGCTCTCCGCGTCCGCTTTCACCACGTACACCTCCCAGGGCTCCCGGCCGGGCGCGTGGACCCAGACCTTGTCCTGGAGGGCGTAGCAGCAGGTGGTGTCGTTCTCCTCGGTGGTGGTGAGGCCGGCTTCTGCCAGGCGGGTGGTGGCGGCGTGGACGGACTCGGTCGATTCCACTTCTACGCCGAGGTGGTCCAGGCGGGTGTCGTCGCCCGGGTCACCCTCGATCAGGACGAGCTTCAGCGGGGGCTCGGCGATGGCAAAGTTGGCGTAGCCGGGGCGGAGTTTGGCCGGGTCGGTGCCGAACAGCTTGCTGTAGAAGGCGATCGAGGCGTCCAGGTCGGGGACGCGGAGGGCCAGTTGGACTCGGGACATGTCGTACCTCCTGAAGGGAGAGCGGAGTTCAGCAACCGCCGCCGGTCTTCTCGGCGCCCACGCCGATCCGCACCGTGGCCGGCGCCGCACAGCAGCCGCCCGGCTGCGCCGCCTCCGGCTCCTCGTACAGGCCGGCCCCGCCGCACACCCCCGTCTCCGGCAGGGTCAGTTCCACCCGCTCGGCGGCCTCGCGGTCGCCCGCGAGGGCGGCGGCGATGGAGCGGACCTGCTCGTAGCCGGTCAGGGCGAGGAAGGTGGGGGCGCGGCCGTAGGACTTCATGCCGGCCAGGTAGATGCCCTGTTCGGGGTGGGAGAGCTCGGTGACGCCGTGCGGGTACACCGTGCCGCAGGAGTGGACGTTCGGGTCGATCAGCGGGGCCAGGGCGGTCGGGGCCTGGAGGCGTTCGTCGAGGCCCAGGCGGATCTCGGAGAGGAAGGACAGGTCGGGGCGCAGGCCGGTCAGGACGATCACCTCGTCGACCGGGGGCAGCCGGCGGCCGTCGTCCGCCACCAGGACGAGGCCCTCGGACCCGCGCTCCACAGCCGTCGTACGGAAGCCGGTGACCGCGCTCGCGCGGCCGGCCTCGACCGCGGCCTTCGCGCGCAGGCCCAGGGCGCCGCGGGCGGGGAGCTGGTCGGCCTCGCCGCCGCCGTACGTCGTACCCGTCAGGCCCCGGCGCAGGATCCACACCGCGTGTGTGCCGTGCTCCTGCTCGGCCAGGTCGGCCAGTTGGGCCAGCGCGGTGAAGGCGGAGGCACCGGAGCCCACCACGGCGGTGCGCCGGCCGGCGTAGCGGGCGCGGACGGCCGGGTCCCGGAAGTCGGGCACGCGGTAGGAGATGCGGTCGGCCGCCGCCTTCTCGCCGAGGGCGGGCAGGCCGTCCGCGCCCATCGGGCCGGGGGTGGCCCAGGTGCCGGAGGCGTCGACGACGGCGCGGGCGGTGATCCGCTGCTCGATGCCGTCCGTCCCCAGGGTGTGGACGGCGAACGGCTGCTCCTCGCGTGCCGCGTCGACCACCCGGTCACGGCCCGCGCGGGCCACTCCGACGACCTCGGTGCCGTAGCGGACCCGGTCGCCGAGGACGTCGGCGAGCGGCTGGAGGTACTGCTCGACCCAGTCCCCGCCCGCCGGGTAGGCGGCGCCGTCCGGGCGCACCCAGCCGGTCGGGGCGAGGAGCTTCTCGGCGGCCGGGTCGGTGAGCTCGGCCCAGGGGGAGAAGAGGCGGACGTGCGCCCAGTCGCGGACGGCGGTGCCCGCGCCGGGGCCGGCCTCCAGGACCAGCGGTTCGAGCCCGCGCTCGACGAGGTGCGCGGCGGCGGCCAGTCCGACGGGGCCGGCGCCGATGACGACGACCGGCAACTGGTCGGGAGTGTTCGCGAGGCTCACGGGCTTCCCCTTGCTTCGATGTTCATCGATGTCCTGTCGCCTCCGAGCCTCCCACCGGATTCGATGAACGTCAATATCGATAGCCATCTAATCTGCCTCGTGCCACCATGGACGCATGCCGAACACCAAGCTGCTGCCGGTCCTCGACACCGAGCCGTGCTGCCCGCCGCTCACCGAGCGGCCCTTCAGCGCGGAGGAGGCCGAGACCGCCGCGCGGATGTTCAAGGCCCTCGGCGACCCGGTGCGGCTCCGCCTCTTCTCGGCGGTCGCCTCCCACCCGGGCGGCGAGGCCTGCGTGTGCGACATCTCCGACGTCGGGGTCTCCCAGCCGACGGTCTCCCACCACCTGAAGAAGCTCAAGGAAGCCGGCCTGCTGACCTCCGAGCGCCGCGGCACCTGGGTGTACTACCGGGTCGAGCCCTCCGTACTGGCTTCGATGGGGCGCCTGCTGACCGCGGCACCGGCTGGGGGCTGACCGGTACACGGAAGAAGGCCCCGACCGTGACTGGTCGGGGCCTTCTTCCGTGTCGTCATCGGTCAGAAAAGCGCTGTGTACGCCTGCCAGCCCGTCTCGATCCTCACCCGGGCGCCGAAGGAGCCCTTGCCGTTGCCGCTCTGGCGGTAGAGGTTGCCGGCTGTGTCGCGGGCGACGAGGTCCTGCCGGCCGTCGCCGGTGATGTCACCGACACCCACGACAGCGTTGTAGCCGGTGCCCCAGTTCGAGAAGACCAGCACACGGCTCCTGAACCGGCCCGTGCCGGTGCCGTCGTAGCGCCACAGCCTGCCCGCGGTGTCGCGGGCCAGCAGATCACCGTGGCCGTCGTCGGTGAGATCACCGGCGCCCACGATCTTCGTGTACGACGTCCAGCCGGTGCCGATGCGCACGCCGGGCTTGAGCCTGCCGTCGCTCGTGGCGGCGTAGAGGTAGACGTCCCCGCCGGCGGACCGGCGCGCGATCAGGTCGGCGCGGCCGTCGCCGGTGAGGTCACCGGGCGACGTGAGGACGTTGTACGCGCCCCAGCCGCCGCCCAGCGACTTGTACGGGGACGTGGGCCGCAGGACGCCGCCGCAGGACGGCACATAGCCGCGCAGGGTCCCGTCGGGCATGCGGACGAGGACGTCGTTGCACGCGTCGCCGTTCAGGTCCCCGAAGGGCACGGCCAGGGTCTTCACCGACCAGCCGGAGGTGCTGGTCCGGCCGGAGAAGGTGCCTGTCCCGGTGGCTCGCTGGACGGACAGCGTGCCGCCGGAGGTCAGCGTCAGCAGGTCACCGGCGCCGTCCGGCGGGCCGCTGGGGCCCGACTGGTCCCGGCGGGCCGCCGCGACGGGCAGGCTCACCGGAGTCTCGGCCGTCGCGCTCTGCCAGCCGCTCTTGCGAGCGGTGACGACGGCCGTGATCTTCGTGCCGTGCAGCGAGGCGGGCACCCGGAAGGCCGCTCCGGTCGCCGCCGGGATCACGCGGCCGTTCGACTCCCACTGGTACGCGTACGAGTCGGGAGTCGCCGACCACGTGCCGGGCGTGGCCCTGAGCAGGACGCCCACCTGGGCGGTGCCCCTGATCGCCGGGAGCGCGGTGTTGTGCAGCGCCGGGACGACGGTGAAGGTGCCGCGCGGGTACTCCCAGCTGTTGTGCGTGATGACGCTGAGGTTCCAGTCGCCGGCCTCGGCCGCGGTGAGATCGAGGACGGCCGTCAACGATCTGCGATCGGCCGCGACGGAGACGGTCGTGGACTCGATGGCCTTCCCGGACCGGGTGATCCGCACCTTGTCGTCCGCGCGCAGGGCGGTGCCCGTCAGCGTCACCTCGGCCCGGGTACCGGCAGCGCCGGTGGCCGGGGTGACCGAGCCGACGGTGATCTCGTCCGTGCCGCAGAGCGCGTACGTGCAGCTGAGTTCGGCCCGGTACGCCGTCTGCGACGCCTTCTCCGGCAGGCCGAGGACGAGGATGCTCGGGCTGACCTCTGCCGAGGACGGCTCGGTGAGGTAGCACTGATAGCCGCTCGGAATGAACAGCATGCAGTTGTTGTCCAGGCTCGCGTCGTACAGCGCGGGCACGGCCGTCTCGGTGCCGCCCGCGGTGTCGGTGATCGCGAGGTCGAACCGGTCGTCGTAGGCCGTGGGCAGGGCCCGGCAGAGCGCGGTGTGCGTCTCGTCGAAGGTGCCGGTGATCGGCCCGTAGCCGTAGCTGACGTTCGGGACCTTGACGCACTCCTCGGCGGGGCCGGCGGCGGTGGCGATGCGCAGGGCGTCGAGACGGTAGGAGCCGGCGGCCTGAAGGTGCGACGGCACGGCGACCAGGACCTGGTAGCTGGTCGAGCCGGTGACCGCGCAGGCGCGGTTGCGGTACGAGCAGACGGCCTTGCCTTCGGCGTCGAACGCGAGGATGTTCGCCGTACCGAGCGCGTCCCGGACATTGAGGTGCAGCGTGTCGCGGGCGTCGGGTGTGGTGACCTGACGGCAGGTCAGCGTGCCCGGGGCGCCCTGCGGTCCACCGGTGGACGGCCCGCCCACGGATGTGGCCGGGGCCGCGGCGCAGCCCTTCGCCGTCGCGGTCACATCGCTGCGGGTCAGCGTGTACGCGGCGGCGGAGTCCCGGCCGTTGACCAGCACCGTGTGAGCGAGGCCCGGGGTGAGCGCGCAGGTGGTCCAGCCGGACAGGGAGGCGTACATGATGCAGACCTGCCGGCCGGCCGTGTCCACGACCGAGACCGAGGCCGTGGCGGTGCCCGTCACCGCGCGCAGCTGGAGGACCTCCGCCGTGCTGTGGGCGTCGGCGGGGATGCTCAGGCAGTGCGCGAAGACACCGTCGCCGGTGCCGAGCCGGGCCGCCGGGCTGTCTGCGGTGAAGTCGCCCTGTGGGAGGGCGGGGCAGGCGTCCGGGGCGTCCGTGCGGTAGAGCGCGATGCGGTACGCGCCGGTCGGCTGGTCCTCGCTCGCGGTGGAGACCAGAACCCGGAAGGGCGCCTTGCCGGTGAGCGCGCAGGTCCCCTGGGACAGGGTGT
This sequence comes from Streptomyces sp. NPDC096205, assembly GCF_044763135.1. Taxonomy (NCBI): domain Bacteria; kingdom Bacillati; phylum Actinomycetota; class Actinomycetes; order Kitasatosporales; family Streptomycetaceae; genus Streptomyces; species Streptomyces sp. NPDC096205. Next base: position 589,060 of record NZ_JBIWFS010000003.1, on the reverse strand, counting down.
CCCCGGCGCAGCGCCGTACGCCGTCGGCGTCGGCCACTGCGAGCTCGGGCCGCGGTGCGGGGGCGCCGAGCGGCTTCAGGGCGGCCATGCGGGCGCCCTCGGGCAGCGGCAGCAGCAGACAGTCGACCTCGCCGACTGCGGCGAAGTCGCCCTGGTACACACCGAGGTCGACGGACACACAGCCGTCGTCCGCGGTGGCGGGGCCCGTCGGAAGCAGCAGGGACAGTACGAGCGACACCGTGAGCAGCAGTGAGGCGTACGCGGCGGATCTCGCGCGGGTACGCAGGGTGCGGAGCATGCGGTTCCCCCCAGGGCCCGTCCGTGGATGCGGTGATCGACGCCGGTCCCGGTCAGCGCGGCCTGCGGTGTGCGTCGATCGAGGCGTGCGAGGCGAGAGCGGCATGTGTGAGCGATGTGATGATCGCACGGCCCCCGAGTGAAGGGAGAGCGGTTATCGGGCCGTCGTCCGAGCTGCTCCACGTTCACCGCATCCCCACCACAACACCCCCACCCGCCCGAGGCACCGGGATGAACGGGGCTCGGTCGGGGGCCGTCGTGCCGGACTCGATGTCGGTGATGAGGCCGTGGAGGGCGGCGCGGCCGTGGGGGGCGGGGAGGGGGGCGGGGAGTTCGAGGTCGAGGGCGGCCAGGGCGCGGCGGGCGCGGTGCCAGGCGCGGCCGCGGCGGCCGTGGTGGTGGTCGACGACGGCACGGGCGTAGCGGGCGAGCAGACAGGCCCAGGTATCCTCGCGCACGTCCGGGTGGGACAGGGCGCGGCGGGCGCTGCGGCGGGCCGCGGCCGGGTCGAAGGCCGTCTGGGCCACGGCCAGGGCGGCGAGGCTGACCGCCGCCGAGGGGCCGCCCGGGGCGTGCGGCGGGATGATGTCGGCGGCCTCCTTGAAGTGCGCCGCGGCGGCCACGCTGTCCCGTTCGCGCAGCGCCAGCATGCCCTGGACGTGTGCGATCCGGCCGAGCGAGGCGTCGTCGCCGGCCAGTACGGCGGCGGGCCAGGCGCGGCCCAGCAGGGAGCGGGCCGTGTGCGGGTCGCCGGGCGCGGTGAGCCAGGCCGCCAGCCACTGGGCGCGCACCGCGAGCGGGCTGTCCGGCGCGCACCGCCCGAGCAGGGTGAGCAGCAGGTCCCGGCCCGCCTCGGCGTGGTCGTAGACCACCCACCAGAACCACAGCCCGACGACGGTCTCCAGCGCCGCCTCGGTGTGCTCGGGCCGCTCCAGGGCGTGGTGCGCCACCGCCATCAGGTCGTCCTGCTCGTCCGCGAGCAGCCGGACCGCCTGCCGCTGCGAGCCCGCCGCCCACAGGTCCTCCGCGACCTCGGCCACACGTCGGCCGTGCGTCACCAGCCGCTCCACGGCGACCGGCACCTCACCCGCCGCGCGCAGCCGTTCCGCCCCGAAGTCGCGGGCGGCCCCGGTCATCCGGTAGCGGGGCCGGTGCACTCCTCCCGGGTCACCCTCCGGCTGCAGGACGCCTGCCGCGGCGAGGCGGGCCAGGCAGCCCGGCACCTCGTACGGCTCGACGCCGCCGCCCGCGCACAGGAAGGTCGCCGCCGACTCCCCGAACGAGCCCGCGAAGACGCTGGCGCGCGCCCACACCACCCGTACGGCCCGGTCGTGCAGCGCGTACACGGACCCCATGGCCGAGCGCAGCGACCGGTGCCTGCGGGGCGCCCCGGGCTGCGGGCCCGACAGCCAGCACTGGTGGCGGCGCAGCAGCCGGGCCAGTTCGTCCACCGAGTGCCGCAGAGTCTGCGCCGCGGCCAGCTCGATCGCCAGCGGCACGCCCTCCAGCAGACGGCACACCTCGTGCACGGCGGGCAGGTCGAACGGGCCCTCGCCGCGCGCCCGTTCCAGGAACAGCCGCGCCGCGGGCGAGCGGCCGCCCGCCCCGTCCCGCGCTGTGGTGCTCAGCGGGGTGAGCCGCAGCACCCGTTCCTCCCCGAGCCCGAGCGCCGCGCGCGAGGTCACCAGGATGCGCATCCCGGGTACGTCCATCAGCAGTCGCTGCACCAGCCGGAGGCACTCGGTGTGCACCGGGTCGACGTCGTCGAGGAACAGCAGCCCGGGGGCGTCGAGGGCCGACGCCCGCAGCACCTCCGCCGCCCACGCCTCCGCGTCCGGTCCCGGACGGGCATCCGGGCTCGGACGGGCATCCGGGCTCGGACGGCCACCCGCGGCGGCTCGCCTCCCGCCGGATGCGGCTCCCTTGCCGCCCGCGGCAGCTTCCCTCCCGCCCGCAGCAGCCCCGCTCCCGTCCGAGGCGATTCCCCTCCCGTCCGCCGCAGCGCCCGCACCAGCGCCCTTCCCGCCCGCACCCCGCCCCCTCACCGGCCACCGCACCCGCACCACCCGCCCCCAGGGGCTGTCGCACGCCCCGCCGCACACCGTCGCGGCGAGCCGGCTCTTGCCGACGCCCACCGGGCCGGTGACCGTCACCAGGCGGTGGGCGGCGAGCAGTTCGCGCAGCCGGGCCGCCTCGGGTTCCCGTCCGACCAGGCCTCCGCCCAGGCCTCCGTCTCCGCCCATGCCTCCGCCCAGGTCTCCCAGGCCTCCGACCACGCCTCCGGGCGGGCGCTCATCGGAGGCGGGCGGGTCGTCGGGTCCGCCGGCGCAAGTCCACACTGTCGTTCCTCCCCGTTGCCGTGCTCGGCGCACTCACGGCCCCCGACGGTGCAGAACCGTTCCTGCACAGCCGCGCACCGGAGGATGCAGAACCGTCCCTGCATCCGCGCCACGGCAACCCCAACGCGCCACGCGCACGCCGGGTGGCGCACGGGCTCGCGGGATCACACGCCACGACGAAGAGGCGAACTCCAGTACCCGTCAACGCAACCCGTCAACGCACCCGTCAACGCGCCGCGAGGAGGTTCACGGCCCGGTGACCGACCGGATCGTGTACGGGGACGCCTCACGCTGCCAGATCACCGTGAACCGCGCGGTGGGCCGGGAGCCCACCTGGGGCACGCGCCCGTCGGAGGTGAGGATCTTCGCCGTGCCCCACCCGCCGGACCGGGTGAACGTACGGGCCGTCGTCTTGGTGTAGCTGTAGGGGATCGTCGACGTCGGCACGACCGTGTGGAAGACGAGCATGCCGTCGCCGTCGTCGTCCACGGCGAGGTCGGGCCGGTCACCCGCGCCGAGCGCGACGACCGCGCCGCGTGTGCCGGCCGCGGACAGCCTGCGGCCCAGCAGCTCCGACCTGCCGCTGTTCAGGCGGTTCCACACGATCATGGAGTCCCCCTCCAGGTCGGTGGCCAGCGCGTGCGCGAAGCCCACGTTGTCGGTGGACGCCGAGATCCGCAGCGGCGCCGACAGCGTCCCGGTACGGCTCCAGCGCGAGGCCCACTGCTGGGCGCGGTCGCCGCCGCCGGAGTGGTAGGTGATCACCGCGTCGCCGTCCCGGTCCACCCCGACCCGGACCGCGCCGAAACCGGCGTACGAGGCGATCGCCGAGGTCAGCACCAACGCCCCGCCGACCGTGGTCGAGGAGATGCGCCGCGCCACGACCTCCGAGCCGCCGCGCACCCAGGCGACGACGAACCGCCCGCTGCGGTCGACCCCGATGGCCGCCTTGTCCCCGTGCGCCGACCCGAGGGTGATCGGCGCGCCCAGCGTGCCGTCGATCATGATGCGGCGGGCGACGGCGTACTCGCTGCCGTCGCGGATCTCCGTCCACGCCGCCATCGCCGTACCGCCGGGTGTCACCGCCACCACCGGGTTGCTCGCCGGTCCGGAGGTGGACAGCCGCTGCAGCGGCCCGACGAGCGCGCCGGACGCGGCGACCCGCCGGCCCACGACATGCCCGTCCTGCTGCCATACGACGGCGGAGTCGCCGGTGTCGTCGGAGGCGACCTCCGGCCAGTTGGGGGCGGCCCCGTCCGGGGAGAGGGTGCGGATCGCCCCGGTCGTGCCGGCCGCGGTCCTCACCCGGGTCTGCACCCGGAAGTAGCAGCCGGACGTGGCCTGGTCGCAGGCCGTCCAGGCCAGCAGCGAGTCGCCCTGGCGGTCCACGGCGACCTGCGGGGAGTCGCTCCCGATCCAGCCGGACGCCGACACGTTCCACGTGGACGTCCACGCCGCCTCGGCGCTCATGCTCAGCGTCGCGGTGACCGCGAGGCCCGCCGCCGCTGCCACCGACACCCCGGCCCAGACCCGGGCCTTCACCGAACGCCTGTGCCGTGTTCCCCGTGCAGCCACGCTGCTCCCCCTTCGATCGTCACCCGCCCCGCAAGGCGGCTCCGATCATCCAGCGCACCACCCGCCCCACACGTCACAGCCCGGAGGCGTCGTACGGGTCACCCGGCGCGGGCACCGGCCGCGCCGAGAGCACGTCCACGTACGGGATCGGGCCGCCGTTGACCGGGTCGCCGGACCGCTTCGGGGTGTACGTGCCGGTGACCTCCAGCCACAGGTCGGGCTCCGGCACCGGCGGCACCCGGCCGATGAGGCCGACCTTGACCGGACGGGCGTCCGCGGCACAGCAGTTGAGGGTCATCCGCACCAGGTAGGGAGCGCCCTCGCCGTCCAGGGCGACGAACCCGGTGAGCCGCACCCGGCGGCCCTGAAGGGTGCGGCCGTGGTCGTAGGCGGCCCGGCCCGCGTAGTCGGCGAGGCCCAGGCGCAGCGGCTCACCGGAGGGCAGTGGCGGGTAGCCGAGCGGCTTCTGGAGGCCCGTACCGGTCCGCATCGCGCTGTGCGCGCCCAGGGCGGGCGGCGCGACGAGGATCAGGGCGACGAGGGGAAGCAGCAGCAGCCAGGAGACCCGGGGTCCGGCGTGCGCCTCTTCCTCGGAGGTGCCGCCGCCCGCCCTGCGGTCCCGCCACGCGTACCAGGCCGTCGCCGCCGCGGCGGCGATCAGGACCGCCCCGCACAGCACGAGCCCCGGCCGCAGCCCCGCCTTCACGTACCGCAGAGACAGGCCGGTCGCGCCCGCGTGCAGCACGCTCGCGCCGAGCAGGAACAGCACCACCGTCTGGGCCACCCTGTTCACAGCAGCACCGCCCCGGTCAGCGCCGAGGCCGCGAGGGCCACGGCGAAGGCGGTCGGCGCGAAGCGCAGGGCGAAGGCCCGGCCGAAGGTGGCCGCGTGCAGGGCGAAGAGCTTGAGGTCGATCACCGGCCCCACGACGAGGAACGCCAGCCGGGCGGTCGGCGAGAACTGGGTGAGCGACGCGGCCACGAACGCGTCCGCCTCCGAGCAGATCGACAGCAGCACCGCCAGCACCGCGAGGGCCAGCACGGACACCACCGGGACCCCCGCCACGGACCCGAGCCACCTCTCGGGCACCACCGCCTTCAGCGTGGCCGCCGCTGCCGCACCCAGCACCAGGAACCCGCCCGCGTGCAGCACGTCGTGCCGCACCGACGCCCAGAACGCCTCGCCGCGCCGCCCCTGACCGTCGTATCCGCCGTGTCCCATACGTCGGGACGGCCGCAGCCAACCCTCCCGGCCCACCCGCTGCCACAGCCAGCCCGTCGCGCACGCCACCAGCAGCCCCGCCGCCAGCCGGGCCACGACCATCCGGGGCTCGCCCGGGAACGCGACGGCGGTCGCGGTGAGCACGACCGGGTTGACCGCCGGGGCCGACACCAGGAACGCGAACGCGGCGGCCGGGGTCACCCCGCGCCGGATCAGCGCGCCCGCCACCGGCACCGAGGCGCACTCGCAGCCGGGCAGCACCGCGCCCGCAAGGCCCGCGGCCGGTACGGCGAGCGCGGGCCGGGCGGGCAGCACGCGGGCGAAGAACGACGCGGGCACGAACACGGCGATCACCGCCGACAGCAGCACCCCGAACACCAGGAACGGCAGCGCCTGCACCACCACCGCCAGGAACACGGTCGTCCAGTCCTGCATCACCGGCGCGGCCAGCGCCCGCCGCACCGGCCCCTGGAACAGCACGGCGAGCATCAGCACCAGGACCAGCACGAGCGGCGGGTCCGGGCGCCGCCGCGCCTCGACGGTGTCCGGACCCGCGGCAGGCGCGTCCTCCATGACGGCCACGGGGCTCCCTTCCCTCCCCCAGGGATACGGCGACCGGGCGCCACGCGTTCAGCCGGAGTGGAACCGCCCCTGGTGGTAGGGCAGTCTGTCCCCTCGTGGGGAGCGTTCCGAACCAGGCCGCGCCGGGCGGCGCGCACGCGCACATGGTGGTGTGCGGCGACGACGGGCTCGCGCACCGGCTCGCCGCCGAACTGCGCGGTGTCTACGGCGAACAGGTCACGCTCGTCGTGCCGGCGGACCGGCGCCGGGTGCGTCAGCCAGTGGTGGGACGCGCCCGCGCGGTGTCGGCGGCGTTCCTGGACCGGATGGTCAACGCGGCCCGCGGGAGCGGGGAAGGCTCCGGCGCCGAGCGCGTGGTGGAAGCCGTCGAGCCGACCGAGGCGGTGCTCGCCGAGGCGGGCGTGGACCGGGCGACCGCGCTGGCGCTCGTGTACGACGACGACGAGACCAACATCCGTGCCGCGCTCACCGCACGCCGCCTCAACCCGCACCTCAGGCTCGTACTGCGCCTGTACAACCGCCGGTTGGGCCAGCACATCGAGGAACTCCTCGACCAGGCGGCCGCGTTGGCGACCGGCGCTGCCTCCGAGGCCTCCACCGTGGTCCTGTCCGACGCCGACACGGCCGCGCCCGCGCTCGCCGCGACCGCCCTCGCGGGCACCAGCAAGGTCGTCCAGACCGAAGGGCTCATGCTGCGCGCGGTGGAACGCCGTCCGCCCCTGCCGGGGCAGGTCGCCGACCCGGGCCTGGCCACCCTCGCGCTGCTCTCCGCCACCAGCAACGACCCCGCGGGCGCGGACGGTTCGGAGAGCGACGGCGAACACGGGCCGCGGCTGCTGCCGGACGCGGCGGCGGTGCGCGAGGCGACCGGGCGCGGCACGATCGTCCTGGAGCAGGTGTCCTACGCCGGGGCGCCGTCCGTCCCGGCCTCCGGGCTGACCGGCGTACCGCCCTTGGGCTCGCTCTTCTCCCGGCGGCTGCGCTGGTCGCTGGCCGGGGTGGCCGGCTGTGTGCTCGCCCTCGCGATCGCGCTGACCGTGCTCACCGGCGACCATCCGCTGCACGCGACCTACGTGACCCTGCTCGACCTGTTCGCCATCAACGAGCCCGCGCTGAACCAGTCGACGGGCCGGCAGATCCTCCAACTCCTCGCCGGGCTCCTCGGGTTATTGCTGCTGCCGGTGCTGCTGGCGGCCGCCCTGGAGGCGTTCGGCGCCTTCCGCAGCGCGTCCGGGCTGCGCAAGCCGCCCCGCGGGCTCGGCGGGCACGTGGTGCTGCTCGGGCTCGGCAAGATCGGCGCCCGGGTGCTGATCCGGCTGCGCGAGCTGAACATCCCCGTCGTCTGCGTCGAGGCCGACCCCGAGGCACGCGGCCTCGCGGTGGCCCGGCGGCTGCGGGTGCCCGTCGTCCTCGGGGACGTCACCCAGGAAGGCGTCCTGGAGGCGGCGAAGGTGCATCGCGCGCACGCCCTGCTCGCGCTGACCAGCGTCGACACCACCAATCTGGAGGCCGCGCTGTACGCCCGCTCGGTGCGGGCCGACCTGCGGGTGGTGCTGCGGCTGTACGACGACGACTTCGCCACCGCCGTGTACCGCACGCTGCGGGCCGCGCATCCGCACGCGCTCACCCGCAGCCGGAGCGTCACGCATCTGGCCGCGCCCGCGTTCGCCGGGGCGATGTTCGGGCGGCAGATCCTCGGGGCGATCCCCGTCGAGCGGCGGGTGCTGCTGTTCGCCGCGCTGGAGGTCGCCGGGCATCCCCAGCTTCAGGGGCGCACCGTCGGCGAGGCCTTCCGGGCCGGGTCCTGGCGCGTCCTCGCCCTGGACACCGGCCCCGGCACCGAGGACGCCCCCGGGGCGGGGCTCGTCTGGGAGCTGCCCGAGGGATACGTCCTCGGTCCCGGGGACCGGGTGATCCTCGCGGCGACCCGGCGGGGCTTCGCGGAGCTGCTGGGGAGGCGAAGCCGAGAGGCCGAACGGCGCCCGGGCTGAGGTGCCGCCTGGCGCCGTGATCGCTCCTGCCGTCTCGCGGGCGCGGGCTGTGTGTGGCTGGTCGCGCAGTTCCCCGCGCCCCTTAGGGCGTCGACCAGCAGCTACCCCAGATGCCGCGCCGCGAAGTCCAGCTCCAGTCGGACCTGCTTGATCCGCTCGTCCACGACCAGTGATCCGTGACCGGCGTCGTAGCGGTAGACCTCGTGCACCGCGCCCCGGGCTTCCAGACGCTTGACGTAGTTGTCGATCTGCCGGATGGGGCAGCGCGGGTCGTTCACGCCGGCGGAGATGTAGACCGGCGCCTTGACCTGGTCGACGTACGTCAGCGGCGAGGACGCCTCGAAGCGCTCGGGCACCTCCTCGGGCGTGCCGCCCAGGAGGGTGCGGTCCATCGCCTTCAGGGCCTCCATCTCGTCGTGGTAGGCGGTGACGTAGTCGGCGACAGGCACGGCGGCGATGCCGAGGGCCCACGCGTCGGGCTGGGTGCCGAGGCCGAGGAGGGTGAGGTAGCCGCCCCAGGAGCCGCCGGTGAGGATGAGCCGGGCGGGGTCGGCCAGGCCCGACGACACCGCCCATTCCCGCACCGCCGCGATGTCCTCCAGCTCGATCAGGCCCACGCGGTGCTTCAGCGCGTCCGTCCAGGCACGGCCGTACCCGGTGGAACCCCGGTAGTTGACGCGGACGACCGCGTAACCGTGGTCCACCCAGGCGGCCGGCCCCGCCGCGAAGGAGTCGCTGTCGTGCCAGGTCGGACCGCCGTGGATGTCGAACACGGTCGGGAGGGGACCCCGCGCGCCCGCCGGCTTCTGGACGAGGGCGTGGATACGGCCGCCGGGCCCCTCCACCCACACGTCCTCCACCGGCACCGACCCGGGCGACTTCAGCCCCGGCGGGTCCAGCACCACCCGGCCGTCGGTGGAGCGCACCGCGGACGGCTCGGCGGCCGAGGACCACAGGTACTCCACGCTGCCGTCGGGGCGGGCCGTCGCCCCGGACACCGTGCCGGCCGGGGTGTCCACCCGCACCAGCTCACGGCTCGCCAGGTCGTAGCGGAACAGCTCGCTGCGCGCCTCGAAGCTGTGCGCGATGAGCAGCCCGGTGCCGTCCGGGTACCACTCGGCGCTCACGTCGCCCGGCAGCTCCAGCGCCAGGTCGGTCTCCTCCCCGGAGGCCACGTCCCACACCAGCGGCTCCCAGCGGCCGCGCCGCTGATGCCCGACGAGCAGCCGGGTGTCGCCGTCCACGGGCGCGAAGCCCAGCACCTCCAGGCCCAGCTCGACGCTGCCGTCCTTGGTGTCGTCCAGCTCGGCGACGGCCGAGCCGTCCAGCCGCAGCACGCGCAGCGCCGAGTGCATCGCGTCGCCGTGCTCGGTGTGCTCGATCGCCAGCAGCGTGCCGTCGTGGGAGAGGTCGCCGACGCCCGCCGACTCGCGGTGCCGGTAGATCTCGACCGCGGCCTCACCGGCGCGCGCGACGTGGATCGTCGTACCGTCCTCGTCGGTGGACCGCCCGACGACCGCCGTACGCCCGTCCCGGCCGAGCACCAGACCGGCCGGGTACGACGGCTCCAGGCCCGGTACGGCGATCTCGTCCTCGCCGCCCTCGAAGCGCTGCCTGCGCCACACGCCGAACTCGTCGCCGTCCTTGTCGTCGAACCACCAGATCCAGGCGCCGTCCGGGGTGAGCACACCGTCCGTGGTGCCGTTGGGCCGGTCGGTCACCTGGCGCTGAGAGCCGGTGGCCCGGTCCCAGGCGTACAGCTCGTACGTCCCTGTCGCGTTGGACACGAACAGGGACCGGTCGGGGGCGTCCTCGGCCCAGTCGGGCAGGGAGACCCGCGGTGCCCTGAACCGCTGCTCCCACTCGGGCATGGCTTCTGCGTCGCTGCTCATGGCCCCTATCAAACCCGAACGAGCGCCGCGGTGAGAGCCGCGCAGGCCAGTGCCAGATATGCGACCGGAAACGCGATGTTGTGCAAGACCCGCGCCCGCACATGAGCGAGCACCGCCCCGAGGAAGAACAGCACCAGCCCGGCCCCCGCGGCCACCCCGACCGCCCCCGCCCCGGCCAGCCCGAGCACCAGCCCGGCCGCCCCCGCACCCTTCAGCGCGGCGAGCCACGGAATCCACTTCGCGGCCACCCCCACCTCGGCGGAGTTGGCCAGCACGAACCGTGCCCCCGCCACATCCGCGACGGCGATCCCGGCATTGGCGACGACGGCGAGCACGGTGACGACGTACACCCACGCGGACATCAGCGGCCCCTTACTTCGGCTCTCTCGGCTCTCTCGGCTCTCTCGGTTCCCTCGGCTTCGCCCTCAGCCTCCGCGCGCCGCCGGCACCCCGTCCAATACCTGCTTCCATAACCTGGCGGAATGGATGTGGACACCCGTCTGTTGCGCTCCTTCGTCGCCGTCGCCGAGGAGGGCAGCCTCACGCACGCCGCCCGTCGGCTCTACGTCTCCCAGCCCGCCCTGACCAAGCAGATCCGCCAGCTGGAGACGCTGCTCGGGACGGCACTGTTCACCCGCTCCCGCTCAGGGATGGCCCTCACGGAGGCAGGGCGGGTGCTGGCCGCACAGGCGCCCGCGCTGCTGGCCGACTGGGACCGGACGCTCGCCGACACCCGCCGGGCGGCCCGTGCCCAGGCGAAGATCCTGCGGGTCGGCTTCCTGGCCAGCGCCGCCAACGAGGCGACCCCGCGGATCGTCGCCGCGTTCTCCCGGCTGCGCCCCGACTGGCGGGTGGAGATGCGCCAGTCCTCCTGGGCGGACCCCACGGCGGGCCTGGACTCGGGCGACACCGACGTGGCGCTGGTGCGGCTGCCGTTCCCCGGCCAGGAGGCCCTGCGGGTGACCGAGCTGTTCGCCGAGCCGAGGGTCGTCGCGCTCGCCGAGTCGCACCCGCTCGCCGCCCGCGAAGTGATCGACTTCTCCGAGCTGCTGGACGAGCCGTTCGTCGCCGCCCCCGCGCAGACGGGCGCCTGGCGCGACCACTGGCTGGCCACCGACGAGCGCGCGGGCCGGCCCCCGCGGATCGGCGCGGTCACCGAGCACCCCGACGACTGGCTCACCGCCATCGCGAACGGCCACGGCATCGCCCTGGCCCCCGAGTCCGCCGCCCGCTACTACGCCCGCCCCGGCATCGCCTACCGCCCGCTGACCGGCGTCGGCCCCACCCGGGTGGCCGTCGCCCGGCCGCCCCACGCCGACACGGACGCGGTGGTCCAGGACTTCGTGGGCTGCTGCGTCACGTCGTAGGAACGCAGGACCCGGTCGCGTGGGACCGCCAGGAGGACCCACCCCGCGCCCCGGACACGCACCCCGGCCCCGTACCGTGGAAGGCGTGTACCGGTTCCTGCTGACGCCCCGCTGGTGGGGCATCAACGTCTTCGTGCTGCTCGCCATCCCCTTCTGCGTGTTCATGGGGTCCTGGCAGCTGGGCCGGTTCGAGGAGCGGATGGACAGCCACCGCTCCGCGGACGAGCGCGCCTCGGCGGACCGGCGGCAGGCCGCGCGCCCGCTGGCGCAGCTGCTGCCGGTGGACAAGGCGACCTCCGGCGCACAGACCACCGCCACCGGCCGCTACGCCGACCAGCTGCTGGTCCCCGACCGCGAGCTGGACGGCAGGCCCGGCTACTACGTCCTCACGCTCCTGCGGCAGGACCACGGCAAGGCCCTGCCCGTGGTGCGCGGCTGGCTGCCCGGCACCCCCGACCCGGCGAAGGCCCCGGCCCCGCCGGCCGGCGAGGTCACCGTCACCGGCGCGCTCCAGGCCTCCGAGACGCCCGGCGACAACGGCGTCAGCGCCCGCGGCGGCCTGCCGGCGGGCCAGACCGGCGCCATCAGCTCGGCCTCGCTGGTCAACCTGGTGCCGTACGGCGTCGAGGACGCCTTCGTCACCCTCAACAAGGGCGACTCCGGCATGAAGGCCGTGCCCGCGCAGGCGGCGGCGCAGACCGGACTGGACCTGAAGGCGTTCCAGAACCTGGGCTACACCGGCGAGTGGTTCGTCTTCGCGGGTTTCGTCGTCTTCATGTGGTTCCGGCTGCTGCGCCGCGAGGTGGAGCTGGCCCGCGACGCGGAGATGGGCCTGGTGCCGGAGGAGGACCGGGACCCGGCCGCCTCCTCCGACTACGCGGTCCGCTAGGGCCTGTCGTTTGGATCAGGCCGGCTGCGAGGCGCTTCCGCCTCCTGGCCGAGTCGAACGGGGGCTGGTGCGTGCAGCTGCAGTGCGTGCCAGGCCCCGCGACGCCGGCATGATCCGGAAGACAGGCCCTAGCCGCTACTGGGGGATCATCCCCGTCCGGTACACCGTCCCGGCGCACGCGGGCAGCACCGACAGGCTGGCGCTCGGCGCGCCCAGCTCGCTGGTGTAGGTCACGGTGACACCGCTGTCGGCCGCGCCGTCCTCGGTGACGAGCTGCGTGGTCATGCCGGTGTCCTCGCCGGTCTCCGTGCCGCCGTCGGTGGTGCCGGTGGTGGCGTCGGTGGGCGTCGGGGTCGGCGTCGGGGTGGCGCCGCCGGTCTCGCCGCCGCTGGTGGTGCCGCCGGTGTCACCGCCGCTGGTGCCCCCGCTGTCGCCGCCGCCCGTGCCGGTGCCTCCGCTGCCGGTGCCGCCGTCGGTGGAGCAGGTGTCGGACGGCACCCAGGCGAACTTCACCTCGTACGCCGCTCCCGGCACCAGGACGATCTCGTGCCGCTCCAGGGAGGGGTCGGGCAGGCCGACCGCCGCGTCCCCGGCGACATGGCGCGCGAGGCTGATCCGGGCGGGGTCGGTGGTGCCCAGCGGGTAGGGCGTCACCTCGCCGGAGCCGACAATGGTGCAGCCGTCCGCGGAGACGTTGGTGACGCGGAAGCTGCCGTAGACCGCGCCCATGGAGTCCGGGGCGCCGGTGCTGCCGCTGACGGAGAGCTGCTCGGCGCTGCAGGCCGCCTCACCGGCCGAGGCGCCCCCGGACGGGTTCGTGGTGCCGCCGGTGCCGGTGCCCTCGGAGTCGCCCTTGTCGGGGTCCGCGGGCTTGTCGCCGCCCTGACCGCCGCCTCCGGTGCCGCCCTGCTCGGTGCCGCCCGCGGTCCGGCCGCCGTTCTCGCCCTTGCCCTGGCTCGTGCCGCCCTGGGCGGCCGAGCCGTGGCCGGCGATGGAGGGGTCGGCGTTCGGGCCGGTGGTGCCGGTGACGTGCACCAGCGCGGGGACGGCCGTACCGAGGAACAGCGCGGCGGCCGCCATGCCGACGGCGGCCTGCCGCTTACGGGCCCGGCGCGCGGGCACCGCCCGGCGCAGGTGGTCCAGTGTGCCGTCGCGCGGCTCCACGTCGTGCACCGCGTCGTGCAGCAGGCGGCGCAGTGCCAGCTCGTCCGAGCCGAGCCCTTCGGGGCTGCGTTCGTCGGGGCTGTCGTTCACGTTTCCGTTCCCAGCGTGCGGTTGGTTCGGCTGTTGCTTCCCGGCGTCGTCCGCTCCCCGGCGCGGGACGTCGCCCTCGTGGTGCTCGCTCATTTCGCCGCCGCCTCCATGGCGATCCGCAGCGCCGCGATGCCGCGCGAGCCGTAGGCCTTGACCGAGCCCAGGGAGATCCCCAGCGTCTCGGCGACCTGCGCCTCGGTCATGTCGGCGAAGTAGCGCAGCACCAGCACCTCGCGCTGGCGGCGCTGCAGGCCCTTCATCGCCTTGATGAGGTCGCGGCGCTCCAGCGAGTCGTACGCCCCCTCCTCCGCGCTCGCCATGTCCGGCATCGGCTTGGAGAGCAGCTTCAGGCCGAGGATGCGGCGGCGCAGGGCCGAGCGGGAGAGGTTGACGACCGTCTGCCGTAGATAGGCGAGGGTCTTCTCCGGGTCGCGGACGCGCTTGCGCGCGGAGTGGACGCGGATGAAGGCCTCCTGCACGACGTCCTCGCAGGAGGCGGTGTCGTCGAGGAGAAGCGCTGCAAGACCCAGCAGCGAACGGTAGTGAGCGCGGTAGGTCTCGGTGAGGTGGTCGACGGTGGTGCCGACCACGGCCTCGTCGGCGCCGTCACGCTGGCTGGGAATGCGGGCGGGCCTCGCTGCGGGCATGGGGGCGATCACCGGCATGCCGCCGGGCGCGCCACGGGGGCGCTGGGGCCGCCGGACGGGCGGCCGAAGGGCCGTGCCGCGCGGGGCCACGCTGAAGTCGAGTACCTCTGCCACGCCAGTTGGACACGCTTCCCCCCTCGGGGGTTGTACGTGCCGGGCGTCACTTTTACGCCGGACGGTCCGCCCGACCGTGTTGTCCCGATTCTCACGGTTTTCGCGGTTCTCGCGGTTCTCGCGTCAGGCACGACCGCCGACGGAGCCTCAGAAGCCCTCATGCGTCCCGCTCTTCCCCTATGTCCCCTGTGAGCGACCGTCCCCGCGCCCGCTCATGGCGTCCCCACGCCTGGATGAATGCGCTTGCACCCCGGAAGGGCGACCGCATAGACGCCCCCCGCCCTCCGCGTGGTTGCGGAGGGCGGGGAGGAAATCTTCGGACGCCACCGGGATCCGGATCAAGTGGTCCGGACATCATTCGGATCACGTGCCTTACGCAGATCCTACAAATCGAACACAGTGGGTCCACAGGGTTTGCGGGTTCACGCGTGACTGACGAGAACACCGCCGCTCTACGCGGAGAGCTTCCGCCGCTCTACACGGAGAGCTTCCGCGGCTCTCCGCGGAGAGCTCCTGCGGCTCTAGGCGGAGAGCTCCGCCGCGACGAGTTCGGCGATCTGCGCGGTGTTGAGGGCCGCGCCCTTGCGCAGGTTGTCCCCGCACACGAACAGCTCCAGCGCGGTGGGGTCGTCCAGCGCCCGCCGCACCCGTCCGACCCAGGTGGGGTCGGTTCCGACCACGTCGGCGGGTGTCGGGAACTCCCCGGCGGCCGGGTTGTCGAACAGCACGACACCTGGGGCGGTGGCGAGGATCTCACGCGCCCGCGCCACGGTGACCTCGTCCTGGAAACGCGCATGGACGGTCAACGAGTGGGTGGTGACGACCGGCACGCGCACACAGGTCACGGCGACCGGCAGCTTGGGCAGCCCGAGGATCTTGCGGGACTCGTCCCGCACCTTCATCTCCTCCGAGGACCATCCGTCCTCACGCAGCGACCCGGCCCACGGCACGACGTTCAGCGCCACCGGCTCCGGGAACGGCCCGGTGTCGTCACCGACGGCCCGCCGTACGTCACCGGGGCCGGTCCCCAGCTCCGTACCCGCGACCAGGGCGATCTGCCGCCGCAGCGTCTCCACGCCGGCCCGCCCCGCACCGCTGACCGCCTGGTACGAGGAGACGACCAGCTCACGCAGCCCGAACTCGGCGTGCAGCGCGCCCAGCGCGACGATCATGGACAGCGTCGTGCAGTTGGGGTTCGCGACGATCCCGCGCGGCCGCATCCGTACGGCGTGCGGATTGACCTCGGGCACGACCAGCGGCACATCGGGGTCCAGCCGGAAGGCGGCGGAGTTGTCGACGACGACGACCCCGCGCGAGGCGGCGACGGGCGCCCACTGGGCGGCGACGTCGTCCGGGACGTCGAACATGGCGACGTCGACCCCGTCGAAGGCCTCCTCCGACAGGGCCACGACCTCGGTCTCCTGCCCGCGCACGGCCAGCTTGCGGCCGGCCGAGCGCGGGGAGGCGACGAGTCGGATCTCGCCCCAGACGTCCTTGCGGTGGGACAGGATCTGGAGCATGACCGTGCCGACGGCCCCGGTCGCTCCCACGACCGCGAGCGTCGGTCGACCGGTCATCGCCCGGTGCCTCCGTAAACGACGGCCTCGTCGCTGTCGGAGTCGAGCCCGAAGGCGGTGTGCACGGCGCGCACGGCCTCGTTGACGTCGTCGGCCCGCGTGACGACCGAGATGCGGATCTCGGAGGTCGAGATGAGCTCGATGTTCACGCCCGCGTCCGACAGGGCGGTGAAGAAGTCGGCGGTGACGCCGGGGTTGGTCTTCATCCCCGCGCCCACCAGCGAGATCTTCCCGATCTGGTCGTCGTAGCGGAGCGACTCGAAGCCGATGCCCGCCCTGGACTTCTCCAGGGCGTCGATGGCCTTGCGGCCCTCGGTCTTGGGCAGCGTGAACGAGATGTCCGTCAGACCGGTGGCGGCGGCGGACACGTTCTGCACGATCATGTCGATGTTGATCTCGGCGTCGGAGATCGTGCGGAAGATCGCCGCGGCCTCGCCCGGCTTGTCCGGGACGCCGACGACCGTGACCTTGGCTTCGGAGACGTCGTGAGCGACTCCGGAAATGATGGCGTGCTCCACCTGAGCGTCCCCTTCGGGCTTCTCGTTGCTGACCCACGTACCGCGCAGTCCGGAGAAGGACGAGCGGACGTGGATCGGGATGTTGTAACGGCGCGCGTATTCCACGCAGCGGTGCAGCAGCACCTTGGAGCCGGACGCGGCGAGCTCCAGCATGTCCTCGGAGGAGATCCAGTCGATCTTCCGGGCCTTCTTCACCACACGCGGGTCGGCGGTGAACACACCGTCGACGTCGGTGTAGATCTCGCACACCTCGGCGTCGAGGGCGGCGGCGAGCGCCACCGCGGTGGTGTCGGAACCGCCGCGCCCCAGCGTGGTGATGTCCTTGGTGTCCTGGCTGACGCCCTGGAAGCCCGCGACGATGGCGATGTTGCCCTCGTTCAGCGAGTCCCGGATCCGGCCCGGCGTGACGTCGATGATCCGCGCTTTGTTGTGGACCGAGTCGGTGATGACACCTGCCTGGCTACCGGTGAAGCTCTGGGCGCTGTGGCCCAGGTTTTTGATCGCCATCGCCAGCAGGGCCATGGAGATCCGCTCTCCGGCGGTCAGCAGCATGTCGAGCTCGCGTCCGGCAGGAATCGGAGATACCTGCTCGGCGAGATCGATCAGCTCGTCCGTCGTGTCGCCCATCGCGGAAACCACGGCGACCACCTGGTGGCCGTTCTTCTTGGCTTCCACGATCCGCTTGGCGACGCGCTTGATGCCCTCGGCATCGGCTACGGAGGAGCCTCCGTACTTCTGCACGACAAGGCCCACGTGCGCTCCTCGCTCAGTCTGTCTGTTTTCCCGCTGATACGGCGGTGTACTGCGGGTCGGCTCAGTCTATCGAGCGCCCGAAATTCACCCCTGCGGTATCGCATGGTGAGACTCCGGTGCGCCGGAGTGGACTCTGCCCTGCCTTGCGGGAGGCACTCGCGAAAGTGGGCCAGGTCACTTCCCGGAGAATTCGGTGAGCGGCTCGGTGTCCAGGCTGATGCCTACGGGGTCCGGGATCGCCACGACGGCGCCGAACGGCTTGTTCACCTGCTGGCGGTAGCGGCCGCCCTCGGGGTGGGTGAAGACGGTGACGGTGCCGTCGTCGCGGTCGATGAGGAGGTAGACGGGGATGCGAGCGGCGGCGTAGGCGTCGGGCTTGTCAACTCGGTCACGCTGATGTGTGTCGGAGTCGTACGACGTGACCTCCACGACCATGATCACGCCTTCGGCTTCGGACCACTCGCCGTGCCCCTTGGGGAATCCGAACGGCGCGAGCACCCCGTCCGGGCGCGCCCGGCCCTTGCGGTAGCCCTCGACCTTCATCCCACGGTCCCCATACAGCCAAAGTTCCGGGCGATGCTGCATACACAGCCGTTGCAACCAAGCGATGATCTGGTCGTGGTTGCCATCCGTCACGGCCTTGACCTGGACCCTTCCGCTGATGAACTCCAGCCGCACGGTCTCCGGGGCATGGCGTTCCAGTTCCTCGAACTCCTCGACGGACATCTGCGGCCGGTGCTCGGTCCTGGGGGTCATGGCGTCGCCTCCTCGACTCCATGGTGCCCGGACCGGCACGTCCTGCACGCTCATACGGGATACCCCGGCCCGCCGAAGGGCCGGGCGAAGAAGGTGTCGGGGATGTAGCCGGGCGGCGGCCCCTCCGCCTGCTCCTGCGCCAGGTCCTGTTCCAGTTCCTCACGGCACTCGCCGCACAGACCGTCGATGATCTTCTCGGTGCGCTCGTCGGCGTCGCAGGTGACGCAGGCGAGGATCACGCGGGACACACGGGCACGGCGTCCGGCGGTCTGGCGCACCTTCGCCTTCTTCGGGGGCATCTTGTTCTCCAGTCGGTTGCGGGCGAGTCCGCCCGGGTTGTTCACGGCCGACGGCAGCCCGTCGGTCAGCGCCTTGGTGATGTCGTGCGGCGTCGCGCCACGGTCCAGCCACTCCGTGGCGAGGGCTTCGAGCGAGCGGCAGTCGCCGTGGGAGAGGGGCATGCGCGGGTCGGCCGTACGGACCGCGGCGAGGGTCTCGTAGGCGGCACTGGGCTGGGGCTCCGCGGGCTCGGCGGGCTCGGCGGGCTCGGCGGTCTGCGGGGCTTCCGGTTCCGGCGCCTCGCCGGCCTCCTCCGGCGCCTCCTCGACCCTGGCAAGGCCCGACATGTAGTGCGCGGTGACGTCCCTGCCCTTGCGCTCCCGTACGAAGTCGGCCCACCACTCGGGGGTCCTCGGGGTGCGCGACCAGTACGTACGCGTCACCCACCGCATCGAGTTGTCCTCGATCTGGAGGTGCTCCCGGATGTGCCGCAGGTGGCCGATGCCGGTGAGGCTCTTCATCGACACGCGCGTGGCCTGCTGGCCGTAGCGGGGGTGCGCCGCCGCGATGGCCTTGTAGCCCATCGCGTGGCCGTCCTCGAGGTGGTCGATGAAGACGGCGATGTCCCGGTCACGGGGGCTCAGGTGTGCGAAGTCCGCCTCAGCGTGCGGGTCTTCGTCACCTGCGGAGCGTTTTCCGTAACCCGTTTTGGCCATGGGGTGGGACGGGGACGGCAGGGCAGGGCTAAGCTGCGAGTAAGCCACGATCGAGTCCTTGTCGATCCGTAGGGCCAGGCCCCGGAGCCGGTGTTGGCGCACCGACCGGGGCCGATCTATGTGCCGCGAACCTAGAGCGGCGTCACGCGCCGACGCAAGCCGATCACGGAATGTCACTCTTTCGAGGTAGGCGGCTTCAACTCACCTACAGGCTTGGTTGGTTGGGTCGGTTTTCACCCATCCCAAAACCCGGAAAAGCCGATTGGAGAGGCTCGAGGCCCGAAGCACAAAGCCCGAGGCTCAAGCCTCGGGCTGACCTGCGGAGAGCCGCCGTCCGGCGTGCCGGTGGTTACTGCGAGGCCGAGTTCAGGCCGAGGGGGCCCGCGATCTCCTCCGTCATGACGCGGCCTGCCTCGAACTCGAGGGTCTCGTCACCCATGGTCTGGTCGGTGTCGAGGCCGTCCAGCTCCTCCAGGGGCTGATTGAGGCGGACGTGGGCGAGGACCGAGTGCAGGGCCCGGAGCGTCGCCGAAGCCGTCGTGCCCCAGTTGGAGAAGTAGGAGAACTGCCACCACCACAGCGCCTCGGTGACGCGGCCCGCGCGGTAGTGGGCCATGCCGTGGCGGAGGTCGGTGATGACATCGGTGAGGTCGTCGGAGATCCGGCCGGGGACGGGCGCCTTGCGGGGCTCGTAGGGGTCGAAGACCTCGGAGTAGACGTCGACGGGGTCGAGGAGACGGGCGAGGTTCTCGCGCAGGTCGTCCACGTCCGGTTCGGGGCCGGGGTCGGGCTCGTAGCGCTCGTCGGGGACGATGTCCTCGTGGGCGCCCAGGCGGCCCCCGGCCAGCAGGAGCTGGGAGACCTCCAGGAGGAGGAAGGGGACCGCCGAGTCCGGCTCGTCGCCCTTGGCCACCTCGGTGACGGCCACCAGGAAGCTCTCGATCTGGTCCGCGATCTGGACCGCGAAGTCGTCCGGGTTCCGGCCGGTCGCATGCAGCGTGGCGTCAGACATCTAGCAGTCGTCTCCCCTCGAAGGCGCGGCCGAGGGTCACCTCGTCCGCGTACTCCAGGTCGCCACCCACCGGGAGGCCGCTGGCCAGGCGGGTGACCTTGAGGCCCATGGGCTTGATCATGCGGGCGAGGTACGTGGCCGTGGCCTCGCCCTCCAGGTTCGGGTCCGTGGCCAGGATCAGCTCCGTGACCGTACCGTCGGCCAACCGCGCGAGAAGTTCTCGTATACGCAGGTCGTCGGGGCCGACGCCCTCGATGGGGCTGATCGCGCCGCCGAGGACGTGGTAGCGGCCGCGGAACTCGCGTGTGCGCTCGATGGCGACGACGTCCTTGGGCTCCTCGACCACGCAGATGACGGACGGGTCGCGGCGGGAGTCACGGCAGATGTTGCACAGCTCCTCCTGCGCGACGTTGCCGCAGGTCGCGCAGAAGCGGACCTTCGCCTTGACCTCCATCAGGGCCTGGGCGAGGCGCCGTACGTCCGTCGGCTCGGCCTGAAGGATGTGGAAGGCGATCCGCTGCGCACTCTTCGGACCGACGCCGGGCAGCCGCCCCAGTTCGTCGATGAGGTCCTGGACCACGCCTTCGTACAACGGACTGCCGTCCTTCCTGGTTTTCCTTCACTACGTACGGTAGATGCCCGTCGGCCCTCTTCGAAAGGCGGGCCGTCTCATCCGTCAGGCGGGCCGTCTCGGAAAGGCAGGCGGGCCGTCTCGGAAAGGCAGGCGGGCCGGCTCGGAACGGCAGGCCGGTCGGCTCAGAACGGCAGGCCGGGGATGCCGCCGCCGAGGCCCTGGGCGAGCGGGCCGAGCTTCTGCTGCTGGAGGGCCTGGGCGTTCTCGTTGGCCGCGTGGACGGCCGCGACGATCAGATCGGCGAGGGTCTCGGTGTCCTCCGGGTCCACCGCCTTCGGGTCGATCTTCAGACCGCGCAGCTCGCCGGAGCCGGTGACGGTGGCCTGGACCAGGCCGCCGCCGGCCTGGCCGTCGACCTCCGTGTTCGCCAGTTCCTCCTGGGCCCGCGCGAGGTCCTGCTGCATCTTCTGCGCCTGCTGCAGCAGCTGCTGCATATTGGGCTGGCCGCCACCGGGGATCACGATCTGTTCTCCTCTGTCGCCTCTGTCGCCTCTGTGGACGGGGGCTTGTTCCCGTTCGCCACGAGCCTACGTGGTCGAGGGGGCCATCGCCCCGCCACTCTTTCGGGTGAGCCGAGTGTCTGTCCTATACCTGATCAAGGCCCACTTCCGGGCGGAAAGGATGCGAAACCCTCCACTTCGCCACCCATTGGGCGGTAGGAAGGGTCCGGCGCATCAGCATCAGGGGTCACGCGAGCGCCGTCGCATCACGCAGCGTGATGACCGTGATCAGTAGGGAGTGCCTGGTGGGTCAGCCGGAGATGCAGCCCGAGGGGCCGCCGCAGGACGGGGCAGGCGAGGGTGCGGCGGCACTGCGGCCGGGTGATCTGCTGGGGCGGGCGTTCCCGCACGGCGACTGGGCGGAGCCGGCGGAACGGCTGGACGAGCTGTACCGGTGGGTGGAGCACGGGGCGCTGCAGACGGCTGCCTGGTACCTCTCCGACCGGGTGTGGAAGCGGCGGGGGGCGCGGGCGCTGCGCACGGGTGCGGCCCTCGGCGCGGTCGGCGGGGCGGCCCTGCCCCTCCTCGACCTCACCGCCGTCATGGGCGGCGTCGCCCCCTGGGGATACCTGGCCCTCCTCGTCTCCGTCGCCTGCGTCGCCGTCGACCGCTTCTTCGGCGTCACCTCCGGCTGGATAAGGGACGTCGCCACCGCGCAGGCCGTGCAGCGCCGTCTGCAGGTCCTCCAGTTCGACTGGGCGTCGGAGAGCGTCAGGGAGGTCCTGGGCCCGACCGAGGGCACGGCCGGCGAGGCCGCCGAGCGCTGCCTCGCGGTGCTGCGCCGCTTCTGCGAGGACGTCACCGAGCTGGTCCGCGCCGAGACCGCCGACTGGATGGTCGAGTTCCGCACCGGCTCCGCCCCCCTCGGCATCCAGTCCACCGTCCCCACCGCCGTACGCCCGCCCGACCCCGGCACCCTCAACGGCCGCTTCCCCCTCCCCCCGGGCGGCACGGCCCGTCCGAACATGCCGCGGCAGAGGCCACCGGAGCCGAGGTGAGCGGCAGCACGAAGCGTCACTGCCGCGTGTACGTCAGCTCCTCGCCCGTCGCCGTGTTCACGCGGCGCAGTGTGCCGTCCGGTTCCAGGGTGACGCGGGTGGGGTCGCCCGGGGAGCAGGAGGAGGCCGGTTCGCCGGTGGTGACGGTGGAGGCGCCGATCTCCAACGGGCCGCTGTCGCCCGGGTCCTGGGTGAGGGCGGCCTCGAACACGCAGTGGTAGGTGCCACTTCCGGCGGGGCCGTCCGCGACGAGGGACAGGACGGGGTCGCCCACCTCGCCCTGGCTGATCGTCAGGACCCTGGTGTTGCTGCCGTCGGCGTTGTCGATCGACGCGGTCCAGGTGCCGACGTAGCCCTCCGGGATCACGCCGTCCTCGGGGGGTGAGGGGGTCGGGTCGTCGGCGGGGGTCGTGGGGGCGTGCGTGACCGGGGACGTCGTACGGTCGTCTCCGCCCGCCTTGGCGTCGGCGCCGCCGGCGTTCATCAGGGCGTACACCGAGCCGCCCGCCGCGAGTGCGACGACCAGTGCCACGGCGACCAGGGCCGCGGTGGCCCGGCCGTTGCGACGCGGGGGCGGGGGGAGCGGGGAGGGCTGGGGGCCGTACAGGGTCGGGCCGAGGCCGTAGGCGGGGGCGGGGGGCCGGCCTCCGTACGCCGGAGTGTGTCCCCCGTAGAACTGGCCCTGGCCGCCGTACGGGGCCGCCCCCGGCTGCGGATAGCCGTATGCGTGGCCGCCGTACCCCTGCTGGGGTTGGCCGTACGACGGTGGCGTGCCGTACGCCGGGTGCGGCGGGGGTCCCGCCGGCTGCGGTGTCGGTCCCGGGGTCTGTCCCGCGGCCATGGTCGGCAGATGGTTCACCGGCGTGCCCGGGAGGCCCGGCGCGGGAGGGCCGGCCGGTGCGCCGGAGGCGTCCGGCACGGCGGCGTCGGCTACGGCTGCATGCTCCGGCGAGGGCGAGGGCGAGGGCGAGGGTGAGGGCGGGGGCGTGGCCCCGGCGCCCGTCTCAGCTCGCGCGGGTTCCGGGCCCTCCGGGTCCTCCACCTCCAGCAACCCGACCGCGTGCCGCCCCAGTTGGGCGACCAGGGCGCCCGGCAGCCAGGGGTCGCGGGAGCGGCCGTCCATGACGGTGTCCTCCGCGCCGGTGCGCTCCAGGATGGCGTCGAGGGTCGGCCGGGCGCCGGGGTCCTTCTTCAGGCAGTCGCGGACGAGGTCGGCGATGCCCTCGGGGACCCCGTCGAGGTCGGGTTCCTCCTGGGCGATGCGGAACATCAGGGCGTGCACGCCGCTGTCGGCGCCGCCGAAGGGGAGCGAGCCGGTGGCGGCGTAGGCGAGGACGGAGCCGAGGCAGAAGACGTCGCAGGCGGGGGTGATGCGGTCGCCGCGGACCTGCTCGGGGGCCATGAAGCCGGGTGAGCCGATGAGCGCGCCCGTCCGGGTCAGCCCCGCGTCGGTCACCGTCTCCAGGGCACGCGCGATGCCGAAGTCGATGACCCGCGGCCCGTCGATGGTGACGAGCACATTGGAGGGCTTCAGGTCGCGGTGGACGATGCCCGCGGCGTGGATGTCCTTCAGGGCGTGCGCGAGACCGGCGGCGAGGATGCGGACCGACCGTTCCGGCAGCGCCCCGTGGTCATGACCCACCACCTGCTGCAGGCTCGGACCTGCCACATACCCGGTCGCCACCCACGGCACGTCCGCCTCGGTGTCGGCGTCCAGCACGGGCGCGGTCCAGTGGCCGCCGACCTGCTGCGCGGCGCGTACCTCCTGCCGGAACCGCTCCCGGAACTCCTCCTGCGCGGCCAGCTCCCGCCTGACCAGCTTGACGGCGACCGTGCGCCCGCGGTCGGACCGCGCGAGATACACGTGCCCCATGCCGCCCGCGCCCAGCCGCGCCAACAGCCGGTACGCCCCGATCCTCCCCCAGTGCTCAACGCCTGGGGGGACCCCCATCGGATCCCCCGCCCCGAGCTTCTCCACCGCAGGCCCTCCCCCGGCACCACCTGGACAACAGCCCCACGATAGTGCGGCTCCGGGCGGCGATGGCCGGGCGGCGTCTACGGTTCCGTAACAGCCGGTCCGGTCTCGTCGAGGATCTTCGACAGCCGCTCCAGCACCTCGACGGCCTGCGCCAGCTCCGCCTCCCCGAACGCCTCCGCCAGCCGGTCGGCGAACGCCGCGTGCCCGGGGTCGATACGGCGTACGGCGGCCAGCCCCGCGTCCGTCGGCGCGAGCAGCTTGGCGCGGCGGTGGGCCGGGTTGGGCCGGTACTCGGCGAGCCCCCGCTCGACCAGCAGGTCGGCGATGCGCTGGACGCTCTGCCGCGTGATGCCCATGGCCCGTGCGATGCCGGACACGGGCAGCGGCTCGGGCAGCACCGCGCCGAGCACCTGCCACCAGGCCGCGGTGAGCCCGGCGGGCCGGGCCAGTTCCTCGGCGACCGCGAGGAACTGCCCGTTGAGCCGGAAGACGCCCAGCGCGCTGCGGCTGAGCAGGTCCTGACGCTCCCGGCTCACTGCGCCCCCGCCTTCTCCAGCACCGCGTACGCCTCCGGGTCGGAGTCGTGGAACAGCCGGTACCAGGCGTCCAGCACCTCACCCTCGTACACCCCGAGCAGTCCGAGGATCTCCCGGGCGAAGGCGACGGGCTCGGTCGGGCCGGCCGTGATCAGGCGGCCGTCGGTGACGGCGTCCGTGTCGACGTACCGTCCGCCGCCGGCATATCCCGTCGCGGCGAGATAGAAGGAGACCGCGCTGGTGTGGGCCCGGTCGTCGAGCAGGCCCTCGCGGGCGAGCCCCGCGGTGGCACCGCAGATCGCGGCGACGGGCACACCGGCATCGAGGAACTCGCGCGCCTTGCGGGCGAAGGGCGCCAGGTCGTCGGACGTGTCCCACAGATCGGCGCCCGGAAGGATCAGCAGGCTGCTGTCCTGCGGTCGTACGTCGTCCAGGGCCAGGTCGGGCGTGACGCGCAGTCCGCCGATGCTGCGGACGGGCCGCCCGGCCGCCGGGCCGACCGTGCGGATCTCGTGGCCGGCACGGGCCAGGTAGGCGGTGGCGTGCCCGGTCTCCCAGTCGGCGTAGGTGTCGTAGACGGCGTGGTGCACGGGCTTGCGGACGGTGGTGCTCATGGGGTCCTCCTCCGGGCCGTACCTCGATCTCGCTATGACAGCATGCTGTCACTGCGACAGTCTTCTGTCAATCAATCGCATGCCTCGACAACCTGTCGTGGAAAGCCCCCGTCCACAGACAGGACGCCGATACCGATTCCGCATCGCGGACATCTACGCTCGCCCGCATGACCCCTCAGCCCCATCCCGAAGCCGGCGCCGCAGTGAAGGCCGCGGACCGCGCGCATGTCTTCCACTCCTGGTCAGCGCAGGAACTCATCGACCCGCTCGCCGTCGCCGGCGCGGAGGGCTCGTACTTCTGGGACTACGACGGCAAGCGATACCTCGACTTCACCAGCGGGCTCGTCTACACGAACGTCGGCTACCAGCACCCCAAGGTCGTCGCCGCGATCCAGGAGCAGGCCGCGCGGATGACCACCTTCGCGCCGGCCTTCGCGATCGAGGCCCGTTCGGAGGCCGCGCGGCTGATCGCCGAGCGGACCCCCGGCGACCTGGACAAGATCTTCTTCACCAACGGCGGCGCCGACGCCGTCGAGCACGCGGTGCGCATGGCCCGGCTGCACACGGGCCGCCCCAAGGTGCTCTCGGCGTACCGCTCGTACCACGGCGGCACCCAGCAGGCCGTCAACATCACCGGCGACCCGCGCCGCTGGGCCAACGACAGCGGCTCGGCCGGCGTCGTGCACTTCTGGGCGCCCTTCCTCTACCGCTCCCGCTTCTACGCCGAGACGGAGGAGCAGGAGTGTGCGCGGGCGCTGGAGCACCTGGAGACGACGATCGCCTTCGAGGGGCCCGCGACCATCGCCGCGATCATCCTGGAGACCGTGCCCGGCACGGCCGGGATCATGGTGCCGCCGCCCGGCTATCTCGCCGGGGTACGCGAGATCTGCGACAAGTACGGCATCGTCCTCGTCCTCGACGAGGTCATGGCCGGCTTCGGCCGCACCGGCGAGTGGTTCGCCGCCGACCACTTCGGCGTCGTTCCCGACCTGATGACCTTCGCCAAGGGTGTGAACAGCGGATATGTCCCGCTCGGCGGCGTCGCCATCTCCGCGGAGATCGCCGACACCTTCGGCAAGCGCCCCTACCCCGGCGGCCTCACCTACTCCGGGCACCCGCTGGCCTGCGCCGCCGCCGTCGCGACGATCCAGGTCATGGCCGAGGAGGGCGTCGTCGACAACGCCGCCCAGCTCGGTACGACGGTCCTGGAGCCGGCCCTGCGCGAGCTGGCCGAGCGGCACAGAAGCGTCGGCGAGGTCCGCGGCCTCGGCATGTTCTGGGCGATCGAGCTGGTGAAGAACCAGGAGACCCGCGAGCCGCTGGTGCCGTACAACGCGGCCGGTGAGGCCAATGCCCCGATGGCCGCGTTCACCGCCGCCATGAAGGCCGGCGGGGTGTGGCCCTTCGTGAACATGAACCGCACCCATGTCGTGCCGCCGTGCAACGTCACCGAGGCCGAGCTGAAGGAGGGCCTCGCCGTGCTCGACGCCGCGCTGAGCGTGGCCGACGAGCACACCGAGCAGGGCTGAGTCTCTTTTCGCCCGTAACGCGTAAGGTGGCGTGCTCGTGGACGTACTCCTGTACGGACACGCGCACGCCACTTTCCATGTCACGAGGGAGACAGTCCGAACCATGCCCGGCAGCAGCGGCAACGGGGCCGTGACGCGCAGCACCCTGCGGCAGCAGATCGCGGACGCCCTTCGGGACGAGGTGCTGGCGGGGCGGCTGCAGCCGGGACAGGCCTTCACGGTCAAGGAGATCGCCGACCAGTACGGCGTCTCCGCGACCCCGGTGCGCGAGGCGCTGGTCGACCTGACCGCGCAGGGCCTGCTGGAGGCCGACCAGCACCGGGGCTTCAAGGTCCGGGAGTACTCGGTCGCCGACTTCCGCGGGCTCGTCGAGGCCCGCACCCTCGTCACCGACGGCATGTTCCACGCCCTCGGCAAGGGCCACCAGGGCTTCCGCGACCCCGACGACCCGCGCACCGCCGCCGCCCTCGCCGGGGTACGGCGCCGCGGCGAGGAGGCCCAGCGGGCCGCGACCGCCGGTGACCTCACCGTGCTGATCGGCTACGACCTGCGCTTCTGGCGGGAGTTGAGCTCCCTGTACGGCAATGTCTACCTCGCCGACTTCCTGCACCGGCTGCGCGTGCAGTCCTGGGTCTGCGCGGTGCAGCGGCTGCGCCGGCTGCCCGACCTGCGCGGCCGGCTGTGGGCCGGGCACACCGAACTGGTCGACGCCCTCGCCCGGCGCGACACCGACACCGCGCGCGCGGTCGTGGCCGCGTACAACGCGCATGCGCTGGCCCTGATCGAGAAACTGGGCGAGGAGTGAGGGGCGCCGGGGTTCTCGCGGGCTGAGCCGAGCTGGACAGAGTCGGACTGAGCCGGTGCATCTGGGGAACCATCCGTGCACCGCACCGATTACGCTGCCCTGACCGCTGTGCCGTCGAGCGCCGACCCGACCTTGCGAGGAGCCTCCTTTGGCCTGTGACCTGTGGCTGGTACCTCTCGTCGACGTGTTGTGCCACACCCCGGACAACCCGTTCGCCGAGGAACTCGCGCAATACGACCGGGTGCTCGCCGAGGCCGGGCTCCCGCCGGTGCCGGTGTACCAGTACATGCCAGGGCTGTCCGGCGAGGTCGGCCCGGTGGCCGGCTTCGACTACGACGCGCTGCACTTCCTGCGCCGCGTGTACCTGCTGCAGATGTGCGGGCTGCCGGTGACGCCGGTGGACGAACTCGGCGGCGACTACGAGCAGTTGCTGGAGATGTTCGAGACGACGGCCCAGCAGTCGCACCTGGTGTGGCACTACGACCACGCGGGCGCGTACGTCCCCGTCGACTTCCCCCACCCGCTCTCCGACGACGAGATGCTGGCCGGCGGCGGCCCGTTGGGCTCCTCCCACGCCCTGCTGCGCGAGCTGGAGCTGATCGCCCCGGCCATCGGCATCGACCCGGCCAACCCCCCGGCCGCGCCCGAACCCCCGCCCTGGCCCACCGACTTGGAGGAGCCGGCCGTACCCGCGCCCTACGACGCAAGCCCGTTCGCGCGCGAGCGGCATGTGTGGCTGGGGCTGCACGCGGCGGCCACGCGGAGTCTGGCGCAGGGCTCGATGATCGTGTTCAGCTGAGCCGTCAGCCGGCGAGCTGCGACAAGCCCTTCTGCAGCTCCTCCAGATTCATGACCGGCGTGACCTCGATGTACGCGTTGAGGTCGGTGAACAACTGGTCGAGTGTCGGCGGGATCTGCGAGCTGTCCGGCAGATCGACGACCATCAGAATGGTCCGGTGCCCGTCCAACGGCCCGAAGTAGACCGCTTCGGGCTTGATCCGCTCCAGGGTGGACTTGATGAGCTCCGGCATCTTGCCGTTGCGGATCGTCTCGTTGCTGCGCTCCGTGTCCACGTTCGCCTTGACGAGCAGACGCATCGCATTCACCTTCTCCCGGCCGACGCACCTACCCTTTCAGCCTAGGCCCGGTATGTCCGGTTCGCCTGTCGCTCCTCCCGGGGAGCGGCTCATGCGATGAGACGGATGTCCGGGGGCCACAGCACGCCGGTGGCCAGCAGGAGACCCGGGCCCAGATGAACGGGGCACAGATGCAGGGGGCCGCGCCGGTAGCGGAGCACCTCGAAACGGGCCGGCTCGCCGCACTCGGTCTCGTCGACCTCACCGCCGTACGGTCCACTGCACCGCACCCCGCGTTGGGTCATACTTCGATTCCAACGCCGAACGGGCGCCTCCGCTGCCGGAGGCGCCCGTTTTTTTCGGGACGCGCTTGTTCTTGGTACGGGGTTTACGGGTTTACAGGAACGAGTTGATCTCGATCGTCTCGTCCCGGCCCGGACCCACGCCGATCGCGGAGATCGGGGCGCCCGACATCTCCTCCAGCGCCTTGACGTAGCTCTGCGCGTTCTTCGGCAGGTCGGAGAAGGACTTCGCCTTGCTGATGTCCTCGCTCCAGCCCGGCAGCATCTCGTAGACCGGCTTCGCGTGGTGGAAGTCGGTCTGCGAGTACGGCAGTTCCTCGACGCGCTTGCCGTCGATCTCGTACGCCACGCAGACCGGGATCTGCTCCCAGCCGGTGAGGACGTCGAGCTTGGTGAGGAAGAAGTCGGTGAGGCCGTTGACGCGGGTGGCGTACCGGGCGATCACCGCGTCGAACCAGCCGCAGCGACGGTCACGGCCGGTGGTGACACCGCGCTCACCGCCGATGCGGCGCAGCGCCTCGCCGTCCTCGTCGAACAGCTCGGTCGGGAACGGACCGGCGCCGACACGCGTGGTGTACGCCTTGAGGATGCCGATGACCCGGCTGATCTTCGTCGGACCCACACCGGCACCGGTGCAGGCGCCGCCCGCGGTGGGGTTGCTGGAGGTGACGAAGGGGTACGTGCCGTGGTCGATGTCCAGCAGCGTGCCCTGGCCGCCCTCGAAGAGCACGACCTTGTCGTCCTCCAGGGCCTGGTTCAGGACCAGCACCGTGTCGGCGACGTACGGCGCGAGCTTCTCCGCGTAGCCCAGCAGCTCCTCGACGACCTGCTCCACCGCGATCGCGCGGCGGTTGTACAGCTTGGTCAGCAGCTGGTTCTTGACGTCGAGCGCCGCCTCGACCTTCTGCTCCAGGATCGACTCGTCGTACAGGTCCTGGACCCGGATCCCGACGCGGTTGATCTTGTCGGCGTAGGTCGGACCGATGCCGCGGCCGGTCGTGCCGATCTTGCGCTTGCCGAGGAAGCGTTCCGTCACCTTGTCGACGGTGACGTTGTACGGCGTGATGATGTGCGCGTTACCGCTGATGAGGAGCTTGGACGTGTCGACGCCGCGGTCGTTCAGCCCGCTCAGCTCGGAGAGCAGGACCGAGGGATCGACGACGACGCCGTTGCCGATGACCGGGGTACACCCCGGGGACAGGATTCCGGAGGGGAGAAGGTGGAGGGCGTACTTCTGATCGCCCACGACGACCGTGTGGCCGGCGTTGTTGCCGCCCTGATAGCGAACCACGTAGTCGACGGATCCGCCGAGCAGGTCGGTGGCCTTCCCTTTACCCTCGTCACCCCACTGAGCACCGAGCAGCACAAGTGCGGGCACGCGCGTACACCCCTTCCGGGCGGGGCATGTCCAAGGTCAGGGGCGTACGCGACACGGCTGTGCGTCGTACACCGGCGGCCTTCGTCGGCCGCAACCCGTCGGACCCGGATGCCCCGGAATAGACGAAGCCCCTGGCGCAATAGCGCAAGGGGCTCTTGCACAAAGATGCTACCCGAGGAAGCGAGGCATGGCCGAGGTGGCGACTTTCGCGACATCCGATCAGCTGCTCGTGGTGATCGATCCAGCCGCTCGGAGGATGGACGGAGAGTCCGTACGGATCGCGAAAGACGTGCTCAGCGCGGGTGCCGCGACCAAGGTGTGCCTGCCGGACGGGCCGGACGAATTCGCCCGCGCCCTGGCGCGCCGCGGCTCGCGCCGGCCGGTCGTCGTCGGCGACGACCGCGCCCTGGTGCGCGCGGTGTCCCTGCTGCACCGGCAGCGGGAGCTGGCCGAATGTGCCCTGTCGGTCGTGCCGGTCGGGGCGATGCTGACCCTCGCCGGGTCCCTCGGAATCCCCACCGGCGCGGTGGCGGCCGCCCGGGCCGTCCTGGACGGGGTCGAGCGGCGGCTCGACCTGCTCGTCGACGACAGCGACGGGGTGGTCCTGGGCGCGCTGCGGATTCCTCCGGTGCCGGCGGTGGGGGTGCCTACGGCGATCGGGGGGTCCGAGGCGGGTGGGCGGGTGCCCTGGCTGCGATCGGCCCGCTCGCTGGTGCGCACGCTGGGCACGGCCCGGCCGTCCCGCGTACCGGACCTCGTCGTGCCTCCCGGCGGACCCTCCCGTCTGCGGGTCGAGGTCGACGGGGTCACCCTGGTCGACCTGGACCAGCCGGTCCGCGAAGTCTCCGTCACGCCCTCGGCCGGAGCCGCCGAGGTGGAGGTCCGCCCGGTGTCCGTCGGCGCGGCAGCGGCCCCCCTGCGCGCGTCCGGGCACCGCGTGACGGTCTCCGGCGCCGACTTCCGCTATCGCGCGGACGCGGTGGTGTCCGGGCCGGTGCGGAGCCGTACGTGGACGGTGTGGGAGGGGGCGCTGGGGTTGCGCGTGCCGGGGTGAGGGGCGGCGGGTGGTGCTCCTGCGGGTGGTCGGGGCTCTCGGTCGGGATGCCTTGTGCCGGTGGGCGGGGTCCTCGCCGGTGGGTGGCTTTCGGGCCGTGCGGGGTCGTCGCTGCCGCCGGTGGGCCGCCTCGCGGCCGGTGGGCGCTGCCTGTACCGGTGGGTGGTTCGGGGGCGTGGGGGCGCGGCGAGCCCGGCGTGGGTCTGGCCCCTAGGGCATCTACGCGTCGAACTTGGGTGGTAACCAGCTGAGCGCCGGGCTGCGCCGCACCCCCACGCCCCGCTCCTGCCGGTGGGCGGCCGCACCGACGCCGCGGTTCCGGCTGCGGGGCGTATGCGACAACCAGCGAGACCACCACGGCGGGGCAGCCGCCGACGGCGAGCAACCACAGAAGGAGAGCCGAGCCTCTTGGCCGGCTGTCACGGGCGGTGCGGGGGTGGGAGAAGGCCGCGCAGCGGCGAGACGGCGGGGAAGCCGGAGTCGGTCAGGTGGTGGGGGCTGGGCCGAAGGTCTTCTCCTTGTGGGCCCGCCAGCGCTCCATCATGGCCGCGAGCTCGCCCTCGATGAACTCGAAGAAGGCGAGTGTCTCGGCGATGCGGCGGCCGGCGGGCGTGTCGGGGCCGAGGCTCGTGACGCCGTCGCGCAGGGCGTCCTCCCAGCGCTTGAGGATCGCCTCGCGATTGGTCAGGGCCTCGTACCACTGGTCGGCATGCACCCGGTACCGCTCACGCCGAGACCCCGGCTCCCGCTCGCGCGAGACCATGTGGACCTGCGCGAGATACCGCACCGCACCGGACACCGCGGCAGGGCTGATCCGCAGCTGTTCGCCCAGTTCCGCCGAGGTCAGCATGCCGTTGTCCGAGGCGAGCAGCGCGCCGAAGACCCGGGCGGGCATCCGGGGCATTCCGGCCTCGACGAGCTGCGCCGCGAAGGACTCGACGAACCTCGACACGGCCTCCGCGTCCCTTGAGTGCGTCATGCAGCCACCTTACCGGCCCTTCACGAGCTTCCTTAACTTCACAAATTTCTGAAAGAAGCGTACGTTCGGACCATGACGAACGCCATCACCGTCTCCGGACTCCACAAGTCCTTCGGCGGCACCCACGCGCTCGACGGCCTCGACCTCCAGGTGGAGGCCGGCGAGGTGCACGGCTTCCTCGGCCCGAACGGCGCAGGCAAGTCCACGACCATCCGCGTCCTGCTCGGCCTGCTGCGCGCCGACTCCGGTGCCGCCCAGGTGCTGGGCCGCGACCCCTGGGCGGACGCGGTCGACCTGCACCGGCACCTCGCGTACGTCCCCGGCGACGTCACCCTGTGGCGCAACCTCTCCGGCGGCGAGGTCATCGACCTCTACGGCCGCCTGCGCGGCGGGCTCGACCGGCGCCGGCGCGACGAGCTGATCGACCGCTTCGAACTGGACCCGACCAAGAAGGGCCGCACCTACTCCAAGGGCAACCGGCAGAAGGTCGCCCTGGTCGCCGCCTTCGCCTCCGACGTGGAGCTGCTCGTCCTGGACGAGCCGACCTCGGGACTCGACCCGCTGATGGAGGAGGTCTTCCAGCGGTGCGTCGTAGAGGCGCGGGAGCGCGGGCGGACGGTCCTGCTGTCGTCCCACATCCTCAGCGAGGTGGAGGAGCTGTGCGACCGGGTGAGCATCATCCGCAAGGGCCGTACGGTCGAGACCGGCTCGCTGGCCGAGCTGCGGCATCTGACCCGCACCAGCGTCACCGCCGAGCTGGCCGGCCCGCCCAACGGGCTCTCGCGGCTGCCCGGCGTGCACGACCTCGACGTCCAGGGCAACCGGGTGCGGCTCCAGGTCGACGCCGACGGTCTGGACGCCGTACTGCGCTCGCTCGGTGAGTCCGGGGTGCGGGCGCTGACGTCGACGCCGCCGACGCTGGAGGAGCTGTTCCTGCGTCACTACCAGGACGATTTCAGCGGGGCCGCGCGATGACCGCCGTCGCCTTCGCCGCCCGGACCGCCGGTGCGCGTCCGCTGGCCGGGACCGGCACGCTGCTGCGGTTCGCCCTGCGCCGCGACCGGGTGACGATCCCGGTCTGGGCCGGCGTGAACGCGCTGATGGTCCTGTCCATGCCGAACACCCTCAAGGGCCTCTACGGCACCGCCGCCGAACGCGCCGACCTGCTGCGGCAGCTGGAGACCAACGCCTCGCTGCGGGCGATGATCGGGCCGGTGTTCGACGACTCGTACGGCGCCCTGACCGTATGGCGGGTCGGCGTGTACGCCGGTGCGCTGGCGGCCGTGATGAGCCTGCTGCTCGTCGTACGGCACACCCGGGACGAGGAGGAGAGCGGACGGCAGGAGCTGATCTCGTCCGCGATGGTCGGCCGGCGCGCCCCGCTGACGGCCGCCCTGCTGACCGCGGCCGCCGCCAATGCCGTACTCGCGCTGCTGATCGTCGTAGGGCTGTGGTCGCAGGGCGGCAGCGGGGCGCTCGCGTTCGGGCTCGGGATCGCGGGTCTCGGCATGGTCTTCGCGACCCTGGCGGCGATCGTCGCCCAGCTCACCGAGAGCGCACGGCTGGCGCGCGGGCTCACGGCGGCGGTGCTGGGGGCCGCGTTCGTGCTGCGCGCGGCGGGCGACTCGGCGACCGACGACGGCTCCTCACCGCTGACCTGGCTCTCCCCGATCGGCTGGCTGGAGAACCTGCGGCCGTACGCCGGTGAGCGCTGGTGGGTGCTGCTGCTGTTCGCGGGGGCGGCCCTGCTCCAGGGCATGGTGGCGTACGAGCTCGCCGGGCGCCGCGATGTCGGGATGAGCTTCCTGCCCACCCGGCCCGGACCGGCCGCCGGGCGCCTCGGCACGGCCGGCGCGCTGGCCTGGCGGCTCCAGCGGGGCGCCGTACTGGGCTGGAGCGTCGCCTTCCTGCTCGCCGGGATCGTCTACGGCGCGATGGCCGACGGCGCCGCCGACCTGGTCGGCGACAACGACCGGGCGCGCGAGATCTTCCAGCGGTTGGGCGGCCCGTCGGCGCTGACGGACTCCTTCCTCGCGGCGATGGCCGGCTTCTTCGGGCTGGTCGCCTCCCTCTACGTCGTCGCGTCCGTGCTGCGCCCGCACGGCGAGGAGACCTCCGGCCGGGCCGAGCCCGTACTGGCCGCCGCGGTGGGCCGGCTGCGCTGGGCGGCGGGGCACCTGGTGATCGCCTTTGGCGGCAGCGCCCTGCTCCTGCTGCTGGCGGGCGTGGGCCTGGCCCTCGGACACGGCTCGGACACGGGCGCGGTCGTGGCCGGCTGCCTCGTCCAGCTCCCCGCGATCTGGGTCGTGGGCGGGCTGGCCGTGCTGCTGTACGGGCTCTCCCCGCGGGCCGCGACGGCCGCGTGGGGCGTGGCCGGGGCGGTGCTGCTGCTCGGCTGGATCGGCCCGGCCCTCGACGTCCCCCAGGCGGTCATGGACCTCTCCCCCTTCGGCCATCTGCCCAAGCTGCCGGGCGGGGAGATGGCCTGGGGGCCGGTGGCGGCGCTGACCGCGCTCGCGGTGGTGCTGGTGGCCGCGGGGCTGGCGGGGCTGCGGCGCAGGGATGTGGTGAGTGGTTAGGGCCTCCCGGGTCAGGCGACCTCGACGGTGAGCCCTTCCAGTCCCCGGATGACGAAGTTCGGCTTGCGCTCCGGCTCCGCGGCCATGCGCAGGGTCGGGGCGCGCTCCAGCAGGGCCCGCATGGAAGTGGCCAGCTCGATACGGGCCAGCGGGGCGCCGATGCAGTAGTGGATGCCGGCGCTGAAGGAGATGTGCGGGTTGTCCGCGCGGGTCAAGTCGAGCCGCCCGGGGTCGGCGAAGACGGCCGGGTCGTGGTTGGCGGACCCGAAGAGCAGGGCGAGCTCGGCACCGCGCGGGACGACGACGCCGTCGATCTCGATGTCGTCGAGCACCCAGCGCTCGAAGAGCTGGAGCGGGGTGTCGTAGCGCATCAGCTCCTCGATCGCCGCCGGGACGAGGGAGTGGTCGGCGCGCAGGGCGGCAAGCTGCTCAGGGTTGCGGAACAGCGCGTACCAGCCGTTGACCGTGGCGTTCACCGTGGCCTCGTGCCCCGCGTTCAGCAGCAGCACGCAGGTCGAGATCACCTCCTGCTCGGTGAGCCGGTCGCCCTCGTCGTGGGCCGCGATGAGCCCGGAGACGAGGTCGTCGCCGGGCTCCTTGCGCCGCTGGGCGATCAGCTCGCGCAGGTAGTCCGAGAACTCGACCGACGCCCGTACGGCCTTCGCCGCAACCTCCTGCGACGGGTTCAGCTCGTACATCCCGCAGATGTCCGCCGACCAGGGCCGCAGCGGGGCGCGGTCCGCCTCGGGCACGCCCAGCATCTGTGCGATGACCGCCACAGGCAGCGGCTCGGCGACGTCCGTGAGCAGATCACCGCCGCCTCGGCGGACCAGCCGCTCCACCAGCTCACCGGCCAGCTGCTCGACGTACGGCCTGAGCTGCTCCACGGTGCGCGGGGTGAACGCCTTGGACACCAGCCGCCTGATCCGCGTGTGGTCCGGCGGCTCCAGATCCAGCATCCCGTGGTCGTTCAGCGTGTGGAACGGCTCGTGCTCCGGCGCGGGCGCGCTCCGCCCGAACTCCTCGTGCGTGAAGCGGTGCTGGTACGTCCGCCCGAGCCGCCTGTCCCGCAGCAGCGCCGACACATCCGCGTGCCGCGGCACGAGCCACTGCCCGGTGGGCGCGTAGTGCAGCACCCGGCCCCTCTCCCGCAACTCGGCGTAGGCGGGGTACGGGTCCGCGAGGAACTCCGCGTCCCAGGGATCGAAGGCGAGCTCACCAGGGCCTGACATGCTCGGACGCTAACGCGCGGGGGCGGGGTCTGACCAGGGGGCGGGGTCTGACCGGCGGGTGGGGCCTGACCAGGGGGCGGGGCCTGACCAGGGGGCGGGGCCTGACCAGGGGGCGGGGCCTGGCCGGGGGGTGGGACCTGGCCAGGGGGTGGAGTCGGCCAGGGGGTGCGATACACGGCCCTCCCCCGATCCCTCACCGGACCTCTACGATCGCGCCATGTCGATCATGCCGCCGTCCGTGCCTGTGTTGCGGGGCCGTAAGAAGACCTCCCTTCGGTTCGACGGCTCGGCGCTGGTGCTGAGCCGGAAGGATCAGGAGCACCACATACCGCTGGAGGCGGTGGAGTCGGTGCGGGGAGAGGGACGGGCCGTCGAGGTCCGGCTGTGGGGGCCGCAAGGGGGTCGGGCGGTCGTCCATCGGGTCGAGGGCATCGGTGAGGCCGCTGCCGAGGCGTTCGCCGGCGCTGTGGGTGCTGCTCTGCCTCAGGCCCGGCAGGGTGGCGCGGTCGTGGACGGATCGGCCCTGGTGACCGTGCGGACCGTCCGTGCCGAGCATGCGCGGCTCAGGAAGCGGCGGTGGATATGGGTGGGGACGCTCGCCTTTCTGCTGGTGCATGTCGTGGAGACCGTGATCGTCAGCGCGGAGGATCCCGCGCTGTCCGTCCTGATCTGGATGGGCGCCTTCTGCAGCGGCGGTCTGGGCGTCATCGCGATCCGGACCGTCCCGTTCGGCACCTCGGCCTGGCGGCTGCGCCGGGACGGCATCGCGGTGATCGCCCGGTACGACGGCTTCGTCGACGGGATGCACGTCTACCGGTTCTCCGACCTCACCGGCCGGCCCCTCGCCTACGCCCACCGCGAGTACCGGGGCGAAGAGGTCGAGGTCGTCTACGACCCCGGTGACCCCTTCGTCGGCCACGAGCGGAAGTTCATCCTCAGCCGCAAGGTCATGGTGCTGCCGATGCTCCTCTCCGGCGGCCTCGGTCTCTTCATGTTCGTCGGCACCCTTCTGCTGCTCTTCACCGTCTGACGCACCTCCCCTCAGCCCGGCGTCACCAGCCGTGCCTCGTAGGCGAACACCGCCGCCTGGGTACGGTCGCGCAGACCCAGCTTCACCAGGATGCGGCTGACGTGGGTCTTGATCGTGGACTCGGCGACCACCAGCCGCTCGGCGATCTCGGCGTTCGACAGGCCCTGGGCGATCAGGACCAGCACCTCCGTCTCACGCTCCGTGAGGTCGCCGTAGGCCGCCGGGTCGGCGGCGGCTCCCGGCCCCACGGTCGGGCGCCGGGTCTCCGCCAGCTTCGAGAACTCGCTGATCAGCCGCTTCGTCACCGACGGCGCCAGCAGGGCCTCGCCCGCCGCCACCACCCGTACTCCGTCGGCGAGTTGGCGGGCCGAGGCGTCCTTGAGGAGGAAGCCGGAGGCTCCCGCACGCAGCGCCTGGTACACGTACTCGTCGAGGTCGAAGGTCGTCAGGACCAGCACCTTCGCCGTGCTGTC
Organism: Streptomyces sp. NPDC096205; assembly: GCF_044763135.1. NCBI lineage: Bacteria > Bacillati > Actinomycetota > Actinomycetes > Kitasatosporales > Streptomycetaceae > Streptomyces > Streptomyces sp. NPDC096205. The sequence goes on along the minus strand of NZ_JBIWFS010000003.1, from coordinate 551,584 downwards.
GGCCGCGACGATCTCCCGGGTCGCCTCGATGCCGTTCAGCTCCGGCATGCGGATGTCCATCAGGACGACATCGGGGGCGAGTTCGCGGACCTGTGTCACCGCCTCACGGCCGTTGACCGCCTCGCCGACGACCTCGATGCCAGGCATCGCGCCCAGCAGGACGGAGAAGCCCTCGCGCACCATCATCTGGTCGTCGGCGATCAGGACACGGATGGTCATGCCCGGTCCTCGCTCGCCGTGGCCACCGGAAGGAACACCGCCACCTCGTAACCACCCTCGTCCGTAGGGCCCGTCGTCATGTCGCCGCCCAGCATCGTCACCCGCTCCCGCATTCCGGTGATGCCGTGTCCGGCGCCCGGTGACGGCTTCACCGAATCCGGCTCCGGCGGGGGGCCGTTGACTATCCGCAGGCCCAGGCCGCCGAGGACGTACCCGATCTCGACGCGGGCGCTCGCGCCCGGCGCGTGGCGCAGGACGTTGCTCAGCGCCTCCTGGACCATGCGGTACGCCGACAGCTCGACGCCCTGCGGGAGTTCGCGTATCGCTCCGGTGACGGCCTTGTCGACCTCCAGGCCCGCGTCGCGCACATTGCCGAGCAGCGCGTCCAGGTCGGCGAGGGTGGGCTGCGGGGCGTCCGGCGCCTCGTAGTCCTCCGCCCGGACCACGCCCAGGACGCGGCGCAGTTCGGTGAGAGCGGCGACCGCGTTCTCCCGGATGGTCGCGAAGGCGCGCTCCAGCTCCGGCGGCGGGTTCTCCACGCGGTAGGGGGCGGCCTCGGCCTGGATGGCCACGACCGACATGTGGTGGGCGACCACGTCGTGCAGCTCGCGGGCGATCGTGGTGCGCTCCTCCAGCAGGGTGCGCCGGGAACGCTCCTGCTGGGTCACCGTCAGCTGGGCGGTGACCTCCTGGGCCGCCTCGCGCCGCACATGCAGCACGGTCACCAGCAGCAGGACGACCGCCGACAGGAACAGCATGGCCGCGGTGTCGGAGTCGTAGTAGTACTGCTGCCGGACGAGTTCGGCGGAGAGGCCGTACGCCGCAGTCAGCAGCCACATCCAGACAGCAGTGCGCGGCCGGGTGCGGAGTGCGACGACCGTCATGACGAACAGGTGCGCGGCGAAGCTGCCGGGCTGCCAGGGCCAGCCGTCCCAGCTCGAGCCGATCATCGCGATGAACGGGGTCGACGCGAGCGACAGCCAGAACGCGGCGACCGGCCGCACCAGCGTCAGCAGCACCGCCACCGCGGGGATCAGACTGCCCACGATCGCGAACGGCGAGCCGAGATCCCGGCCCGTCGACACCCCGGCCGTCAGCGCGATCCAGGCGAGCACGCCGACCACCGCGTGCGGTGTCCACACCGCGTGACGGCGCAGCCGGGGCGGCAGTTTGCGTATCTGCCGGCCGTCCTCGGCGAGGCGGGGCAGCGGGCGGTAGGCGAACGCGTCCTGGAGGAGGTCCTGCCGCATGCCGCGCAGCGCGTCCATCGCGGCCCGCGCCTCGGGGCTGCGCGGTGTGTAGGGCTCGTAGGGATTCTCCGGCGCGGTCCCCCGCGTCCCGCCGCCGTTGGTCTGGGTCGTCTCGGTCACATACGAAACGGTAGGACCGCTCGGGTGTCGCCGTCGTCACCAGTGAGAGGGGTCCTGCGGCATCCGTCTCAGGTACTACGGGTCCCACCGCCCCGGCTCAGTACCCGGTCGGCCGCACCAACCCCGACTCGTAGGCGAACACCGCCGCCTGGGTGCGGTCCCGCAGGCCCAGCTTCACCAGGATGCGGCCCACATGCGTCTTCACGGTCTGCTCGGCCACGACGAGCTTCTCGGCGATCTCCGCGTTCGACAGGCCCCGGGCGATCAGGGCCAGCACCTCCGTCTCCCGCTCGGTGAGGTCGCCGACCCGCTGCTTCAGGGGTGCGCGGGGCGCGCCGTCCAGGCGGGAGAACTCGGCGATCAGACGCCGGGTGATGCCGGGCGCGAGCAGGGCGTCACCGGCCGCGACCACGCGGACCGCCTCGGCGAGCTGGTCCGCCGAGGCGTCCTTGAGCAGGAAACCGGACGCGCCGGCGCGCAGCGCCTCGTAGACGTACTCGTCGAGGTCGAAGGTGGTCAGCACCAGCACCTTGGTGTCCGCGGTCGCGTCCGTGACGCGGCGGGTGGCCTCGATGCCGCCGAGTTCGGGCATGCGGATGTCCATCAGGACGACGTCCGGGGCCAGTTCGGCGACCTTGGCGACCGCGTCCAGGCCGTCGACCGCCTGGCCGACGACCTCGATGTCGGGCTGGGTGTTGAGCAGCACGGTGAAGCCCTGGCGGACCATCTGCTGGTCGTCGGCGATGAGGACGCGGATCGCACCGCTCTTCATGGGGTCTGGTCTCCTGTCGGTGGTTCGGCCGGGCGGTCGGGGAAGCTGTGGGCCGGCTCGGGCAGGGCGTGCTCGTCCCGGCTCCAGGCCGCGGCCTGTTCGGCGTCGCGCGGGAGGAACGCGGTCACCGCGAAGCCGCCCTGGTAGGTCCGGGACGCGTTGATCTGGCCGCCCAGCATCGCCGCCCTCTCGCGCATGCCGAGCAGACCGTGCCCGGCGCCCGGGGAGGGCGGAACGGGCCGCTCGGGCGGGGTGTTGACGACTCCGAGGTACAGGCCCTCGGGGAAGTGGGTGACGCCGACGTTCACCTGCGCGCCCGGTGCGTGCCGCAGGACGTTGCTCAGCGCCTCCTGCACGATCCGGTACGCCGACAGCTCCACGCCCGGCGGGTAGGGCCGGCCGGCCTCGCCTATGACCTCGGTGGTGACCGTCAGGCCCGCCGCGCGCGTGTTGTCGATCAGCGCGTCGAGCCGGTCCAGGGTGGGCTGCGGGGCGTCGGGGGCCGCGCCGCTGGTGAAGTCGCGCAGGCCGTCGGTGTCGTCGGGGTGCTCCGAGCGCAGGACGCCCAGGACGCGGCGCAGTTCGGTGAGCGCCTCCAGGGCGTTCTGCCGGATGCCGGCGAGGTTCTCCTTCAACTCCTCGGGCGGGTCCTGCACCAGGTGCGGGGCGACCTGGGCCTGGATGGAGATCACCGACATGTGGTGGGCGACCACGTCGTGCAGCTCACGGGCGATCCTGCTGCGCTCCTCCAACAGGGTGCGGCGGGCGCGTTCCTCGGCGGTGATCTCCGCCTGCTCCTCCAACTGGTTGCGGGCCTCCCGGCGCCCGCGCAGGGCGCTGCCGAGCAGCACGACGGCGCCGAACACGGTCACCGCCGTCACACCGGTCCCCGAGTAGTTCTCGCCACCGATGACGCCCTGGACGACATAGGTGGCCAGCGCGGTCACGGCCAGCGCTTCGACGGCCACATGGGTCGGCACCCGCAGGGCGAGCAGCAGCAGCACCAGGGCGTGTGCGACCAGCGCGGGCGCCGCCCACGGCCAGGCGACGTCCGGCTCGGCCTGTCCCGAGATCAGCTGGGACCGCGCGGCGAGGGCGGTGACGACGGCGACGACCGTCGACAGCAGCCAGGCCGGTACCGGCCGCCGCAGCGCCAGGATCAGGCTCGCGCCCTGCGCTATCGACATCAGCAGCGCGTACTGGGGGTTCTGCCCGTAGGTGTCGTGCAGCAGGGACGAGCTGGTGCCGATCACGATCACCGCGACCAGGCAGACCAGTCCGTGCGGCAGCCAGCGCAGCCACACCGACGGCGGCAGCGGTGCCACCTCGAACGTCAACAGGTCCTCGCGCAGGGCCCGCAGCCCGAATCGGGCGCCGCGCATGCCGTCCCGCTGCGGCGGCCGCGCCGCGTCCCCCGTGCCCCTCATACCGCTCACCCTAGACATGCCGTACCTCCTCGACGACGGCCGGACGGACCCCGCCCGACGGGCCGCCCTGCGGCCGGAACACTTTCGACGCACGGGCCTCGCCCCGGCGGCCGTCCTGCTCACGGAACCGGAACGCCGCCCAGCACACCGCCAGGACGCAGGCGAACACCGGCAGCCAGGCCAGCCGGGCCGCGACCCAGTCCAGGCCGTCGGGGGCCGTGTGCAGGCCGGGCAGCGGCCCTAGGGGGAGAACAGCCGCGGTCGTCGCCATCAGGGCCGTCTGATGCCACAGGAAGATCGTCATCGCGAAGAGATTGGCGACCGCCACCACCGCCCACACCACCGGCCGTCCCATCACCCGGCGCAGCCGCCCTCGCAGCAGCAGTGCCAGTCCGCACTGGGCCATGCCGAAGGTGACGGCCGCCAGCGTCGGAGGGTTGAGGTTGGACACCGCGGCACCCGGCACACCGACCATCGACGCCGGATAGCCCGCCCACGCCACCAGCCCGGCCGTCGCGGACGCCCCGCCGACCAGCAGCAGCCACCCGGCGCGACGGCCCTCCAGCTCCCCGCGCGTCCAGGCCGCGCCCAGTGTGTACGGCACCATCCAGCCCGCGGCGAGGTTCACCCAGCCGAGCCAGGCCGGGCCGCCCAGGCCGAAGCGCACCAGGTCGACATGCAGGACGACCGCCAGCGGCCACAGCGGGTGCAGCCGGGCCAGCAGCGGCGTCGCCGCGGTCAGCGCCGCGAAGACCAGCAGGAACCACAGCGGGGACAGCGCCAGTTTGGCCAGTGTCCGTACGGTGCCCAGGTCCGTGCCGGACAGCAGCAGCGCCACCGTCACCACGCTCCACAGCCCCAGCACGGCCGCCACGGGCCGGAACAGCCGGGCCAGCCGCAGCCCCAGCCACCGCCGGTACGGGATGCCCCGCGCCCGCGCCGAGGCGTGTCCGCGGGTCGCCACATGTCCGCCGACGAGGAAGAACACGGCGAGTGTCTGGAAGACCCAGGAGATCGGGGCCAGCCACGGCATCTCCCCGAGCGGGCTCGCGGTCCGCAGGCTGCCGCCGTCGGCGACCAGCGCGGTCACCAGCCAGTGGCCCAGTACGACGCCGAGGATCGCAAGAGCCCGCAGGGCGTCGACCGCGCGGTCCCGGTCGGGCGGGGTGGCGGCGTCGAGGCGGGCGGCCGAGCGGCGTATGTGGGCGCGCAGTGCGGTCCGCTCAGCCATGGGTCACCTCCGACGTCTCGCCGAGGACGATCCGGGCGAGGTTGGCCAGGGCCGCCGAGCCCGGGGTGAAGTAGTCGCTGTGGCCACCGCCGCCGGCCGTGAAGACCCGGGCGCCGAAGGCCGGGGAGACCGGGTCGGTGCCGAAGCCGACGGTGGTGCCGAGCAGTTCGGCCCGTATGTGCGGCACCTCGGCCACCCAGTCGTCGGAGCCGCGGGCCGCCCAGACACGCGCCGAGGTGTGCAGGTCCGCCACGCTGTCCGTGCCGGTGCCGGGGCTGCCGATGAGGGCCATGTCGTCGACGGGGACCTCGTCGGAGGCGCGGGCGCACACCACCGAGCCGTAGGAGTGGCAGACAAGAGCCACGCCCGTGCGCGGCCCGGTGACGCCGCGCAGTGTGCGCAGGAACTCCCGCAGCCGGGCGGCCCCTTCGTCCGCGCGGCCGGTCGTGAGCACCGCCGCGCTGACGGTGCCCGGGGTGTCGTAGCCGAGCCAGGCGACGACCGCGGTGGAGGTCCTGGCCTCGGCGGTGAGGCGCCGGTGCAGGGCGAGGGCGCCCGCGCGGAAGCGGTCGTAGGTGTCGAGCGAGGTGTCGGAACCGGGCACCAGCACGGCGACGCGGTCGGCCCGCGCCAGATCGCCGAGCACCTCGACGACCTGGCCCTCGCCGCGCCCGTCGAAGGACAGCAGGCTGCGGGACGGGGCGGCCAGGGCCCGCTCCACGCCCGCTCTGTGCCGGTCGCCGTGCTCTGCGGCCATGCGGGACGCCTGCGCGGCGTTGGCCCGGTGGGCGGCGTACACCTCCTCCAGCGTCGCGGCGGTGACGGGGCCGGTCCTCGCCGGTGCCGGGGCGGGGATGTGCGGCTGGGCCGCGGCGGAGAGCGGCAGCACGAGGGCGGCCATGACGAGGGCGGCGAGCAGGGCCCGGAGTCGACGGCGGGAGCGGGGCCGGGGCCGGGGTGTCATGGACGGTCCCTCACCCACGCGAGGCGCTGCGGCGAGCTCTCCGCCTGCCCCCTCCGCTCCCCTCGACCCGGTCCCCTCCGCGACGCGCGTTCTGCGCAGGCTCACGGCCGTCCTCCCCTCCAGCCGGCCCGCTCATCGGGCCGCTCTGATGGGAAAGTTATGGATCGAGGTCTGTCGCTCGCGTCCCGCCGAAGAGCTCTTCTGCCGCGTAGCTCTCAGGTATTACGGGTATCACCGGGCCCGCGGCCCCGGCCCGGCCCCGCGGCCCCGGCCCCGCCTCCCGGTCAGCCACGCTCGCCATCCACGCTCAGCCACCCCCGGCCGGCCACCCCCGGCCGGCCACCCCTCACCACGCCAACTGTGCGATCTCCTCCGCCACCACCGCGCACGCGTCGGCCACCGGGTCGATCAGCGGAAAGTGCCCGACGTCCTCCAGCAGGGTCAGGCCGACGACCTCGCCGGCCTTCGCCGCGGCGTCGGCGTAGGAGTCGGCGACGGCGTGCGGGACGACGTCGTCGGTGCGGCCCTGGACGAGGGTGGTGGCGATGCCGGTGGGGAGGAGGAGTGCGGGGTCGGCGTACGGCAGGCGCTCGGCGAACCTCTCCTCACCGCCCAGGAGTTGGCGCGCGGCCCCGCCGCAGACGTCGAGCTTCTCGGCGACCGTGAAGTCGGCGATGGGCGCGAGCGCGACGACCCCGCGCAGGGGGACGGGCCGGTCCATACGCCACGGTGCGTCCGCGGGCAGCACATGCCGGGCCGCCGCCCACAGGGCGAGGTGGCCACCCGCGGAGTGGCCCGTGACCACCGTGCGGCGCGGGTCGGCCTGCGGCAGCGCCTCACGGGCGAGGCCGGGCAGGGCGTCCAGCGCGGCGGCGACGTCGTCGAAGGTGTCCGGCCAGCGGCCCGCGACGGGCGCGCCCTTCCCAGGCCCCACCCCCGAACCCTCCCCCGGCTCCTCCAGGGACCCGCGCCGGTACTCGACGCTGGCCACCCCGAACCCCCGCCGCGCCAGGAAGTCCGCGAACGGGCTGATGTGCGCGCGGTCGTACGGCGCCCGCCACGCGCCGCCGTGCAGGACGACGACCAGTGGGGCGGGGCCGCCGGGTCCGGCCTGGACGCGCGGGGCGTAGAAGTCGATCACCTGGTCGGGGTGGTCGCCGTACGCGGCGGTGACGTCGGGGTCGACGGGCGGGTGCGAGAAGGCCGACTCCTCCTCGGCTGCTGCCCGGGCTGCTGCGGCGTCCTCCGGCATGCTCCAACCTCTCAGCGACGATACGGATTTGGCGGACCGGGTGAGATCGACCAGGTGAGAACTCCGGCCGTTGGCGGGGACGGTATCAGGCCGGTGACGTGCGCGGACACGGGGATGTTCACGCAGGGTGAGGATTAAACGGTTCTGCTGTTTCGTTACGCTGCCCTGCGGGGCTGAGCAGACGAGCAAGCCGTACGAGGAGGTCGCCCATGTCCGCCGAACCCGGCACCGTGCGTCCCGGAGGGCGTACCGCGCGTGTGCGTACGGCCGTGTTGCGGGCGGCCGGCGATGTGCTGGCCGAGCAGGGGTTCGCGCACCTCGACCTCGCGGATGTCGCGCGGCGGGCCGAGGTGGGCAAGACGACGGTGTACCGGCGCTGGGGGTCGGTGACCGGGCTGGTCGCGGATCTGCTCGCCGACATGGCCGAGCAGTCGCTGCCGCGGGAGGAGACCGGGTCGGTGCTGGGGGATCTGCGGGCCAACGCGGCGCTGGTCCGGCGGACGCTGGCCGATCCCCGGCAGGGGGCGTTGTTCCGGGCGGTGATCGCGGCGGCGACGTGTGACGCGCGTACGGCGGAGGCGCTGGCGCGGTTCTACGAGGTGCGGGTGGCGGAGTGGGCGCCTTGTGTGGAGCAGGGGGTGCTGCGCGGGGAGCTGCCGGACGGGACGGACCCGGCGGCGGTCGTACGGGCGGTGTCGGCTCCGCTGTACTACCAGCTGCTGACCACCGGGGTCGCGCCGGACGCCCCTGCCGCCGAGCGGGCCGCGCGGGCGGCGTACGCGGCGGCGGTGGCAGGGGTGTACGTCGCTCCCTCACCGGCGTCTCCCAGTTGAGCGGCGTGGCGACCGGGGCGGGGTGGGCTGCGCGACTCGGCACTACGAGGTGCCGCCACGCCCGCACGCCCCGGCCCTTCCCGCCGTAGCCGACCGCGGGCCGTCGTCGGCCGGTCGCGCAGTTCCCCGCGCCCCTTGAGGGCACGACCGCAAGCCACGTACGACCGCCGGCAACCACGAACGGTGGGCATCGCCGCCGGCCGCGTACGGCGGGAAGAGGACGAGACACGCCCCCGAGCCTCTAGGGCCTGTCGTTTGGATCATGCCGGCGTCGCGGGGCCTGGCACGCACATCTGCGGCGTTGTCGTCGGTTGCCGACGCTCCGCGTCGACGCCCTCCTCCGCCTTGCAGCTGCACGCACCAGACCCCGCTCGACCCGGCCAAGAAGCGCAGTCCCTTTCAGCCGACCTGATCCAAACGACAGGCCCTAGCCCAGCACCTCCGCCAGCACCCTCGCCGCGCGCTCCACGTCCGCGAAGCCCACGTACAGCGGGGTGAAGCCGAACCGCAGGACGTCGGGGGCGCGGAAGTCGCCGACGACGCCGCGGTCGATCAGACGGCGCATGACGTCGCCCGCGTCGTCGCAGCGCAGGGCGACCTGACTGCCGCGCTCCGCATGGGCGAGTGGGGTCAGGGACTCCACCCGGCCCTCGGGGACGTATTCCGCGACGCATTCGAGGAAGAAGTCCGTCAGGGCGAGGGACTTGGCGCGGACGGCTTCCACCGGCACCCCGTCCCACACCTCCAGGGCCGCCTCCAGGGCGAGCATGGAGAGGATGTCCGGGGTGCCCACGCGGCCGCGCAGCGCGCCGGAGCCCGGCTCGTAGGACGCCCGCATCCCGAAGGGCTCGGCGTGGGAGTTCCAGCCGGGCAGCGGGGAGTCGAAACGGTCCTGCAGCCCCTGCCGGACGTACAGGTAGGCCGGGGACCCCGGGCCGCCGTTCAGGTACTTGTACGTGCAGCCCACCGCGAGGTCGACGCCGTGCTCGTCCAGGCCGACGGGCAGGGCGCCCGCGCTGTGGCACAGGTCCCAGACGGACACGGCGCCCGCGCCACGGATCGCCGCCGTCAGGGCCGGCAGGTCGTGCAGCCGGCCGGTCCGGTAGTCGACGTGGTTCAGGAGCACCGCGGCCGTACGGTCGTTCAGCGCCGAGGGCACCTCCGCCGGGGTCACCGGCCGCAGCGTACGGCCGGTCAGCCGGGCGGCGGACTCGGCTATGTAGCCGTCCGTGGGGAAGGTGGTGGCGTCGACCAGCACCTCGTCGCGCCCCTCCCCCGCCATCCGTACCGCCGCCACAAGTGCCTTGAAGACGTTGACACTTGTCGAGTCGCCGACCACGATCTGGCCCGGCGCCGCACCCACCAGCGGGGCGATGCGGTCGCCGATCCGCTCGGGCGCGGTCCACCAGCCGCTCTCGTCCCACGACCGGATGCGCAGCTCGCCCCACTGCCGCCGTACGACGTCCTCGACGCGGCCGGGGACGGCGGCGGGCAGCGCACCCAGGGAGTTGCCGTCGAGATAGACGACGTCATCAAGGACGAACTCACTCCGCTTGGCGGCGAGTTGGTCGACGGCGTCCAGCTTCTCGGCCCGGGAAGCCGGCTCAGACATGGGACCTCGCAGTCCACAGCTCGGGGAAGACGTTCTTGCGCGCCCGCTTCTCCAGCCAGGCGACACCGGCGGAACCGCCGGTCCCCTGCTTGGCGCCCATCGCGCGGCGGGTGGCGACCAGATGATCGTTGCGCCAGCGCCACACCAGCTCGGCGACGTCCGTCAGCGCCTCGCCGAGGCGGGCGGCCTCGTCGTCCGGGTCGCCGGCGTAGACGGCCGTCCAGGCGGCCTCGACCTCGTCGGAGGGCTCGTAGCGCTGCGACACGTCCCGCTTCAGCACCGTCTCCGGCACCGCGTGGCCGCGCCGCGCGAGGTAGCGCAGCACCTCGTCGTACAGGCTCGGCTCGTGCAGCGCCTTCTCCAGCTCGGCGTGCACACGGGGCGCGCCGCGGTGCGGGACGAGCATGGACGCCGACTTCTCGCCGAGCAGGAACTCCATCCGCCGGTACATCGCCGACTGGAAGCCGGAGCCCTCGCCCAGGGCACTGCGGTACGAGTTGAACTGGGCCGGCGTGAGATGCGCGAGCGGCCTCCAGGAGGCGTTGAGGGCCTCCAGCTCGCGGACCGAGCGCTTCAGCGCGGCCATCGCGGTGGGTACGTCGTCGCTGCGCAGGGCGTGGGCGGCGGTCTCCCACTCATGCACGATGACGGTGAACCACAACTCCATCACCTGGGTCGTGACCAGGAAGACCATCTCTCCGGGATCGTCGGAGAGGGTGTGCTGGAGGTGGGTGAGCACGTCCGCCTTGACGTAGTCCTCGTACGGCGTCGTGCCTGCGAAGTCGAGATGCGGAGTCTCGGGCTCGTGAGCCTCATGGGACATCGCTGTCTCCTGTTGTGTACTCCGGGTAGCGGTCCGCCCCTGCCGTTACCGACACGGGGGCCCCGGTCCCCACCCGAATCCTCAGCCGTCACCCCCGAAAAGTGCAAGGCCCGACCTGATCACACGGCCGGGCCCCGCACGAGGGACGCCTAGCCCAGGGTCTGGGCCGCCGTCGGGGAGGAGTCCTTCAGGAACTGCGAGCAGCGCTCGTACTCCTCCTGCTCACCGATCGACTGCGCGGCCCGGGCCAGGGCGTGCAGCGCCCGCAGGAAGCCGCGGTTCGGCTCGTGCTCCCACGGGACCGGGCCGTGGCCCTTCCAGCCGTTGCGGCGCAGGGCGTCGAGGCCGCGGTGGTATCCCGTACGGGCATAGGCGTACGACTCCACGACGCTGCCCCGCTCGAACGCCTCGTCGGCCAGCCGGGCCCAGGCCAGCGACGACGTCGGGTACTTCGCGGCGACGTCCGCGGCCGGGGTGCCGCCCGCGAGCAGCTCGCGCGGCTCGGGTTCGTCGGGGAGGTGGGTCGGGGGCGGGCCCCCGAGGAGGTTCTCGTGAATCGTCATGGCTTCCAGTCTGGTACATGCCTCTGCGTTCGGCGTCACCTGGCCGCCGTCCCACCTGCCCCCTTCCCGCCGTACGCGACCGCGGCCCGTCGTGGGCTGGTCGCGCAGTTCCCCGCGCCCCTTAAAGGACGCCCCCGTCAGCCGCGTACGGCCGTAAGCCACCACGGGCGGCGGGCATTGCGGCCAGCCGCGTACGGCGGGGAGGGGACGGGACGGGGGGTTGTCCGCCCGCAGCGGCCGGCGGAAACCCGTTCCACCCCCGTAGCCGACCAGATCGCCGGACCGAGGACGGACAACCCCCCGGCCCGGCCCCGACCCACAACCGAACCGAATGCGCTACATAAGCCCCCACCGAAGCCGCGCAGGCCGCCGCAGGCATCCGCCCCGTCACCCCAGACGACGGCGAGCAGCCGCCCCGTCACCCTCCAACGGCGGCGCAGCCACCGACGCGTGGACGCGGCACTCCGGCCGCCGGCACCCCGGCTCAGGACGCCGTACCGTCGCGAAGGCGATCGCCGCCCCCACGACCAGCGCCCCCGCGCACACCGGCATGGCCCGCCCGAACGCCGCGTCGAAGGCGGACGCCGACCGGTACGCCTCCGCGCCCATCCCCGCGATCAGCGGCAACGCCGCGACCGCCACCAGCCCCGCCGCCCGGGCGGCCGCGTTGTTGATGCCGCTGGCCAGCCCGGCCCGGGCGGTGTCCACGGAGGCCAGCACCGTCGCGGTCAGCGGAGCGACCAGCGTGACCATGCCGAGGCCGAGGACGAGCAGCGCGGGCAGGACGTCGGTGAGATAGTCCGCCCCCTGCCCCGCCCGCATCATCAGCAGCATCCCGGCCGCGCACAGCAGCGGCCCCACCGTGAGCGGAAGCCGCGGCCCCACCCGCTCGCCCAGCTCCCCGGCCCGCGCCGAGAACAGCAGCATCAGCACGGTCGCCGGCAGCAGCGCGGTGCCCGCCCCGAGCGCGCTGTACCCGGACACGACCTGAAGCTGCACGACCGACAGGAAGAAGAAGCCGCCGAACGCCGCGTACACGCAGAGCGTGACGAGGTTGACCGCGGTGAACTGCCGCGACGCGAAGATGTCCGGCGGCATCATCGGATCGGGCCGGCGCCGCTCGACGCGGACGAAGGCGACGCCGAGGGCCACGCCCAGCACCGCAGTGATCCAGTCGGCCTCGATCAGCGCGTACGTCACCAGCGCCAGCGCCGCGGCCCCCAGCACCGCGCCCAGGACGTCGAACCGCCCGTGCGCCCGCCCGTCGCCCGACTCGGGAACATGCCGCAGGGCGACCGGCACGCACAGCAGGGCCAGCGGCACGTTCAGCAGGAACACCCACCGCCACCCGGGCCCGTCCACCAGCCAGCCGCCCAGGAACGGCCCGACGGCGGCCCCGATGCCCCCGAAGCCGGACCACAGCCCGACCGCCCGCCCCCGGTCGTCGGAGTGGAAGGACGCCTGGATCAGCGCCAGGGAGCCGGGCGTGAGCAGCGCCCCGCCGGCCCCCTGCAACGCCCGCGCGGCGATCAGCACGCCGGCGTTCGGGGCGATCCCGCACAGCAGGGACGCGACCGCGAACCACACCACGCCGACCACGAAGATCTTGCGGCGCCCGTAGCGGTCGCCGAGGGAGCCGCCGAGCAGGATCAGCCCGGCCAGCGTGAGCATGTACGCGTTGACGGTCCACTGGAGCCCCGCGAGGGAGGCGTCGAGATCCCGCCCGATGGCCGGCAGGGCGACGTTGACGACGGTCGAGTCCAGCAGCGCCATGCTGGAGCCGAGCACGGTGGTGAGCAGAATCCACCGGCCCTGCGCGGAGGCCAGCCGGACGTCGGGCATGAGCCCAGTAAACAGCGAGCCCGGCGCCGAGGCACCGGGCTCGCTGGACTCCCCGAGGGGTTACTTGATGCGGGTGCCCGTCGAGCGCAGGTTGGCGCAGGCCTCGACGACACGGGCCGACATGGACGCCTCGGCCAGCTTGCCCCAGGTCCGCGGGTCGTAGGCCTTCTTGTTGCCGACCTCGCCGTCGATCTTCAGGACGCCGTCGTAGTTGGCGAACATGTGGCCGGCGACCGGACGGGTGAACGCGTACTGGGTGTCGGTGTCGATGTTCATCTTCACGACGCCGTTCTCCAGCGCGGTCGCGATCTCCTCGGCGGTGGAGCCGGAGCCGCCGTGGAAGACGAAGTCGAAGGGCTGGGAAGAGGCAGACTTTCCGAACTTGGCGGCGACGCCGTCGTTCAGCTCCTTCAGCAGCTCGGGACGGAGCACCACGTTGCCGGGCTTGTACACGCCGTGGACGTTGCCGAAGGACGCGGCGAGCAGGTAACGGCCCTTCTCGCCCAGGCCCAGGGCCTCGGCCGTGCGGATGGCGTCGTCGACGGTGGTGTACAGCTCGTCGTTGATCTCGTGGGTGACGCCGTCCTCCTCGCCGCCGGTCGGGGTGATCTCGACCTCGAGGATGATCCGCGCGGCGCGGGCGCGCTCCAGCAGCTCCTGCGCGATGGACAGGTTGTCGGCGAGGGTCTCCGCGGAGCCGTCCCACATGTGGGACTGGAACAGCGGGTTCTCGCCGCGGGCCACGCGCTCCTCGGAGACGGCGAGCAGCGGACGGACGTAGCCGTCGAGCTTGTCCTTCGGGCAGTGGTCGGTGTGCAGGGCGACCGTCACGTCGTACTTCGCGGCGACGATGTGCGCGAACTCGGCCAGGGCGACGGCGCCGGTGACCATGTCCTTGTTGTGCTGGCCGCCCAGGAACTCCGCGCCGCCCGTGGAGATCTGGATGATGCCGTCGCTCTCGGCCTCGGCGAAGCCGCGCAGTGCCGCATGCAGCGTCTGCGACGAGGTGACGTTGATGGCCGGGTAGGCGAACTTGCCTGCCTTCGCCCGGTCGAGCATCTCGTTGTAGACCTCGGGGGTTGCGATGGGCATCTGTCCGCTCCTTGTATGTGCGGGTGGGCTTCTTGGTGCTTACGGCCCTGACCTAGACCATGGGGGCGACGTCATCGTCGGCCCCATCTTTCCAGACTTGGCCGGAAGGTCCAGGCGCGGTCCGCAGGGCGGTCGCTACCGACGAGTACGACGTTCAGTCGGAGGCGTGAGAAGGATCAGTCGAGGCCGAGCTCGTCCTTGGAGTACGCGAAGAGGTACGGCACACCCGCGCCGTCCTGGATCTTCTCCGCGGCACCGGTGGCCCGGTCGACGATCGTCGCGACGGCCACGACCTCCGCGCCGGCCTCCCGCATGGCCTCCACGGCGGTCAGCGGGGAGCCGCCGGTGGTGGAGGTGTCCTCGACGACCAGCACGCGGCGGCCCTTGATGTCCGGGCCCTCGACGCGGCGCTGGAGGCCGTGCGCCTTGGCGGCCTTGCGGACGACGAAGGCGTCCAGGCGCTGCCCGCGGGCGGCGGCGGCGTGCAGCATCGCGGCGGCGACCGGGTCGGCGCCCATGGTGAGACCGCCGACCGCGTCGAAGTCCAGGTCGGCGGTCAGGTCCAGCAGGACCTGGCCGACCAGCGGGGCGGCCTCGCCGTCGAGGGTGATGCGGCGCAGGTCGATGTAGTAGTCGGCCTCCAGACCCGAGGAGAGGGTCACCTTGCCGTGCACCACGGCCTTGTCCTTGATCTGAGCGAGCAGCGCCGCACGTACGTCCGTCATGCCGACCAGCTTAGAGCCGCCTCCAGCTCCAGGTCGTCGCGGCCTCCAGCGGCTCCAGCGGCGTGACCAGGCGCGGCAGGGTGGTCAGGCCGTTGGGCGGGCCGGTCTGCGGCTCGACGCACACGGCCGCCTCCTGCTCGTCGTAGACGACGACCCACTGCTCGCGGCTGGTCACCTTCAGCTCGAGCAGGCCGGGCCAGGTGAGGGTGACGTCGACGCCGTCGGGCATGCCGAAGCAGTCGTCCCAGGGGCCGGGCCGGGGGTCGATGCGCAGGCCGGTGGGGAGGTGGTCCTCGCCGCGCTCCTCCTGCCAGGCGGGGTCGAAGGCGAGCACGGCGTCGGTGCCGTTCAGGTTCCTGTTGAACCAGGGGTGCCAGCCGATCTGGGCCGGGAAGGACGACTCGTACGTCTCGACGGACATGGTCAGCGTCAGCGAGTCGGGCGTGAGGGCGGCGGCGTGGGTGACGCGGCCGGTGTAGGGCCAGGGGTCGACGAGGTCGTAGGTGATGACGGCCTCGTCCTTGCCGGCCCGGGCGACGGACCAGGCGCCGTCCCGCGCGGTGCCGTGGATGGCGTGCGGCGGGGCGTTGAGGGGCATCTGGTGTTCCACGGCGCCGTCGCGGAAGCGGCCGTCCCTGATGCGGCCGCACCAGGGGACCATGGGGAAGCAGCCGAAGCGGTCGCCCTGCCTGAGGAGTTCGCCGCCGGCGACTTTGAGGCTGCTGAGGCGGCCGCCGTTGTGCGGGGTGATCGTCAGTTCCGCGTCGCCTGCGGTCAGCGTGATCTCTTCGTTACTCACGGGGGTGAGCCTACTCAGGTGATCACGGAGGTGGGGGGTGGTGGCTGATTGTGGGCGCCCACCGGCCGTATGTGGCTTGTCGCGCCCCGCGGCGGAGCCGCACGTCCGATACCGCCCCGCGCCCCTTAAAAGCGGCGCTTCCGCAGGACCCTGCCCGCAACGATCACCGACGCCACCACCAGCGCCGCCGCCGGGGCCGCCCAGCGGAGTGTGGTGCCCGCGGTGACCGATTGCGGGGGCGGGACCGGCGCGTAGCGGCCTCTGGGAGGCGCGTGGTCGACTTCTTCCGCGCTGCGGCCGATCATCGTGCGGCGGGCGTGGGCGGCTTCGGCGAGAGGCTCGGACGGTGCGTCGAGGTCGTCGGCGAGGGGGTCCAGGGACGGGGGCGGGATCTCCGTCTCGAAGACCGACGCCGGGGCGTCTTCCACGACCTCAGGAACCTCGGCCTCAGGCACCTCGCCCTGAGTGCCCAGGTTCTCCGCGAACCGGCTCAGCAGACGCGTCACGGCCGTGCTCACCGTGTCCGGCGCCAGGTCGGCCGCGCGGCCGTCCGCCGACCCCGTACCGCCGAAGGCGAGCGTCGTGCCGTCCTCGCTGTCGCGCAGGGCCAGGGTGAGGGCGAACTTCGCCGAGCCGCTGCCGCGGGCCTCGGTGGCCTCGCCCTCGACGGTGTAGGTGCCGTCCTCGCGGGCGGACACGGACGCCGTGCCGCGGTAGGTGATGGTCGTGCCGCCGATACGGAGCTTCAGGCGGCCGGCGACGGGGTCGGCCCCCGCCTCCTGCTGGAGCCCGGGTACCGCCCGGGCGACCCGCGCGGGGTCGGCCAGCACGGCCCGCACCCGCTCGACGGAAACCGGGACGTGCACCTCATGCTCCATGTCGTCGGAGCCTACCCAGACCCGGGCCGAAATCACCCTCTGCGGCGGCGCCGGATCACTCGCTCGCCTCGCCCGGTGTCACCAGCCCCGTCTCGTACGCCACCACCACCGCCTGTGCCCGGCTGGTCAGGCCCAGCTTGGTCATCGTGCGGTTGAGGTGGGTCTTGACGGTGGCCTCGCTGATGAAGAGCCGGTCGGCGGCCTCGGCGTTGGTCAGGCCGCGGGCGACCAGGCGCAGCACCTCGGCCTCACGGCCGGTCAACGCCTCCAGGCCGGGCAGCGGTCGGGGGCCGGTCCGGGCGCCGCCGCGGCCGGTGTAGGCCTCCACCAGGCGCCGGGTGACGGCGGGCGCGAACAGGGCGTCGCCGCCGTGCACGGCGGTCACCGCGGCGAGCAGGCGCTCGGGCCCGGCGTCCTTGAGCAGGAAGCCGCAGGCGCCGGCGCGCAGGGCGTCGTAGACGTACTCGTCGAGGTCGAAGGTGGTGAGGATGAGGACGCGCGGGGCCGGTTCTGCGGCCTCGGCGAGGATGCGCTCGGTCGCCTCGATGCCGGTCATGCCGGGCAGGCGGATGTCCATCAGGACCACGTCGGGGCGGGTCTTCGCCGCCAGGGACACGGCCTCCGGGCCGTCGGCGGCCTCGCCGACGACCTCCATGCCGGGGGCGGCGCGCAGCAGCGCGACCAGTCCGCTGCGGACGAGGAACTGGTCGTCCACCACGAGCACTCTGATCACGGTCGGTCGGCGTCTCCCCGGCGTGCGGCCTGTGACGACGTCGGCAGGGTCAGCTGCACACCAAAACCACCCTCGCGGCGCGGGCCGACGACGATCGTCCCGCCGTAGAGCTTGGCCCGCTCGCGCATTCCGATCAAGCCGTGGCCGGTGTGCGGCGGCACACTGTCCGGATTCACCCCCCTCCCGGTGAGGCGTATGCCCTTTCCGTCCGTCCTGCGGCCGTCGTGGGCGGCGTCGTTCACGACGGACACGGCTATCTCGCCCGGCCGATAGGTCAGTTCGACCTCCGCCCGTGCTCCCGGCGCGTGCTTGAGCACATTGGTCAGCGCCTCCTGCGCGACCCGGTACACGCACAGTTCGACGCCCGGCGGGAGCGGACGGGGTTCGCCGGTGACGGTGAGGGTGACGGGCAGGCCGCCGGCGCCGACCCGGGCGACCATCTCGGCGAGCTGGTCGAGGCCGGGCGCGGGCCCGACGGCGTCGGGGGTGTCGTCGGCGCGCAACAGGCCCAGCATGCGGCGCAGTTCGGCGAGGGCCTCGCCGCTGGTGGCCGCGATGGTGCCGAGCGCCTCACGGGCGGTGGGGGCGTCGGAGTCGAAGACGAAGCGGGCGAGGCCGGCCTGGACGTTGATGACGGCCATGTGGTGGGCGACCACGTCGTGCAGTTCGCGCGCGATGCGCACCCGCTCGCCGGCGACCTCGCGGCGGGCCCGGTCGGCCTGTTCGGCGCGCAGTTGCCGGGCCAGCTCGGCGGCCTTGCGGGCGGTGGAGCCGAACCGGCACAGCACCAGCGGGAAGCCGACGGCCTGGGCGACGACGGACGCCATGTTCGAGGATTCGCTGACCAGCCCGGCGTACACCCAGACCCCGGCGAGCAGCACCCCGCACGCGGCGGCGACGCGTAGCGGGCGCAGGGAGGCGACGGTGTACACGGCGAGCAGGGGGCCGAGGCTGTTGACGACCGGCCAGTACCCGGCGGTGACGTAGACCGCCCAGCAGGCGTGGCTGAACAGGCAGACGGCGACGGGGGCCTTGGTGCGCAGCACGACGGGGACGTTCACCAGCCCCACGAGCGTCCAGCCGAGCGCGTCGGGCTCGGGCCACCCCTGGTCGGCGGACTCCGTGCCGAGCAGCAGGGCGACGGTGGTGAGCGCCAGCGCGATCACGACGTCGGCGGCGAGGGGGTGGCTCCGCATTTGCGCAGCGTAACGCCGGTGTCGGCGCAGGGGCGTCAACCGCCGTACGTACCGCGAAAGTTGTAGGAACCGCGCGGCTACCGCAGGGGTTGGCGCCGGATTCCACCCGGTGCGGGATGAGCGGGGCGGGGCGGCGCCCGTAGCGTCGGTGGCACAACGGCGGCACGGGGGACGGACCGTGGGGGACGGACCGCAGCCGCCGCGGACGCGGGCCGAAGCGGGGACCGACGGGGGACCCCCGGCTCGCGGCCGGAACGAGACAGAGGGGAACACAGCATGTCTGTGCGTACGAAGGCCGCCGTGCTCACCGTCACCGCCGCGCTGGCGGCCGGCGTCGGTCTGACCGCCGTGCCGGCCGCGGCGAGCACCACCCAGGGGTACATCTCCGGCGGGGGTCCCATCGAAGACGACTGGACCGACGAGGGCACGCTGTCGTCGACCAGCCACAGCAGGAGCAACGCGACCGCGCTGCTGCAGCAGATCCTGTGGGCGGAGGGCGTCAAGGAGTCGAACGGCACCGCGTTCGACTACGCCGACATCGACGGCAAGTACGGCGCGAACACCACCTACGCCGTCAAGCAGCTCCAGAAGCTGTACAACCGCGACTTCGGCGCGGGCCTCACCGTCGACGGCAAGGCCGGCAAGAAGACGCTGGGCTTCGCCTCGCGCAATTTCCTGTTCGACGGCGGCGCCGGCAAGGTCGACTACATCGGCGAGAAGCACGTGGTGACCTTCAAGCGCAGCAGCGGCAAGTACCAGCTGAAGGTCAACAACACCCGTGGCTGGAAGGTGGCGTCCTACAACACCCTGAACGTCGTCTGAGCCATCTCGGCGGGGGGATACGGCGGCCCGCTCCCTGCCCTTCGGGGCGGGGGGCGGGCCGTCCCCCTGTATGTGGCTAGTAGCGGGGGTGCACCAGCGTCGACACCGGTGTGTCCCCGATCCGGGTCCGCAGGGCCGCTTCGGCGCCCTCGGTGAGGTCGGTGTCGGTGAGGGTGCGGGGCAGGCCGGTCGCGCGCAGGGGCGGCGGGCCGTCCGCGGCGGCGAGGAGGAAGCCCCAGTCGTGCGGAGTGCGGGCCGCCTCGGCGGTGCGGTCGGGGCCGGCGGCGAAACCGGCGGCGCGGCCGTCGATGCGATAGGGCGTGGTGGCGAGTCCGGCGGCGTGCAGGGTGGCGTCGACGGTCCAGAAGGCGCGCGGGCGCAGGGTGACCGGCCCCGCGTGCACGACGAGCCGGCCCTCGGGGGCGAGGACCCGGTGGGCGAGGCCGTAGAACTCCTGCGAGTACAGCTTGGCGCTGGCGGTGATGCCCGGGTCGGGCAGGTCCGCGACGATGACGTCGTACGCCGCCGAGGGCGCGGAGCGCAGCCAGCCGAACGCGTCGGCGGTGCTGACGTGGACGCGCGGGTCGTCGTACACATGGCCGTTGAGGGCGGCGAGGGCCGGGTCGTTGCGGGCGAGGCGGACGACCACCGGGTCGAGTTCGACGACGTCGACCTGGACGACGTCCCGATGGCGCAGCACCTCGCGGGTGGCGAGGCCGTCGCCGCCGCCGAGGACGAGCACGCGCGCGTGGGGGCCGTTCATCGCGGGGTGGACGAGGGCCTCGTGGTAGCGGCGTTCGTCGTGTCCGCTGACCCGCAGGCGCCCGTCGAGGAACAGGTCGAGGGGGCGACCGCCGGTGCCTCCGGTGAGGACGACCTCCTGCACGCCGGTCTGCAGCGCCACGCGCACGTCCTGGCCGTAGACGGCCTGCCGGGCGGCCCGTTCGAAGTCGTCGACGAGTACGGCGGCGGCGGCGAGGACGCCGAGCACGGTGAGGTTGGTGACGACGAGCAGCCAGCGGGCGCGGCGGGTGAGGTCGCCGCGGAACAGGCCGAGGACGAGGGCGCCGCCGACGACCACGTTGACCGCGCCGGTGAGCATGGCGCTGGTGAGCTGGCCGAGGAGGGGCAGCAGCAGGAAGGGGAAGGCGAGGCCGCCGACGAGGGCGCCGACATAGTCGGCGGCGAACAGGTCGGCGACCGCGCCGCCCGCGTCCTGGCGGCGGATGCGCTGTATCAGCTCCATCAGCAGCGGCACCTCGGCGCCGATGAGCAGGCCGGTGGCGAGGGAGAAGGCGACCAGCAGGGCGCGCGGGCCGCCCGCCCACAGGCCGCCCCAGGCGCCGGTCCAGGCGAACACCGCGTACAGCGCCATCGCGCTGCATCCGCCGACGAGGGCGAGGATCGCCTCGACCGCGCCGAACCCGGCGGCCGCGCGCGGGCTCAGCCGTTTCGCCGCGAGGGAGCCGATGCCCATCGCGAAGACCATCACGGACAGCACGACGGAGGCCTGGGTGACCGAGTCGCCCATCAGGTACGAGGCGAACGCGACGAGTTCGAGTTCGTACACCAGCCCGCAGGCCGCGCAGACGAAGACGCACGCCAGGACCAGGAAGCGCCCGGTGCCCTGCCGGACGGGCAGCCGCGCGGGCCCGCGCCATGGCGGGGCGCCGGGCGGGGCCGGGGCGTGCGGATCGATCACGACTGCGACGTTACGTCACCGGTCCGGCACGCTTCGTCACCCACACGTGTGGAACTGGGGACCGGTCGGCCGCAGGACGTTTCAGCGCGGCGCACTGCCGTACGGCGGTCGCGTGACGTTTCCCCTCCCTGCTGCCGGGCCGGTCCGTCAGGCGGCCGCGGCCGGGACACGGACGCCCACGCGGGTGCGGGTGGCGACCAGCTGGCCGTCCTGCGGATAGGCGTGCCAGGTGCGCCAGTGGACCTGGCCCTCGTGGCGCTGGGCGAGCAGCGCGGTGAAGGCGTGCGGGCTGCCGGGGAAGACGCCCGCGAGGCCGTTGGGGTGGTCGGAGACCAGGGCCAGCAGTTCCTGGGCGCGGCCGGCGAAGGAGCCCGGCGAGAGCACCTCGACGCGCGCGGCGAACTCGTACTCCCAGTCGCCCACCCGCTTGGCCACGCCGAGCGGGAGCGGGGTGCTGCTGCCGGGGATGCACGCCACGGTCTCCGAACAGTTGACCTGGTCCTCCTCCAGGAGCACCTGGTGCGAGGCGCCCAGGAGCCTCAACTGCAGTCTGGCGCCCGCCAGTTCGAGGTCGAGGGTGGCCAGTGCCGGGAGCGGCTCGCGCCCGAGGGCCCAGGCGAGGTCGGCCGCGCGCGTGTCGGTGTAGGAGGTTTTCAGGGTCGTGAGCATGGATCGGCTCCGCTAGCACGCAAAAGAAGGCGGTGTGGGTCCGGTGCATCCCGGTCGGCACCGGGTTTCGGCCCGGTCAGCCCAGTCGACGGACGGTGTCCGAGGGGACGTACGAGGGGCTGCTTAGGTGATTTAGAGGGAATCATGAACTGTGGCGCCGCCACAGCGTTTTTACCCAACTTCGTAGGGTTTCCATCCCTCAGAGGGCTTCACTGCTCAACTGTTCAACGACGGCGTACGCCTGAACGATGACGGCGTGCGCCGGGGCGCCCCCCACCAGCACGAGCGCCCGCCGGGTCATGCCCGGCGGGCGCTTCACACGAATGCGTTCCCCCGTTCGGAGCTCAGCTGCCCCGTGTCAGCTGCCTCCGCCGCATCCGCCACCGCCCCCGCACGACGACCCGCCGCCGCACGAGGAGCTGCTTCCGCAGGACGAGCCGCCGCCGCAGGAGCTGCCGCCGCTGTCCCCGCCGACCCACCAGCCGGCACCGCTGCCGCTGGAGCCGGAGCCGCTCCGGTGCCGGCGGCGGGTCGTGGTCGTGTACCGCCGCCCTCGGTAGCCCTGCCGGCTCTCGCTGACGGCGGCCAGGACCGCCACCAGCACCACGATGCCGAACACCGCCAGGATGATGCCGATGACCATGGCGTCACCCTCCTTCCGATTCCCCCGAAGCGGCCCCCCGTGGGCGCCTCGTTTCTTGCGTGAGACGGGAATTCCCGCCGCGCTCACCCGTCAAAGCAGAGTTGAGGAACTCCAGAGCTTCGGCGCAGGATGACCCGCATGACCTCCACCGCGCGCCCTCTCCTCAACCGCCGGCTCGCCGAGTTCGGGACGACGATCTTCGCCGAGATGTCGGCCCTGGCCCTGCGCACCGGGTCGATCAACCTGGGCCAGGGCTTTCCCGACACGGACGGCCCCGAGGAGGTCAGGGAGGCGGCCGTACGGGCGCTGCGCGACGGGCGCGGCAACCAGTACCCGCCGGGCCCCGGCGTCCCCGAGCTGCGCACCGCGATCGCCGAGCACCAGCAGCGGTGGTACGGCCTGACGTACGACCCCGACACGGAGGTGCTGGTCACGGCCGGTGCGACCGAGGCGATCGCCGCGGCCCTGCTGGCGCTGGTGGAACCCGGTGACGAGGTCGTCGCGCTGGAGCCGTACTACGACTCCTACGCGGCCTGCATCGCGATGGCGGGCGGCACACGCGTGCCGGTCACCCTGCGGCCCCATGAGGGTGCCTTCCGCCTCGACCTCGACGAGCTGCGCGACGCGGTCACCGAGCGCACCCGGCTGCTGCTGATCAACACCCCGCACAACCCGACCGGCACGGTCCTCACCCGCGAGGAGCTCACCGCGATCGCCGAGCTGGCGGTGGAGCGGGACCTGCTGGTGGTCACGGACGAGGTGTACGAGCACCTGGTGTTCGACGAGGCTGGGCATGTGCCGCTCGCGACGCTGCCGGGGATGCGGGAGCGGACCGTGACGATCGGGTCGAGCGGCAAGACGTTCTCGTTCACCGGCTGGAAGGTGGGCTGGGTGACGGCGGCCCCGGCCCTGGTCAGCGCGGTCCGCTCGGCGAAGCAGTACCTGACGTACGTCTCCTCCGGCCCCTTCCAGTACGCGGTCGCCGAGGCCCTCGCGCTGCCGGACAGCTACTTCTCCGCCTTCCGCGAGGACATGCGCGCCAAGCGGGACCTGCTGGCGGCGGGGCTGACCAAGGCGGGGTTCGCCGTCCACCGCACGGCGGGCACGTACTTCATCACCACCGACATCCGCCCCCTCGGCTTCGACGACGGCTTCGCCTTCTGCCGCTCCCTGCCGGAACGCGCGGGCGTGGTGGCCATCCCGAACGCGGTCTTCTACGACCACCGCGAGGCGGGCGCGCCCTTCGTACGGTTCGCGTTCTGCAAGCAGCGCCCGGTCCTGGAGGAGGCGGCGGCCCGGCTGAAGGCACTGGCGGACTGAGCCGCGCCGCCCGGAACGTCATCCACAGGCTGTGGACGGACGGGCGCCGCACGCGCCCCGTACGGCGAGAGCCCGGCCAGGGGGCACACCACCGTGGTGGTCCGCACCCTGGTCGGGCTCTCTGCGCGCAGCGCGAAGGCTCGGGGCGTCTTACTCGCCCGCCTCGCCGTCCTCCGGCTTCTCCGCGTCGTTGACCTCGCCCTCCAGGCCGAGCTGCTCGACCAGCCAGCGGTCGAACTCGATGGCCGCGCGCACCCAGCTCACCGTCGAGGACACGAAGTGCTCCAGGCTCACGCCCGTGCCGATGAGCATCTGCGCCTCACCGATCAGCCGGACGGTGCCGTCGTCGTGCGTGTGCGTGTAGACCTTCGGCCACAGGGTGCGCCGGTTCCAGTCGTCGATCGACTCCAGGAGCTGCGGCTTCTCATCGATCTGGTGGGGCCGGTCGTAGAACGTCCGCACCGAGAAGACCTGCTGCTCGCCCTCGCCGCGGAACATGAAGTACGTACGGAACTGCTCCCACGGCGCGGCGAGGTCACCCTCCTCGTCGACGACGTACTTCAGCTCCATCTGGTCGAGGAGCTGCTTCACAAGGTCCTGATCCGGGACGACGGGGCCCGCCGGTCCTTGGGGCTGCGGCTGGGGCTGGCCCCCGAAGTTCGGAATCGAGGACGGGTCGATGGTCACCGTGAATTTCCCTTCGTACGGATTCCGTCATCCTCCCCCATGCGGGGAGGGGGGTGGCAACCCCTGGCGGGCCGTGTCAGCCGACGGCGGACATGATCCCCGCACGGGGAATCGCGCGGGGATCGAGTACCCGTCCTCAGAGGGTCTTGCCCGTCGCCGGGCCGACGAGAAGACCCTCGCCGAAGGTGTCGACGCGGACCGTGTCGCCGTCCTTGATCTCGCCCGCCAGGATCTCCTTGGCGAGGCGGTCGCCGATGGCGGTCTGGACGAGCCTGCGCAGCGGCCGGGCGCCGTACGCCGGGTCGTTGCCCTCGTCGGCCAGCCAGGCCAGGGCCTCGGGCGTGACCTCCAGGGTGAGCCTGCGCTCGGCCAGACGGCGGGCCAGGCGCTCGATCTGGAGCCGGGCGATCCGGCCGAGCTCGTCCTTCGACAGGGCCGAGAAGACCACCAGGTCGTCCAGGCGGTTGAGGAACTCCGGCTTGAACGACGTCCGCACGACCTCCAGGACCTGCTGCTTCTTCTCCTCCTCGGAGGTCAGCGGCTCGACCAGGAACTGGCTGCCCAGGTTCGAGGTCAGGATCAGGATCGTGTTGCGGAAATCGACCGTACGGCCCTGTCCGTCGGTGAGCCGGCCGTCGTCGAGGACCTGGAGCAGGATGTCGAAGACCTCGGGGTGGGCCTTCTCCACCTCGTCCAGCAGGACCACGGAGTACGGGCGGCGGCGGACGGCCTCGGTGAGCTGGCCGCCCTCCTCGTAGCCGACGTAACCGGGAGGCGCGCCGACCAGCCGGGCCACGCTGTGCTTCTCGCCGTACTCCGACATGTCGATGCGGACCATGGCCCGCTCGTCGTCGAAGAGGAAGTCCGCGAGCGCCTTGGCCAGCTCGGTCTTGCCGACGCCGGTCGGGCCGAGGAAGAGAAAGGAGCCGGTGGGGTGGTCCGGGTCGGCGATGCCGGCGCGGGAGCGGCGTACGGCGTCGGAGACCGCCTGCACGGCCTCGGTCTGGCCGATCAGCCGCCGGCCCAGCTCCTCCTCCATGCGCAGCAGCTTCTGCGTCTCGCCCTCCAGGAGGCGCCCGGCGGGGATGCCGGTCCAGGAGGCGACGACGTCGGCGATGTCGTCCGAGCCGACCTCCTCCTTGACCATGGTGTCCCGGGCGGCCTCCTCCTCGGCCTCGGAGGCGGCCTCCAGGTCGCGCTCGAGCGCCGGGATCTCGCCGTACAGCAGCTTGGAGGCGGTGTCGAAGTCGCCGTCGCGCTGGGCGCGTTCGGCCTGGCCGCGCAGGTCGTCGAGCTTCTCCTTCAGCTCACCGACCCGGTTGAGGGACTGCTTCTCCTTCTCCCAGCGGGCGGTCAGGCCGCGCAGCTCCTCCTCCTTGTCGGCGAGGTCGCGGCGCAGCTTGTCCAGCCGCTCCTTGGAGGCCTGGTCGGTCTCCTTGCTGAGGGCCAGCTCCTCCATCTTCAGCCGGTCGACGGCACGCTGGAGTTCGTCGATCTCGACGGGCGAGGAGTCGATCTCCATGCGCAGCCGGGAGGCCGCCTCGTCGACGAGGTCGATGGCCTTGTCGGGCAGGAAGCGGGAGGTGATGTACCGGTCGGAGAGGGTGGCCGCGGCGACGAGGGCCGCGTCCGCGATCTGCACCTTGTGGTGGGCCTCGTAGCGCCCCTTCAGGCCACGCAGGATCGCGATGGTGTCCTCGACGCTCGGCTCGGCGACCAGCACCTGCTGGAAGCGCCGCTCCAGGGCGGGGTCCTTCTCGATCCGCTCCCGGTACTCGTCGAGCGTGGTCGCGCCGACCATGCGCAGCTCACCGCGGGCGAGCATGGGCTTGAGCATGTTGCCCGCGTCCATGGCGGAGTCCCCGCCGGCACCGGCCCCGACGACGGTGTGCAGTTCGTCGATGAAGGTGATGATCTGGCCGTCCGAGTCCTTGATCTCGGCCAGGACGGTCTTCAGCCGCTCCTCGAACTCACCGCGGTACTTGGCGCCCGCGACCATCGCCCCCAGGTCGAGCGCGACGAGCCGCTTGTCCTTGAGCGACTCGGGCACGTCGCCCTTCACGATCCGCTGGGCGAGCCCCTCGACGACGGCGGTCTTGCCGACACCGGGCTCGCCGATCAGGACGGGGTTGTTCTTCGTACGGCGGGACAGCACCTGCACCACGCGCCGGATCTCCTGGTCCCGCCCGATGACGGGGTCCAGCTTGCCCTCGCGTGCGGCGGCGGTGAAGTCGGTGCCGAACTTCTCCAGCGCCTTGTACGAGCCCTCGGGGTCGGCGTTGGTGACGCGCCGGCCGCCGCGGGCCTTCTGGAAGGCGTCCAGCAGCTTCTTCGGGGTGGCCCCCTGCCGGATGAGCACCTCACCGGCCGCCCCACCCTTGGCGGCGATGCCGATGAGCAGGTGCTCGGTAGAGAGGTACTCGTCACCGAGGTCCTTGGCCCGTGCCTGCGCGTCGGCGATGACGGCGAGCAGCTCGCGGTTGGGCTGCGGCGGCGCCACGGTGGAGCCGGTCACGCTGGGCAGCGCGGCGACCACCTTGTCGGCACCGGCGCGTACGGCGGCCAGGTCGGCGTCGACGGCGACGAGCAGGTCGACGATGTTCTCGTTGCTCTGCCGGGGGCCTTGTCCCTGGAGCAGAGCCAGGAGCAGGTGTGCAGGGGTGAGGTCCGGATTCCCCTCGGTCACGGCGCGGTTGCTGGCCGCGTTGATCGCGTCCCGGCTCCGGTTGGTCAGCTCGGCGTCCACGTTCGCGTTCTCCTCCTTGCTTGAGCCGTCGGTTCAGCCGTCGGTACAGCCGTCGGTGCCGTCTCCCACTACTGACTCAGGCAACGTACACAAAGTTGAGTCTATTCCACTCAAGGCGGGGGCGGGAGGCGTCCGGCGGTTAGGTTCGCGGGCATGACGACGACCGAGCAGGCCCCCCGGGGGAAGCACGCGCTGGACCCGGGCGTTCCCGACCCCGCCTACCTGGCCTTCTGGCGGGAACGGCACCTGTGCACCCTGACGACCCTGCGCCCGGACGGCACCCCGCACGTCGTGCCGGTCGGCGTGACGTACGACCCTCAGGCACGGCTGGCCCGGGTGATCACGAACGCGTCGAGCGCCAAGGCCCGGCATGTGCTGGCCGGGGGCGCGGAAGGGGCCCGGGTGGCGGTGTGCCAGGTGGACGGCCGCCGCTGGGCCACCCTGGAGGGCCGCGCCTTCGTCCGCACGGACCCGGCCCGGGTGTCCGAGGCGGTCCGCCGCTACGCCGAGCGCTACGAGCGCACGCCCTCGCCGAACCCGTCCCGCGTGGTGATCGAGATCGAGCTGACGCGGGCGCTGGGGAAGGGCTGATTCCGGCCATGCCGGGGGGGTGGGGCGGGCGGCGGGCCATGTCGGGAGATGTCCCGTAAAACTGCAGCGGCGTCACCGTGTTCAGGTCACGGTGACGCCGCTGCGGGGGGAAGCACCTGAGGCGATCTTGTTACGACGGGGGAATCGCGTCAGGCACTGCGGGGGGTGGCCGAGATGGTCCGTGGGCCGGGGGAGGCCTCGGTGTCCGCCAGCCGGTGGTCTCGCTGGTCGAGGTTCACAAAGATCATTCCGTACCGGATGGCACACCGCACGGGCTGCGGCGCCCCGCGGGGCCGGCGCAGGCATCGGTACGCTCGCACGTCGTCGTCCTCGTCCCGCGTGACGACGACGGGCTCTCCGAACACGGTCACCATCAGGGAGTCACCGCTATGGGGGAGAGCGGTGACCAGATCGATGAAGTGCCAGCCGGAGCGGTAGGCCGTGGCCATTTCGCGGCGGAAGGAGCGGTCGTCAGGAGGAGTAGTCATGTCAGTCCCAGACGCTGTCGTCCATACCGGTGGGTGTCTCGGCGCCCACAGCCAATACCTGTATGACCGCCGAGGACTGAGCACTGCCCGGCTGTGCATCACTCACCGTGCCGGAGAGGCCACTCAGAGTTCCGAAGGCCGCGACGACGGAAAAGGTGGTGACAAGCACCGAGCGAAGCATCTTCTTACGCATAGTCGGCTTCGTCCTCACTTGAAGGTCCCCTCTTCCCCCGTCGGATAAGACGATGGCTCATTCAGGCACGTCATGGCCACACCATCGGTGCATCATGTTCCTGCATGTTCAGGACCCTGGGGGGTGGAAATTTGGGATCGAATGGGACTAAAGAGACACATCCCCATGCGGTGACCGAGATGTGCGAGGTGGGGAGCCGTCTTTATGCCAATGCCCTGCGTACGGGGCGTATTGCCCGCACAGAGGTGCAGCCCGCCCCCTGTCTGATGGAGTTCGCCCTCCTCCACCCGGATCCTGACGACGCGAACTGGCTGCTGCCTGTGCCGCCCACGATCGCACTGACCCAGCGACTCACCCCCATTGAGCGGGAGATCACCGAGCGCCGGCGGATGTCGGTCGAGCTGGCCGACGCATTCGAGCCGTTCATGGCCCTGGGTACACAGCAGATCACGAGCGCCCACTCCATCACGGTTCTGGAGGGCCTCGACCGGATCAACGCGGCACTCGACCTGGCCACAGCCCAGTGCCAGACCGAGATGCTCACGGTCCAGCCGAGCCGCCGGCGGGCGGAGAACCGGCTCATCGAGGGACTCGAACGTGACAGGCTGCTCGTCGAACGAGGCGTGCGCATTCGCACCCTGTATCAGCACACCGCCCGATACAGCCCCGAACGGCTCGCCTACGTCGATCAGTTCGCGAACGGCAAAGCCGAGTACCGCACCATCGACGAACTGGTCGAACGCCTCATCATCTGCGACGAGGCCGTGGCCTTCATCCCGATCCGCGAAGACAGGCAGGTGGCCCTGGAACTACGTCACCCGGGCCTGGTCCGCTACCTCATCCAGGTGTTCGAGTTCATGTGGGGCAGAGCGGTCCCGCTGCGCGCCGGCACGCCGTACGAGACCGACCCCGACGGCATCACCGACATCCAGTACTCCATCGCCAAGCTTCTGGTGGAGGGACACGTCGACGAGGCCATCGCCCGGCGCCTCGGCATGAACGTGCGGACCTGCCGCGCCCACATCGCGAAGCTCGCCACCGCCCTCGGCAGTGGGAGCCGCGCACAACTCGGCTTCCTCATAGCGCAGTCGGGGATTCTGGAACGGGATCACTGAATGCCTGCCGAGGGTCACACACACGCGGAGGATGAACTGTGTGAGCCGGGGAGGGAGCTCTACGCCCGCGCCCTGCGGGACGGGTCCGTGAGCGGTGTGGAGATCGACGCTGCCCCCTGCCTGCTGGAACTCGGACTTCTGCAAGCGACCGTCACCGACCCCGACCGGTTCGAGCCGCTCTCGCCGGCCTTCGCCCTGCACCGGCTGCTGCGCGCCTCGGAAGACCGCGTCGCCGAGGAGCGGCGGCACTCCGAACGGCTGGCCGAGGCCTTCGCGCCGTTACTGACGCTCCCCACGCCGGCCGTCTCCGCCGAATCCAAGGGCATCCGGCTGCTGAGCGGACTCGACCGCATCAACCTGATCGTCGGACAGACGCTGAACGAGAGCTCCCATGAAGCCCTCACCATCCAGCCGCACACGAGCCACGTGGGCAAATCCCCAAACGTCCACGCGATGGCCCTCGATCGCGACCAGGCCTTCCTGGACCGGGGCGGCCGCATGAAGACGCTCTACCAGCACACCACACGGCACGTGCCCACGGTCATGGCTCGATTCGAGCAGCTGAAGGGCCGCCTGGAGGCCCGCGCGCTCGACGAGGTCACCGAACGACTCATGATCTTCGACCGCAGGGTGGCCTTCATTCCGGCCAACCGCGACCGCTCCCTGGCCCTCGAGATCCACCACCCCGCCGTCGTAGGCTTCCTCGCCACCACCTTCGACCGCCTCTGGCGCCTCGCCACCCCCATGTACCCCGAAGCCGTCCGGCGGCCCACCCTCAACGGCGTCACCCCCCGCCAGCGCGCCATCGCGGCCCTGCTGATCGAAGGCCACACCGATGCCGTCATCGCGGAGCGCCTCGGCATGAATGTCCGCACCACCCGTGTCCACATCGCCAAGCTCGCCGCCACGCTCGGCAGCGAGAGCCGGACCCAACTCGGCTACCTCATAGGTGAGTCTGGGATCCTCAAGGGGGAGGGGTGAGCACAGACGTGAGCCGTTCGCCGCACCCCCCGCACGGCGCCGACGAACTGTGCCCGGCCGGAGAGCACTTGTACGAGCGGGCCCTGCGCGAGGGCCTGCTGAGTGCTCAGGACGCCGAAGCCGCACCCTGTCTGCTGGACCACGGCCTGGTGCACCCGGTCGTCACGGACCCGAACCGCCTGGAACCCGTCGCCCCGGCCCTCGCCCTGCACGGCCTGCTGCGTTCGACCGCGCAGGCCGTCGCCGAGCAGCGCCACCGCGAAGGACGGTTGATCGAGGTGTTCGAGCCCCTCATGCGGCTCGGGGAGCACTCGGACACGGCCCCGTCGGAAATCGAGTTCTTCCGCGGACTGCCCCTCATCAATCAGGCCATCACCACGGCCATGGACGAGGCGACCACCGAGCTTCTTTGCGTGCAGCCGCACGTCAGCCACTACACGCCCCGCTACTCCCAGACCTCCCTGCGCCGGGACCAGGACTTCCTGGACCGAGGTGGCCGTATACGGACGCTCTACCAGCACACAGGACGCCACCGCTCGATCATCGCCGCTCGTTACGAACTGCTGCGTGGCGACACCCAGGCCCGTACGCTCGACGAGATCACCGACCGGCTCATCATCGCCGACCGCTCGGTCGCCTTCCTCCCCGCCAACCCCGAGCGCACCGTGGCCATGAAGGTCCGCATCCCCGCCCTGGTCACCTACCTCGCCACCACCTTCGACCGCCTCTGGCGCCTGGCCACCCCCATGTACCCCGAAGCGGTCCAGCAGCCCACGCTGAACGGTGTCACCCCGCGCCAGAGGGCGATCGCCGCGCTGCTGGTCGAGGGGCACACGGACGCGGTCGTCGCGGAGCGGCTGGGGATGAACATCCGCACCGCCCGTATCCACATCGCCAAACTCGCCGCCACCCTCGGCAGCGACAGCCGGGCCCAGCTCGGGTACCTGATCGCGCGCTCGGGCATCCTCGACCAGGAGGGAGCACTCACGTGACCCCCGCGCCCCATCCGGACCACGGTGTCGACGAGTTGTGCCCTCCCGGCACGCACCTGTACGAGCAGGCCCTGCGGGAGGGACACCTGCACCGGGCGGCCGCCGAGACGGCCGCGCCCTGTCTGATCGACCACGGGCTGCTGCACCCGGCCGTGACCGACCCGGACCGGCTGGAGCCCGTCGCGCCCGCGCTCGCGCTGCACCGGCTGCTGCGCTCCACCGCGCAGGCGATCGCCGAGCAGCGGCGGCGCGAGGCGCGGCTGGCCGAGGTGTTCGAGCCGCTCATGCGGCTGGACGGACGGCGGACGGCGCCGGCGGAGATCCCGGCCGTCACCGTGCTCAGCGGGACCGAGCGGATCAACCGGGCCATCACGGAGGCGATGACCGAGGCGACGGGCGAGGTGCTGTGCGTGCAGCCGAACAGCAACTACAGCAGCTCGCGCGGGGAACGGGCGCAGGCCGTGGCCCTCGCCCGCGATCAGGAGCTGCTGGACCGGGGGCTGCGGATCAGGACGCTGTACCAGCACACCCAGCGGCACATGCCGCTCGTCGCCGCGCGGTACGAGCAGCTGCGCGGGGACGCCGAGGCGCGGACGCTGGACGAGATCACCGACCGGCTGATCGTCGTCGACCGGGCCGTCGCCTTCATCCCCGGGGACAAGGACGGGAGCCTCGCGCTGGAGGTGCGCGTACCGGCCCTCGTCGACTATCTCGCCACCGCCTTCGACCGGTTGTGGCGGCTGGCCACGCCCATGTACCCGCAGGCCGTGCAGCAGCCCACCCTCGACGGGGTCACCCCGCGGCAGCGCGCCATCGCCGCCCTGCTCGTCGAGGGGCACACGGACGCCGTCATCGCGGACCGGCTCGGCATGAACATCCGTACCGCGCGCGTCCACATCGCCAAGCTCGCCGCCACCCTCGGCAGTGACAGCCGCGCCCAGCTCGGCTACCTCATCGCACGCTCGGGGATTCTTGACCGGGAAGGCTGAGCCCGGCCGGGGCGGCGTCGGGCGCCGGGGCGTCCAGGCCGACCTGGGCGATACGGACGCCCAGTTGGGTACGGCTGGCGGCGCCCAGGGTCTCCGACAGCCGGGCGATATGGGCGCGGCAGGTGCGCACGCTGATGCCGAGCCGCTCGGCGATGACCGCGTCCTGGTGGCCCTCGGCCAGCAGCGCGGCGATGGACTGCTCGCGGTGCGAGATGCCCTCGATGCGGGGCTCCGGGATCGCCGCGGTCAGCGGGATCGCCGCCCGCCACAGCCGCTCGAAGACCGTCGCCAGATAGGCCACGAGGCCCGGATGGCGCAGCTCCAGGGCCACCGTGCGGTCGGCGTTGGCGGGGATGAAGGCGACCGTGCGGTCGAAGAGGATGAGCCGCTCGATGACCTCGTCGAGGGTGCGCGCCTCGACCGCGTCGCCCATCAACTCCAGATAGTGCAACAAGCCCTGTCCGTGCCGGGCGACATGGTTGTACAGGTCCCGCATCCGCACCCCGCGCGAGCGCAGCGCCAGCGCCCGGTGCAGGCCCTCGGTCAGCTCGTGCTCGCGCCGGATGCCGCCGGGCTGCACGGTGAGCACCTCGGACGTGCAGGCGTCGGTCGCCTCGTCCAGGGCCGCCTGGATGCGGGCCGGCCCGTCCAGCACCCGGATCGCGCTGCCCTCACCGCCCGCCGCGGGCTGCGTGCCGCCGCCCAGGCCCGCGTACCGCTCCACCGCGGCCACGGCCGCGCCCACCCGCCGCTGGCTCGCGCTGACCTCGTCGTAGACCCCGCGCAGCAGCCGGGTCATGACCTCCTGGGGCGCGGTCGGCACCAGCCAGTCCATGTCGTCGGGGTCCGGGTGCAGCAGGGCCAGGTCGAGGAGGCACGGGGCCTGCGCGGCGTCCGTGCGGGTCACCCTGCCGCGCCGTACGGCGCGGGAGTACACCCGGTCGCCGATCTCGCACAGCCGGTCGGCACCGTGAGGGTGCTGCTCCGTCCCGTGCCCGGCCATCGCCCATCCCACCCCCGACTCCCGCCTCTCGCAGCGCAACTATGCGCGGCCCGGACCGGCTCCCGCAACACGCCTCCCCCCGACCAGGGGTGAGAAAAGGGCAGTTGTGTCCGGTTTCTCCCGGCCCCCGCATCGTCCGCGTGCAACAAGCTGAAGGTAGCGACGTTTTGTACGCACTGTGCAAGCTGGGCGACGCACAGGTGTCAGCGCCGCGCACGAACCGGCGCACGCCACCGCACCCGCCACCGGGGCGGTCACCCCCAAAAAAAGAGCGCTGCAGAACCGCCGCTTGACCGGAGAGGAAGACAGACCGTGATACGTGTGGGCATCCTCGGACACAAGTCGCTGGAACGCGCGGGGGTACGGCAGGTCCTGGAGGACGACGGCAGCCTCTGGGTCGTCGGCGAGGGACGGCCGGAACAGGCCCCGTACGTGGTACGCGGGAGCCGCCCGGACGTCCTCGTCGCCAGCCACGACAGCCCCGAGGACGCACTGAGAGCCGTGCGTGCCCACCCCGGCCCGGGACCGGCGCGCATCGTGCTGGTGAGCCGCTTATCGGAGCAGGCCACTCGCCTGCTGTTACGCCATGACGTACGCGGCGTCCTGCTGCGCGCCGACACCGTCCGTCATCTGCCCTGGGCGGTACGGGCCGCGGCGGCCGGCAGCGTCGCCCTCGCCCCGGCCCCCGCCGCGATCCTGGTGGACGCCTTCGTACGGCCCGGACGGTTCACCGAGGAGACGGCGGCCGCGCGGACGCTGCTGAACGCCCTCAGCCGCCGCGAGCGGGAGATCCTGGAGCTGCTCGCCGAAGGCGCGTCCAACGCGGAGGTGGCCGGCCGGCTGGGCATCAGCGGGCACACCGTGAAGGACCACATCCGCGCCGTCTACGCCAAGCTGGGCGTGCGCAACCGCATCCAGGCCGCCCGTGTCCTGTGGCAGGCCCAGGCGCAGGCCCAGGGCCAGGCACGCCCGCCGGATCTCCCGGCCGCCGCGCTGGAGCACCCAGGCTCCCGGGAGTACGCGACGACCCGGCGGTGACCGGGCCGGCCGGCCCTACTTGAGGCCGATCTCGTCGCAGTCGTCCGCGAGCTTGGCCGTGCAGATGTCGGACACCTTGTAGATGCCGTCGGCGACGACCGTCTCGGCGATGTTCTCCTGCGTCAGCGCGACCACGCTGACGAGCTGCGCCGGGATGTCCTCGTTGGTCGGGCTGTCGACCTTGTCGCGGGTGAGGGCGTCGAACTGGATGTCGCGGCCCTGGACCCGGGCGACCGCCATCTCGGCCGCGGCCTCGGCCTCGGCCGGGTAGGACTTGTACACGCTCATGAACTGGTCGCCGGAGACGATCCGCTGCACGGCGTCCAGTTCGGCGTCCTGGCCGGTGATGGGCGGCAGCTTGGTGACGCCCGCCGCCTCGAGGGCCTTGATGATGCCGCCGGCCATGGCGTCGTTGGCGGAGTAGACCGCGACGATGTTGTCCGCGCCGATCGCCTCGATCGCCTCGGTCATGTTGGCCTGGGCGTTCTTGGGATCCCAGTCCTCGGTGTCGTAGGTCTTGGCGATCGTCACCTTGCCGGTGAGCTCCGCCAGGGCACCGTCCTTGAACTGCTTGGCGTTCGGGTCGGTCGGCGAGCCGTTCATCATGACGATCTTGTCGGACGAGTCGGCGTTGGGCAGGGCGTCCAGCAGGGTGCGGCCCTGCACCTCGCCGACCAGCTCGTTGTCGAAGGAGATGTACGCGTCGATCGGGCCCTCGGCCAGCCGGTCGTAGGCGATGACCGGGATGCCGGCGTCCTTGGCGCGCTGCACGGCGCCCGCGATCGCCTTGGCGTCGACGGCGTCCAGCAGGATGACGTCGACACCGTCGGCGACCATCTTCTCGAGCTGGCCCTCCTGCTTGTCCGCGTCCTGCTCGGCGTTGGCGTAGGTCACCTTGCCCTGGTTACGGGTGAGAGAGGCGACCTTGTCCCGGATGATGGGGTAGTCGAACTTCTCGTACCGGGAGTTCTTCTTCTCCGGCAGCAGCAGGCCCACCGTGATGTCGTTGCCCTTCGTCGGGCTCGCGCCACCGCCGTCCCCCGTGGCTCCGAGCACGCCGCAGCCGGCGAGGGAGAGGGTCAGCGTGGACGCGACCACGGATATGGCGATACGACGCATTCGGGGGCTCACTTCATTGCGTTGCGGACATGGGCGCTACATCACGCCCAGGTGACTGAAAAGACAACGCGGCACGGCACTGCAGCGTCAAGGCTTATCACTTAACGAGATGACAACATCACATTCCGTTCAGTACGTGAAGACACAGCGAAACACCTGCACAACCGGTCACAACTCCCCTGCACAACCAATCCCTTTCTCCACGAGTCGTGATCACGACAGCTGTTCTGAGAGAGGACCCCATGTACCGACCCAGACGCTCCACCGCCGCCGCCGCGACCGCGGTGGTGCTGGCCACCACCGGCGGTCTCCTGGCCGTCGTCGCCGCGCCCGCCTCCGCCTCCACCGGCTGCGCCGCGCCGGAGTTCACCCGGGAGGTCTTCGCGAACACCGCCTTCTCCGGCACCCCGCAGAGCACCGACTGCGACGACGCTGTCGACGAGGACTGGGGCCGGGGCGCCCCGGCGGGCCTACGGCACAACCACTTCGGCGTCCGCTGGACCCTGACCCGCGACTTCGGCTCCGGCGGCCCCTTCGCCCTCACCGCCTCCGGCCAGGACGGCATCCGCGTCTACCTCGACGGCGAGCGCCGGATCGACCTGTGGAAGGACAGCCGCTCCACCGTCTCCGGCACGCTCGACCTGAACGTCCCCGCGGGCGAGCACACCCTGCGCGTCGACTACGTCAACTGGACCGGCCCCGCCAGCGTCAAGTTCGCCTACACCCCGGCGACTTCGCCGGGCACCGACCGGGTCACCCCGCTCGCGCCGACCGGGACGGTCACGTCGTACGACGAGACGTCGGGCCGCGCCGGACTGACCTGGGCGCCGAACCGGGAGATGGACCTCGCCGGCTACCGCGTCTACCGGCGCGACCCGGGCGCGGCCGAGGCCGCCCTGGTCAGCGGCCCCGCCCTGCTGACCGAGACGTCCTTCGCCGAGGTACTTCCGGCCACGGGAGCCTCGTACGCCTATGAGGTGCGGGCCGTGGACCGGGCCGGCAACGAGTCGGCGGGCAGCGCCGCCGCGGCCGTCACCACCGCCGACCGGACCGCCCCGCACCTGACGGCTCCGAGCGCCGGCCACGACAACTGGACGGGCGTCGACCTGGAGTGGGGCAGCGACCCGGACGCCGTGTCGTACGGCGTGGAGCGGGCCTCCTCCCCCACCGGCGCGTTCACCAGGATCGCCACGGTCGGCACGCCCGCCTACCGCGACGCGACGGCGCCCTACGGCGAGACCTCGTACTACCGCGTCACCGCCGCCGACGCCGCCGGGAACACCGCCACCTCCCCGGTGCTGGAGTTCAGCCGCCCGCTCGCCGTGCCGCACCTGGACGGCGTACGCAGCGCCGCCGGCGGCATCGAGGTCTCCTGGACCTCGCCCGCGAACGGCCCCGAGGCGTTCCGTGTCTACCGCTGGGCCGGCTCCGGCACGCCCGAGCCGGTCACCTGCGCGCCCGCCCGCATCAGCGTCCCGGACGACCCGCACCCGCGGTACGCCTGCACCGACACCACCGCCGAGGTCGGCACGGCGTACTCCTACCGCGTCCACACGGTCGACGCCCAGGGCCGTGAGTCCGAGGCCTCGCAGACGGGCAGCGCCACCCGCGCCGACGCCACCCCGCCGCCCGCCGTGACCGGCCTCGCCCTCACGGGCACCGAGTACGGCACGGTCCTGCGCTGGGACGCGAGCCCCGCCGCCGACCTCGCCGCGTACGACGTCTACCGGGTCCTGCAGGAGTACCCCGGCATGCCCCCGGCCGGCACGCCCGAGCGCATCGCCACCGTCGCCCCGGGCACCACCGAGTACGCCGACGTCCAGGTCGTCGACGACGAGTCCTGGACGTACTACGTCGACGCGGTGGACGTGGACGGCAACTCCCTGGCTGCACAGGGGAATTGGGCCGCGGTCGCCCATGAGGAGATCAACGAGTACTACCTATACCCGACCTGGAACCCGCCGTACACCTACGACTGGACCCTGACCGCCACGGCGAACGCCTCCGGCCAGGCCGAGCTGGCCTGGTCCTGCTCCGGCACCTGCGAGTCCACCGGCTTCAACGTCCGCCGCTGGGACCGCA
Organism: Streptomyces sp. NPDC096205; assembly: GCF_044763135.1. NCBI lineage: Bacteria > Bacillati > Actinomycetota > Actinomycetes > Kitasatosporales > Streptomycetaceae > Streptomyces > Streptomyces sp. NPDC096205. The sequence continues at coordinate 514,073 of NZ_JBIWFS010000003.1, read as the reverse complement.
CCACGGAGGACTGGGTCCTGCTGACGCCGCAGCCCCTTCCGGCGGGCGCCGCGACCTGGACCGACCCGGCGTCACCGCGCGGCACCACCGGCCACTACGTCGTCTCGGCCGTGACCGCCGACGGCACGGAGACCTTCTCCCGATACACGTCCGTGGCGACGCCGCCCGCCTGACCTGTGGAATCGGGGCTTCCGGCGCTGTTGCGAAGCAGTGACGAACCACCGATGGATCAAGGATGAAGCAGGGGTGAAGATAGGTGCACCGCAGGCCGCCGGGGGGACTCGGAGACATCCGAGAGCCGGTCGCAGGCGGGGCACCTCTCTCCTCTCTGCCTCTTTTTTCGTTCCTTGGGGGACTCCACCATGTCCGCTCGTCTCGCCGCCGCCATCCTCGTCGCCTCCGTCGCCGGTTCCGCCTTCCTCCCGGCGACCGCGATCGCCGCCGAGGGGACGAGCACCAAGCCGCTGACGATGACGCTCGGCGCGCCCGTCCCGGACAGCACCGTCAAGCGCGGTGGCGAGACCCGGACGATGACCCTCACGGTCACCAACTCCTCCGACACGGCGCAGGACTTCCAGGCCGCGCTGAACGGCGAGGCCGACGGCCCCAGCCCGATGCTGAACGACTCGGTCGTCTTCGACGTCGCCGCGCTCGACGCCCCGGCCACCAAGTCCCGGGTGGGCCGTCAGGACGGCCAGTGGCAGGGCCTGTTCTTCCCGGCCTCCGGGGACGCCTTCGGCGCCTTCTCCGTCCCGGCCCACGAGGAGTTCACCTGGAAGGTGACCTTCGGTCTCGGCGCCAAGTACCCCACCAACGACGGCGACTTCACGCTCACCGCGCAGAGCCTGCGCAGCAACGTCACCGCCGACCCGGCCCGCAACACCGTGGTGTTCAAGACGGACCCGGCGATCAAGCCCGGCACGATCGACGTGCGGCTGGACCCGACGGCCGGTGTCCGGCTGCACCCGGGTGAGCGCGCCCCGATGTCGCTGACCACCCGCACCACCGGTCCGGGCGAGTTCCCCGACGACATCGACCGCAGCCTGGTGGTCGACGCCCTGCCGGGCATGGACTTCGCCCTGGAGGCCGAGATCGACGGCAAGGCCGTGCAGATGCTGGAGTCCAGCCCGAACCACTTCGAGCTGCCCCCGCTCGCGAAGGGCTTCAACACCGGCGGGGACACCGACTCCCTGAAGCTGTTCCTCTCGCTGGACGAGGACTCCGAGGTCGAGAAGGAGACCTGGGTGCGGCTGCACGCGCTGCACTTCATGGAGGGTGAGCTGTTCCTCGACTCCCTGGCCGACGCCAAGGTCCTGCCCGCCCAGGCCGCCACCGGCTCGCCGTCCGCGACGCCGTCCACGCAGCCGTCGGCCACCCCGTCCGCCACTCCTTCGGCGTCCGCCTCCGCCGGCTCCACCGCGACCCCGGCCGCCTCCGCGTCCACCACCGCCGCGGCCGGCACGAGCGGCGGCACCTCCGGCTCCGCGACCGCCTCCGGCTCACTCGCCTCCACCGGCTCCGGTGCCGGCCTGTACGCCACCGTCGCGGGCGTCCTGCTCGCCGTCGGCTTCGGTGTCGCCGCGCTCGGCAAGCGCCGCCGCCGCGCCACCGCCGTCTGACCGCCCACATGGGAAGGGCCCGGAGGTTCACTCGAACCTCCGGGCCCTTCCCGTATGTCGGGGAACGTCAGTCCCCCGGCTGCCGCTTCGGCCGCCACACCACCAGCGCGCTGGTCTGCTGCACCTCCTGGTACGGCACCAGATCGCGCCGGTACGACGCGTGCACCGCGGCCTCGCGCTGGCGCATGGCCGCCGCCGCCCCGTCGAGGGCGTCCTGCATTTCGGCGACCCGGGCCTGGAGCGCGGCGACCTGGTTCTCCAGTTCGATGATCCGCTTGATGCCGGCCAGGTTGATGCCCTCGTCCTGCGACAGCTGCTGCACCTGGCGGAGCAGCTCGATGTCACGGGCCGAGTAGCGGCGGCCCCGCCCGGCCGTGCGGTCCGGGGAGACCAGGCCGAGGCGGTCGTACTGGCGCAGCGTCTGCGGGTGCAGGCCAGACAGCTGAGCCGCCACCGAGATGACGTAGACCGGGGTCTCGTCGGTCAACTCATAGGGTGAGAAACCCCCGCGGGGGCGGGGACGACGGCCGTCCATCCGACTCAGGCTCCCTTCGCGGCCTCGAACAGCTCCGCCCGCGGGTCGACCTCGCCCGCGGTCGCCTCGCGATACGCCTGGAGCGCGTCACGAGCCTTCTCCGACAACTCCGCCGGGACACTCACCTCGACGGTGATCAGCAGGTCGCCGCGGGTGCCGTCCTTGCGGACCGCGCCCTTGCCGCGGGCCCGCATGGTGCGGCCGTTGGGCGTGCCCGGCGGCAGCTTCAGGGTGACGGCCGGGCCGCCCAGGGTGGGCACCCGGACCTCGCCGCCGAGAGCCGCCTCGGGATACGTCACCGGCACGGTCACGGTCAGGTTGTCGCCCTTGCGGCCGAAGACGGGGTGCTCGCCGACATGGACGACGACATAGAGGTCGCCGGCCGGGCCGCCGCGCTCCCCGGGCGCGCCCTTGCCGCGCAGCCGGATCCGCTGGCCGTCGGAGACTCCGGCGGGGATGCGGACCTGCATGGTGCGCGAGGACTTGGCGCGGCCGCTGCCCATGCACACGTCGCAGGGGTTCTCCGCGATCAGACCGCGGCCCTTGCAGTCGGGGCAGGGGTCGGTGAGGGAGAAGCCGCCGCCCGAGCCCCTGGCCACCTGGCCGGTGCCGACGCAGGTCGGGCACACGCGCGGCGTGCCGTTCTTGTCGCCGGTGCCGGAGCAGGCCTTGCAGGGGGCCTGGGAGGACATCCGCAGCGGGACGGTCGCGCCCTCGATGGCCTCGGTGAAGCTCAGCGTGACCTCGGACTCGATGTCCTGGCCGCGCTTGGGCTGGGTGCGGGTGCCGGCGGCACCGCCCCGGTTGAACAGTCCCCCGAGGACGTCGCCGAAGCCACCGCCGAAGCCGCCGGCTCCTCCTCCGCCCTGGGCGCCGCCTCCGAAGAGGTCGCCCAGGTCGAAGTTGAACGAGCCGGCGCCCGCGCCCGGTCCGGGGCGGAAGCCGCCGTTGCCGAACAGCGCGCGGGCGTCGTCGTACTCCTTGCGCTTCTTGGGGTCGCCGAGGACGTCGTTCGCCTCGGAGATCTCCTTGAACCGCTCCTCGGCCTTGGCGTTGCCCTTGTTGGCGTCCGGGTGGAACTCGCGGGCGAGCTTGCGGTACGCCTTCTTGATCTCGGCCTCGGTGGCGTCCTTGGGGACGCCGAGGACCTTGTAGTAGTCCTTCTCGATGAAGTCCTTGGTGCTCATCCCCGACGTCCCTCCTTTCCGGTCACTTGGGATCCGGTCCCATGGGATCCGGTCCCACGGGATTCGTCAGCCCTCTTCAGAGCTGTCGTCCTTCTCGTCGCCGGCCGGCTTCTCGTCGGCCCCTTCGGCCTTGACCGTCTGCGCGCCCGGTTGCGGCTCGGCGACCGCCACCCGCGCGGGGCGGATGGTGCGCTCTCCGATGCGATACCCCGGCTGGAGGATCGCGACGCAGGTCGTCTCCGTGACGTCCGGCGCGTAGGAGTGCATCAGGGCCTCGTGGATCGTCGGGTCGAAGGGCTCGCCCTCCTTGCCGAACTGCTGCAGGCCCATCTTCGCGGCGACGGTCTCCAGCGACTCCGCGACGGACTTGAAGCCGCCGACGAGCTCGCCGTGCTCCCGCGCGCGGCCGATGTCGTCGAGTGTCGGCAGGAGCTCGGTCAGGAGGTTCGCGATGGCGATCTCCTTGACCGCGATCCGGTCACGCTCGACGCGGCGGCGGTAGTTCTGGTACTCGGCCTGGAGCCGCTGGAGGTCCGCGGTGCGCTCACCGAGCGCCGTGCGGACCTGGTCCAGCTGGGCGACCAGACCGGCGTCTGCTGCTCCGTCCCCGGCCGGGGCCGCCCCCTCCTCCGGAGAGGGGGAGGCGGCCTTCGGCTCGGCGTCGTCAGGGGTGGCGCCGGAGGGGACGTCGGGCTTCTCCTCGAAGCCCGGGGTCTCCTCCGTCACGCGGCACCGTCCTTGCGCTCGTCGTCGACGATCTCGGCGTCGACGACATCGTCGTCGGCCTTGGGCTGCTCGGCGCCGGGCGCGTCACCCGCGGCCTGCGCGGCCTGGGCGTCGGCGTACAGGGCCTGGCCCAGCTTCTGGGAGACGGCCGCGACCTTCTCCGTGGCGGTGCGGATCTCGGCCGTGTTGTCACCTGCGGCGGACTCGCCCTTGAGGGTCTCCTTCAGCTCGGAGAGCGCCTCCTCGACCTCGGCCTTGACGTCGCCCGGGACCTTGTCCTCGTTGTCCTTGAGGAACTTCTCGGTCTGGTAGACGAGCTGCTCGCCCTGGTTGCGGGTCTCGGCGGCCTCGCGACGCTTGTGGTCCTCCTCCGCGTAGCGCTCGGCCTCCTCGCGCATGCGGTCGACCTCGTCCTTCGGCAGCGAGGAGCCGCCGGTGACGGTCATCTTCTGCTCCTTGCCCGTGCCCAGGTCCTTCGCGGTCACGTGCATGATGCCGTTGGCGTCGATGTCGAAGGAGACCTCGATCTGCGGGACGCCGCGCGGCGCCGGGGGCAGACCGGTCAGCTCGAACATGCCGAGCTTCTTGTTGTACGCCGCGATCTCGCGCTCGCCCTGGTAGACCTGGATCTGCACCGACGGCTGGTTGTCCTCGGCCGTCGTGAAGATCTCGGACCGCTTGGTCGGGATCGTGGTGTTGCGCTCGATGAGCTTGGTCATGATGCCGCCCTTGGTCTCGATACCGAGGGACAGCGGGGTCACGTCGAGGAGCAGGACGTCCTTGACCTCACCCTTGAGGACACCGGCCTGGAGCGAGGCGCCGATGGCGACGACCTCGTCCGGGTTCACACCCTTGTTGGCCTCCTTGCCGCCGGTCAGCTCCTTGACGAGCTCGGCGACGGCGGGCATACGGGTGGAGCCGCCGACGAGGACGACGTGGTCGATCTCGCCGAGGGCGATGCCGGCGTCCTTGATGACGTTGTGGAACGGCGTCTTGCAGCGCTCCAGCAGGTCCGCGGTCAGCTGCTGGAACTGGGCGCGGGTGAGCTTCTCGTCGAGGTGCAGGGGGCCCTCGGCGGAGGCGGTGATGTAGGGCAGGTTGATCGAGGTCTCGGTGGAGGAGGACAGCTCGATCTTGGCCTTCTCGGCGGCCTCGCGGAGGCGCTGCAGGGCCATCTTGTCCTTGGACAGGTCCACGCCGTGGCCGGACTGGAACTGCTTGACCAGGTAGTCGACGACGCGCTGGTCCCAGTCGTCACCACCGAGGTGGTTGTCGCCGTTGGTGGCCTTCACCTCGACGACGCCGTCGCCGATCTCCAGCAGGGACACGTCGAAGGTGCCGCCACCGAGGTCGAAGACGAGGATCGTCTGGTCGTCCTTGTCGAGGCCGTACGCCAGCGCCGCGGCGGTCGGCTCGTTGACGATGCGCAGGACGTTCAGGCCCGCGATCTCGCCGGCCTCCTTCGTCGCCTGACGCTCGGAGTCGTTGAAGTACGCCGGGACGGTGATGACCGCGTCGGTCACCTTCTCGCCCAGGTAGGCCTCGGCGTCGCGCTTCAGCTTCTGGAGGATGAAGGCGGAGATCTGCTGCGGGTTGAAGGGCTTCCCGTCGAGCTCGATCTTCCAGTCGGTGCCCATGTGACGCTTCACCGAACGGATGGTCCGGTCCACGTTGGTCACCGCCTGGCGCTTGGCGACCTCACCGACCAGCACCTCGCCGTTCTTGGCGAAGGCGACGACGGACGGCGTGGTCCTGGCACCCTCGGCGTTGGTGATGACGGTGGGCTCGCCGCCTTCGAGAACGCTGACGACGGAGTTAGTCGTGCCCAGGTCGATGCCGACCGCACGTGCCATGGTTGATTCCTCCAGCTGACTTGAGTGGAACGGACTCAAGTGTGCATGACCCGTCCCGCCCGGTCAACAGACCTGAGCCGAGCGGACTCAACTCTTATCCGTTCCTTACGCGCAACTGGCCTGTGACCTGCGGCGATGCCCGCCGATGTGACGCGGAAGACGTCAGCACAAGCAGTGCGAGTACGACGCCCAGCACCCCGCCGGCCACCCAGAACAGGGCCGTCGCCCCCAGGGAGCCGGTGTGCACGAGGACCCCGACGGAGACGCTCACGGCGGCCGAGGTGCCCAGCACGACGCTCACCCCGCGCGGGGCGAGTCCGAGCCTGCGCAGCCGGTGCGCGAGATGGTCGGGGCCGCCGCGCAGCAGGGCCCGGCCGGCCAGCCGTCGCGCCGCCACCACCAGCAGCAGGTCCGCGACGGCCGGGGTGCCGAGGGCGAGCAGCACCCCGGCGGAGACGGCCGGATCATGCCCCGCGCGCGTGAGGACGGCCGCCCCGCCGAGCAGGAACCCGGCGAACAGCGAGCCGCACGCCCCGAGCGCGATCCGCGCGGGCCGCCGGCCCTGCATCAGGAACCCGCCCATCGCGGCCGCGAGCACACTCATCAGCACCGCCAGCCCGTCCAGCACCTCCACGGCCGCGCACACCCCGATTCCGAGGGCGGTCACCACCCCGGCCGTGCCGGCCAGCCCGTCGGCGTGGTCCAGCGCCCGGAAGCCGACCGTGACGACGACGACCCACAGCGCCGCGAGGACCCCGCCCGCCACCCCGGTGATCTCGTACGGCACGACGCACGCGGCCGCCACCGCCGTACCGGCGAGCAGGAAGCGGGTGCGCAGCCGCCAGATGTCGGCGGCGAGACCGAGCGCGGCCACGGCCGCTCCGGCCACGAGCAGGCGTGTCGTCTCGGCGTCCAGCGGGGCGGCCCCGAGGAGCTCCCCGGTCCAGGCGACCGCGCCGGCCGTGACGGCGACGGCCACGCCGCCGAGCAGCGGCACGGCGCGGGTGCGGCGGCGCCGGTCGACCAGGCCGGCTCTGAGCGCAGGGGTGCGCAGCAGGGCCGCCAGGAGGGCGGCGAGCAGCAGGGCGGCGGTGGCCGCGGCGGTCCCATAGAGCACGGCACTGAGAGGCACGGCACCAAGTTAAGGCGAATGTCATGATTTGGTACGAATGGCGCATCGAGTCGGCGTGCCGTCGCCGCGCGTCACTGAGGGGTGCCTCAGCGACGCAGATCACCGAGCGCCTGACTACAGTGCGACAAGGGATACGGGTAGTCTCAGAGGACTGCATAAGTTACCGCTTAGTAATCTCACCGAACCTCACCGAAGAACCCCTCGCAGGCCCGAGGAGCCCCGAAATGCAACTCGCCGCGATCATCGTGTCGATGGTCCTGATGGCGGTCGGCGTCGCCCTGTTCGGCCGTGCCGTCCTTCAGATCTTCCGCTTCGTGATGCTCGGCCAGCCGCTCCCGGCCGGTGCGAGGACCAACGACCCCGTGCTGCGCACGATCACGCTGGCCAAGGAGTTCCTCGGCCACACCCGGATGAACCGCTGGGGCATCGTGGGCGTCGCGCACTGGTTCGTGGCGATCGGCTTCTACACGCTGCTGCTGACCATCGTGAACGCCATCGGCCAGCTCTTCCAGGCCGACTGGCTGCTGCCGGTCATCGGCGAGTGGGCGCCGTACAACGTCTTCGTCGAGTTCATCGGCACCATGACGGTCGTCGGCATCCTCGTGCTGATCGTGATCCGCCAGCTGTCCCGGCCGGACCGTCCGGGCCGCAAGTCCCGGTTCGCGGGCTCCAACACGGGTCAGGCGTACTTCGTCGAGACGATCATCCTGATCGTCGGCGTCTGCATCTTCATGCTGCACGCGCTCGAGGGCGCGCAGCACCACGTCGACGGCTACGAGGCCTCGTTCTTCATCTCGTACCCGGTCGTCTCGGCGCTGGAGGGCCTGGACCTGTCCACCCTCCAGAACCTCACCTACCTGTTCGCGGGCCTGAAGATCGCGGCGTCCTTCATCTGGATGATCACGGTCTCGCTGAAGACCGACATGGGTGTGGCCTGGCACCGCTTCCTCGGCTTCCCGAACATCTGGTTCAAGCGCAACGCCGACGGTGAGACCTCCCTGGGCGCCCTGCTGCCGATGACCTCCGGCGGCAAGCCGATCGACTTCGCCGACCCGGGCGACGACGACGTCTTCGGTGTCTCCCAGGTCGAGCAGTTCTCCTGGAAGGGCATCCTCGACTTCTCCACCTGCACCGAGTGCGGCCGCTGCCAGTCGCAGTGCCCCGCCTGGAACACGGGCAAGCCGCTCTCCCCGAAGCTGCTGATCATGTCGCTGCGCGACCACGCCCACGCCAAGGCGCCGTACCTGCTCGCGGGCGGCGGCAAGACGATGGAGGGCGAGGAGAAGGCGTCCGAGGAGCAGCTCGCCAAGGTGCCCGCGGCGGCCCTGGCCGAGGCCGAGCGCCCGCTGATCGGCACCGCCGAGGAGAACGGCGTCATCGACCCGGACGTGCTGTGGTCCTGCACCACCTGCGGCGCCTGTGTCGAGCAGTGCCCGGTGGACATCGAGCACATCGACCACATCGTCGACATGCGCCGCTACCAGGTGATGATCGAGTCCGCGTTCCCGTCCGAGGCGGGCACGATGCTCAAGAACCTGGAGAAGAAGGGCAACCCCTGGGGCCTGGCCAAGAAGCAGCGCCTGGAGTGGCTGAAGGAAGTCGACTTCGAGGTGCCGGTCGTCGGCAAGGACATCGAGGACCTCTCCGAGGTCGAGTACCTCTACTGGGTCGGCTGCGCCGGCGCCCTGGAGGACCGCGCGAAGAAAACCACCAAGGCCTTCGCCGAGCTGCTGCACATCGCGGGCGTCAAGTTCGCGATCATGGGCGGCGACGAGAAGTGCACCGGTGACTCCGCCCGCCGCCTCGGCAACGAGCCCCTGTTCCAGGAGCTCGGCATGGAGAACGTCATGTCCCTCAACGCCGCCTTCGGCGAGGAGATGGACGAGGACGGCAAGGTCGTGCCCGAGTCGGCGAAGCCGAAGTCGGCCAAGAAGATCGTCGCCACCTGCCCGCACTGCCTCAACACGCTCGGCAACGAGTACCCGCAGCTCGGCGGCGACTACGAGGTCATCCACCACACCCAGCTGCTCCAGCACCTCGTCGACGAGGGCAAGCTGATCCCGGTGACCCCGGTCGAGGGCATCATCACCTACCACGACCCCTGCTACCTGGGCCGCCACAACAAGATCTACACGCCGCCGCGCGAGATCATCGCCGCCGTCCCGGGTGTGCGCAACGAGGAGATGCACCGCCACAAGGAGCGCGGCTTCTGCTGCGGCGCCGGCGGCGCGCGCATGTGGATGGAAGAGCGCATCGGCAAGCGCATCAACAACGAGCGCGTCGACGAGGCCCTGTCCGTGAACCCGGACATCGTCTCCACCGCCTGCCCCTTCTGCCTCGTCATGCTGACCGACTCGGTCAACGGCAAGAAGAACGAGGGCAAGGCCAAGGAGTCCATCCAGGTCGTCGACGTCGCCCAGCTCCTGCTGGACTCGGTCAAGACCCCGGTCGACCCGGAGGACTCGACGGAGTCGGAGAGCGAGACCGAGCCGGAGCCGGTGAAGTAACCCGTACGGCCCTTTTCGACGCCCCCTGCCCTCGACGGGCGGGGGGCGTCGGCGTTCGGGGCGACTCGCGCGGTTTCGCGCGCCTCTGGCTGCATCGCCCCAAGGGGCGCGGGGCTGTATCGATATGCGGCTCCGCCGCGTGGGCGCGACCAGCCACACACAACCCGCAGCCCGGGGACGTCGGCAACCACCCCCCGCCGTCCCGGCCCCTGGGCTGTCGCCCCCTGCGAACGCATGCTTCACTACTGAGTCGTTGTCGACGGTACGGACAAGGTGGACGGTGCCGATGCGAACCCCCGGGACGGGCATGGCGGCCGTCGGCTGTCTCGTGCTCCTGGCCGCGTGCGGGCCGACGGACGACCCCGGCGCCTCCGCGAAGGAGGGCACCCCGCTCAAGGCCGCCCAGGCCCCCGCCAAGCTCCCCGTCCCGCGCGGGAGAGGGAGCAAGGTCGCGGACGACTTCAACGGCGACGGCCGGCGCGACCTCGTCCTCAACGACCTGGTCAAGGCGCAGGCGCACAGCGACGACGCCGGCATCGGCATCGTCTACGGCGGCCCGCAGGGCCTCACCCCGGGCGCCCGGCAGCTGCTGAGCCCGGCACGCAACGCCGCCCCGACCGACGGCGAGCTGCCCAACGTGTTCGACGCCGAGGCCGCCTGCGACCTGGACGCGGACGGCTTCACCGACCTGGTCGTCTCCACCGACCCGCCCTTCGACGGGCAGGGACAGCCTCCGGTGCCGCTGCAGATCCTCTTCGGCTCGCCCCAGGGGCTGACCGGCAAGGCCGTCAAGCTCGTCATCCCCCCGGCCGCGCGCGCCGGGAACGACTGGCCCGACCAGCCCGTGTGCGGCGACTTCGACGGCGACGACGCCCATGACCTCGTCGTCCACGCCTCGGACCGGCAACTGAGCTTCCTGCGCGGCCCCTTCACCCGCAAGGGCGTCCCGCGTGCGGCCGGGGCACCGCTGCCCTCACCCGGCAACCTGCCCACGGGTCCGGTCGCCGACGTCAACCGCGACGGCTACGACGACCTGGTCGTACGGGCCGCCGAGGGCCCCGCCACGGCCACGCTCGTCCTCGGCGGCCCCACCGGCCCCGCCCGCACCGGCGCGGCCCTGCCCCGGGGCCTCGACGTGGCCCTGGGCCGCCTCGGCCGCGGCGCCGACCTGGACGCGGCCGTCGGCGGTGTCGCCGAGACGTCCCTGCGCTACGACCTGCCGACCGCCGACCCCGGCATCCTCGACGCGGGCGGCTCCCTGCTGGACACGGCCGACTTCGACGGCGACGGGCTGAGCGAACTCGTCTCCAGCGGCTCCGGAATCCGCGTCTTCCACGGCCGTACGACGGGACCCTCGCCCAAGGACCTGTTCACCGTCGAGGCCACCGCCCACGGCACCTCCCGGGTCCTCGCGGCGGCGGACTTCGACGGGGACGGGCTCGCCGACCTGGCGGTGCGGACGTATCTCGGGGAGACGAAGGACACGGTCGCGGTGTACGCGGGGGTCGAGGGAGGCGTGATCGCGACCACGCCGGCGGTGACGTTCTCGACGGACGACTTCCTGGGTGACTGAAACCCCACGGGTCTCTCGAACTGCCGTACAACCCTTCGGCCTTCGCGTGTGTCTCCTGGTCGCAGATCTTCAGGAGGCCTCACGCATGCACAAGCACCTGCGCACCACCCTCGCGACCACGGCCGCCGCCGCGCTGACGGGTGGGCTGCTCACCCTCGCGGCGACGCCGGCCACGGCCGCCGACTCCATGCACGTCCCGCAGGCCGACTTCAACGGCGACGGCATCGGGGACGTGGGCTTCTCGGCCTGGGGCGCCTACGTCAACGGCAAGGCGCGCGCCGGTCAGTTCGTCGTCCTGTACGGCACCACCGGCGGGGTCTCCTCCGCCAAGCGGTCGGTGATCAGCCAGAACTCCACCGGCACCCCGGACGCCGCCGAGGCCGGCGACACCTTCGGCTCCGAGCACGCCTACGCCGACTTCAACAAGGACGGCTACGACGACGTCGCCGTCTCCGCCCCCTGGGAGGACGTCAACGGGAACGCGGACAGCGGCACCGTGACCGTGCTGTGGGGCTCTGCTTCCGGCATCACCGGCCGGGGCGTCCTGGTCCCCAACCCGGCTCCCTCGGCGAACGACCAGTGGGGCAAGAACCTCGCCGCCGGAGACTTCGACGGCGACGGCAGAGCGGACCTCGCGGTCGGCAACACGTCCAACGTGGTCCAGGTCTACCGCGGGGGCATCACCGCCACCGGCACCGCGGGGCGCGGCCGCAGCTCCTTCAAGGCCCCGATCAGGTCCGGCGGCACGGCCCGCGGCCCGATCAACCTCACCGCGGGCGACGTCAACGGCGACAAGCGCACCGACCTGATCGTCGACGGCTACGAGACCACGTCCGACTACGGCTGGAACCACAACTACTACGTCCCCGGCACCTCGACCGGCCTGAACGTGGCCGCCGCCAAGTCCCTGCGCCCCGGCACGATCACCGGGATCGGCGACATCAACGGCGACGGCTTCGGCGACATCGTCAGCGGCTGGGACGCCGACACGCGCGAGCCCGACGGCACGCCGGTCCCGTACTCCGGCAAGGGCGGCAAGGTCTGGATCACCTACGGCTCGGCCTCCGGCCCCGGCACGGTCACCGGCATCACCCAGGACAGCGCGGGCGTCCCCGACGCCGGCGAGAACACCGACGGGTTCGGCTTCGAGCTGGACCTCGGCGACATCAACGGCGACGGCTTCCAGGACCTGGCCATCTCCTCGGCGGGCGAGAGCGCGGGCGACGACGCCGACACCGGCGCCGTCACCGTCCTCTACGGCTCCCGGTCCGGTCTGCGCACCACCGGCGCCCAGCTGTTCACGCAGAACACCGCGGGCGTGCCCGGCGAGAACGAGGACAAGGACTACTTCGGCTACGACGTCAAGCTCGACGACCTCACCGGCGACGGCCGCGCCGACCTGATCGTCGGCTCCGCCGAGAACGCCGGCGACGGCACGGTGACCTTCCTCCGGTCGGGCGGGGCGAAGATCACCACGACGGGCGCGCGGGTCGTCACCCCGTACGCCGTCGGGGTGTCCCTCGCGGACAAGCCGATGTTCGGCGCCAACATGGCGGACTGAGCGGCGTATCCCCTACGGGGAGGCGTCGGCAGCCCCGTAGGGGATGTCACAGCTCGGCAGCAAAGCCGGGCCCGGAGGGCCGGGCCCGGCACGTCACTCTCCGGGACCAGGTACGTTCGAAGGCGTGGCTGGATTCAGGAACGGACGCAACGGTCGGGACGACCGCGCCCCGCACGCGCGACCGCAACACCCCCCGCACGGACGGCAGGCGCCGCAGGGACCGTCGTACGGCTACCCGTCGGCTCCGCAGCCGTACCCGCACCCGCAGGCGCGGCAGCAGCCGCCGGGGGGCGGCGGGAGCTGGGGCGGCGACGGCGAGCCGGAGTACTTCGGCGGTAGCGGCGGCGGTCAGGGGCAGGGACAGGGTCAGGGCGATCCCTACGGCGCGCCCCCGCACGACCCGTACGCGGCGAACAACCCGGGCCACACCCAGGCGTTCTCGATCGACGACCACGCCCAGTACAACCAGGGTGAGACCTATCACGCGGGTGCCACGCCCCCGTCGGGCCCGATCGGCCCCCGGCTGCACTGGAAGGCGCTGCTGCGCGGCATCGTCCTGGAGCCGAGCCAGACCTTCCTGCGGATGCGCGACTACACGATGTGGGGCCCGGCCCTCATCGTGACCTTCCTCTACGGGCTGCTGGCCGTCTTCGGCTTCGACGGCGCCCGCGAGGACGCGATCAACGCCACCCTCTCCAACGCGGTGCCGATCGTCCTGACCACGGCCGTCGCCATGGTGGTGTCGGCCTTCGTCCTGGGCGTCGTCACGCACACCCTGGCCCGCCAGCTCGGCGGCGACGGCGCCTGGCAGCCGACGGTCGGCCTCTCCATGCTGATCATGTCCCTCACGGACACCCCGCGCCTGCTGGTCGCGATGTTCGCGGGCGGCGACGCCTCCTTCGTCCAGATCCTCGGCTGGGCCACCTGGGTCGCGGCGGGCGCCCTGCTGACCCTCATGGTCAGCCGCTCCCACGACCTGCCCTGGCCCAAGGCCCTGGGCGCCTCCTCGATCCAGCTGATCGCCCTGCTGTCGATCGTGAAGCTGGGCACGTTCTGAGGGACGCAGGACATGAGAAAGGGGGCTCCCGAGGGAGCCCCCTTTCACTTCTGTCCGCTCAGGCGTCGAGGACCTGGCCGGCGCGCTTGACGACGGGCGGTTCGACGGACCAGGGGAAGTTGATCCACTCGTCGGTGCGCTTCCAGACGTACTCGCACTTCACCAGGGAGTGCGACTTCTCGTAGATGACCGCGGAGCGGACCTCGGCGACGTGGTCGAGGCAGAAGTCGTGCACCAGCTTGAGCGTCTTGCCGGTGTCGGCGACGTCGTCGGTGATCAGGACCTTCTTGTCGGAGAAGTCGATGGCGTTGGGGACGGGCGCCAGCATGACCGGCATCTCCAGAGTGGTCCCCACACCGGTGTAGAACTCGACGTTCACCAGGTGGATGTTCTTGCAGTCCAGCGCGTAGGCGAGCCCGCCGGCGACGAACACCCCGCCACGGGCGATGGACAGCACGACGTCGGGCTCGTAGCCGTCGTCGGCGATGGTCTGCGCGAGCTCGCGGATCGCGACGCCGAAGCGCTCGTAGGTCAGGTTCTCCCGTACGTCGCTCATACCTGGGTCCTGTGGAAGTTGAGGAAGGAACGGGAGGCGGTGGGCCCGCGCTGCCCCTGGTAGCGGGATCCGTACCGCTCACTGCCGTACGGGAACTCGGCCGGCGAGCTCAGCCGGAACATGCACAGCTGGCCGATCTTCATACCGGGCCACAGCTTGATCGGCAGCGTGGCCAGGTTGGACAGCTCCAGGGTCACGTGCCCGCTGAAGCCCGGGTCGATGAACCCGGCCGTGGAGTGGGTGACGAGCCCGAGCCGCCCGAGGGACGACTTGCCCTCCAGCCGGGACGCGAGGTCGTCGGGCAGGGTGATGACCTCGTACGTCGACGCCAGCACGAACTCCCCGGGGTGGAGGATGAACGGCTCGTCGCCCTCCGGTTCGACCAGCCGGGTGAGGTCGGCCTGCTCGATGGCGGGGTCGATGTGCGGGTACCGGTGGTTCTCGAACACCCGGAAGTACCGGTCCAGCCGCACGTCGATGCTCGACGGCTGCACCATGGATTCGTCGTAGGGATCGATCCGTACCCGCCCGGCGTCGATCTCGGCCCGGATGTCCTTGTCTGAGAGAAGCACGCCCCGAGGATACGCAAGGCGCGCGGACCCGCCACAATCGTGACGACTCCGCGCGCTGAGCGTGCCACTCCGTGTCGAGAAGTCGGTAACGGAGGGTTACCGATCAGGATCCGGCAGGCCTACCGCTTCTGCAGCACGACCGGCACGACGCTGCGCAGCCGCGCACAGCGAGGACACCGCAGAAGCCGGCCCGGACCGAGCCGCTCGGCCTGCTGCATCGGGAACGAAGCGGTGCTGAACACGTGCCCATCGGCACAGCGGACGACGGTGCGTTCCATCAAGTCCCTTTAGTCCCTTCCCCAAGAGCCGCGTCACGCCTGGGTGGAATCCCGTGACGACGAAAGCCCACATTACGGGATGAAAGGGACGACCCTCCAGGCGGCACTCCGGCCCCATCGGGACCCTCTCCCACACCTCCACCGTACGCCCCAACTCCCGCCCCCCGCAGCCGCATCCCACCCCTGAAACGCACTCAGACCCCACGGCTTCAGCACCGGGGGTCTGCGATGAGGTAGAGTGAGCGAGCATCGACACCGGCTCCTGTCGGCGTCTTACGCGGGTGTAGTTTAATGGTAGAACATCAGCTTCCCAAGCTGAGAGCGCGAGTTCGATTCTCGTCACCCGCTCCATCCAGAGCCCCCAGGCCAGTTGCCCGGGGGTTCTTTGTTGTCTAGCCCAATTAGCACCAGTCATGCCCTCTGCGTGGGCTATTCACGGCCCACGGCATACCGGCCATCACCCTCGACCTCTTGCGAATTCGCGTGCCAGGCGGTCTTGAAGGGCTACTGGCACGGCTACATCAAGGGTGATGAGCCGGCACTGGCGAACCCCGTCGAGATGGCATACCCGCGGAAAGTCGATCGCATTCAGCGGCAGACCCACACCCCGGGCAGAGCTTCTGCGGCCGCGACTCTGCTTGAACAACTGATCCATCCTGGATTCGATCCAGCGAGGGGCGCAGAGGCGACTCGTCGGTACGTGCGGCGGAAGGCGAGCATCGCGGTCATGCAGTACCGGAAGGGCGAGGCACCGGAGCGGTACCGTGGACGCAGGTCGGAATCACACCTAGACCGCGTAGACAATGCGCGAACCGTGCGAGCAACCGCCCTTGAAGTTCTCCGGTCGCACGGCTTCGGCGAAGATGCCGCGCGCAAATGGCTACAGCGGCATCCGCCTCAGGAAGCCCTCGACGCATGGCCGCGTGGTCGGCGCCCACCGGGAGCCTAATGATCTCCGATCCCGCCCGCACACCCCGTGCTGCTTGCCTCTGCTGTTTCAGCAGAGGCAAGCAGCACCGCGCCCCTGACGCTGTTTGGCAGTCTCGGCCACTGCCGCTCACGTCAGGACGTGGGCCGCACCGTCGTTGAACGCACTCCCCCGGTCGGTGGCGAGTGGGCCGTCTCCGCTGTCCGAGGGGCGGCTGCCGCGTTCTAGACCTGCAGAATGAGCGTCTCCACCTGGCTGAGCACGGTCGCACTGGCCTGGGCCGTCGTACGGGCGGACGCTAGGCGCTCCATCCACTGGATCCTCTGGTCTGCGGGCAGCGGGTCCTCGCCCAGCCGGGAGCGCAGCCGACTGGCTTCGTCGAAGTCCGCCAGGAGGGCATTAGCGGCCTCGACGGCACGCTGATAGATACCTTCGGCCAACTCGATCCGAGCAGGTAGCTCCCGCCTGAGCTCTGCCAGCCGATCACGTGGGTCAGACAACGGAGCCTGCCCCTGCACGGTCGTGGCGCCGTCCGTTTGATCGGTACCGTCGGAACTTGTCCCCTCGCTACCGGTGTCACCGCCGGAACGAGCAGCGCGGCCCAACTCCGGCGGGAAGAGGTGGTCGAACCACTCCTTGTCGGCGACGAAGGCGGTGGCAGCACCGTTGAGGTCGGGAGCGAGCACCATCCCCGGCACGATCGGCGTTCGGTCCTCTTCGCTCCACAGGCTCTCGCCGTAGCAGACCGGCTGTCCGCCATCGGGGGCTTCGGGCGCCTGGGTCGCGTCCGGGTGGTGCAACACGGACCGCGCGAACGCAAGGAGCAGCTCCCTGCTGACACCCGGAACCGTCTCGGTATAGGCGAGCGTCAGAGCCGCGAGAGCATTCGTCGGCGTACGGCGCACACCCTTCCGACTCCCTCCCGCCTCGCTGCCCTGGCCAGGAGTGATCAGCGGCTCGGGAGCGTGCATGAGCGCGGGAGCCATCCGGCGCACCAGCGCGGCCCACGCCGTGGCATCTCCCGCTTCGGCCCCAAGGAGCAGTTCCTTGAGCGGCCTCGGGTCCTGCCCGGAGCCCTCCTTGACCTCGGCCGTGCCAAAAAGGCCGAGCGCGGAGAGGATATTGGCGCGGTGTAGGAAGAGCTGCGCGACGGCGGCGGACCACAGCCGGGTCCGGGCCTCCGCGGTCTTGCTTCGGACCTGGCTCCACGGAGCCTCCTGCAGCGCGGCCTTCACGATCGGCCAGTAGGGTCCGGTGTCCCTAACCTGACGCTTGCCCGTCTGCGGGCCGGCCGGGGGGACGTCCGGAAAGACAAGGGCGGTGATCGCCCGGATGGCGATATCGCGCAGGGCGGCCGGCGTGACCTTCTCGTCGACCGGGAGCAGGGAGGCCAGCGGTTCCAAGGGGCCGTTCGCGGTGAGGGCATCGCGTACCCCAGCCAGGTCCAGCAGCCCGGCCCCCTGGGCAGTGGGGAAGGTGTCGGCGAGAATCGGACCGAGCTTGTCCTCCTTGGCGTAGGCGTCGACGAGCGTGGCGAACAGGGAGATCAGGCGCGCGTCCTCGTCGTACGGCTGGATCCCGCGCAGGTGGTCGTTGACGTTCAGCGCCCGCAGCACATGCTCCAGCGCGGTCGGGTTGTTGCAGCCAATGACGATTTCGGCGGGCACTGTGGCAATCTTCATCGCCCGCAACGCCTTGTGATCCGGTTCCGTTGCCTCCAGGGCACCGGCCTGGTTGAAGGCGTGCGAGATTCGGTTGAGGATCTCCCGCTGGTTGAGCAGCAGCAAGCTGGGGTCGTTAGGCCCCTTGGGCAGCGGCACAGCGGCCTGCGGCATCCCTGTCACCAGGTACTCCGAGCGCAGATCGAAGATGTCCAGACGGGCCAGGGCGCGGTTGTTGGCCGTCACCGCGACCATCCGCCACAGCCGGGAGGTGGTGCCGTCGGGGTTGGTGACCTGCCACTGCTGGAGGACGCTCATGCCGCGCGTCAGCTGGCCGGCCGCGACCATGGACTCCTTCAGGTCGTAGCCGCGGGTCTTGCCCGAGCGCCGCAGGTTCTCCACGGCGTAGCCGTGGATGTGGAAGGCCACTTCGTAGGGCTGCTCAGCGAGGACGAGGGCCGCCTTCGGCTCACCGTCTTCCTCAGCCGCGCGGACTACCGGGCGCGGCCGACGCTGGCCGAGTGCGGCGAGCAAGGCTGCTTTCGCGCGCTCGGCCTCCCGCACCCGCCTGGTGACCTGCGCGTACTTCTCCTCCGCCGCGGCGAGCGCCGAAGCGGCGTGCGGGTCGTCGCCGGGCGCCCGCCGACGGGCATTGCGCTCCTTCTCGGCAAGCTTCTGGGCCTTCTCCGCGTTCACCAGGTCATCCTCGGCGGCGACGAGTTCGACGACGCGCTGGGTGGCCTCCGGGCTGGGCGGGGCCCAGGAACTGACAGTGCGGTCGTTGAGGTCCCACGGCACCGTGGCCGCGCCGTGGACGTCGCACAGGAGCAGAAGAACCTTGTCCTCGCCCGACTGGAGAGTGCGCCACGCGGAGGGGGTGAGGACCTTCTTCCCACGCGAGGTGGCGACGATCTTCTTGATCTCCGTGTCGCCGAGAGCGGTGGCGAGGCCCTCGATGATCGCGGAGCGCGGAGGGGGAATCACGCCCTCCTGCTCGCAGTTGTTCTCGACAGCGTCCGCAAGCCGCTCGCCCCACACATCGGTGCCGATGTAGGGGTAGATGCCCTCAGGCCGTTTGGTTGCCAAAGGGATTGCTTCTCCCAGCTCGAGCTGGGCGACAGCGCGCACCCGTCCGCCGAGCGCGCGACACGCGCCCGAGGCGGAGCCTCGCGGCCGCGGGACTGAAGCCGACAAAGCTGGTTGTTCGGCGCGTTCCGCTGCGTACGGTCCACCTGCCGACGCCCGCAGAAGGATCAACCCCAACGGCACCGTGTGCCTGGGCTCTCTCAACTGGTTCCTGATCCGCCGACGGCGGCATGAGGCGGACGCCGGTGACAGACCACCGACGTGCATGGTGGACTCTGCCACCGGGGTGCCCGCATGCCTCGCATCCCTTAGTCAGCACTCACTCGATCTGGTGGGATTCACTGCGAGCTCTACACTGCAAGCGGCAGTTGAGGTAGAGCGCAGCTGCTCGCAAATGGAGCGCCAGCGCGCTCCCGAGGCAGCGTCCCCCCTTACCGCAAGGGTCCGGTCGTAGAGCCTGATGGCGAAATCGCACGTGAGGTCGACCGAAATCTCATGCTCACTCCGAAACGCCACGCGACTCGGCGCAGCCGAAACCAACCGTAGGCGCGCCAAGCAATCTTCGGCCGTTGAGCACCTACGGTGCGGATCCCGATCAAGGTGACATCCTTTGTCCCCGTCTAGCTACCTGGACCGGCAGCCGACGTGACGATGCTCACGCGTTGAGACTCGGCCAACTAACCCTATCTGCATAGATGCCAGAGAAGCGCACACATAGGTTCCTCGGTGACCATTATTGATCGACTCCAGGGGGAACCTTGTCGCTTTCACGCGCGAGATTCTTAGCTTCCACATGCGCCGGGGCCACAGCACTCGCTGCATTCACCGTTCTCGGCAGCGCTCCGTCGGCCAGTGCCGCCGCCCCTAGGGAGGCCTGCAGTCTTCTCTACAGTGCCCGCATCACCTTCTGGGCGATGACGTGCAGCCAGCCGGGCGAGCCGATGATCGGCGGCTTCGCCACCTGGCGCAACGTACCGATCACATTCGATCAGACCGACACCGGCTCGGCATCCGTGCAAGTAGCCAACTACCTCCGTGTCAGCCCGAACACGTCGAGCAGTCCGTTGGCCCCCAACATCGAGATCGGCCTGTACGCGGAGAAGACAGGGAGGACTACCCGCACGTACGGGCCGCGTTGGACGGAGCTGACCACCAGCGGCGGTCGTACGAAGGCCATCACGACGGGGGTTAACCCGACCAAGCCGGACAGGCGCAACCACACCTACATGACCGTCCGCCAGGAGCGCGGCGACCAATGGGATGTCCTGTACGACTTCAACAAGGTCGGTTCCACCACCAAGCAGATCAAGGTGGTCGGCGGAAGCACCAACCGCATCGATGTGGGCCTGGAGGTTACCGGGCCGAAGTACATCAACGTCCCCGCGATCGCCAACCGCATGCAGTTCATGACCGGGAACAAGGTGTGGCAGCAGGTGGCGACGCGCAACGTGGCCCGGTCCGTCACGCTTCCTGCCTGTAGCGCGACCCACAAGCCGCCGAGTTGTTTCACGACCAAGTTGACCGACAACAGCAAGTTCACCCAGTGGACGGCGAGCAAGCCTCGTCGGCAGGCCGCTGCGGCCTCCCAGGCTGCCGCGCTCACTACCCCGTCCCACAGACCCTCTGCAGCTGCGACGGGCCTGCCCGCCTCGTTCAACGGCGTGGACCAGCAGGCTCTGCGGGCTTGCCTGGAGGCCGATCCCGACAGCTGCCTGGGCACCGTGCCCGGCCTGTCCCAGTGCGTGGTCACCGTTCGGGTCTGCAACGCCGCCGCGCTGCGCCCCGACCGAGTCATCGGGAACTCCCCCGCCGGGGCAGACGTCTCGGTGGCCGACATCCGCGCCCGAGCCGCAGCCACCTTCGCTGTCCCCAGCGGCACCCTCACCGTCGAGCCGCCCTCGTCACCTGCCGGGTTGCGAGCGCCCCTGCATGCGGCCGACGAGAGCGGCGGTGCCATCTGGACGGTGACATCAGCCAGCCCCACACCCGGACTGCAGCACACCGACCGCCGTTTCGATGGCTTCACCGCCCGCTACTCCGCACGCACTGGCGCACTGCTGGAGGCGTGCTGGGGCGACTTCTGCGACGCCTCGTGAACGGTGCCCGCCGCAGCCGCCCAGCAGCTTCCTCACGCCCGCAAGGAGTCCACGCGTGAACATACGCACCGCACTCATACGTATCGCACGCCTCACCGCCACCACGGCAGCCCTGACGTTACTCACCGCGGCCACGACCACCGCCTCCGCCGACTCGACCGTAGCCAACCCGCCCTCCGAGGGCGCGGGGTTCGTCGACGCCGCCTCCCTGCCCGCCGAGGAACTGCGCGGGCTCAGCCGCCCCATGCCCTACGCGGAATATGCCCGGTCCCGCAGAGCGAAGTCCTTGGCGCGGCAGACGGCGGCCGATCCAGCTCCCGGCGTTGAGCGGGATCTGCGACAGCAGTGCGCCGGTCACGCGGCACAGGCCAAGGCCGCGACCGGGTGGATCAAGTCCCGCTTCGAAAGCTGCCAGAAGATCCCCTTTGACCTGGTCCTGCGTGATGTGAGCGGCACGACCTCGATCGGCCGTCTCTGGTTCGACCAATGGGTCCTCGGGTTCGCCTACGACGGCAGCCGCCGCGTCGACTACATCTCCAGCATCGAGAACATAAGGGTCCAGCCCATACCGACCGAGGACGCCACCAAGTGGCGCGTCGGACAGCATTTCCGCCACATCATCAACGCATCCAGCAGCGATCCGGACCCCAAGGTGACCGCACCCCAATCCGCGGAGCGCGACGAACTGCTCGGTGTGTGGGACACCAAGCCCCACTGGACTCTCACCTACACCTCCCCCGACAGGGGCCCCCTGTTCGACCAAGGCAACCAGCAGCGCGTTTTCTCGACCGTCACAATGGACCTCAGCGCCAGCTCCCCCAGCTCCCGCCCGTTCACCGGAGGCGTCGGCGTCTACAGCTCAAGCGTCCGCTTCGACTACGCAGGCAAGATCGCCGGCAAGTACAAGGGCACTGTCTTCACAAGGGCCCGCGTGGAACTCGTGATGAGCCAGAAGGACCCGTCCGTCAACGAAAGCGCCCTGCACATCTACGACGCCCTGAAGCGCCCTGAGCGGACCTTCCCCTCCTGGCCCGGCAAGACCGTTCCAGGGGCGAAGGAACCACTGCACCGGCTCGTCGACAAGGAGAAGCAGAAGAAGAACCGCGCCCGCTCCATCAAGGAATGCGAAAAGGTGTGGGGCGACTACACGGGAACCGACCTTCAGTGCGACGAGTACCCCTTCGCATCCACGAAGGAAGGTTCAACCAAGGGCGACAACCGGTTCTCCGTCCGACTGATCGACGGCGACGACAATGAGACCGGCGGCCGCAGGCTCGACCAGATGTACACCCTCAACCGGATCCTCGACGGCGACGCCTTCTACATGAAGATCACCAACTAGTAGAAAGGGCAGCAGCGTCATGACACTCCTGGCCGAATACCGCTGCAAGGCCACACCGGCCCGCCGCGTCGTGGAGGTCTACGACGCCGACGCGTACCTCAGCGACGACGACGCCATGGCCGCTGCCCGCAGACAGGTGGTAGCCGGCAACGGCTACCACCTGTACCTCCGCAGTCTGCAGCCCGACATTGACGTCGAAATCGCTATTCGTGTCTGGGACACCCCGCCGACCCCGCCCTCCGACGCGGAAGGCCATGTTCCCGTGAGCATCGAGTCCGAGACCGGCATCCTCGTCGTCAACCAACTCGACTACGGCCCTGCGGGAGAAATGACCCTGCCTCGCTCCGGCTTGTACGAAGGCCACGCCTGGTGGGAAGGCCGCCAGGCAACCGCCGACTACTACGAGGCCAGCCTCGACCACCCCACGGACGACACCTTCGAAGACCACCTGACCCAGGCATGGAACAACTGCCCCGTCACCGAACGCTACGTCCTCGACCTCTCCTACATCCGCGAACCCGAGCCCGTCGATGACGACGACCTCTGAAATCGCCGCGGCTTCCCTTCGACACCGCGACTGCAATAACGAGCGTGCCTGTGGGCCGGTCGTACCCGCAGGAGTAACCCCACTCGGCCCGTACCTCGCCCTCGTGGCAGCGCCTGCAAAACGACCGCTGATGTGAACCTCATGTCGGGTGGGGTAAGCCCAATCGGAGCCTCGTGGACGCGGCTCTGCTTTCCTCCCCCGGCTCCGCGCCCTCCGCGTGCCCTTAAGGGCGGAGAACTACGGTCAACAGCGGTACCCGTCGACACGCATGGGACTGTAAAGAGAGGGCATCTAAGCAGGTCAGACCCCCAAGAGCACCCGAGCGCCGTCGCTTCCCAAGTTAAGAGCGCGAGTTCGATTCTCGTCACCCGCTCCATGAAGAAGGCCCAGGTCGGTGACCGGGGCCTTTTTGCTGTGCTGACCTTGTCTTTGAGGGTGGCGCCGTCGCACGTGGACAGCGTGGCCGGTGTGCCGGAGATCGTAGAACCGGAAGCCCTGGGGCATGCCGACGATCTCCCGCGCCCGTCGCCACTCGGTGCGACCTTGAATGGGCTGGGCGAGGCAATCGCACATCCCAGCCGAGGCCTGAGTAACAACTTTCTCTACGGGTTCAAGGCCCGCGCACGGCGCGGGCGCGCGCCGCCTCTGCGGCGCGGCCTGCCTCCTGTCTTCGCCCCGGCTGGCCGCGCCCGGCGGCGCGCTCGGCGACTGCGGGCATGAAGCGGGGAGAAACCCTCTGTGGCTGGGGCGGTCGGCTCCACGGCTTTAGGCAGCCACTTTGGGGCGAGCCTCTAAGATCTTGGCCCCAACGTCGTGCTTTAACGGGCAGGTCCACAGACTGCCCGACTCGCCGTCAGCTTACGGGGCCAAGATCACTCGCCCCAAAGCAGCTCCAGCCCAAAGCCGCTCCGCCGACCGTCTTGAATGCGCCCGTAGAATGCTCAGGGACTGAAGCTTAGCCGTCATGAAGTTGGAGGCGACATGGATGCCGGACTGGCTGGACTGCTCGGTGGAATTATTGGCGCAGCTGTCGGAGCCGTAGGCGCCGTTGGATCAGCGGCAGTCACTGGAAGAAAAGCAGAAAACCAAGCGCGCATTCAGTCTCAAATGCAACTTCAACAGCTCAGGATGCAAATAAGAGCGGATACAGTCCGCCAACAACATGACCCGCGCCGAGAAGCCTACGCGAACTTCCTGACGCAGGCACGAAGGATAGGCGAGTCGAAGGCTAACATCTACATGTCCCTGCACAACGCCTATATCGACAGGGAAACGCGCCCCACAGAAGAGATAGTGTCAAGAATTCACGAGCCGCTCGATGAGCTCACGGGGAAGCTAAACGTCCTCACTGAACTCTGGTCGATGGTAAATGTAGTAGGGCCGGACTCTCTCTACCTTCCCGCCAGCCGTCTCTACCGGGTCGCCTGCGAGATAGTGGAAGGGATGCTTGAATACTCTCACGAAGTCAACATTGCAATCATGGAGAATTCCATCTTTCCCGACCCCGAGGATTCATTTACAAGGGACGCCAGCTTGGATCAGGCGCTCTTGGAGGCGTCGAGCAATTTCCTTGACACCATTCGCCCGATACTAGACATCGAATCAATGCGGATATAAACACCCTCACTAAATTCCGTTCCGTACGGGACGTAGCAGGGACGTACCGCGGCGTCAATGGCGCACGCCCCCAGCACGAGCGCCCTCCCGGGCCGTCCTGGGGCCGTGGAAGGGCGCTCGTTGGTGACCAGCGCTGACAACTGGTGACAGCTAAGCCGCAGTTCAGGGCGATAATCCGGTAGATGGCCGCAGATCACGGCCGCCCGTGATCAGTTGTGGCTGTGCTGGGCCAGCGGCACGCAGAGGGCAAGGCCGGCCGACAGGGCTGTAGTCATCGGGCTCCACCACCCGGCACGACATAGAAGCAGCGTGGCTGAGGCCAGCGGGGGTGCAGCGAGGCATACACGCGCCTGGTCGGTCGGCGCATCCGCCGTCGTGACTGACCGTCGTCGGCGGAGGTCCAACAGCCGCATCGCAGGTGTCGCCGTCGGACGAGTGTCTGCGGTGATCACTCCCTGGGCCGTCCCCGGGCCGTGCGAGGGTGCCCGAGGCCGACCAACGGAGACCGACAGTGACAGGTGAGTCGCGGCCGTCTGCGGCGAACGCCCAGGTCAGAGGGCCGGGACCATATGGGTTACCAGCCAAGGGTGGACGTCGGGCAAGATGGGGCGCTTCTTTCCGCCGGACAGCGCTGTCTGGCATGTCCTGGGGGGACTTCGGTGATCATCGCTGTTTCGGACGGCCACAACCCGGCCTACCAGCTCCAGACGAGCGTACTCACGCTGATCTTTGGCATAGCCCTCATCAGCGTCGGCCGGATGCTACGGCGGACCGGACGGCTACCTGCGTATCTCGACATCAGACAGAAGGCGTTGGGCTCGCTGGTGCCGCAAGAGGGCAAGAGTGCCGGCGTCGGGAAGTTCGGCGCAACCATGATCGCCATGGGCGGGTTCTTCCTCTTCGGTACCGCCTGCCTGCTACTCGGCGCGCTGGGCGCCCTCGGTCCCTGAGGACAGGCTCTGCAGGAGCCACGCTGGCTTCGGGGCGAGTGTCTAACTGCGTGACAACGCCGACGCACACCGGCAGACAGGCACGGACGTCTACGGACCATCGCAGCAGGTGAAAGGCGCATTAGCGCAAGGTCGAGCGCCCGCCTAGGTTGCTTCGGGACGAAGCGGTCGTGAGCTATACGCCGTCGTTCTCGACCAGCAAGCCGTCAGGTCCAAAGGTGTAGAAGCGCGGCGGTCCTATGGCTTCCCCAGCGCCTTGCAACGCGGCTTCCTTCTTCGCGGGACCAGAGCCGTGTGAATCTTGTATCCGGAAGCCGTGGAGTCGGATGTGGTCTGCGTTGACGTCGTCGCCCTCGGGGCGGCCCTCCTGGACGAAGCCGCAGAGGGCTCGCAGTGCGTCTTCTCCCAGTTCCAAGGGGTGGAAGGGCAGCGGATAGGGTTCTTCGTCTTCGTCTGGCCAGGGGATGACGTCGGCTGAGCGGTCTCCGGCCCAGTAGGGGAGTTCGAACGGGAACGGTTCGCCGATGTTCTCCATGACGCCGTCATCCGGGGACAGGCGGAGGGAGCGGACGAGCCGGCCGTCTTCCCACACGGCGAAGGCAAGCCAGTCGACGACGCTGTGCATGTTGTGCAGGACGAGCCGTCGGCCCGCCACGAGGTGTTCCGGAGCTGTGTGGGAAGGTCGATCATCATCCCCCGATCACCGACGACCTCCACACCCGGCCAGGAGGCCGCATACACCGTCCCTTCCGGGGGGTACACGCCGTCCGACAGAACTGAGCCCTCGCACTCCTCGATCCCCCTGCCCGGGTAGAGCCGCCGCATCATGGTGGCAGTCCGATCACGGTCGGCCGCCCCCACTCGTCGCAACAACTCGGGTATGTCGCCGTCGGCGTACACCAGCAGTCCCGTTTTAGCTCCCAAGGCCCCTCCCAGAGCGATGCCCTTGATGGCAGACGCACCTTAGCCACCCGCACTGACAACGGAGGCGCACCACAAGCGCACCAGATCCAGCGGGGAGCAGCGGGGAATCACGGTGAAGTAGCCGGGGCCGACAGGGCAGCGGTCAAGCTGTTCACCCAGGTCAGCGCCCGGACCAGGCGCGAATGAACGCAGCTTCCCAAGCTGAGAGCGCGAGTTCGATTCTCGTCACCCGCTCCATGTGAAACCCCTGGGTCAGAGACCCGGGGGTTCTTTGTTGTCCGGCCGTCGTCTGCTGTACGCACGCATCGATCCGCCGGCCACCGACCCCGTCACCCCCGCCCGACTCTGCCTCGCGGCGGGCACCTACACCGACGGGGACCGGCTTCGGGGTGCTGCGGGCTCGGCAAGAGGATCCACCCCCGAGGTGGTGTCTGTCGCGTCTAGTGCGGGGCGGTGTCATCCGCCGGGAACGCGGGACCGTGGCCGGGCACGATGACGTCTGCGGTGGCGAGGACTCGGAGTCGGGATGTCCGGAGTGTCTCGTGGTTCGGGGCCACCGGGTCGAGGACGGGGCCGTTGGGGCGCCACCACAGGTCGCCGACGAAGGCGACGACGCCCGAATCCGTGCCTGCGAGCAGGGTGATGTCCTCGGGGCTGTGGCCCGGGGTGCGGATCAGCCGTAGGGACGGGGCGAGTTCGTGGCCCTCGGCGTCGCGGTCGGTCCACTGGTCGTTGTGGTAGATCGCCTTGTGGTCGTGGACACGGGCCTGGCCGAAGAGACCGACGTTCATGGTGTTGTCCGGGTGGTGGTGGCTGAGGACTACGTCGGTGATGTCGTCAGGACCGAGTCCCAACTCGGCGAGCGGGCCGAGGATCCGGTCCCGGCCGGCCACCATGCCGGGGTCGACGATCACATGGCGTCCCCCCTCACGGACGTAGGAGACGGTGGCGGCGACCCCGGGACCGGTGGAGAGGGTGTAGCCGGTGGTCAGGATCGTGTACACGGCGCTGCGGCCGAGCGGTGCGTCTGTCATGGCCCCAAGTCTTCGGGCTCGGCAGCCGCCCCACGAGTGGCCCTGCTGCCACTGATCGCAGGATTCGTGCCACACTCCCCGCATGCCGCCGTTCGTGACCGTCGCCGCCTACGCCCCGCCCGGTGTCGGCATGCTCGGCGCCGGCATCGTCTCCGAGGTGTTCGACCCGCGCGGCCAGGGCCTGCCCCGCTTCGACTTCGCGCTGTGCACGGACCGGCCCGGAAGGGTCCGCAGCGATGTCGGGCTGCCGCTCGTGGTCGAGCACGGGCTGGACCGGCTGGCCGCGGCCGACTTGGTGATCGCCTTGCCCTGGGCGGACTTCCGTACGCCGCCGGGACCCGCCGTACTCGATGCGCTGACCGCCGCACATGAGCGCGGCGCGCTGGTCGCGGGACATTGCGTCGGTGCTTTCGCGCTCGCCGCGGCCGGGCTGCTCGACGGGCGGCGCGCCACCACCCACTGGCGATTCGCCGGCCTGCTGGCCGACCGTCACCCGGGCATCACCGTCGAACCCGACGCCCTGTACATCGACGAAGGCCAGATCGCCACGGGCGCGGGAGCCGCTGCCGGCTTCGACCTGTGCCTGCACCTCCTGCGACGGGAGTACGGCGCCGCCACGGCCAACGCCATCGCCCGGGATCTGGTCCTTCCGTCCCACCGCGACGGCGGACAAGCCCAGTACCTGGCCACCCCGGCCCCCGAGGACTGTCAGGACGAACGGCTCGCGGACGTACTCGCCTGGGCCCGAGAGCACCTCCACGAGCCGCTTCCGGTGGCGGAACTGGCCCGCCGCGCCCTCATGAGCCGTCGCTCCTTCGCCCGGCGCTTCGCCGCCTCCACCGGCACCACCCCCCACGCCTGGCTGCTCGGCCTGCGACTCAGCCGCGCGGAGGAACTCCTCGAGACCACGGACCTCCCGGTCGAGGAGATCGCCCGCCTGGTCGGCTACGGAAGCGCGGCTGTGCTGCGCGAACAGTTCGTACGGCGCCGGGGTGTGCCGCCCCGTTCCTACCGCCGGTCCTTCACCCGCATGTCGTAGGCGACGAGGGCGCACCCCGTCCGTGCCCCTCGGAGCGGTGGAGAAGTTGCAGCAGGCGGTCCTTGCCGGGCATGTTGCCTCCCCGGCCGGGTAGGCGCGGCTCCAAGGGCCTGTTCATGGGAGCGGGCGCGAACTGCAGGGAGGGCCTGGGATGACGACGGCATTCGTCGGCACGACGACCGACTCCGGCACGGAGTTGCCGCAGATCCCGGACCCCGGGAAGGTCGCGCCCCAGGACGCCCGTGAGCTGACCCGGACGTTCCTCGAGCAGCTCGCTGTACTCGAGGAAGGCACCCAGGAGTACCAGTACGCGCGCAACACGCTCATCGAGATGAACATGTCGCTGGTGCGCTTCGCCTCGCGCCGCTTCCGCAACGGCGGCCAGGACATGGAGGACGTCGTCCAGGTCGGCACGATCGGCCTGATCAAGGCGATCGACCGGTTCGAGATCTCCCGCGAGGTGCAGTTCACCAGCTTCGCGGTGCCGTACATCGTCGGCGAGATCAAGCGGTTCTTCCGCGACACCTCCTGGTCCGTCCACGTACCGCGCCGGCTGCAGGAGGCGCGCTCCGAACTCGCCCGGGCCAACGAGGAGTTGGGGAGTCGGCTGGGCCGGGCTCCCCGGGTCTCCGAACTCGCCGCTCTGCTGAACCTCACGGACGAACAGGTCGTCGAGGTCCAGATCGCGGCGAACGGCTACACCTCCGCCTCCCTCGACGCCGCGATCACCGGTGACGGCGAGGACGGCGAGGCGGCCCTGTCGGAGTTCATCGGGGAAGAGGACACCGCTCTCCAACTCGTGGAGGACTTCCACGCCCTGGCCCCGCTCATCGCCGAGCTGGACGAGCGGGACCGGCGGATCCTGCACATGAAGTTCGTCGAGGAGATGACCCAGGCGCAGATCGGCAAGGAGCTGGGGGTCTCGCAGATGCACATCTCGCGCCTCACCTCCCGCATCCTGGCCCGCCTGCGCTCGGGCATGCTCACCACCGACTAGCGGATCTCTCGCCCGGCCGGAGTTCCTACGATGGCTCGGTCGGCGGTGCTTGATCGGCGGCTCCTCGGGTACCGCGCTTGAATGAGAGTGGTATCCGTATGGGCAGACGATTACTGAAAGCGATGTGCTCGTGACTCGTCTCAGTGGCTCCGGGGACGACCAGCCGGGCGAGCCGGGCGCCGATCCCATGTCCCTGGCGCTGGCGATCGCCGATGCCGTGGACGGTCTCACGAACCTGTGGTCGGTCGCGGCGCAGGGGGCGAGACTGCGCCTGTCCCCGCACCAGTTGCGGGCGCTGCAGGTCCTGAACTCGGAGCCCGGGCTCAATCTGACCGCCCTCGCGGAAGGCATGGACATAGGGCTGCCCACCGCCAGCCGGCTGTGCGACCGGCTGGAGGCGGCCGGTCTGCTGGAGCGGGTGCTGCACCCGCACAGGCGGCGTGAAGTGCGGCTGAACCTCACGGGACACGGTCTGCAGGTCCTGGACGAGGTGGCCTCGCGCAGGGCGCAGGCGCTGGCCGCCGTACTCGCGGCCATGGAGCCGCCCGAGCGGGAGGCGCTGATCCACGGCATGCGGGGTTTCCTGGCCGCACAGGACGGCGGCGCCACGGCCGGGGACGGCGCCGGTCCCTGACCCGGCGCGTCGGTCCCGTCGGCCGTTCCAGTCGAGGCAGACCACAGCGGCGTCGGACTTCAGGTCCCTGCTGCCGAAGTGTTCGACCAGCCCGGACACGACCGCGCGGGCCGTCTCGTGCGGTGGCGCGGGACGGGTGGCGCCGAGGATCTGGCGCAGCGCCTGCTCGCCGAAGAGGTCGCCGCCTGCGGAGCGGGTGCCGTGGACGCCGGTGCTGACCGCGAGGAGACGGTCGCCGGGCTCGATCCGGAAGGTCTGCTCCCGGTAGCGCCTCGTGGCTCAACGCTACCGCGACAGGGGCCGGTTCCAGCAGGCGCGGAGCGGGGACGGATCAGTTCGCGTGCCCCTCCCGCTCCTGCTCCGTGGGCGTCATGGTGTGGCACAGCAGCACACAGACGTCGTCGTCGCGTTCGGAGTCGTGCAGGAGGGGCTTGAGCAGGGCGTCGGCCGCGGCGTCCAAGTCCTGTTCCAGTTCCGGCGTGCTCAGCGTGCCCAGGGCGTGGGCGAGGCGCTCGATGCCGTCGTCGAGACCCTGCGCCCGGCGTTCGACCAGACCGTCGGTGTACAGCACCAGGGACGAGCCGGGCGGCAGCTCGGTGACGTGATCGGTGTACGTGTAGGGCAGCGGGATGCCCAGCATGACGCCCGGTTTGGCGTCCAGGACCCGTACGGTGCCGTCGGCGCCGCGTACGACGGCGGGCGGATGCCCTGCCGATGCCCAGACCACCTCCGGTTCGCCCGGCCGGAAGCGGGCGATCATCGCGGTGGCGTACAGCTCGGGCTGCAGGTGCCCGAGCATGCGGTGCAGGCGGGTGAGCATGTCGCCGGGGCTGTCGTCCTCGACGGCGTAGGCGCGCAGCGCTGTGCGCAACTGGCCCATGACGACCGCGGCGCGCAGTCCGTGACCGGTGACGTCCCCTATGACGGCGAGCAGGCTGCCGTCGGGCTGGAAGAAGGCGTCGTACCAGTCGCCGCCGATGTTCAGGCCCCGGGTGGCGGGCAGGTAGCGCGCGGCCAGACCCATGCCCGACGGGGTGGGCAGCTCGGTGAGCTGGGCGCGTTGCAGGGTCTCGGCGGTGTCGCGGTACTGCTCGTAACGACGGGCGTTGTCCAGCGCGATGCCGACGCGGCGGGCGAGTTCCACCAGCATCACGGACGTGTCCGCGTCGAAGCGCGGGCCGGGGGCCGTGAGGGTGAGGACACCCAGCAGGCGGCGCGCCCCGAGGGGGATGGCCAGCAGCGGCCGCTCCGGGGACAGCACGGAGGGCGGGAGGTCGCCGATGCCGGGCAGCTCGCCGGGGTGCGCGGCGGCGTGCTGGGGACGGCCGGTGCGGGCGGCCAGCACCGCGGCCGCCGAGTGCTGCCGCAGGCGGGGCGGGTTGTGCGGGCGGTTCGGGCGGTTCGGGTGGCGCGGGCTGTGCGGGGGGCGCTCGCTGTACTCGCCGGGCTCGTCGTCCCCACCGGGCTCGTCGTCCCCGCCGCGCCTGTTGTCCTCGCCACGCCTGTCGTCCCCGCCGGGCTCGTCGCTACCCGTGTTCTCGTGACTCCCCTCGTTCTCGCCGGGCTCGTCATCCCCACCGCGCTCGTCGTCCCCACCGCGCTCGTCGTCCCCACCGCGCTCGTCGTCCCCACCAGGCTCATCACTCCCCTCGTCCTCGTCACCCCCCTCGTTCTCGTCGTCGAAGATCCATACGTCGACGTCCTCCGCGTACTTGGGAACCAGCAGGTCGGACAGGCGGCGCAGGATGGCTGCGCGGCTGAGGGAGACCGTGATGGCGGCGCTGGCGTCGCCGAGGAAGGTCAGCAGGCGCCGGGCGCGCTCGGCCTCGGCGCGGGCGGTGCGCTCGGCGCGGAGCAGTTCGCGCTGGGCCAGTGCGGCGGCCTCCAGGTCGGAGTGGAGTGCCAGGACGCCCTGGTTGGTCTGGTGCAGTTCCTCGCGGTGCAGTGTGACGAGGCGTTCGCGGTCGTCCAGGAGGGTCAGTACGGCCGCGGTGTTCTCGTCGGCGCGCAGGAGGGCCTCGGGCAGCGCGATGTCGTCGCCGAGGTTGCTTCGGACGAGCTGTCGGGGCAGGGGGCAGGTGAGGGTGGGCCCGTCGTCCGGGGCCGGGCCGGCCGCGCCGGCCGGGCGCAGCGAGACCTCGAGGTGCCCGTCGCCCACGGCGGTGGTCCGGCGGGCCCGGAGCCGGAGTTCCCAGGCGCCTCCCTGACCGAGACAGCGGCGCAGGCGCGCTGTCAGCGACGTGAGGAAGCGGGCCCGTTCCAGCGTCGGCAGGTCGCCGTCCGCGGTGAGGCGGTCGACGGCGGCGCGGGCCCGGGCCGCGTCGGCGAGCGACGCGATCCTCCAGACGTCGGAGGTCGTGGTCATGGACGTCCGTCCGAAGGGTCGGGGGTCAGTACGGCCACGCTGGTGTCGTCGCGCACGGGGCGTGCGGCGCTGCCGGCGTCCCTGAGGACGACCGCGGCCACCACGGCCGGGTCATGGGCGGCGAGCCGGGGGTCGTGCGGAGGCACCCAGCGGCTGGGGAGCCCGTCGCTGTGCAGCACGAGCAGGCTGCCCGGCTGCCAGGCCGACCGGTGCAGGGGGACGGTGGCGGGGAAGTGCGCTCCGACGATGCCCGGGTGGGATATGAGGTGCTGCCACCCGTCGTCGGTGCGGAGCCTGGCGCCGATGTTGCCGACGCCGGCGTAGGAGAGCCGGCCCGTGCTCTCGTCGAGCTGCGCGACACCGGCGGCCGCGCCCCGTGTGGGCCGCAGCGCGGTGTCCATCTGCCGCAGGATCTCGACCGGCGGCAGATCCGCGCTCCTGCGCAGCACCTCGACTGCGGCGGTGGACGCCTCGGCCGCCTTTGCCCCGTGGCCGAGGCCGTCCGCGAGCATCAGCGTGACCCGGGGTCCGGAGCGGACCCAGGCGAAGGCGTCGCCGGAGTGCTCGGCATGCGCGAGGGAGGTGTTGACGCCCCCGGCCCGGACCCCCGTACGAGAGGAGTACGGCGGCAGCGGCGGCCGTACGGGGCTGATGCGCGCCACGGCGACGGTTCCCCGTCCCGGCCGGCTGTGCAGGTCGAAGTCGCCGGAAAGGCGCAGGCAGGTGCCCAGCCCGGCGCCGAGAGAGGTGCGGGCGGTCGTGTAGCCGTCCCGCAGGGCCGCCGGGACGTCGTCGATGCCGGGCCCGTGGTCGAGCGAGGCGATCTGCACGCCGGGCACGGCCTGCGCCCGGGTGCCGGACGGGCCGGCCAGATTGATGACGATACGGCCGCCACTGGCGTGCTTGACGAGGTTGGTCGCCAGCTCGGTGGCCACCAGCGCGGCGACCGCCGTGGAATGGGCGTCCAGCCCGGCGCGGGCGCAGGCCGCTTCGGCGGCGACCCGGACGTCCCGGACCCGGGTGCTGTCCTGGACCGGGATGTCCCAGACCCTGCTCATGGCGCACCCGCGCGCGGCGAGGGCAGGCCGGCGACCCAGTCGGTGACGGTGACGGTGGTGCCCTGGCCGGGCCGGCTCTCCAGGGTGAACTCCTGGACCAGCCGCCTGGACCCGCTCAGGCCCAGGCCCAGGCCGCCGCCGGAGGTGTAGCCGTCGGTCAGGGCGAGTTCCACGTCACGGATGCCGGGGCCGGCGTCGACGAAGGACAGCCGCAGCCCGCGGCGGGCGCCGTCGCTCAGCGGTGTCATCTCCATGTGCCCGCCGCCGCCGTGGACCAGGGCGTTGCGGGCCAGTTCGCTGGCCGCGGTCACCAGCTTCGTCTGCTGGACCAGGCTGAACCCCAGGTCGGCAGCGGCCTGCCGGACCTGTCGGCGGACCCAGGCCAGATCCGCGTCCGAGCCGATGGGCAGGCGTGTGGTCGAGTCGGGTGGGGCATGCATCACGCACCCTCTTCCGGGTGAGCAGGTGAGGCTGCCGAGGGGGCGCGGTCCAGCAGGGACAGCGCCCTTTCGACGTCCAGGGCGGTGACCAGGCCGGGCAGGGTGAGGCCCAGCTCGACCAGGGTGATGGCCACGGCGGGGCGCATGCCGGCCAGCACGGTCCGGGTGGCGAGCAGCCCGGCGCTCGCGGCGATCTCGGCCAGGACGCGGCCGAGGAAGGAGTCGACGATCTCCACGCCGGAGATGTCGATGACGACCCCTCCCACCGGCACCGGGCCGGAGGCGATGCGATGGGCGATGTCGTGCTGGAGTCGTTCGGCCGCTCCGTCGTGCAGTTCTCCTTGCAGGCTGACCAGCAGGACGTCGCCCAGCGCCGGCACCGGCACCGAGTCCGCTGAGGCGGCGGGGAGGACGGTCACCGCGGGCTCGCTCCCACGACCGCGCGGGAAGACAGGGTGATGCCCTGCCGGCTGAGCGCGTACGCCAGGGCGTCGGCGAGGCCGGCCCGGGTGAGGATCGTGCCGAGGTCGATGCCGAGGTGGACGATGGTCTGCGCGATCGCGGGCCGGATGCCGGAGACGATGCACTCCGCGCCCATCAGCCGGGCCGCGGCCACGGTCTTCATCAGGTGCTGAGCCACGAGCGAGTCGACGGTCGGCACTGCGGTGATGTCGAGGATGGCGTACTGGGCGCGCTGGTCCACGATCGCTTCCAGCAGGCTCTCCATCACGACCTGGCTGCGCGCGCTGTCCAGGGTGCCGATCAGGGGTACGGCGACGATGCCCTCCCACAGCCTGATGACCGGCGTGGCCACCTCCAGCAGTTGCTCGCGCTGGCGGGCGATCAGCTCCTGGCCCGCGCTCACCGTCGTCTCCATGACCACCAGTCGGAGCGTGCCCATGAGGACCGTCAGTGCGAGCGTGCACGCGGTCGCGTGGTCGTCGTGCGGATCGGCGAACTCGGCTCGCAGCAGCGCGACGGCCGGCTCGCGCAGGTCGCCTACCTCACCCGCGATCTGCGACGGGCTGAAGCCGGCCTGGGCCCGGGAGGCGGACGTCCGGCCGAGCTGGTCCCGTACGGCGGCGAAGCCCGGACCCTCGATGTCCTCGAGGCGCCCGGACCGGGCCACGTGGGCCAGGGCGTCCACCACGGCCTTGCACGCCTCGACCGCCTCGTCCCGGGAGACGGTGAAGACGACGCGGAACAGGGCGGCGTCCGCCCACCGCTGCGCGAGCTGCTCGCGGCGCCGTTCCAGGAAGCCCGCGAGCTCCTGCGCCACCTCGGGGGCCGTCTCGTGCTCCGCCACCTGCATCGTCTCCCTGCCGAGGGGCTCTACGGCCCACCATTTGGGAGCCATGAAGCAATTATTGCCGCATGGCAAACATTAATGCGAGGGTGTGCGCCGAACAACACGCGACCGTCACATTCGGCCGGGACCGCGGGGCGGTCTCCCGTGCCAGTCCAGGCACACGATCAGAGCGTCGTCGTCCGGTACGAGCTTGCCGCGGTGGCCGGTCAGCTCCCGCAGGATGGCGCGCGGCACCTCGGCGGCGGGCAGCAGCCGGGTGGAGTGGATGGCCCGGGCGAGGGCCTCGTCCCCGTACGCCTCCCCCTTCGGCGAGGCCACGGCGTGGACGCCGTCGCTGACGAAGACGAGCCGGTCCCCGGGCTCGACGTGGAAGTCCTGCGCCACGTAGTCCGTCTCCTCGAACATGCCGAGGGGGAGCTGGGCGTCGAACGTGACGCGCTCCACGGCACCGGCCCGCAGGCGCAGCAGCTGCGGGGACCCCGCGTCCACGACGCCGGCCCGGCCGGTGGCCACATCGAAGTCGAACATGAGGACGGACAGATAGCAGCGTCCCTGGTAGTGGGCGTAGACGGCCTGGTCGGCCAGGGCGGCCTGGTCGGCGATGGAGATACCGGCCCGCCGCGCGTTGCGCAGGGCGTTGATGGCCAGGTTGGTCAGCAGGGAGGCTTCTATGCCCTCGCCCATGCCGTTGGTCACGTACAGCATCAGATGGTCGGCGGTGCCGGACCAGTCGAAGTTGTCACCGAAAATCGCGTACGCCGGCTCCAGCTGGGCCCCCAGCTCGTACTCGGGGCGCGAGCAGGAGCGGCCGGGCAGCAGTTGCCACTGCATCTCGGCGGCCAGGGTGAGCCGGTCCTTGCGCCGCGCCTGGAGATACAGGTCGGTGTCGCGCTCCGCCACGAGCACCTCGTGGCCCAGCACGTCGGCGATGTCGGCCAGCTCCGGCTCCCACCGGCGTGCGGCGTCGCCGCCGGGCAGGGTCACGGACAGCACGCCGAGCCGGTCGCCGCGCACGCTGACCGGCAGATGCAGCCGCGCCCGCCCGTCCCGCAGCTCCTCGCGGTACGGCTCCTGCGCGCCGAAGGCCCGGCCCGCGGGGCTGTTGTGCACCGACACCGGCTCCAGGGTGTGCGGCAGCACCGACACCGGCTGAAGCACCGTCAGGCCGTAGTCGGCCATGAACAACTCGACGTCCTCGGCGCCGTACTGCTCGATCAGTACGACGCGGACGACGTCGAGCAACGCGTGGGGAGCCGCTGTGCGCAGGGCGCGTTCAGCGGCCATGAATCCATTCATGTGGGAAATACACCAATCTTTCGCCGGACGACGGACAAGCCTCACTGGCGAGGCCGGGACTCCCGAACGAGCCGCGCCGGGCACCCCCCGGACCCCCTGGGCCCCCTGGGTCCGGCGCCTGCGCCTAGTACGCTGACAGGCACCCCAGTGCCTGCGAGAGTGTGACCGTGACTGCCTTCCGCCGCCGCCCCGAGCCCGATGAGGTCGCGCGTGTGACCACCACGGCCGTCGAGCTGCTGGAGGTCGTGTGGGGGCGGGCCTCGACCGCACCCACCTCCGCGTCCCAGCTGCGCGTGCTGCACATCCTCGAGCACCACGACGGCATCAACCTGCGCACGCTCGCCGAGTCGCTCGCCTCGACCCCGCCGTCCACGAGCCGGCTGTGCGACCGGCTGGTCGCCGCCGGGTTCGTCGAGCGGGAGATGGGCGCGGAGGACAGGCGCGAGGTGCGGCTGCACCTCAGCGGCCGGGGCCGCGCGTTCCTCGCCGACCTGCGCGCCCGCAGGGAGAGGGAGCTGCAGAAGGTCCTCGCGGACATGCCCGCCGCCAAGCGGGTCGCGCTTCTGGAGGGACTGGAAGCGTTCTGCGCCACGGCGGCGACGCAGATACACGACGACGCCCCGGACTCGGACAGCCGTAGCGCCTGAATCCGGTTGCGCGGCACGGGTGCCACCCTCGCCTTTCGGCGATGGCGACCAGCACACGGAGCGGTCTCCGTCCACCGGAGCATTCCAGGTCCTTCCCCGCGTACGTCCGACACGGTCACTTTGTTGCCTCACGGCTATTATTGTCAAACGGCAACAGTACGTCTGACAGCCCTTACTCCGACTCGGTTACCCCGAGAGTGGCGCCCTCTGCGCTGGTTGTGCGTCATGTCTCTCGAACGGGTGGCTTCCCTCGCGTCGGGGTGGCAGTTCGTGACCAGGCGCCTACGGGTCGGCCGGCCTGCTCAGGCCGCAGCCCGAGCGGTGGGCTCCTCCGCCTCGGCCAGCAGGTCGATCAGGGTCGCCCGGGCGCGGGCCACGCGGGAGCGGACCGTGCCGATCGGGCAGTCGCCGGCCTCGGCCGCCTCGGCGTAGGGCAGGCCGAGGAGCTGGGTGAGGACGAACGCCTCCCGGCGTTCGTCGGGCAGCGAGTCCAGCAGGTCCAGCAGAGCTATGCCGTCGTCGAAGCCGGGCAGGTCGCGCGGCTGTGCGTTCTCCACGGCCAGTTGCCAGTCCGGTACGTCGGACAGACGCGGCCGGGCGGCGGCGTACCGGTAGCTGTCGACGACCGCCCGGCGGGCGATGGCCAGCAGCCAGGCCCGCGCGGAGGAACGGCCCTCGAAGCGGTGCAGGCTGCCGAGCGCGCGCAGGAACGTGTCCTGCGCGAGGTCGTCGACGGCCTGGGGGTCGGCACAGAGATGGGCGACGTAGCGCTGGACGTCGCGCTGCAGGGCCCGTACGAAACGCTCCACCGCGTCCGTGTCACCGCCGCGGGCGGCGAGCGCCCAGGCGGTCGTCGAGTCGTCGAGCAAGGCAGCTTTCTCGCCCGCGCGGGGCGAGACGGGCAGGACAGAAGTGATCACCTGGTGTCCTTCTCGTCATCCGGTGAATGGGGGACGGCCGCACCACGCCTGTACGGGCGTACGACGCCTCTTCCGGGCGCACGACGCCTGTACGGGGGTACGGCCGATGCCCGAGGCACGCGCAGGGTGACCTCGGGATGCCGGCTGTCGTCAGGAGACAGCGGTCCCCAGCGGCGGACCCCGGGAGGTGATCGCGTGGACGAGAAGACGAAGAGCGGGCGCCCGGTCCGAGCGGGGCCGGAGCGCTCCGGGACGTGGGCCGTACGGGGCGAGGGGCAGGGCGAGCAGCAGCCGCAGCGGCGCCGCCAGCCATCCGGCCACGGCCCGCAGGATGCGGAACGCCGCCCTCTCGCCGTGGGCCAGCCAGAGGCCGGTGAGGAGGGCGGCGAGCAGGTGAGCGGCGAGCATGCCGAACGACGACGCGCCACCGCCGCCGTCCATGGAATGCCCCATGTGATCCATGTGATCCATCTGGTTCATGTGATCCATGGGGTCCATGCCGCTCATGGCCCGTCGGCCCATGGGGCCCATGCCGCTCATGTCCATGGAGGCGGCGCCCGCCGACCCCGCTGCCGACTGCGCGAGCGAGAACGCCCAGTGCAGCGCCGTCTGCGCGGCGACCACGACGGTCACCACCAGCGGCAGCCCGCGCTCACGGCCCGCCAGGCCCCAGCCCGCGGCGCCGGTCGCGGCCACACCGGCGGCCAGTGCCCAGGCGGGCACGGAGGTGCCGGACATCATCACGTGGCCCAGGGCGGCGAGCAGCACGCAGACGGCCGCGAACACCACGGCCCGTACTGCGCGAGAACACCGCCCTGCTGTCATGGCGCCTCATCCTCGCATCCGGGACCGGGTCGTCAGGGGTGGGTACGGATATCGCCCTGCCCCGCACTCAACGCGCCCCCGCGTCCACCGATCGGTGGACGCGAAGT
Organism: Streptomyces sp. NPDC096205; assembly: GCF_044763135.1. Lineage (NCBI taxonomy): Bacteria > Bacillati > Actinomycetota > Actinomycetes > Kitasatosporales > Streptomycetaceae > Streptomyces > Streptomyces sp. NPDC096205. Next base: position 475,095 of record NZ_JBIWFS010000003.1, on the reverse strand, counting down.
TCAACCCGTCACCTCTGCCGGACAACCGCCCTGTTCAACAAGGCTGTTGGGCATGAATTCGTTCACTGTGCGCATGGCGCAATGGAGTGCTCGGCATCCCTGGCGGGCCGTCGTCGGCTGGGTCGTGTTCGTGGTGGTGTGCCTGGGGGTGGGCAGTGCCGTCGGTACGCACAGTGCGACGACGGCCGACTACCGGGTCGGGGAGGCCGGGCGGGCGGAGGCGATGGCCGCCGAAGGGCTGCTGGAGCGCAGGTCCGCCGAGCAGGTGCTGATCTCGTCCCGGTCGGGTGCCCTGGACCGGGGCGCGGCGGACGCGGCCGCGAGGGATCTGGCCGCCCGGATGCGGCGGCTGCCCGAGGTGGCGGACGTGGCCGCCCCGCAGTTGTCCCGGGACCGATCCATCCTCATGGTCGAGGTGTCCCTGAAGGGCGAGGAGCGGGACGCGAAGGACAAGGTCGACGCACTGGTCGCGCAGACCGAGGCCGTGGCGAAGGCGTATCCGGGGCTGCTGCTGGAGGAGACCGGAAGTCCCTCCATCAGCAAGGGCGTCGACCAGCAGCGCAGTGACGACCTGGCGCTCTCGGAGAAGATCACGCTGCCCATCACCCTGGTCACCCTGCTGGTGGTGTTCGGGTCCGTGACCATGGCCGCAGTGCCGCTGCTGCTGGCGCTGTCCTCGATCGCGGCGGCCGTCGGGCTGTCGATGGTGGTCTCGCACCTGTCCCCCGACGCCGGAGTCGGTACGAACGTCATCCTGATGATCGGCCTCGCGGTCGGCGTCGACTACACGCTCTTCTACCTCAAGCGGGAGCGGGAGGAGCGTGCCCGCTCGGGCGGCCGGCTGAGCTCCGAGGCGCTGGTGGAGCTGGCCGCGGCGACCTCGGGCCGGACGGTCGTGGTGTCCGGGCTCGCGGTCGTGGCCTCCACCGCGACCCTGTATCTCGCCTCCGACGTCATCTTCTCCTCGCTTGCCACCGGCACGATCGTGGTCGTCCTGGTCGCGGTGGCCAGCTCCCTGACAGTGCTGCCCGCGCTCCTGGTCAAGCTCGGACAGCGGCAGGAGCGCAGTGCCCGGCGCCGTGCCGAGCGCGGGAAGCCGGCCCGCCGGGAGCGGGGCGAAGGCGCGGGCCGTGTCTGGGCCGCACTGCTGCGCCCCGCGAGCAGGCACCCCCTCGCCACCCTCTGCGTCTCCGTGCTCGCCCTGCTCGCGCTCGTCACCCCGCTGGCCGGGCTGAAGATCACCGAGATGAGCCGGGACACGCACTCCCGCGACATCCCCGCCATGCGCGTGTACGACCGGCTCAACGAGGCGTTCCCGGAGCACCGGGTCACGCACCAGGTCGTCGTACGCGCCGATGCCGCCCGTGCCGGAGAGGTCGCCGACGCGCTGCGCGAGGTGGCCCGGCGGGCCGGCGACGACCCGCTGTTCGCCGGCGCGTCGAGTGTCCGGACCTCCGCCGACCGGCGGATCAGCACGCTCGAACTGAAGGTGCCGTATCTCGGCGACTCCGAGCAGGCGTACGACTCCCTCGACCACCTGCGCGACGGCTACCTGCCCGCCACCGTGGGGCGGGTCGCCGGGGCGGAGTTCGGGGTGAGCGGGGACGTCGCCCGGTACACCGACTATCCCGCTCACCAGAACAGCAAACTGCCGCTGGTTCTCGGGGCGTTGCTGCTGGTGACCTTCGCGATGACCACGTACGCGTTCCGTTCCGTGATGCTGGGACTGATCGGTGTCGGGCTGAACCTGCTGTCCGCGGCGGCATCGCTCGGACTGCTCGTCCTGGTCTTCCAAGGGTCCTGGGCCGAGGGGCTGTTGGACTTCCACTCCACGGGGTCCATCGGCTCGCGCGTACCGCTGTTCCTCTTCGTGATCCTCTTCGGGCTCTCGATGGACTACCAGGTGTTCGTGGTGAGCCGCATCCGGGAGGCCGTGGTCGCGGGCGTGCCGACGCGGCAGGCCGTGCTGGAGGGCATCCACCGGTCGGCGAGCGTGGTGACGAGCGCGGCGGTGGTGATGACGACCGTCTTCGTGAGCTTCGTCTTCCTGCACATCATCGAGATGAAGCAGATCGGCTTCGTCCTCGCCGCGGCCGTCCTGCTCGACGCCTTCGTCGTCCGGATCATGATCCTTCCGTCGGCGATGCTGCTGCTCGGGGAGGCCAGCTGGTGGCCCGGGCGGCCGGGACGCAGGGCGGCCACCTCGGCTCGAACGGCCGACGCGCGGCCGGTGGTCGACGTACGTTGATCGGTATGACTGCACTCACCGCCCCCCTGACCGACGCCTTCTGGGCCGCGTCGCTGCGCCGGTGGAACACGGTGTGCTGGGTGCTGTTCGGTGCGATGGCCGTCGGGCTGGTGACGACGGCCCCGCCCGGCGGCAGCGCGTTCAAGCCGCTCGCGCTGCTGGCCTGCGTGGTGCTGTGCTACGCGGTCCTCGACCGCTTCCCGGGCAATCCCGTCGTACGGCCGCAGGTCTATCTGTCGGTGCTCGTGCTCGCGCTGGGCGGGCTGGCGTACCTGGGCAGCAGCTATGCGGCGCTGTTCATGGTGACGCTGCCGCACTACTGGATGTTCGGGCGCACACCGAAGGCCTCGATGGGATTCCTCGGGCTCGCCACCGGCGCCACGCTCGCCGGGAGCCTCGTCCGGCAGGGCTGGACGGCGGAGTTCTTCGGCGAGACGCTGGTGTCCACCCTGATCGTGGTCGCGGTGGGCGTGCTGATCGGCCTGTGGGCCCACTCGGTCGTCGCGCAGAGCAGCGAACGGGCCCGGCTCATCGAGGAGTTGGAGCAGACGCAGGCGCGGCTGTCCGAGGCGCACCAGCGCCAGGGCGCGGCGGACGAACGGGAACGCATCGCCCGGGACATCCACGACACGCTCGCGCAGGGCTTCGCGTCGATCATCGTCCTCGCGGAGGCGGCCCGCGCGGGCATGGCCGACGATCCGGCCCGAAGTGCCCAGCAATTGCGGTCGATCGAGTCCACCGCACGGGAGAACCTCACCGAAGCCCGGGAGTTGGTCGCCTCGGCCGGACAGCCCGGCCCGGGCCGGGCGGTGTCCGGGTCGGTGACGCAGACGCTGCGCCGCACCCTGGACCGCTTCGCGGAGGACACCGAACTCACCGTGGACGCCGACCTGGAGGACCTCGACTGCGACCAGCAGACCCGCATCGCGCTGCTGCGCTGCACGCAGGAGTCCCTGGCGAATGTGCGCAAGCACGCGGGCGCGTCCACGGTCGGCGTGGTACTGGTCAGGCGGCCGTACGGGGTGGAGCTGGAGATCACCGACGACGGGGGCGGTTTCGTGGTGGAGGAGTCGACGGGCTTCGGGCTGGACGGCATGCGCAAACGAGTGGCGGAACTGGGCGGGAGACTCACGGTGACGAGTTCGGTGGGCGACGGGACACGGGTCCTGGCGATGATCCCCCTGGCGGACGAGGTGGCGGCATGAGCGCACGGACCCTGCGCATCGTCGTCGTGGACGATCACACCGTGATGCGCGCCGGAGTCGTCGCTCTCCTCGCGGGCGAGGACAGTGTCGAGATCGTCGGTGAGGCGGGGGACGGACGGGCCGCGCTGGACCTCGTGGAGCGGTTCGACCCCGACGTGGCCCTGGTCGATCTGCGGATGCCCGTCCTGGACGGGGTGGCGACCACGACCGAGATCGTCGCCCGGTACCCGCGCACCCGGGTGCTGATCCTGACGACGTACGACACGGACGCGGAGATCGAACGCGCGGTGGAGGCCGGCGCCATCGGCTACCTGCTCAAGGACACCACGCGCGAGCAGCTCGTCGACGCCGTCCACGCGGCGGCCCGCGGCGAGACGGTGCTCGCTCCCCGGGTCGCCGCGAAGCTGGTGGCGCGGATGCGCCGGCCCGCCCAGGAACCGCTCACCGACCGCGAGACCGACGTCCTGGAGGCGGTGGCCGACGGCCTCACCAACGCCGAGATCGGCAGGCGCCTCGTCATCGGCGAGGCCACGGTGAAGACCCATCTGCTGCGCCTGTTCGCCAAGCTCGACGTGAACGACCGTACGAGGGCGGTCGTGGTGGCGATGGAAAGGGGCCTGCTGCCGCGGCCCCGGCCGGCGGTGCGGCGGGCCGACTGAGGGGCGGGGCCGACTTTGTGTCCTTCGTCTCCCTGCCGGGAGTCCGGTGCGTTCGCCGGGCTTCTGTCCCGCGGTGCCGACGACGGTCGCGCTCCCGGCATCGTAGGAGGTCACAGCGCTGCGAGCGGAAACGCTCGACGGTAATGCCGTGCCCCCGGAAGGCAATATCTGTGGTCGTCACATAAGAAATCGATGGGGCGCACGACAAATATTCCCGCGCCCACAATCGAGGCGAAATTACTTACCGGGCAGGGCCGACCCCGACGTGCTACTGTCGTCATCAGTTGCAGGTGTGGTTGCCAGAAGGTTTTTCCGACGGCTGATCATCACGGCGACACGGAATACGCACACTGCGCATTCCTGACACCGTTTCCGAAGGAGAAACAAAATGGCTACTGGCACCGTGAAGTGGTTCAACGCGGAAAAGGGCTTCGGCTTCATCGAGCAGGACGGCGGCGGCCCCGACGTCTTCGCCCACTACTCGAACATCGCCGCCCAGGGCTTCCGCGAGCTGCAGGAGGGCCAGAAGGTGTCCTTCGACATCGCTCAGGGCCAGAAGGGCCCGACGGCCGAGAACATCGTCACCGCCTGACACAGCGCCGCTGACGCGTACTTCGCAGCTGGGGCCCGCACCTTGGGGTGCGGGCCCCAGCTCGCTTTATTCCCAGGGCGATTCGGCCCTGTCATTTTTTTCCGGCCCGTTCTTGCGATTCCCTGCGCCGCTCACCCTGCTGCGGAAATTCCTTGATACGTGCCCGCATCGAGGAAGGTTCCGCATGAACCGCACCCGTACCACTCGCACGCGCCCCACCCGCTCGTACGACCGCTTCGAGGGAAGTGCCTCCGGCCGCTCGGGCGGGCCGCGCCGCTCCGAGGGCCCGCGCCGCTCCGGCGGTTACGGAAAGCGGCCGCAGACCGCTGCCCCGCAGGGCGAGTTCGCCCTGCCGAAGACCGTCACCCCCGCGCTGCCCGCCGTCGAGGCGTTCGCCGACCTCGCCATGCCGGCGCCGCTGCTGGCCACGCTCGGCCAGGAGGGCGTGACCGTACCGTTCCCGATCCAGGGGGCGACCCTGCCGAACTCCCTGGCCGGCCGTGACGTGCTCGGCCGTGGCCGCACCGGGTCGGGCAAGACCCTGGCCTTCGGCCTCGCGGTACTGGCCCGTACGGCGGGCCGGCGCGCCGAGCCGCGACAGCCGCTGGCGCTGGTCCTCGTCCCCACCCGTGAGCTGGCCCAGCAGGTCACCGACGCGCTCACCCCCTACGCCCGCTCCGTGCGCCTGCGGATCGCCACCGTCGTGGGCGGCATGTCCATCGGCAGGCAGGCCAGTGCGCTGCGGGGCGGCGCCGAGGTGGTCGTCGCGACGCCCGGCCGGCTCAAGGACCTCATCGACCGCGGGGACTGCCGGCTCGACGACGTCGCCGTCACCGTCCTCGACGAGGCCGACCAGATGACCGACATGGGCTTCATGCCCCAGGTCACCGCCCTGCTCGACCAGGTGCGCCCCGAGGGCCAGCGGCTGCTGTTCTCGGCCACCCTGGACCGCAACGTCGACCTGCTGGTCCGCCGCTATCTGACCGACCCGGTCGTGCACTCCGTCGACCCGTCGGCCGGTGCCGTGACCACGATGGAGCACCACGTCCTCCACGTGCACGACACGGACAAGCACCGCACGACCACCGAGATCGCGGCCCGGGACGGCCGGGTCATCATGTTCCTGGACACCAAGCACGCCGTGGACCGGCTGACCGAGCACCTGCTCAAGAGCGGTGTCCGCGCCGCGGCCCTGCACGGCGGCCGGTCCCAGCCGCAGCGCACCCGGACCCTGGCGCAGTTCAAGGACGGCCATGTCACCGTCCTGGTGGCCACCAACGTGGCGGCCCGCGGCATCCACGTCGACAGCCTCGACCTGGTCGTCAACGTGGACCCGCCCACCGACCACAAGGACTACCTGCACCGCGGCGGCCGTACGGCCCGTGCCGGGGAGTCCGGCAGCGTCGTCACCCTGGTGACGCCCGGCCAGCGCCGCGGCATGACCCGGCTGATGGCGTCGGCCGGGATCACCCCGCGCGTCACCTCGGTCCGCTCGGGCGAGGCGGAGCTCAGCCGCATCACCGGCGCCCAGACTCCCTCCGGCGTCCCGGTGGTCATCACCGCACCTGCCGTGGAGCGGCCCCGCCGCGCCTCGTCGAAGTCCCGCGACCGCCGCGGCCGCACCGGCCAGGGCCGACCCGTCGCCGCGGGGGCGCGCCGCGGGGTCCAGCGGCGGCCCGGGAACGACTCGGCCGCCTGACACCGGCCCCGGGGGACCAGGGACCAGCCCTTACCGAAGGAGACACCCTTGACGTCAGCGCGCACGCAGTACCGCATGCCCCACCCCGCCCCCGTCGAGGGACAGGGGCCCCGAGTGGGCGACGACATGACCGTCGAGGTGGCTCTGGCCCTCATGGCGGGTGCCCGGGTCGAGTATCTGACCGTGTGCGACGAGGACGACGAGCGCACGGGCCTGGTCACCCAGGGCCGGCTCGCCGTCCTCCGCGACAGCGCGACGTACACGGACCGGATGCGGCTGCGGGACGTCCTCGACGGCGTCCCCGCCCTGTCGCGCTGATCCGCCTCGCCCGCCTTCCCGCTCCCCCCGCGACTTCTCCCCTGTGAGGCATCATGCGCTGTGTCATCGCCCGGTACCCGTTCGAACTGACCAGGACCGGGGTGCTGGCCTCGATGAAGGGCGTCAGGCCCGAGCTGGTCACGCGTGAGTCCGTGACCATCGGCCGCCGCCGCTATCCCGTCACGCAGGTGGGTCAGGTCCTCACCCGACAGGACCCCCGTGACTTCACCGCCGCCGAGATCATCCGGGCCATGACGCGGCTCGGCTTCACCTGCCACGACCGCCCCGGGACCACTGCCGTCGACGGTCGCGCTCCGCTCGAGGTCGCGTCGGAGCTGCTCGGGGGCGCGGGCTCCGCGGCCGCGTAACAACGACGGTCCAGCGGCCACGTAACGACGACGGCCCCGTGGCCGCACAAGTACGACGGCCCCGCGGCCACATCAGTACATGACAAGAGTACGGGCGGACACCGCCCTCGAGGTCCCGGTGGGGGCCCTGCCGACGCGCGTCGGCAGGGCCCCCACCGCTGTGTCACCGTCCGTGTGGGAGCCAGGCAGCGGGTCAGCGGTCGATGTAGCTGAGATCGCCCACGGTCCAGGCGCTGACGTCCTTGATCGCGACGCGGTACATGCCGCCGGTCTCCGGGATGCCGAGGCTGCCCTGAAGGATCCGGGCGAGATGGAAGTGCAGATGCGTGGGCGCCTCGCCGCGACCGGGCCGGTCCTCTCGCGGACCGCGGGTGAAGACGTGCGCGAACGGGCCGAGGCGGTCCGAGTCCTTCAGGACCTCCGCCACCCGCTCCCGCCACACGGCCTCGGGAGCGAGCCGGCCGGTGATGACGGCACCGCTGACGACCACGGTCAGCGCCATCTGATTGCTGGGCTCGGACTCCACCGCGGCGGAGATGGCGACGAGCAGCTCATCAGGGTTCGACATAGGGCCAAGCCTATGGGGCCGAGCCGTCCCCGAACCGCCCAGGTGGGCGACAAGTAGCGGCTGCGAGGGCGACGGCGGGGCTCCGGCTCCACCGAAAGGATGAAACCTGCTCTTCCCGCTGTAGATTTTCCCTCTCGTCATGGGTACGCTTCTTCTCGTAGACACCGTCGAACCGGCGCCACCAGTGGTCGGTTCGGAGAAGAACGGAGGAACGAACGCCATCAGGATCGCCCGGCCCGAGACGCCCTCGGCCCGGGTACCGCAAGACCCCGGATTGGATGGTGGTCCCCGGTCACGCAGCTGCGATCCCCCGCTCCGCCCTGCCGGGCCGGGTAGCGGAAACAGAAGGTCGGCACAGCAATAGGGCCGACAGATGGTGTTGAATTCCCTTCGGGGCCCTGGTGCCGTACGGCATCAGGGCCCCTCGACGCGTTGCACAGCGAGGTGACATGACATCGGACAACCCTCTGGATCATCGTCTTGACGACGACGACTACCCCGCATACACCATGGGCCGGGCGGCCGAGATGCTCGGCACCACTCCCGCCTTCCTCCGAGCCATCGGTGAGGCCCGTCTGATCACTCCCCTCCGCTCGGAGGGAGGACACCGCCGGTACTCCCGCTACCAGCTGCGGATCGCCGCGCGCGCCCGCGAGCTCGTCGACAAGGGAACCCCGATCGAGGCCGCGTGCCGCATCGTCATCCTCGAGGACCAGCTCGAGGAAGCACAGCGCATCAACGCCGAGTACCGCCGCGCCGCCAAGGAGTCGGCGGGCACCCCCGGCTCGAGCTGAACGGCCCGTGCCGGCCGTCCGCCGGCTCTAGCCTGTGAGGCGTGACGCAGACATGCCGAGCGTGCGGGCGCCCGATCGACGGCGGTGGTGGGCCGGGGCGGGCGGCGCTGTACTGCTCGCAGGCCTGTCGGCAGCGGGCGTATCGCGAGCGGCGGCAGGTGAAGGGCGTGCCCGTCAGGGACCTGGTCGCCGAGATCGGGGACCGGCTGGGGCGGGTGCGGTGGGAGCCCGGGGTGGCGTTCCACGCCGATGTGGAGGCGCTCTCGGCGCGGTTCGCGGAGTTACGGCGCCTCGCCCGGCAAGCGCGGCGGGCCCAGGAGCAGGCCCAGGAAGAGGCCCAGGAGCAGGCCCAGGAACAGGCCCAGGAGCAGGTCCAGGAACAGCCCCAGGAAGCGGAGCCGCCGGCCGATCCGTCCGTGCGCTCCACCGACGACACGGATTTCGTCACGTCCCGCGGTGTGACGAAACCCGGCGAGGACACCTTCAGCGCGCTCGTCGAACAGCACCGGCGCGAGCTGCGAGTGCACTGCTACCGGCTCCTCGGGTCGTACGACGAGGCCGAGGACCTCAGCCAGGAGGCGTTCCTGCGGGCCTGGCGGGCGCGGGAGGCGCTGGAGGAGGTCGGCAATGTGCGGGCCTGGCTCTACAAGGTCGCCACCCATCTGTGCCTCGATTTCCTGCGCAAGCACCATCGACGGCCGGTTCCCTACGAGCCGGTGCCGGGCATGGATTCCGGGGGCGGACCGCCGCCGCCGCGCATGCCGTGGCTGCAGCCGTTCCCCGACGAGCAGTTGCCACAGACGCCCGCGCCTCAGCACGAGCCCGATGAACAGGCCGTGGCGGGTGAGACCTTGGAGCTGGTCTTCCTGACCGCCATCCAGAAGCTTCCGCCCCGCCAGCGAGCGGCGGTGATCCTGCGCGATGTCGCGGGGTGGTCGGCCGAGGAGACCGCCGACCTGCTGGGCTCAAGCCCGGCCTCGGCGAACAGCGCCGTACAGCGCGGCAGGTCCGCTCTGCGCAAGGCGCTGCCGGGGCGGCGCGAGGACTGGTCGGCCGGCCCGGCCAGTGCCGAGGATCTGGCCCTGCTCCAGCGGTACATGGACGCGGCCGCCCGGGCCGACATCGACGCAATGGTCGAGCTCGTACGGGAGGACGCGGTGCTCACCATGCCGCCGAACCCGTTCTGGTTCACCTCGCGTGAGGCGCTCTTCGCGTTCGTACGGCCGAACCTCGACCCGGCGTCGCCGATGTTCGCCGGGCACTGGCGGCATCTGCCCGTGCGCGCCAACGGCCAGTTGGCGGTCGCCGGCTACCTCCAGCGGCCGGGGACCAGCGTCTTCCGGGCCCAACTCATCGACGTACTACGGGTGAAGGACGGCCGGATCGCCGAGATCACCACCTTCGAACCTCACCTGTTCCCCGCGTTCGGGCTGCCGATGACGTGCTGACCGTTACTTCCCATCGGCAGCGATGAGTTCGCGCGGCCGGCACGTCCTATGAGTGACGGGCGCACACGGCGCCCCCACTCGAGGAGCGGACATGCTGGAGAACAAGGTCGCGGTCGTCTACGGCGGAGCGGGTTCCCTCGGTGCCGGAGTCGCGCGGGCGTACACGCAGGCCGGGGCGCGGGTGTTCCTCGTCGGCCGGACGCAGGACACGCTGCGGAAGGCCGCCGCCGAGACCGGTGCCGAGTACGACGTGCTGGACGCCCGGGACGAGGACGCCGTCGAGGCCCACGCGGCATCGGTGGTCGAGCGGGCGGGCCGGTTCGACATCTCCGTCAACCTCGTGCCGCGCGGCGACTTCCAGGGCGTGCCGCTGACCGAGATGACGGTCGAGGACTACACCCGGCCGGTCGTGCAGGGCATCGCCTGCCAGTTCGTCACCGCGCGGGCGGCGGCACGCCGGATGACCGCACAGGGCTCGGGCGTGATCCTCTCCCTGAACAGCGGGTCCGCCAACGGCAGTCCGATGATGGGCGGCACCGCCGCGGCCGACGGCGCGATCGACGCGCTGGTCCGGCAGCTCGCCCAGGAGGTCGGCCCGGCCGGTGTGCGCGTCTGCGGGATCTGGACCGCCGGTGTCACCGACACCCTCACCCCCGAGAAGCTGGCCGCCGCCGGCGCCCCGGCCATGGACGAGGCCGCGGTGGAGGGCATCCGCTCCCACCTGGACAGCCTGCGGATGACGAGGCGTTCGCCGCGGGTCGCGGACATCGCCGCGCTGGCGACGTTCCTCGCCTCCGACGCCGGTGCGGCCCTCACGGGCACCTGGGTCAACGCGACCGCCGGGATGTTTCCCAGCTGACCGGCCGCGCCGGGGTGATCCCTCGTGTCAGCGAACTCCCCCGGAATTGTCCGTTGTTGGTAACGGAGGGAGCCCCGGGCCGCGGTCCGTCGTCCTGTGAGTTGGTCGGACAGCGACCGGGGACCGGCGGGGACTGAGCGAGGGTGGGGCGGACATGGCGCGGCACAGTGGTGGGCGGGGCTGGTACGGCAAGGTGCTCGGGGCGGCGCTCGGGGTGACGGTGCTGGTCGCCGGAGCCTCGGTGTGGACCGCGCAGGCCGGTTCCGTGGGCGCGTCCCCGAAGGCGACCGCGTCGCCCGGGCCGGGTGGTGACATCGAGCCGGTCGCGGTGTCCATCGTGCACGCCTCGGACAAGGGGCCGCGCGGCGTCAACATCACCATCGACGACGGCCCGGACCCCGTGTGGACCCCGCAGATGCTCGACGTACTGCGGGAGCACGGCGTGAAGGCCACCTTCTGCATGGTGGGCACGCAGGCGCAGGCCCACCCGGACCTCGTGAAGCAGGTCGTCGCGGCCGGGCACCGGCTGTGCGACCACTCGGTGTCGCACGACACCACCATGGACAGGCAGTCCCAGGCCTACCAGAAGCAGCAGATACTCGACGCCGAGCGCATGATCACCGAGGCGTCCGGGGGCGTACGGCCCATGTACTACCGGGCCCCGGGCGGCGCCTTCACCCCGTACAGCCGTCAGATCGCCGCCTCCCGGGGCATGCGCCCGCTGGGCTGGAACGTGGACACCAAGGACTTCGAACAGCCGGGCGCGGACGCGATCGTCGCCACCGTCCAGCGCGAGCTGCCCAACGGCCCGACGCTCCTCTTCCACGACGCCGGCGGCGACCGCTCCCAGACCGTCGAGGCCCTGCGCCGGGTCCTGCCCTGGCTCAAGGAGCAGGGCTACTCCTTCGGCTTCCCGGTCCGCTAGGTCGCTGTGTTCGCCGGGGCCGGCTCGAGCGTCGGGGGAAGGACCGGGGCAGGTTCGGGATCGGCTTCCCAGCGGGTGGTGGTCCGGATGTACGCCGCCACCACCGAGGCCATCGCCAGCAGGAGCAGCGGCCCGGCCGCCCACGGGTGCTCGGCCATCTGGACGGGGACGAAGCGGTACGACGCCAGGAGCGCGGCGAAGACCGCGGTGCCGTAGGCGACCAGTCGCAGGCCCGCCCGGTCCCAGCCCCGGTCGAGGGAGCGCAGGGCCGCCTCGATCGTGACGGTGAAGACGACGCCGGCGACGAGGTCCGCGCCGTAGTGGTAGCCGAAGCCGAGGGTCGCGCAGAGTGTGGCGATCAGCCAGAAGGTGCCTGCCCAGCGCAGGATGCGGGGCGCCTTGCGGGAGTGGATGAAGATCGCGGTGGCCCAGGCCGTGTGGAGGCTGGGCATGCAGTTGCGCGGGGTGATCCCGTCGAAGGGTATGGGGTGGGGGGACCCGATCGGCGTCGGCACGTCCGGCCACAGGTCGGCCACGGCCCACGGCAGGGTGGGCGGGCTCGGCGGCCACAGGTGGGCCGAGGCCCAGTGCTCGTTGCCCGCGCCGTAGGCGTAGAGGGGGCCGACCACCGGGAAGATCATGTAGATGGCCGGGCCGAGCAGCCCGATCACCAGGAACGTACGCACCAGATGGTGCCTCGGGAAGCGGCGCTCGGCCGCCACCCGGCGCAGCTGGTACAGGGCGACGACGACCGCGGCGACGGCGAGCTGGGCGTAGACGTAGTTGAGGGCGTGGGCGCCGACCGTGCCGGTCGCCGTGAGGGCCCGGCCCACCAGCCAGGACGGATTGCCCAGCGCGTGGTCGGCGGTCGCCACGTACTGGTCGAGCACCGTGGGACGGGTCTTCGAGGTGATCAGCAGCCAGGTGTCACCGGTCTTGCGGCCGGCCACCAGCAGCAGGCCCAGCCCGACGCCCTTCAGCAGCAGGGCGCGTTCGGGGCCGGTGCGGTGTCGTACGGCGATGACGGCGCAGCCCAGCATCACCCACAGGGCGCCGCTGCCGAAGGGGTGGCCGTCGGACAGGGGTACACCGGCCGCCCAGCGGAGCAGGAAGAGGACGATGTCGATGCCGATGGTGGCCGCGGCGGCGATGAGCCGTTGCCGCCGGGTGAGCACCACCATCGTCAGCGCCAGACCGGCGTAGAGCGCGAAACCCGACTTGGGCGGCAGGACCGCCTCGCGTGCCAGGCCGGTGACCGGCCCGTACATCCCGTAGCGGTGCGCGGCGAACTCCAGCACAACGAGGAATGCGAGGACCGCCGCCCCGGCCGTGGCCCACAGGGTCGTTCGCGCTCTAGATATCAATTCTCTGGCCGCTTTGCTGTGTTCCGGTCGGTTCAGGTCATTTGTCGTGCCAGTGGCACCCTTTTCCGTCGAGGACGGGCGAAAGGGCAGCATTGGCCGCGAGTTCGCACATGCTAGCGGAGCGTCTGCGGCCCGGGGCGGCCGAGTCCGGTGCGGCCGGGCCCGGCGCGGGCCGGCTGCGTCACGGCCTGCTCATCGGCGTGCGGAGCGCCGGCCCGGGTGGCCGGGGTGCCCTGCGTCACGCGCGCGATATTCCCGTACGGCAAGGGGAGTTGCATTATTTTTTCCCCTGCCGGGCGGATTGTGGCGTGGTACCGTCGAGGGCGGCTGCTGTAGTGGTCGCCGGAATTGATTCAGAAGTTGGGACCTGCACCTCGAGGTGCGGGTCCTGTTTTTTGACGCGCGATTTCCTTGCCGGATCTGTGCCGCGTCCAGGAAAGCGTGAGGATTTCGTATGAGCCGTGCTCGCTCGCAGCGCAGACGCCCCAGCCGCCCGGAGGGGGAATTCGCGGTGCCCGCGACGACCACGCCGGCGTTGCCCGCAGTGGAGTCGTTCTCCGAACTCGCCATGCCTGCACCGCTGCTGGCCGCACTGGGGCAGGAAGGGGTGACCACGCCGTTCCCGATCCAGGCGGCCACCCTGCCGAATTCGCTGGCCGGCCGTGACGTCCTCGGCCGTGGCCGCACCGGCTCGGGCAAGACCCTCGCCTTCGGCCTTGCGGTACTGGCCCGTACGGCGGGTCTGAAGGCCGAGCCGCGCCGGCCGCTGGCCCTCGTGCTGGTGCCCACCCGTGAGCTGGCCCAGCAGGTCACCGACGCGCTCGCGCCGTACGCCCGCGCGGTGCGGCTGCGGACGGCCACGGTGGTCGGCGGGATGTCCATCGGCAAGCAGGCCGGTGCGCTGCGGGCCGGGGCGGAGGTGCTCGTCGCCACGCCGGGCAGGCTGAAGGACCTCATCGACCGGGGCGACTGCCGGCTCGACGACGTGGACATCACCGTCCTCGACGAGGCCGACCAGATGACCGACATGGGCTTCATGCCGCAGGTCACCGCGCTGCTCGACCAGGTGCGCCCGCAGGGGCAGCGGATGCTGTTCTCGGCCACCCTGGACCGCAACGTCGACCGGCTGGTCCGCCGCTATCTGAGCGACCCGGTGGTCCACTCCGTCGACCCGTCGGCGGGCGCGGTCACCACGATGGAGCACCACGTGCTGCACGTCCCCGACGCGGACAAGCGGCAGACGGCCACGGAGATCGCGGCCCGGGACGGCCGGGTGATCATGTTCCTGGACACCAAGCGCGCGGTGGACCGGCTGACCAAGCACCTGCTGAACAGCGGCGTCCGCGCCGCCGCGCTGCACGGCGGCCGGTCCCAGCCGCAGCGCACCCGGACCCTCGCCCAGTTCAAGGACGGCGAGGTGACGGTGCTGGTCGCGACCAACGTCGCCGCCCGCGGCATCCATGTCGACAGCCTCGACCTGGTCGTCAACGTGGACCCGCCCACCGACCCCAAGGACTACCTGCACCGCGGCGGCCGTACCGCCCGGGCCGGGGAGTCCGGCACCGTCGTCACGCTGGTGACGCCCGAGCAGCGGCGTGACATGGACCGGCTGATGGCGTCGGCCGGCGTCACCGCGCGGATCACGCCCGTACGGCCGGGAGAGCCGGAGCTGAACCGGATCACCGGGGCCCGGACTCCGTCCGGTGTGCCCGTGGTCATCACCGCGCCCGTCACGGAGCCGGCCCGTCGGGCCGCGTCCTCAGCCACGTCTTCCGCCTCGGCCTCGTCGGGTCGCGCCCGCCGCGGGCGCAACGGCCGCGGCCGGCCCGGCGGCTCGGCCGGACGCCGGTCCTCGGTCGGCCGGGCGGCCTGACCCACACGGGTCTGGCACAAACCGGGCCTGACACCCCCGGCGGTCGATCCGCCGGGGGATTTCCCGCGACTTTCAGGCCACTTCGCCGTCACTTCCCCTTCATATTCTTTTCAGGGGAATACGAAAGAGGCCCGCACCTCGAAGGTGCGGGCCTCTTTCAGGCTTTTGTGGCCTTGGATCAGGCGGGAACGATGTTCTCCGCCTGCGGGCCCTTCTGGCCCTGGGTGACGTCGAAGGTCACCTTCTGGCCTTCCTGCAGCTCGCGGAAGCCGCTGGTGGCGATGTTCGAGTAGTGGGCGAAGACGTCAGCGCCGCCGCCGTCCTGCTCGATGAAGCCGAAGCCCTTTTCCGCGTTGAACCACTTCACGGTACCGGTGGCCATGTCAAAACTCCTGAGGCAGTAGCGAGGCTCGCACTTCACGAGCCTCCTCATCGCTGCGATGATCACCTGCCCGGGAAAAACCTGTGACAAAAACTGGCAACCACAACTGCAACTGACAGCCAGCGTACCACGTATAAAAGCGGCTGCAAGGAAAAACGGCGCCACCGCGGGAAACCGGAGAATATCTGTTCCGGCGCTATCAGTTTTTCAGGTTCCGCCGCGGTGGAGATCCCGGGGAGAGCGGCGTCGTCACCGACCTGCCCGCCCACCGGGCCGACGCGCTTGAGCCTGCCCCGGCCGCGCCGGTCAATGGGCCGTCTCAGGAAGCCGGAGGGTTCGCGCGAAGTCGTCCAACGCCTCCATCGCCGCGGCCATCACTTCCGGATCGTCGTGGTGGCCGCGGAGCAGGACGTCGGGGAGGCCGGGCGGAGTGTGCCAGTGGTACGTCACCGAGGTCATCATGATGGTGCTGTCCGCAGGGTAGGAGCGGGTGACCCGGACCCCGTCCGCGCCCAGGTGGGGAGAGGCGAACGGAATACTGCCGGTTCGCTGCTGCCACTCGGGGATGTCCGGGTGCGGCACCGTGGCCGCGGTGACTCCGTCGCAGGAGGACGCGTCACGGGCCTCGCAGTGGAGGCGGGTGGCGTGCATCACCAGCGGCATGTAGGTCAGCGGGACGGGGTGGTAGATGAACGCCTCGTCGGCCTGGAGCTTGTCCCGGAGCGTGACGATCGTCTGCTCGTAGAAGCTCTTGTGGAATCGGCGGAGTTTGCGGGAGAGCTCGATGCCGTGGATGGCGGCCAGGCCTGTCAGGTGCAGGTCCAGCCATTCCTTGAAGTTCTTCTTGTCGATCTGGAGGTGCAGATAGCCCCAGAGGTCTGGGTCGGCATCCGTGTCGATGCGGAGCGGGGCACCGAGGTCGGTGCTCCACAGGGTCCCTTCGGACATGAGCGGTCTCTTTCTTCAAGGGCACGGCAGTAGGCAGCCTTCAGGCATAGCTCCAGCGGAAGGTGCCCATCACGGCATCGAACAACTCCACGAGGATGTCGTAGAAGGCGGGATCCGAGCCGGGCGCGATCAGGGCGCTGAAGGAGAAGGTGACGTACTGGTCGGGGGCGCTGTCCGGGACCGGAACGAGGTACTCGACCCGGCGGTGTGCGACGTCGACGCCCTGGGCCGCGTCAGCGGGTACGTCTCGCTCCGAGCGCAGGGCCGCGGTGGAGTCGAGCTCCCGCACCTCGGCACCGGGAGTCACGGAGGCGAGCGCCGCCAGGACCGCTTCCGGGCCGCTGTCGGGCCTGACCCCCGGAATCTCGACCGGCTCCGAAGCCACGATCGAGACGGGCAGCGCGACGCCGTCAAGGCGCTCGGTGGGGAGGTAGAGGGTCATGCCTCCCTTGGCTCTGGCCCGGCGGACGACCTTCTTCATCTCCTGGGTGAGCTTCAGCCGGGCCTTCGGAATGTCGTCCTTGGGAAAGCCGGCGGGCAGTTGTGCGACGGCCTTGCGGACGATGCGGTCCATCGCTTCCTCGGTGCCCGTGTGCAGCGGAATCACGTCCCAGCCGGGCGGCGGCACCAGGTTGAAACCGTTCGGGGGGCGGCGGTGCTCAGCGGTGGTCATTGCGCCCCCGCGTCACGTCCACGGCATAGGTGACGCCTACGAAGAGCGCCCATGCCGGGGCGGCGATCATGCCCGGCCAGAAACCGAAGAACAGTGAGGGCAGGAAGAAGCCGCCGCCCATGGCGAGATCCCGGGTGAGACAGGGCGGACGGTCCGCGTACCGGGGGTACTTCGCGAAGACCCAGACGTAGTGCAGGAGGCAGCCGATGATCCCGGCCTCATAGACGTGGAGCACGTCATTCATCAGTGACTTCGGCACCAGGATCATGATTCCCAACACCGGCAGGAACAGCGGCATTCCGATGATCAGCGTCAGCCGGAGCCGCCGGTTGGGGCTGGTGCCGAGCCCGGTGCGTGCGGCTTCGGCCTCGACGATGCGTCGTGCCGAGTTCAGGTCCATGGTCTTTCCTCACCAGTGGGTGTCGGGGGCGGGCTTCAGGGTGTTGTCCTTCCAGTCCGAGTACGGCGCGTTGTAGGGCTTCTCGCCGGTACCGAACTTCTCGTGGGTCCAGCTTGTCAGGTCACTCTTTCCCAGCGACTTGTCCATGACGTCCATCCCCATGCCGGTCCAGGCGATGCCGAGGCCCACCTGATAGGACTTGTACGCCTTGTCCGCCGCAGCACCCGCGGCCGCCGGGAAGGTGGCTTTGTTCGCCTGCAGCATCTTCGCCATGCCGGCCATCTCCTTGTCGCCGAGGTGCAGCACCGTCGACAACGGGCTGACCCTCAGCGGCCCCTTGGCGACCAGGCCGACGTTCTGGGAGATGGACTTGCGCATCGCGTTACGGGCCGCTCCGAGGGCCTGCCGCCCCGGCCCTTGCGGCATTTTGGTCATCATCCGCCCTGTTTCGTCCAGGATGCCCTTGACGCCCCTGAGCCCTCGGCTCAGGCCGGCGGTCCGGGCGGCCTGGGCGGCGCCCACGGTGGCCTTGGCACCGCTGGCGAGCTTCGCGGCGGCCCCGAGGCCGCCCACGACGAGCAGCCCGCCCACGACGTCGAAGATGACATCCGTCCAGGTGGCGTCACCGGATGCCACCAGCAGGAGTCTGAGTCCGATCGTGAGCGCCGCGATGCCGAGGACGAGCAGGTTCAGGCCGGGAATGGCGAGCGCCAGGAAGCCTGCCACCGTCGCGACCCAGCCGAGAACATCGATGAAAGCCTTGATCCCGTCCGCATGGTCGTGGACCCAGCCTTTGATGTTGTCCCACGTCGAGTCCTCGATCACGTCGTCGATCTCGTCGCGGATCTTGCCCTCGTGGTGACTCGCGCGGGAGTCCCGGTCACCCGTGATGGTGCTCAGCCGGACGCGGTACGAGTGGAGGGGGTCGTCGTCGGGGTGGTCGGTGCCGCTGGGTGACGCCTGGGGAGTGTCCTTGTCGCCGGAGTGGGACTTGGCCTTGTCCGCCTCGATCTCGTCCTGTTTCTGCTTGGCCTGGTGCAGCAGTTTGTCCGCGTCGGACTGGAAGTCCTCCAGTTCGTTCGCCCACGTGGTCAGATGGCCGTGCACACGCTCGTATCGTCCGGCCACCTCCCGCATGTGCTTCTCCAGCGTGGAGGACTCGTCGCGCAGGGCCTCTACGTACTTGCCCTTGAGGGTCCCGTCTTCGCTGATCGCCTTGAGGTTCTTGGCCTGAGCCCGGAGCTTCTCGGCCACCGAGATCATGTGCCTGACCTCGGCCCGGATCTCCTCCGGATCGCCGGGAACGGGATCGGATTCGCACAGCGGCTGCCAGTCCACCGGCCGGCGCTTGGATGTCGGTGTCATGGCGTCACTTCTTCTGCTTCTTCTTGTTGGCCTTGGCCAGCTCGTCGTCGAGGTCCTCGAACGACTTCTTGCTGCCGGCCACGAGCTTGCCGACCGATTCGATGGACTCGACGAGCCTGGTGCGGTAGTCGTCCCAGTTGTCGACGAAGTCCTCCATGGCTCCGGCGACGGCACTGGAGCCCCAGTGCTCCTTCATGTCGTCCCGGCGGTTCTCGATGTCCTCGAAGGTCTTCTTGAGCTGGCCGAGCTTGCGCTCGCAATCTGCGAGGAAGTCGTAGTCGACCGTCAGGTCCGGGTCTGCCACCGACGAGCCTCCCTGTGCATGTGATGTGGCGTACATATGATCACTGGTGCCTCGTGGACGCCGGTGCCGGTTCAGGAGATCTTCGGGAAGACCACACAAAGAAACCGCGTGTGCCCTGGGGCGCACGCGGTTTCCTTGTGGTCATCGGCCGACCGGCCCGGTCACTTGATGTAGACCAGGCCGTCCGTGGTGATGGTCGGGCGGCCGCTGGTGCCGACCACGACGATCTTCACGGTGTGCTTGGCGCTGGTGGACCACGTCTTGGTCCAGATGGCCTGGCGGTAGAGCGTGGTGGAGGACTTCAGGTCGACCGTCGAGACCTTCACCCCGTCGACGTACACGTAGACCTGGCCCGAGGTGGATGCGCGGGAGACCACCCAGGAGGCGGAGCGGCCGGTGAAGGTCCAGCTCAGGGTCGCGCCCTTGGAGCCGCTGGAGTAGGACTTGCCGCCCAGGTAGCTGGTGGAGGAGCGGGTGGTCCAGGTGCCGGTCTTGACCGCCGAGGTCTCCTGGAGGATGACCGGGGTGTAGACGGCCGAGGCGTCGCGGTAGTTGCCGGCGTAGTCGTACGCCCGCATCGACCAGGTGCCGGCCGTGCCGGAGGTGGAGGTGCGGTTGGAGGCCGTCGCGGCCGCGCTGAAGGTGGCGGTCGTCGGGGACAGCAGCTTCGTGTAGCGCAGGGCCTTGTCGTCGGTCGCCTTCCAGCTGAGGGTGACCGGGACGGCCGTCGTGTTCACGGTGCCGGTGCGCAGGGCCAGCTT
The DNA here is from genome assembly GCF_044763135.1 of Streptomyces sp. NPDC096205. Classification (NCBI taxonomy): domain Bacteria; kingdom Bacillati; phylum Actinomycetota; class Actinomycetes; order Kitasatosporales; family Streptomycetaceae; genus Streptomyces; species Streptomyces sp. NPDC096205. The sequence continues at coordinate 455,342 of NZ_JBIWFS010000003.1, read as the reverse complement.
CGGCGTGGTGGTGAACGTCGGCGCGGTGGCGTCGGCGACGACGGTCAGCGGGGTCGTCTCGACGGCCTTGCCCGACACGTGCACCGCGCGGACGGCGACGGTGTGGCTGCCCACGGCCAGCGTGACCGCCTTCGCGGAACCGGCGCCGGACGTCGTGGCGACGACGTTGCCGTCGACCAGCACCTCGTAACGGGAGATCAGCGATGCGGGCGTGGTCGCCGACCAGCGCACGGTGACCGAGCCCTTGGTGTAGTACGTCGAACCCGAGGCGGTCGCGCCGGTGAGCGAGCCGAGCTTCAGGTCCTGGACCGGGCCGGCCGCCCAGGTGCGGATCTTGGGCAGCTGGGCGTAGAGGCCGTTGCCCGGGCACTCGCTGTTGTAGCCGTCGCGGTGGCCGGAGATCCGGTTGAAGGGGTACCGCGTCCCGGCGACGAAGGACTTGCCGAAGTAGTTGGTCTGGCTCGCGCCGGCATTGAGGTCCGCCGTGCCCGCCGGGTCGGCGCCGTACAGGCTGAGCTTCCACGCGGCCACGCGGGAGACGGCCTCGAGGGCGGCGTCCGAGGCGGAACCGGAGACGTAGTTGCCGAGGACGGAGATGCCGGTCGACTCACGGTTGAAGCCGTAGGTGTGCGCGCCCAGCACCGGCTTGTCGATGCCGCCCTTGCGGCCCTCGAAGATGGTGCCGCACTTGTCGACAAGGAAGTTGTAGCCGAGGTCGTTCCAGCCGTTGCCCTGGGGCTCCGGGTCGGTGTGGTACGCGTAGATGCCCCGGACGATCGCCGGCGACTCGGAGCAGTCGTAGTCGGCGCCGGTCGTGTGGTGGACGAACACGGCCTTGATGTCCGCGTTGTACTCCGACGGGTCCGGGCTGCGGGTCTCGTCCGCTCCCCACTCGGCGCGGGAGACGACGGGCGGCTGCGGCACGGTGGCCGCGGCCTCGGCGGTCGTCGAGCCCTCGGCGGTCGTCGACACCGCGTACGCCGCCGGCTGCGGGGCGTCCATCTTCGTCTCGGCCTCGGTCACCACACCCGGGTCGACCAGGCTGACCTCGAGGCCCTTGGGGAGTGCGCCGGTGCTGCCGTCCTCGTGACGGACCTGGACCTCGACGCCGTCGGAGGGTCCGACCCACATCGGCGCGGACGCGCCGCGCATGTCGGCGTCCGGCTTGTCCGGCGGGGAGATGTCCAGCTCGAGGTCGTACCACGGGCCCCACTCGCCGGTCCGCAGGCTGTGCGTGCGCACCTGCGCCGTGCCGTCGAGCTTCTTCAGGGCGCCGTTCCAGGTGACACCGACGAGCGAGAACTGCTCGGTGTCCGTGCGCGGCAGCTCGCGCTCGCCGCTCGCGGTGCCCTTCAGGGGCAGGTGGTAGACCTCCACCGGCCGCTTGTCCTGGCCCTCGGCCTCCGGGGCGGCGGAGGGGCTGGCCGCGGCGTAGGTCGCCACGCCTCCTCCGGCCAGCACCACGGCACCGAGCGTGATCCACGCCCGTCGTTTCAGGCTCAATGGTCTGTACGCATGCGACGTACGACGACTCACGACGAATCCATCCCGATAGAGGGCCGCAGTCGGCCTTGGAAGAAGTCACAGAAGAAGCACCGAACACGTGTGCCCCTCAACTATCTAGCGTCACCCGACCGGTGAACATCACGAAAAACCGTGCAGGCGTGACGCAGATCACCGATCGGAGGCCGGATACCGCGAGTTGCGGGCCCTGCCGAACGGCAGCGTTACCGTGCGCTTCTGAGCATCCGTCATGTCCTGAAGTGTCACACTTCGCCCTATTCATGACTGGCAGGCGACCGGCTCGACGGGTTGCGGCGTTGTGTGGACGCGGGCTGCCCGGATCCGCGCAGGAGCGTCACACGGGCTGCACACCCGGGCCGGGAAGTGTCGTTAGCGTGGCTGGCCGTTCGATCACCGTGCGACGGGAACAGGAAGACGTAGATGGACTACTGCTCCGCGTGCCGGCGGCATCTCAACGGCGCCCTGGTGTGCCCCGGGTGCGGCGCCTACGCGCCTGACATAGCCCCGGCCGCCGTGCCCACCCCCGTCACCCGCCTCGCACCGGCACCGGCACCTGCGCCCGCGCCCGTCCCGGCCGAGGACGCCCCGCCCCCGACGCGCCCCGGGCGGGCGGCCCGGCGGCGTCAGCTGGCCCGCTTGAAGAAGCACAAGCGCCGGGCGGCCGTCGCGACCGCCGTCGCCCTGGTCGGCGGTGGCCTGACCCTCGCCTCGCTGGACCGCGGCACCCCCGCACGGGCGCAGGCCGCCGCGGCGCCGGACGACCGGCCCATGGGCGGAGTGGACCTCCAGGCCCCCGACCACACGCCCCAGCCGGTGTCGAGCCCGGCCGCCACGCAGCGCGCACCCCGGCAGCACATGCCCGCCGAGACCCCGGCCGCCCCGGCCGAGGCGACCGCCCCTCGGGTCAGCGTGCCGGCCCAGCGGCAGGCCCCGGCGGCCGCCCCGCAGCAGCGCGACACCCCGCAGTCCTCCACCGTCACCACCCCGCGGACGCCGCCCCCGAGCACACCGACCCTGGAGCCGACCGCGCCCACGGCACCCGAGGCCCCGGCCACGCAGCCCCCCGAGGCGGCGGCCCCGCCCACGGAACCGACGGAGCCGACCGAGCCGACGCAGCCGGCCGATCAGACCGACCCGGCGAAGGTGTGCCTGCTCGTCCTCTGCCTCGGCTGAAAACCGGTCTTGCAGGACGGCCATGGCTAGGCTGCCGCAATGACCACCGAGTTGACGCTGCTGGGCCAAGTTGCCTTTCGGAGACGGGAGATCACGGCGCCGCGGCTGCGCGGGCTGCTGGCGCTGCTGGCGGAGGACCTGCGGGGCGGGTGCAGCACCGGGCGGCTGGTGGAGGGGCTGTGGGACGGGGAGTTGCCGGAGCGGCCGGGGAAGGCCGTGCAGGTGCTGGTGTCGCGGCTCAGGACGCAGCTCGGGGCCGAGGTCGTGCTGAGCACGCCGAGCGGGTACCGGCTGGGGCTCGACGAGACGCAGGTCGACAGTTCGGTGCTGCTGCTGTGCGAGGCGGCCTGCGGCGAGCGGGCCAGGGCCGGGGACCATGCCGGGGCGCTCGCGCAGGCCGAGGCGGGGCTGGCGCTGTGGGACGGAAGTGTGGGCGCCGGGTCCGGTGAGGAGCTGTACGACCCCGTGGTGGCGCTGCGCGCCGGGCGGGTGGGGGCGTTCCGGGCGCTGGTGCGGGGGCGGGCCCTGGCGCTGGCGCGGCTGGGGCGGCACGCGGAGGCCGTGGAGCCGCTGGCCGAGCTGGCGCGGGAGCTGCCGCGGGACGAGGAGGTGCTGGCGGAGCTGCTGCGCTGCGAGGCGGCGACCGCGGGCCGGGCCGCGGCCCTGACCCGGTACGACGCCTACCGGCGCGCCCTGCGCGAGGAGCTGGGCACCGACCCGGGACCCCAACTGAAGTCTGTGCACCAGGAGTTGCTCAGCGCCGACGCGCCTCGGGTGCGGCAGGGTGTGCCGCACGAGCCGAATCCGCTGCTGGGCCGGGACGCCGATGTCGCCGCGGTGACGGGGCTGCTGCGCGAGGCGCGGGTGGTGACCGTGACGGGTCCGGGCGGGCTGGGCAAGACGCGTCTGTCGCACGCGGTGAGCCGGGCCGCCGAGCAGCGCGTGGTGCACTTCGTGCCGCTGGCCGGTGTCACGGCCGACGAGGACGTGGCCGGGGAGGTCGCCTCGGCCGTCGGCGCGGGCGAGGGCCTGCAGTTCGCGGGTGGCGGGGACCCGGTCGCGGGGATCGCCGCCGCGCTGGGCACACGGCCCGTGCTGCTGGTGCTGGACAACTGCGAGCATGTGGTGAGCGGCGCCGCCGGGCTCGTACGGGAGCTGGTGTCGCGGTCGAAGGAACTGCGCGTCCTGGCCACCAGCCGTGCCCCACTGGGGCTGACCTCGGAGTCCGTGTACGCGCTGCCGGAGCTGTCCCTGGACACGTCGGTGGAGCTGTTCGGGCAGCGGGCGCGGGCGGCGCGGCCCGGGGTGGAGCTGGACCCGGCGACGGTCGCCGAGATCTGCCGGCATCTGGACGGGCTGCCGCTGGCCGTCGAACTCGCCGCCGCCCGGGTGCGGGTGCTGTCCGTGGCCGACATATCCCGTCGGCTGCGGGACCGTTTCGCGCTGCTGCGCGGCGGTGCCCGTGACGCACCCGAGCGGCATCGCACGCTGCGGGCCGTGGTCGAGTGGAGCTGGAACCTGCTGGAGGAGGACGGCCGGGCGGCGCTGCGCGCGCTGTCGGTGTTCCCGGGCGGGTTCACCGAGGACGCGGCGGAGCATGTGCTCGGGGAGGACGGCGACGCGCTGACCCTGCTGGAGCAGCTCGCCGACCAGTCCCTGATCAAGGTGAGCGACAGCAGGTCCGGGGTGCGCTTCCACATGCTGGAGACGCTGCGGGAGTTCAGCGCCGCCCGGCGTGCCGAGGCCGGTGAGGAGGAGGTGGTGACCGGCCGATTCCTGGACTGGGCGCGGGAGTTCGGGCGGGCCCATCACGACGTGCTGTTCAGCGGCCGGCCCATGGCCGCCTGGAACCGCGTCCGGGCCGAGCAGGACAACCTCGTCCTGGCGCTGCGGCACGCGCTCGGCCGGGGCGACGGGCCCGCCGTCGCGGCCGTCACCGCCGTACTGGCCTCGCTGTGGGCCACCGACACCAACTTCCCGCGGCTCACCGCGCTGGCCGCCGAGACCGGCGGGCCGCTGTCGCACTTCAGGCCGGGCCCGCAGGACGTCGAGCCGGCCCGCAGCGCGGCCGCCGTGTGCACGGCCGCCCTGTTCATGGGGCACGGACCGCACGCCCTGCGCCAGTGGGTGACGCTGCGCCGGCTGCCGCCCGCCCCGCCGGACACGCTGCTGCGGGCGCTGTCCGTCGTCCTGTGCGCCGTACCGGACATGTATCCGCCCGGGTACGCGCGGCTGGAGGAGCTGTGCGACGCGGAGGAGCCGCTGCTCGCGGGGGTCGCGGCGTGCGTCGCCAGCTATGTGTGGGAGTCGTCCGGGCATCGGACCGAGCGGGCGCTGGAGTACGCCCGGCGCACGCTGCGGGCGCTGGCCCCGCTCGACAACCCGAGCATGCTGCTGCTCGGCCACGGCAGGATCAGCGAGCTCTGTCTGCAGGCGGAGAAGGGCGCGGAGGCGTACGAGCATCTGCGGGCCGCGCTGGACGTGCTCGGCGAGTTCGGCGACTGGGCGGACTCGATCGGGGTGCGGTGGGGGCTGGTGATGGCCTGTCTGCAGCGCGGGGAGGTCGACGAGGCGGAGTACTGGCTGGACCTGGCGGAGCTGGACCGGCCGACGGTGTCCGACCAGATCTACTCCCCCGACCTGCCGGCCCGGGCGGAGATCGCGCTGGCCCGCGGGCTGACCGAGGTCGGGCTGGGGCTGTGGCGGCGGTCGGTCCAGCGGGTGGACGCGGACAGCCTGCTGCACGAGGGCGATCCGTTCGTGGCGCCGTGGTCGCTCCAGGTGCGGGCGGCCACGCTGGCCGCGCACGCCCGGCACGGAAGGCTGGAGCCGGTGGCCGGGCTCGCGGGCGAGCTGCGCACCCGGCTGCTGCCGCTGCTGTCCGGCACACCGGGTGAGGCGTCCCCGGTGGAGGCGCCGGTGTACGGCACGGTCCTGCTGGCGCTCGGCCTCGCCGGGCTCGCCTCCGGCGACACGTCGGCCGTACGGCTGGTGGCGCTCGCCGAACGCATGCCGGTGCTGCGGGACTTCCCCTCGCTGTCCTCGGCGCGCTCCCGGGAGGCGGCCGAGCACGCCGACAGGGCGGCATACACCGACGCGAGGTCGAGGTACGCCGCCCTGGGGCCGGAGGAGCTGCGGGCCGAGGCCCTGCGGCTGCTCACCGGCGCGGCTCGCGGTTGAACTTCGCCTTGGACCAGAAGTAGCCCAGCACGCTCAGGCCCAGGCACCAGGCGACGGACAGGACGGCGTTGCGGGTGCCGATCTCGCTGCCCAGCAGCAGTCCGCGCAGGGTCTCGATGGCGGGCGAGAAGGGCTGGTACTCGGCGAACCAGCTGAACCAGCCCGGCATGGCGTCGACCGGCACGAACGCGCTGGACAGGAAGGGCAGCATGACCAGCGGCGTCCCGATGTTGCTGGCGCCCTCGGCGTTCGGGCTGATCAGGCCGATCCCGACCGCGAGCCAGGTCAGGGCGAGGCTGACCAGCGCCATCAGTCCGGCCGCGGCGAGCCACTCCAGCGGCGAGGCGTCGGGCCGGAAGCCGATGGCCAAGCTGATGCCCAGGAGCAGCACCAGCGCCATCAGCGTCTGGATCACGCTGCCGATCACATGGCCGATCAGCACGGAGGCGCGGGAGATCGCCATGGTGCGGAAGCGGGCCATGATGCCCTCGGTCATGTCGGTGGCCACCGACACCGCGGTGCCGAGCGAGGTCATGGCCACGGTCAGCATGAGGATGCCGGGGACGAGATAGGCGACGTACTCGGCGCGGTCGGCGTGGCCGCCGTTGATGCCGGCGCTCATCACGTCACCGAAGACGTACACGAACAGCAGCAGCAGGATGATCGGGGTGAGCAGCAGGTTCAGGGTGAGGGAGGGGTAGCGGCGGGCGTGCAGGAGGTTGCGCCGCAGCATGGTGAGGTTGTCGCGGACGGAGAGGGTGGCGGAGTTCATCGGGAGGTCTCCTTCTGGGCGGCCTGGGCGGGGACGGTGTTGCCGGTCAGGGCGAAGAACACGTCGTCGAGGTCGGGGGTGTGCACGGACAGTTCGTCGGCCTCGATGCCGGCCGCGTCGAGCCAGTCGAGGATGGCGCGCAGTTCGCGCTGGCTGCCGTCGCTGGGGATCTGCAGGACGAGCGCCTCGTCGTCGCGGGTGACCTCGCGCAGGGCGGTGGCGGCCCGCTCGTAGGCGTCCGGGGTGGAGAAGCGGAGCCGGACGTGGCCGCCGGGGACCAGGCGCTTGAGTTCCTCGGCGCTGCCCTCGGCGACGAGCTTGCCGCCGTTGAGGACGGCGATCCGGTCGGCGAGCTGGTCGGCCTCCTCCAGGTACTGGGTGGTGAGGAAGACGGTGGTGCCGCCGGAGACCAGCTCGCGGATGATCTGCCACATGGTGTGGCGGGAGCGCGGGTCGAGTCCGGTGGTCGGCTCGTCGAGGAAGATGATCCGCGGGCTGCCGACCAGGGTCATCGCGATGTCGAGGCGGCGCTTCATGCCGCCCGAGTAGGTGGAGGCGGGCTTCTTCGCGGCCTCGGTGAGGTCGAAACGCTCCAGCAGCTCGGCGGTGACCCGGCGGCCCTCCTGCTTGGACAGGTGCTGCAGGTCGGCCATCAGCAGCATGTTCTCCTCGCCGGTGATCAGCCCGTCCACCGCGGAGAACTGCCCGGTGACCCCGATCGCGCCCCGCACCTTCTGCGCCTCGGCGACCAGGTCGTACCCGGCGATCCTGGCCTGCCCGGCGTCGGCGGAGATCAGCGTGGTGAGGATGTTGACCGCTGTGGTCTTGCCGGCGCCGTTGGGGCCGAGGAGCGAGAACACCGTCCCGGCGGGCACCTGGAAGTCGATCCCGTCGAGGACCGTCTTGTCCCCGTAGGCCTTGCGCAGCCCCGTGGCCTCGATCGCCGGTCCGTGCTGTGTCGTCCGTGTCGTCGTCATGCGGAGGACTGTGCGGCCCGGGCGGTTCACCGCGGTTTCAAGGTGGTTTCAGCCGGGCGGGGCGGCGGTGGGGTCGGTGAAACCGGGTCGGGCCCGGCGAGACCGGCGGCCCGGCGCGGGGACTGCTCGGACAGCTGCGTATCTCCTACGGCGTGGACGTCGGCGGCAGCTTCGAGTGGAGCCCTCCCTGTCAGAGTTGCATAGGCTCCCAGCGTGATCGAGACCATCGTGTTCGACGTCGGCGAGACCATCACCCGCGACGACCGATACTGGGCATCGTGGGCTGACTGGCTGAACATTCCTCGCCACACGCTGTCCGCCCTCGTCGGCGCCGTCGTCGCCCAGGGGAAGGACAACGCAGAAGCCCTCCGCCTCGCCCGGCCGGGCATCGACCTCGCGGCCGAGTACGCAGCCCGCGAAGCAGCCGGCCGCGGCGAGTACCTGGACGAAAGTGATCTGTACGACGACGTCCGTCCCGCGCTGTCAGCGCTCCGCGACCTCGGCGTGCGCGTGATCATCGCGGGGAACCAGACCGCGCGCGCGGGGCAGCTCTTGCGTGAACTGGAGCTCCCGGCCGACCTGATCGCCGTGTCGGGGGAGTGGGGCGTGGCGAAGCCGGATCCCGTGTTCTTCGAGCGTGTCATCGAGGTCGCTCAGGCAGCGCCGAGCGCGACTCTCTACGTCGGCGATCACCCGGCCAATGACGTGTTTCCGGCGAAGGCATCCCGGCTGCGCACGGCACACCTCCGCCGCGGCCCATGGGGTCATCTGTGGGCGGACGCCGACGATGTCGTCGCGGCCGCCGACTGGCGCGTGGACGGCCTCACCGAACTCGTTGGTCTCGTCGGCGGCTGAGGCATGCGAAGCGGTCCGACGAGCCGCGGTAGTGAGCAGCCAATTCGGAGGGCTCGCCGAGCAGCTCATCGCACGGGCGATCGAACAGCCGAGCTTCCGCCGCGTGATCGTGCCCGCCGATCTGGGACTGCCCACCCTTACCGACCGGCTGAGCGAAACCAGGGATGCTCTCGTGTCGTACCTCAGCGAGCTGGACCTCAGCACGATGGCCGGCCTGGTTCGTGGGGCCGCAATGACCGAGCTGGATTACACAACTTGACGCCGTGGACGCATGTCTACGGCGGGGCAGCCGCCGACGGCGAGGAACCGCCTCCCGAAGGAACCCGTCGCTCCGCTCCGGCGCGGCTGACCCGCCCCGCGGGCAGGCCGGGTCAGCATGGGCCTCCCTGTCACGACTCGACCCGGGAGGTCCCTTGCGGCGCTGGAGGTGGGCAGCCCTTGTCGCGCCGGCGGTCTGTCTGGCCGGCTGTGCGACGCTCGGTGAGCGGGAGACGGCGGCGTCGCGGGCGGCGCTGCGCTTCGCCGAGAGTGTCCGGCAGGCCGACGGCCCGCGCGCCTGCGCGGCTCTGGCCCCCGAGACCCGGCAGGAGCTGGAGCAGTCGGCCGAGTCGCCCTGCCCCGAGGCCCTGCTCCAGGAGGACCTGACCTACGACGGCCGGGTGCGGTCGGTGCAGGTCTACGGGCAGCAGGCGCGGGTCGTGCTGGACACCGACACGCTGTTCCTGTCCCGCTTCCCCACCGGCTGGAGGATCACCGCGGCGGGCTGCGAGCCACGCCCCCAGCGGCCCTACCAGTGCCAGGTCAAGGGCGGGTGAGGCGGCGATGCGCTCCCTGTTCACCCTGCTGCTGGTGACCGTCTGCGGCGGCCTCGCCTACTTCACGGCCGTGGGACTGATGCACCGATGAGCCGCCTCACCCGGTACCTCAAGCACAACGGCCTCACCCTCGCCTTCGGCGCCGGCTTCCTGCTCACCGTCGCGGGACAGGCCGTCTCCGGGCACGCCGAGTTCAACAATCAGCTCGTCGCCGACGGACTGCACCCGCTGAGCTTCCCCGACTACCTGGCGACCTCCGACTTCGCCGTCGACGTCACCGAGAACTGGCAGTCGGAGTACCTGCAGTTCTTCCTCTACGTCTTCGCCACCGTCTGGCTGCTCCAGCGCGGCTCGCCCGAGTCCAAGGAGCTGCACAAGGCGGGCCCGGAGAGCGACAAGGAGCAGATGGTCGGCCCGCACGCGGTCGCCTCCTCGCCGCGCTGGGCCTCCGCCGGGGGCTGGCGGCAGCGGGTGTACGGGCGCTCGCTGGGCATCGTGTTCGCGGTGATCTTCCTCTGGTCCTGGCTGGCCCAGTCGATCGCCGGCACGGCCGCCTACGACGAGATGCAGTTGCGCGACCTCCAGGCGCCCCTCACCTGGTCGCAGTACATCGGCACGGCCGACTTCTGGAACCGCACCCTGCAGAACTGGCAGTCCGAGCTGCTGGCCGTCGCCTCGATGGCCATCCTGTCGGTGTATCTGCGCCAGCGCGGCTCCCCGGAGTCCAAGCCGGTCGGCGCCGCGCACACCTCGACCGGCGTCGAGGGCTGAGGGCACGTCAGCCGGTCGGTGAGGGTACGGCCGTGGGGGTGGGCGCCTCGGTGGCCGGGGAGCTGGGCGAGGCCGTCTCCGCCGGGGACTCCTCGGGGCCCGGCGGCAGGGACGGGGCGGGGGACGGCACCTCGCTGACCCTCGGAAGGCTCCGCTCCGGAGTCGGTGCCCCGCTCGTCGGCGCCGGCGCCGGGGCCAGCGGCGGCGCGGGACGGGCCGGACCGTCCGAGCCCGCGAGATACAGCGGGAGCGCGGCCAGGGCGAGCGCCGCGCACGTCAGCACGGCACCCGCGGCGGTGCGCAGCAGCCGGCGGCGGGACGCGGCCCGGCGCAGGGCCGCGTAGTGACCGGGCGGCGGGGCGAGATGCCCGGTCGGCGGGCCGAGCAGCACCGTGAGCGGGTCGTCGCGGCCGGACTCTGCGTCGTCGAAGTCCTCGTCAAAGCGAGTGGTCAAGGCTTCTCCTCAGGTGGACGCGGAGCAGTTCGCGGGCCGCGTGCAGGTCGGCCTTGACGGTTCCTTCCTTGCGTCCGGTCAGCACGGACACCTCCCGGATCGGCATGTCAGCGTAGTAGTGCAGCAGGATCGGGATGCGCAGCCGGTCGGGCAGCGACTGTACGAGGAGCCGCACCGAGGGGTCGGCCTGCTCGGGGTGCGGCCGCACCGCCGCCTCCGTCGTCGCCCGGCGCACCGCGTGCCGCTCGCGCTCCAGCTTGCGCCAGTGGTCCCGGACCAGGTTGGCCGCGGTGACGTAGAGGAAGCCGCGCGGCTCGTCCACCTTCGTCCAGCGCGCCCACAGCCGGGTGAACGCCTCCGAGGCGACCTCGTGGGCGGTCTCGTCGTCGTCGACGAGCCGCCGGCACCAGCCGGCGAGACGCGGGTACAGGGCGGCGAACAGCTCGGAGGCCGCCTGGTCGCGGGACCGTTTCAAGCCTCGGGGCTCCCCTGGATCAGCGCGGCGGACACGATCACGTTGTCGCGGTACTCGTCCCCGGTACGGGGCCCGCCGCAGGTGATCAGCCGCAGCTCCGGGCGGCTCACGTCACCGTAGACGTCGTCGGCGGGAAAGTCGGCCTTGGCCACCGTCCGTACGGTGGTCACCGCGAACACCGCCGTACGGCCGTTCTTCAGCCGCACCTCGACCCGGTCGCCGCGCCGCACCCCGGCCAGCCGGCGGAAGACGCCGTCGCCGTAGGGGCCGACGGTGACATGGCCGAGCAGGACCGACGGGCCGGTCTGGCCGGGCGTGGGCGAGTGCCGGTACCAGCCGGCCCGGTCGTGCTCGGTGACCGGCGGCACCTCCACGGTCCCGTCCTCGGCCAGCCCGAGCCGGATGACCGGGGTGTCGACATCGGCGGCCGGTATCCGCAGCCGCACCGGCTCGGACCGGGCGAGGGGACGGGCGGCCGGGCGGGGGGACGCCTCAGGCCGGTCGACGGCCCGGTCGGCGTGCCGGTCCTCGCCGCCGCCCCCTCCTCCACAGCCTGTGAACAGCGCGGCCGCGCCCGCCGCACCGGCTGCGGCGAAGGCCCGCCTGGACAGTGCGGTCATGCCCCGGTCGCCCGCCGGCGCCGTACGACGAAGGCGATCCCGCCGGACGCGGCGAGCAGCGTCGCGGCCCCGGCCGCTCCGACGCCCGCCCGGGAGGAGCCACCCGTCGACGCCGCCACGCCGGTGTCGGGCGCGCCGCTGGGCACGACGGACACCTGGCCGCCGTTCTTTTCGGACGCCTCCGTCGGCACCGGTGACGGCACGGCGGTCGCCGGTGCCTCGGTGGGCGCCGGGGTCGGGGGGGGGGGGGGGGGGGGGGGGGGGGGGGGGGGGGGGGGGGGGGGGGGGGGGGGGGGGGGGGGGGGGGGGGGCGGGGGGGGGGGGGGGGGGGGGGGGGCCCCGGGGGGGGGGGGGGGGGGGGGGGGGGGCGGGGGGGGGGGTGGGCGAGGCGGAGGGGGCCGGGGCCGGGCTGTCGGCGAAGGCGGCCCCGCCGCCCGCCAGGACGGCGGCACAGGCAACGGCCAGGGCACTGAGGACGGTGCGTCGCATGGGTCTCGTTCTCTCTCGTCGGTGACGGATCGAGCTCAGAGACGAGACAGCGACGGACCGGGTTGTAAAGAGATGGCAAAGGCCCGCCCGCCCGCCCCGCGCACCCGGGCCGCCTTCAGCATGACGGCCCCCCCTCGTCCTCGTCCTCGTCGCGCGCTGAGTGTGAGCGCGGGGGGACGCTGCGCTCGCCGAAGCTCACGGGCGCGTTACGGAACGCTCAACCGCTGGTGTCCGCAGGGTGATGGGGCGACCATGGGCGCATGACTCCGGCCCAGCGCGCCCGGGAACGTCTCGCCGTGTGGCCCGACCTGACGCCGGGTCCGGCCGGCTGCGGAACGGGCCAGGCGCTTCGCTCCCCGCACGGCGAGATAGTCCACTTCCACACCGGCCACGACGTCGACCTGCATCTGACCGACTCCTCGCTGGGCCGCTGGTCCGCCGACCTGCGGGAGTCCACCGCCGTCCGACTGGTGCCGGGCTCGCGCTGGGTGACCGTCCACCTCGACTGCGACACGGACGTCGACCTGCTGCTGAGCCTGGTCAGCATGGCCCTCAAGGCGCAGCAGACCGAAGGGGACCACTCCGGCTGCAATCTGCACCGGGTGACCGTGCTGCCGCGCGACTGAACGGCCCTCAGCCGTCGCCCAGTTCCTCCAGAAAGTCCGCCGACGGCACGAAGAACTGTGTGCCCGTCACCGGCCGGGAGAAGTCCAGCAGCGGGTCGGGGCCGGTCTCCTCGGCGCCCAGGTACATGCGGCGCAGCATCGTCTCGGGGACGTCGGGATCGGCGGCGTAGGCGATGAAGTACGTGCCGAACTCGCCGTGCCCCGGCCGCCCGAAGGGCATCGCGCCGCGCAGGATCTGCCGCTCGGCGCCCTCGGCGTCGGTGACGGTGTTGACGTCGACGTGCGAACCGGGCGCGTGGATCTCCAGGTTGGTCAGCTTGGTGCGGCCGACCGTGCGCTCCTGCTCCTCGACCGACAGCTTCTCCCAGGCGTCGACCTCGTGCAGATACTTCTGGACGAGGGCGTAACTCCCGCCGCGGAAGCGGGGATCCTCGTCGCCGACGAGCGCGGTCTCGGCGGCCTCCACCCCGACCGGGTTCTCCGTGCCGTCCACGAAGCCCAGCAGATTGCGGGAGTCGAAGTACGCGAACGCCTGCACCTCGTCCTGCACGACGGCCGTGTCACCGAGCCGCCGGACGATCTCGGCGGCCAGCGCGAAGCACAGGTCGGGCCGCTCGGCGCGGACATGGAACAGCAGGTCGCCGGGGGTGGCCACGGCCCGGTGCCGGGGCCCGGCCAGCTCCCGGAAGGGCCGCAGCAGGGCCGGGCGCGGTCCGCCGGCCAGCCGGTCCCAGGCCTGGGCGCCGATCCCGGCCACACAGGTCAGCCGCCCCTCGGGCCGCCCGAAGCCGATCGCCCGCGCCAGCCCCGCCAACTCCCCGAGCAGGACGCGCGTACGGTCCTCCCCACCGGGCTCGACGGTGACGACGAGGAACACCGCGGCAGCGGTCGGCGCCTCCAGGACAGGCTGCGGCCGCAAGGGCGACGACGGCGACGGCATGGTCTCTCCCTCTCGTTCCGGGCACGCCCTCAGGACGCCCCCGCCCCCGCCCGGCGGACACCGGGCCCTTCCAGGGCGTCACGATGCCCCACACGCGTCCGGCCGTCACCGCTCCCGACCCCTCGTCCCGGAGCACGCTCCGTGGCCGGAATGCGCCTCAGCGCCCGTGATGCGCCCGCGGCACGCGGTCAGCCCGCCGCGGCCCGCTGCACCTGCGGCCGGCGCCGCAGCGCGGGGTCGGTCAGCGAGGCCGGCTGCCAGACGCCGTCCGCGCGGTACAGGTCCGTGCCCGGGGGCACGATCTCGTCGATGCGGTCCAGCACCTCGTCCGGCAGCGTCAGCGCAGCACCCTTGAGCAGCCCCTGGAGCTGGTCCAGCGTGCGCGGGCCCAGGATCACCGAGGTCACGGACGGGTGCACCAGCGGGAAGGCGACTGCCAGTTCCGGCAGCGTACAGCCGAGGTCGTCGGCGACGCCGATCAGCTGCTCGACGGCCTCCAACTTCCTGACGTTCTCGGGAAGTTCGGGGTCGAAGCGCCACGGCGTGATCGCCGCACGCCCCGCGCTCAGGTCGATGGCACTCCCCTTGCGGTACTTGCCGGTGAGGAAGCCGGAGGCGAGCGGCGCCCAGGTCAGCGCGCCCATGCCGTAGCGCGCGACGGTCGGCAGCACCGCGCGCTCCACCCCGCGCGCCAGCAGCGAGTACGGCGGCTGCTCGGTGCGGAAGCGCGGCAGTCCGCGCCGCTCGGCGACATGGTGGGACTCGGCGATCTCCTCGGCCGGGAAGGACGAGCAGCCGAACGTCCGTATCTTGCCCTGCCGTTGCAGATCACCGAGGACGGCCAGGGTCTCCTCGACGTCGGTCGTCGGGTCCGGCCGGTGCACCTGGTAGAGGTCGATCCAGTCGGTGCCGAGCCGGGTCAGGCTCTCCTCGACGGCGCGGGTGATCCAGCGGCGCGAGTTGCCGCTGCGGCCTCGGCCCTCCCCCATCGGGAAGTGCACCTTGGTCGCGAGGACGACGTCGTCGCGCCGCCCCCGCAGCGCCTTGCCGACGATGGTCTCGGACTCGCCGGAGGAGTACATGTCCGCGGTGTCCACGAAGTTGATGCCCGCGTCCAGCGCGGCGTGCACGATCCGTACGCAGTCGTCGTGGTCGCCGTTGCCCACGAAGCCGAACATCATCGTGCCCAGGCAGTAGCTGCTGACCTCGATACCGGTGCGCCCCAGCGGGCGATAACGCATGCTCATGCCGCGCACGCTAAGTGCTGGAGCGCACTCCAAGTCCAGCGGGTTTCCTCAGTGGGAGGATCTGCCCGGGTCGTCCTTGGCGAGCCGGGCGAGCGGCGCGATGAGCAGCCACAGGATCGCCAGGCAGACCAGCCCGGCGCTCCACGTCCTGTGCGTGCCGCTCAGCCAAGGCACGGCCAGCAGGAACGGCACCCCGTAGATCAGCAGCCAGCCCAGCGCCCCGAGCGGTGTCCAGCAGTCGTCGCCGGAGGCGCCCAGGCCGAACCCGCTGACGACCGCGCCCATCAGGCCGGTCAGCACCAGGGGACCGCCGAGGCACCACCAGGGCGAGGGCGGCGTCCCGTCCTCCACGCCGAGGGCGAGCAGCAGCCCGCCGATGGGCACGCCCATCAGCAGCACGTTCCCGGTGCGCAGCACGGCCCACATCCATTCCGGGTCTCCGCCGGCCGGGTCGAGCCCGGACACCGCGAGCCTCTTCGTGCCGGCGTCGGTGACCAGCCCGCGCCGCACCCACACCGCGTTGCGCCACAGCAGCAGCGTCCACAGCGCCCAGCAGCCGAGCGCGGCGAACCCGGCCATCAGGACGTACGGGTGCGTCTCCCGCTCCGGCCGCACCGCCGGCAGCCCGGCGGCCGTCCAGCCCAGCACCACCGCGGCCCCGGCGAGCAGCCGCGCGGCGACCGTGCGCAACAGCCCCGTGCGTACGGCCCGTTCGCCGTCCGCGTGCAGGGTGCGCACCTGGAACAGCAGGACCCGGCGGCCTCTCACCACAGCGCCCCGAACACCATGACGACGCCGACGACCAGCAGCAGGCCGCCGGGGACGATCATCGTGAACAGCTTCAGCAGCAGGAACGGCGGCCACTGCACATGCGCGGCCGTGCCGGGGTTGCGGGGGTCGTACACGATGTGGGTGCGCTGGACGTTGCGCCGGCAGTTGTAGAGGTGCTCCTGGCCGTCGGCGTCGGTGTAGCGGTAGTAGGTGGACCCCCGCCGCCGCGAACTCGCGTACGCCTCCACGGTGATGCCGCGCCGCGCCAGCGTGATCCGCCGGGTGGTCTCCTCCAGGCCCCCGAAGAACAGCAGCAGGCCGATGAACAGCGGCAGCAGCCCCACGATCACCCCGAGGACCCGCACGCCCTGGGTGGAGGCGACCCAGGCGGCGTAGCCGAGGTAGGCCAGCACCAGCAGGATCAGCGGTCCGAAGAGCCACCACACCGATGTCTCGCGCGACCCGCTCGTCGTCACCAGCGCGCTGCCCGCCGGGTCGCGCCGCGGCGGCAGCACACCGCTCAGCGCGGCGACGAACGCGCTGGTGGCGGTCGGGTTGCCGCCCTCGACGCGATGCACGGCCCCGTCGGTGAGCACGACCTCCACGACCCGCTCGGCCGGGGTGCGGACCTCCCGTACGGCGGCCAGCGGGATGTCGGTGCGCCGGCCGGAGCGGTCGATGCGGAGGGCCTCCGCGTCGTAGGTGGCCGTGACGCGGCGGCCGTTGAGTATCTGGGACATGCACAGTGGACCGCCGGACGGCCCGCAGGGTTGCCCCGGATCTCGGTGGAGTCGGGGCTGCCCCGCCGACCAGGGGCAGCCCCGCGTGTGTACCGCCGGGAGGAGGCTCGGGCCGGACACCTTTGCCATGACAGCCGTGGGGGAAATACAACTGCCGGCACCGGCACTGCCGTCCTCCGGGCGGTGTCCCCAAGGTTGGCGTGCCGGGCGGCCCGCCGCATCGGTGACCCGCGGAGATCCGTACACCTATTCCGCCCGCCCCCCGCGGACGTACGACCCGCTCCGGTCGCCCGGAAGGAGTACCTCCGTATACCTAGGTGTGCACGGCCGGGATCTCCGTGCGCGAGGTGATGCCCAGCTTGGCGAGGATGTGCTCGACATGGGCGTCGACCGTGCGCTTGGAGATGACGAGCCGCTCGGCGATCTCCCGGTTGGACAGGCCCTGGGCGACCAGGGAGGCCACCTCGCGTTCGCGGCGGGTGAGGGCGTCGACGGACCGTTCCGGTGAGGGGCGGGGGGCCGGTGGCCGGGCCACGGTCGCGGTGCCGCGCACGGGAGTGCCGTCGGGGCCGTCACTGCCGGTCCGCACCGCCTCCGGCACCGCGTCCAGCGCTTCCTCCAGCACCTCCCGCCCCGACATCCGCTCCCCCGCCTGCCGCCACCGCTCGAACTCCTCGGCGCCCAGCGCCGCGCGCACGGTCTTCTGGACGGCCTCCTGCTCCTCCAGCAGGCGCGGCAGCATCGCCACCGGGTCGCCGGACAGCCGGCGGGCGCTGTCGGCGTAGCCCAGCAGCCGGGCCGCCCGCGGCCAGCGCTCCTGCCGGGCCGCCTGCCAGGCCAGACCCAGACAGGCCAGCGCCGCCACCAGCACCTCGCCGACCTCGCTCGCGGCCTCCAGGCCGCGCCGCAGCGGGCCCTCGCTCTCCTCGTACTGTCCGGCCAGCCACAGGATGACGCCCTGCACGGTCAGCGTGGAGGCGTACAACTGCCGGTCCCCGGTGCCCTGAAGGAGCTCCAGGCCAATCCGGCACAGCTCCAGCGCCCCGGCCGTGTCCCCGAACACGGCCCGTAACAGGGCCCCTTCGTAGTGCACGACCCCGATGCCGAGCGTGTCGCCGGAGGCCACGATCCGCAGCCGGGCGTCCTCCAGCGCGGCCAGGCCCTCCTCGACCTGGCCGCCGATCGCGGTCATCGCGCCCAGATAGGCCTCGGCGAACAGCTCCACCCGCGCCTCGCCGCAGCGCCGTGCCGTCTCGTGGGCCTGCGGGAAGTACTCCAGGGCCGTCGCCAGGTCGGCCGTCCACACCGCGGACACGCCGGTCATCAGCAGACCCCAGGCCCGCTCGGGCCCGTCGTCCGCGGTGTGCCCGAGGCCCTTGTCGATCCAGTAACGGCCCTCGGACAGGGTGCCCATGGCCCGCCAGTACGGGGCCAGCCGTGCGGCCATCTCCAGTGCCTCGGGCGCCCTGTCGCCGCCGCCGAGGCCGTACTCCAGGGCGGCCCGCAGATCGGGCAGCTCCTCGCGGACCGTGCGGTGCAGGGGGATCTGGGCGGGGGTGAGCAGCTCGTCCCAGGAGCGGCCGACGAGTTCCTCGTAGTGGGCGAAGTGCCGCTGCCGTACGGCCGTCTCCTCGTCCGGGGTGCGGGCCAGGTGGCCGGCGCCGTACTCGCGGATGGTGTCCAGGAGGCGGTAGCGGTCGCCGTCCTCGCCGATGCGCTGCACGACCGACTTGTCGACCAGCCCGATCAGCGCCTCCACCACCCGAGGCCCGGCCAGTTCACCGCCCGCGCAGACGCGTTCGGCGGCGGCGAGCGTGAAGGAGCCGGCGAACACCGACAGGCGGGCCCACAGCAGCCGCTCCAGCGGGGTGCACAGGTCGTGGGACCAGTCGATGGCGGTGCGCAGGGTCTGGTGCCGGGTCAGCGAGGTGCGCCGTCCGCCGGTGAGGACCTCGAAGCGGCGGTCCAGCCGGGCGACCAGCTCGGCCAGCGGCACCGCCCGCAGCCGTACGGCGGCCAGCTCCAGGGCGAGCGGGATGCCGTCGAGCCGGTCCACCAGGGCGAGGGTGCGCTCGCGGTCGGCGCCGGTCGGCGCGAGCCCGCCGGTGACGGCGGCGGCGCGCTGCACGAACAGGTCGACGGCGTCCTGCCGGGCCAGCGGCGCGATCGGCACGCAGTGCTCGCCGGGCACGTCCAGCGGCTGTCTGCTGGTGGCGAGCACGCTCAGCCCGGCCGCCTCGCGCAGCAGTATGTCGCAGAGCATCGCGCACGCGTCGACGAGATGCTCACAGGTGTCCAGCACCAGCAGCAGACGGCGGCTTCTGAGGTGCTCCACGACCGCGTCCAGCGGGCTCATCCCGGACTGCTCGGGCAGTTCCAGCACGCCCGCGAGCGTGGCCGGGATCAGTTCCGGGTCGTGCAGCGCGGACAGCTCCACCAGCCGCACCCCGTCCGCGTACCGCCCGGCGCGCGAGGCGGCGGCCCGCAGCGCGGTGCGGCTCTTGCCGACCCCGCCGGGGCCCACCAGCGTCACCAGCCGGGAGCGCGCCAACGCCGCGTCGATCAGGGCGAGTTCCTCGCCGCGGCCGACGAAGCTGGTGAGTTCCACGGGTAGCTGACCGCCCCGCCGCTGTCCGAAGCCGAATCCCATGCGACCCCCGTAGCGTTCCATCCGACCATCACAGCGTAGGCAACCGGATGCCGAGCGTGAATGGCGCGAGGAACCCGCCCCCGGGTGAACCTGAGGCCGGCTCCGGGGCCGCCGGATGCGCCGTCCGGGCGCCCCGGCATGCGCGGGGCGCGGCACCGAACTTCACTGGAGAGAGCGAGGCATCCCGACGGAGGCGGCACAGACATGGACGGTTCCCTCACGCGCCGGGCGGCGGGCGCGGCCCTGGCCCTGCTCGCCGGTACGGCGGCCCTGACCGGCTGCTCCGACGACGACAGCCCGTCCTCGACCGTCAGCAAGGCCGCCTCCGCCGTGGAGTCGGCCGCATCGAGGGCCACCGACGCCTGGGCCTCGGCGACGGCGGAGGCCGGCCGGAAGTTCGACGAGATCAAGAACGGGACCGACGCCAAGGACGACGTGGAGGTCGCCGCACCCTCCGTCGGCTCCGACGGTCGGGCGACGGCCCAGGTCACCGTGGCGAACGACGCCGACTCCGCCAAGTCCTTCGCCGTACAGGTCGACTTCAAGGACAAGGACGGCAACTTCCGGGACGCCGTCGTGGTGACCGTCTCCGACGTGCCCGCGGGCAAGGAGAAGACGGCCACCGCCCGCAGCAACCGCAAGCTGGACGCCGAGGTCCGCGCGGAGGTGTCACGCGCGGTGCGCTACTAGCCGTTTTCACCCGTACGGCCGTACCTACGGCCGACGGCCACGGCCACGGACACGGACAGGGACAGGGACGGACACCATGACCGAGGCACCGGCGCCGGCGCCGTTCACCGAGCGGGACTACGCCGAGCGCATACGCCGCGCCACCCAGGACGCGGTCGCCGCCGGGCTCTCCGGGCTGCTCGTCACCCCCGGCCCCGACATGGTGTGGCTGTGCGGCTACCAGCCCACCGCGCTCACGGAGCGTCTCACCCTGCTCGTCCTCGCCCCCGAGTCCCAGCCGCGCCTGCTGGTGCCCGCGCTGGAGCGGCCCGACGCCGAGACCGCGCCCGGCGCGGGCGTGCTGCGCATGACGGAGTGGCGCGACGGCCAGGACCCGTACGCCGCCGCGGCCGGTCTGCTGCGGCCGGGCGGCCGCTACGGGGTGTCCGACTCGGCGTGGGCGCTGCATCTGCTGGGCCTGCAGGAGGCGCTGCCGCTGACGGCGTACCGGGCGCTGACGACCTCGCTGCCGATGCTGCGGGCGGTGAAGGACGAGCACGAGATCGCGCGGCTGGAGGCGGCCGGGGCGGCGGCGGACGCCACGTACGAGGAGCTGCTTTCGGTGCGGTTCGCGGGCCGCAGGGAGTTCGAGGTCGCGGCCGACCTGTCCCGGCTGCTGCTGGAGCACGGCCATGAGCAGGTCGACTTCACGGTGGTCGGCTCGGGCCCCAACGGCGCCAACCCGCACCACGAGGCGGGCGACCGGGTGATCCAGGAGGGCGACATGGTCGTGCTGGACTTCGGGGGCCTGCTCGACGGCTACGGCTCCGACACCACCCGCACCGTCCATGTCGGCGAGCCCACCCGCGAGGAGATCCGGGTCCACGGCATCGTCCGCGAGGCGCAGCAGGAGGCGTTCGAGGCGGTGCGGCCGGGAGTGCCCTGCCAGCTCATCGACCGGGTGGCCCGCGCGGTCATCGAGAACGCCGGCTACGGAGACCACTTCATCCACCGCACCGGCCACGGCATCGGCGTCACCACCCACGAGCCGCCGTACATGGTCGAGGGCGAGGAACAGCCTCTCGTCCCCGGCATGTGCTTCTCCGTCGAACCCGGCATCTACCTCCCGGGCCGCTTCGGCGTGCGGATCGAGGACATCGTGACCGTCACCCCGGACGGGGGCCGCCGGCTGAACAACACGGACCGGGAGATGGCGCTGGTGGAGTGAGGGTGCGGCGTAGGGTCCCGGTCAGAGGGACCCCGTGTCCGGGCCCGGTGAAAGGAGCCCTGCCATGACCGGTCAGACCGTTCCGGTGATCATCGACTGCGACACGGGGGTGGACGACGCCCTGGCGCTGCTGTTCGCCGTGCGCCACCCGGGGCTCGATCTGCGGGCCGTGACGTGTGTCGCCGGGAACACGGACGTGGACGGTGTCGTCCGCAACACCCTGATCGTGCTGGAGCAGGCCGGGGCGCCCGACATCCCCGTCGCGCGCGGGGCCGGGCGGCCGCTCGTCGAGGTGCCGCGGTCGGCGCGGCATGTGCACGGGGAGGACGGGATGGGGGACCTGGGGCTGCCCGCCCCGGCCCGCACGCCCGTGGAGCTGGACGCGGTGGCGCTGCTGCGCCGCGAGATCCTCGCCTCCCCGCGCCCGGTCACGCTGATCCCCACCGCGCCGCTGACGAACATCGCGCTGCTGCTGCGCACCCACCCGGAGGTCACCCGCAACATCGAGCGGATCGTGTTCATGGGCGGCGCGGTGGCCTGCGGCAACGCCACACCGGTCGCCGAGTTCAATGTGTGGCACGACCCGGAGGCGGCGGCGATGCTGCTCACCGCGGACGTGCCGATCACCATGTACGGGCTGGACGTGTTCCAGCGGGTCCTGGTGCCGGGCCCGGACGTACGGCGGCTGCGGGCGAGCACGGAGCCCGGGGCGCGGCTGGCGGGCGACCTGCTGGCCCACCGCCCGGCCACCCCCGACGAGGACGGCGACGACCCGGCGGGCGGCATCGGCGACGCGGGCGCGGTCTGCGCGGTCGCCGACCCGGAGGGTCTGACCACCCGGCTGCTGCCGGTCGAGGTGTCCCTCGCTCCGGGGCCGACCCGCGGCCAGACCCTCGTGGACCGCCGCCCCCGCCCCGGCGAGGCCGAGATCCACGGCGGCGGCCGCGAGCAGGCCCTCGTCGACGTCGCCCTGGACGTCGACGTGGACCGCTACGTCAGGCTGTATCTGGACACGGTCGAGGGCCCCGTCGGCTAGGGCCTGCCACCGGAAGGGCCGTTTGATCGTCTTCCTCTCGGGCAACGCCGTTGCCGCCGGGGGAGCAGGGGGATCAGACGTGCGCGCGACACCTTTCAGCCGTCATGGAGCCGGCCGGCCGGTCCTGGCCGGACTCGCCTTCGCGACGGTCGCGGCGGCCGTCGTGGTGGGCCGGCCGGGCCTGGAGACGGTCGTGGGCTGCGGCGGCGGCAACGACCCCTGGCCGTCCCAGACGGCCCGCAACTGGGTGACGTACGCCGACCATGTGGTGGTGGCGTCGCCGACCGCCGAGGAGGAGACCAACAGGCGGGAGTACCGGACCGGCGCGGTGCGCTACGCGACGGACCGCCTGGTCACCTTCCGCACCGACGGCGTCCTGTGGAGCGCCGAACGCCCCGCGCACGCGATGGGCCGCGACTTCCGCCTGACGGCCCCCGGCTGGGCCACCTACCGCGCCACCGGCAACCGCACCGAGCTCACCACCGGCGACGCGCCCCGCCTGGAGCCCGGCCACACCTACCTCCTCGCCCTGCGCTGGGACGCCGGCCGGTGGACCCCGCTCGGCGAGGGCGCCGCCGTCCCCTTCGACGACGGTGTCGCCGGCCGCGGCGAATGGTGCGGCCGCGTCCTGCCCGAGCAGGACGTCGCCCGCGGCGAACGCTTCTCCCGCCGCGACGACCAGAGCCTGGAGGAGACCCTGCTGGGCCAGGGCGAGGCGGCGGTGAGCCGGGAACTGGGGCGCGCGGAGGGCAGGTGAGCGCCCTTGCCGACCCGCCGTCACGCTGATGTCGGAGCCGCCGGCCTCGGGATACGGCCGGGTCGTCGAGATCCCCTACGGCGAACCGGTCACCTTCACGCTGGCGACGGGCGAGCGCGTGGAGATCGACACGAGCACCTTCCCCACCCGGGACGTCTGAGGGGACTTTCGGGGCGGGGCGGCTCACCCGGACGGACCGCCGCGCTGGTGGTGGGTGCGGGGTGGTGGTGGCGTTGGTCTACGTCCCCCTGCCGTAAGTCCCCCCGGAGGCACCCTCGATGACTCGCCATGCGTCGCCCGGCTCCTCCCGTGTCCTGTTCGGCTCGCTGCTGTGCGCGGGCGCGTTGCTGGTCACGAGTGCGTGTTCCGCTCTTGTCATGGGTGAGAGCGCCGACCCGTCCGGCTCGGCCTCGTCCGCCGGCACGCGTTCCGCGAAGCCCAGCAAGCAGCCGCCCTCGCCGACGGCTCCGGCCGCGCTGACCGACGCGCAGGCGCGGGCCGCGCTGGTCAGCTGGGCCGACCTGGGGGAGCCGTGGGCGCCGACGCAGGGGGCGGCGACCTGGCGGGACGCGTTCTTGAAGGCGACGGCGGCGCAGCCGGACTGTGCGCGGCTGCTGGAGGCGCTGTACACCGACGAGCTGCTGGGCGCGCCGGGCCGGGCCGCGGTGGGCCTGGACGACGACTGGGACGAGGCCCAGCTGCGCCACCAGGTCGCCGTGCGGCCCCGGGCGGAGGTGGACCGGGCGCTGGAGTGGCTGGCGACGCTGCCGGACACGTGCTCCGGGTTCACGGCGAAGGCGGCACGGGACCGTGCGCTGCAGGTGACGGTCTCGGACCTGCCGCTGCCGGAGGCGGGGGACGCCCGGCAGGGCCTGCTGGTGACGGTGACGGACGAGGAGGGGGACGAGCCGGTGACGCTGACCCTGCTCGCGGCGGCCGTGCGCGTGGGCGACGACGCGTTCACGGTGACCGGCGGCGGTCTGGGCGACGTACCGCCCGAGGCGGTCGACGCGGTGGTGGATCTGGGCGCCCGCCGCCTGGCGGAGGTCCGCCGCCAGGCACGCGTGCAGGTGTGAGCTACGGGCCTGTCGTTCGGAGCAGGCCGGCTGCGAGGGACTTCCGCGTCCTGGCCCCGGCGACGCCGGCCCTACATCGACAGGTCCGGCTCGAAGCGCTCTCGGTGCGCCACGATGTCTCGGGCCGCCTCCGGCAGGGTGCGGCCGCGGGCGAAGGCGTGGGCGCGCAGCCGGGCCAGTGCCTCGTCGGCGGCGATCCGCAGCCGGGCCATGATCATGCCGACGGCCTGGTGGACGGTGTCGTGCGCGGCGGCCAGCTCACCGAGCCAGGGCGCCCGCCGGCCGTCCTCCGGGCCTCCTTCGCCGTCGTAGGCGTACTCGTCCTGGCACTGCAGGGTGGTCAGGGCGACCGTCACGACTCCGGCGATGAGCTGTGCGGTGCGCAGATCGCGGGCGGACAGCTCGGCCGGGATGTCGCGGCACAGGTCGAGGGTGCCGACGCAGTACGGGTCGCAGCCGAGCGGCAGCGCGTACAGGGCCTGCACGCCGAGGGTGGTCGCCAGGGGCGCGAAGACGGGCCAGCGTTCCACGTCCGGGCCCGCCGACAGGTCCGGGGCGAGGACGGGCGTCCCGGTGCTCGCGGCGTCCAGCGAGGGCCCCTCGCCGAGGTCGGCCTGGAGCTCCATCACCTGCGCGGCCCGCTCGTCGGTCGCGGTCAGCGGCACCGGCATCCCGTCGCCGCTCAGCAGCACGCTCGCGCAGGTCATCCGCAGCAGGCTGCCGGCCACGTCGCACAGCCTGCCCAGCATGTCGCCGGGCCCGGCGAGACGCACCTCGTCCGCCAGCGCGTCAAGGGCCCAGGCCAGGTCCCGCTCGTCGCTGTGACCCACGGCAGAGCCCTCCTTCCCGGCGATCGTTCCACCGCTCGCAGGCGCCCTCCGACTACCCGGGGTATGCCACGCAAAACCCCCTGAGGACGGCCGGCCACGGGCTCAGAGCGGGGGCTGGGCGGGCGCCGGCCCCAGGGTGGTGGTGCCCGGGGCGGTACGGTGCCCGAGCCCGGTCCGGTACGCGTCCAGAGCGGCTTCCACCCGGCCGGTCCGCCGCAGCAGATCCCCGAGCATCCGGCACAGGTCGGCGAGGTCCCCGGCCGCCCCGGCCCGCTCCAGCAGGCTCAGTGCGCGGACGTAGTGCTCCTCGGCGGCCTCGGTGTCGCGGGCGTCCTCGGCGATGATCCCGAGCAGCCGGTGGGCGGCCGCCGAGTGCACGGCCCCGCGCTCGGAGGACAGGTCCCCGAGCACGTCCTGAAGCAGTTCGGAGGCCTCCTGCGACTTCCCGCGCCGGTGCAGTACGTCGGCCAGCTCGACGGTGACCTGGCTGCTGTAGAGGGCGGACCGCTGCGAGGCGAGCATGTCCTGGGCGGCGCGCAGCTCGCTCTCGGCGCGTTCCAGCTCGCCGTTCTGGGCGCAGACGTAGCCGCGCATCCAGTGGCAGTTGGCCAGCTCGGTGCGAATCTTCAGCTGCCGGTACATCTCGGCGGCCTTGGCGAGCGAGGCGTCGGCCTCGGCGATCCGCCCCTCGGCGAGCAGCGTCCGTGCGACGGACCGGTGCATCCGCGCCACGAGCGCCGGGTCGCCGGCCTGCGGGGCCAGCGCGAGGGCGAACTCGGCGGCCTGGGCGGCGCGGGCGTGGGCGCCCATGTCCATGTACGGCGCGATGGCCCCGGTGTAGAGCAGCAGCAGGGCGTCGGGATCGTGCAGGCCGCCCCGGTTGAGCTCGTCGAGGGTGGACTCCAACAGGTAGACGGCGTAGCGCAGTTCACCGGCGAGGTAGTGCGCGACGGCCCGGCCGCGCAGCGCGGGCACCCGGGCCGGCAGGGGCGCGTCGGCGAGCACGGCCTCGGCCCGCTCGAAGTGCTCGCGGGCGGCGGCGATGTCCCCGGTGTCGAGCCCGCACTCCCCGAGCCCCAGCAGGGCGGCGGCCTGTTCCTCGAGGAGCCCGTACTCCTCGGTCTCCTCCAGCAGCCCGGCGTAGAGCCCGGCGGCCTCCTCGGCCTCCCCCAGGGCGAGGGTGCGCTGCGCCTCGGTGAGCCGCAGCCGCAGGTCGGTGGCGAGCCGGGCGGGCCG
The DNA here is from genome assembly GCF_044763135.1 of Streptomyces sp. NPDC096205. Taxonomy (NCBI): domain Bacteria; kingdom Bacillati; phylum Actinomycetota; class Actinomycetes; order Kitasatosporales; family Streptomycetaceae; genus Streptomyces; species Streptomyces sp. NPDC096205. The sequence goes on along the minus strand of NZ_JBIWFS010000003.1, from coordinate 429,431 downwards.
CCCGGTGGCCAGCTCCTCGAACTCGACGCCCAGCCGCTCGGCGAGATGCCGCAGGGCGTCGTCGGAGGGCCGTACGCGCCCGGCCTCCAGGGTGGAGATGTAGGCAGGCGTGTAGACGGGCTCGGCCAACTGCCGCTGTGTCAGCCCCCGCTCACGCCGCAGCGCCTGCACGCGTCTGCCGATGACCTCGGGCTCGTCCCTCTTGGGCATGGACTTCATCATGCCAACTCCCGCCCTTCCCTTGTGCCTTGCCGGGCAGAGCCCCTAACTTAAGCGACCGATTAAGCGCAGTTAACCATTCTCTATCGAGAGGTCGCCGTGCCCATACGCAACAGCACGCGCACACGCTGGATCGCCTCCCTCGGCGCGGGGATCGCCGCGACAGCGGCACTGATCGCGGCCGGGAGCGCCGTACCGGCCCAGGCGGCGGGGGATCCGGGCGACGTCCACGAGGTGGAGTACTTCACGGCGGGCCGCCCCCATCACACGGACGTCCGCACGAACAGGGCTCCCACGCAGCCGCACGCCCCGATCGCCACCACCCCGGTCACGCCCTTCCAGCAGACGGGCCCGACCTCGGGACGCCTGGACCTGGTGGTCATGGGCGACGGCTACACGGCCTCCCAGCAGGGCGACTTCAGCGCAGACGCCCGCGAGAAGCTGGAGGAGATCTTCGCGATCGAGCCGTACCGCAGCTACCGGGGCCTGTTCAACATCTGGCTCGTCGAGGCCGCCTCCGCCGACCCGGGCGTCACCGGCGACCCCACCGCCGACGTCACCCGCGACACGGCCCTCGGCTCCTACTTCTTCTGCGACGACATCGAGCGCCTGCTCTGCGTGAACCCGGACGCGGTCACCACCTACGCCAACAAGGCCCCGGCGGCGGACATCGTCTTCGTCATCGCCAACTCCACGAAGTACGGCGGCGCGGGCTACACCTTCGACACCCCGCCCGACAACGCCACGTACCGAGGCATCGCGACCATGTCCTCGGACAACGAGCGCTCGTACCTGATCGGCGCCCATGAACTGGGCCACTCCATCGGCAACTTGGCGGACGAGTACCAGTACGCGGGCTACGGGGCCTACCCCGACCCCGAGCCGGCCACCGTCAACCTCACGACCTACCGGGACCTCGGTACGGCCAAGTGGTACCGCTGGCTGGGCGAGCAGGACCCCACGGGCTCGGTCATCGGCACGTACGAGGGCGGCGGCTACTACGAGACGGGCATCTTCCGCCCGACCGACACCTCGATCATGCGCACCCTCGCCTCCACCGAGTTCAACCTCGTCGGCCGTGAGGCGATGATCGCCGGGTTCTACGCCCACGCGGACGCACTGACGTCCCCGACCCCGACGACAGCGCCGCTCACGCGGACGACACGCGTGAAGGTCGACGTGGCTCCGGTGACGGGCCTCGCCGCGCCCACGCTGACCTGGTACGCCGACGGCAAGCGGGTCGACCGCGCGACGAACGACCTCTCGGCCACGCCCTTGGAACTGGGCGTACGAGGGTCTGGTCCGCACACCATCAGGGCGACGGTCTCCGACGGTTCGGCGTCCCTCCGAGCCCCGGGCGCCCGCGCGGCGGCGACCAACTCCCTTACTTGGTGGCTGCGCTGAGACCCGTCAGGAAATCGCCCCAGGCGGTGGCGGTGAGGGTCAGCACGCCGTGAGCGGGGTTCTTGGAGTCGCGTACGGCAATGGCGGCCGGGGTGAGATCGGCAACCTCGACGCAATCACCTCCGGTGTTGCCGCTGTAGGACGACTTACGCCACTGCGCACGCGTCAGGTCCGAGCTGCTCCCCATAGCGTTCCTCCATCACGCGAGCGATCAGTGCGGCCGAGTCCCTCGGAGAAAGGGCCGAGGCCTGCACGGAAGCGTAACGGAGGGCGGCTTCCCGGACGGTTTCCGGGTTGGCCGTCATGTGGCCCGCGATGAGGTCTTCGGTGTAGACGAGGTCGGGGTTCTTCTCGAAGCGGAGAAGGTTGAACGAACCAGCCAGGCTGGCGTGCTCACCTGCTTCGAAGGGGAGCACCTGGACCCGGACCCAGCGCTGGTTCCGGAAGCTCAGCAGGTGGTCGAGTTGCCTGCGCATGATCTCGGGGCTGCCGATCGGACGGTGCAGGACGGCCTCGTCCAACACCACCAGCGCCAAGGGCGGTTGCTCCCGCTCAAGAATCCGCTGGCGTTCCATTCGTGCGGCCACCGATTCATCGACGTTGCCCTTAAGGCCAGTCTCCAGCAGCGCCCGTGCGTACTCTTCCGTCTGCAAGAGCCCGTAGACGACCTGGGCCTGGTACGTCGAGATGTAAGCCGCCTTCGCCTCCATCTCGGCGTACGGCTGGAACCAGCTAGGCAACTGGCTCTTCAGCACCAGCCCCACCAACCGCGAGAAGAACCCGTCGGTCATCAACGCGGCATCCACCCGCTCGGCGAACTCCCGCGTCGGTACCTTCATCGCGGTCTCGATCTGCCCGATCAGGGAGCCCGTGCAGAAGACGACACCCCCCAGCTCTTTCTGCGTCAGCTCGGCCGCCTCCCGTTTGCGGCGCAGCTCGTAGCCGAAGTAGTCCAAGGGAGAGGCATTGGGGTCAAGTTCGCGCACATGGACCATGCAACCCAGCGTAACGAGGCCATTTCACCACGTGTGCGGAAACCAGGAAATCGCCGTAACGAAAATCACGACAAAAGACCCTCTGCACCCACCTGCCTCCCCCTTACCTTGGAGGAATGTCTCCTCTGGCCAGAATCAGCACCTCGTACGGGCCCCGCTTCGCGGAGTTCGCGTTCGAGCCTGCCTTCACGGCCGCGGTGGACCAGCACGTGGCGGAACTCAGGGAGCGTCTGGGGGCGGCCACGCCGGACCTCAGCCCTCAGCCGCCGCACCCCGAGCACCTCTCGGACTACGCGCTCGGCTTTCTGGACGCGCTGAGCGAGATGGACTGGCGCGAGCCCGTCGGGCACGACTACGCGGTGTGCCGCCTGACCGCCATCACGTGGCTGGTCAAGCGGCACGGCCTGCTTCCGGAGCCTCGTAAGGCCCAGGACTGAGTCACATCTCGGTGGAGCCGGGCGGCATGTCGCGCCGGCCCTCCATGCCGCGGTCCATGCCCATGTCGGTGCGCTCGCGAGCGGGCTGGTTGCGCATGGCGTCCTCGCGGCCGGCCTGGTAGGCGGACATGCCGCCGCGGGCCTGCGCGGTCTCGCGCTCGGCGGTGGTCAGCCAGCGCTCCCAGCGCTGCCGCATGGGCATGATCATGCCGCCGCCGACACCGACCACCACGACACCGACGATCGTGGCGAGGACCGCATACAGGATCGGCCCGGTGATCGCGGTGGCGATGCCCGCCTGGCCGAGGGCGGCGATCACGCCGAGGGCGACGATGGCGGCCCAGACCATGGTGGCGACCGTACGGCCGTAGGACACGGACGACAGCGCACTGGCGACGATGGACCGGACGGCGTTGGCGATGGCCATGGCGACGACGACCAGGACGACGGCCACGATGCCTCGGGGCAGCCAGGCGACGATGCCGTTGATCATCGAGCTGACCGGGTTCGGGCCGAAGACGCCGAGGGCCAGTTGCAGGGTGATCAGCATCAGGGCGAAGTACACGATCCGGCTGATGATCCCGGTCATGTCGTACTTGGAGTCCCGCAGCAGGCGCTCGGTCCCGGCCCGCTCCGACAACCGCTCGGAGCCCACCTTCCTCAGGACCCGGTCCAGCACCTTGGCGATCATCTTCGAGATGACCCAGCCGATGACCAGGATGACCAGGAAGGCGACGAGTTTCGGCACGAACGTGGCGATCTTCGACCAGGCGTCGTTCAGACCCTGGGTGAAATCGACGGCGAGGTTGGCCATGGCGGGCACGTCCTTCGGTCGGAGGCAGGGGCATCCCCCTGCCTCCGGGATATCGCGGTCCCGCGCCGGCGGCCCGTTGTGCACCCCCATCCGAGTGGTGGAAGTACCTCTACTTCACCAACTGGTCGGACATCAGGCGGCCCAGCCGCCCCCGTACGTCCTCCAGGGCGCCCTGCCGCCGGCCGGGCACCCTGGAGCGCAGTTCCACGAGCGCGGGACCGAGTTCACGGGCCCGCGCTCCGTCGTCGATACGGCCCCACTGGTGATGGGCGCGGTCCACCGCGGACTCGACCTCCGGGGCGTCCGGGGCCTGCCCGGCGGCGAGCCGGGCGGCGGCGACCGTCAGCCAGGTGCGGCAGCTGCGCACCGGGTCCCCGGCGAGCATGGCGAGGTCGGCGCGGACCTCCGTCCAGTGCAGGGCCTCGGCCGACCCGGGCCCGTGGGCCCGTACGGCGGCCTCCTCCCAGCGTGCGGCGAGCGCGTCGGCGTCGGTGTGGCGGCCGGCCTGGACGGCGGCGGTGATCGCGGCGTGCGGGTCGCCCCCGGTCAGGGGCGCGGGTGTGCGCAGCTCCAGGCCGGCGGGCTCCTCCCCGGCCACCCTGCCGAGCGCTTCCTCGTGCAGCCGCTCCAGCGGCGGCCGGTGCCCGCTGCGCAGCACCGTGGCCACGGCCCTCATGTACGACGGCCGCCCCACGCTCCGTCTCCTGGGCGGCGGCGCGATCCTGCCGTACACCTCCGTACCGCGACCGCAGTCCAGGGGACGGTCCCGCAACTGCTCCCAGGACTCGGTGTCCGCGTGCAGGTCGAGGACGAGCGTGGTGGTGCCCGGCGGGCGCAGCCGCAGTTCCTCGCGGAACCAGTGCCAGGGCAGGGCGGTGTAGCGCACGGTCGCCGGGGTGGTGCGGGCGAGCGCGAGGTGGGGCAGGCGCTGGCGGCGGTCGAGCTGGAGCTGGCCGGCGACGAACACGGTGAGCGGGCCGGGGGCCGCCGCGGCCGCGCGGAGCCGGGTCAGCACGGCCTGCGGGTCGAGCGGATCGGCGAGTTCGACGACGTTGGCGGTGTCGGTGCCCGACAGCACGGCGGGTGCGACGGCCGCGAGGACCGGCAGCACCGCCGCCGCGTCCACCAGCCGTCCCCGGCCCACCGGCGAGGCCGCGAGCAGCAGCACGGTTCCGGGCATGGTCCCTCCCCTGTCGATCACCTACCGCGCCCTCACCGTAACGGGTGGCCATCGGGTGCCGCTGCGGAAGGCCGTCCCTTACGCCCGCCTGCGCACGGCGAACACCGTCGTGTCGTCGGCCAGCCGCCCCCCGCAGTGCCGCAGCGTGCCGTCGCGGACGTAGGCGACCAGGCGGGACGGCTCGGCGGTGCGCGGGTCGGCGGCGACGGCGCGGGCCACCTCGGTGGCGAGCGGGTAGAAGCAGTCGGCCGCGTCGCGGGCCTCGGTGACCCCGTCGGTGGTCATCAGGACGGTCTCCCCGGCGGCGAGGGGCACCCGGTGCACCGGCGGGGGTCCCGCGGCGGCGGCCAGCTCGCCGAGGCCGAGCGGGAGGCTGTCCGCGTCCGGGAAGGCACGCACGCCCCGCGGGCCGACGACGAGCGGGGGTTCGTGGCCGAGGACGACGACGTCGACGGCGTCCGGGGCGTCCTCGGGGAAGCCCAGCAGGACCGCGGTGGCGAAGCGGTCGCCGTCGGGGAAGCCGAGTTCCTCGTAGTGGCCGCGGTGCCGGATCATCCGGGTCTCCAGGCGTTCGGCGACCGTGCGCAGGTCGGCCTCGTGGTAACCGGCCTCGCGGAAGGTGCCGAGCAGCGCGGCGGCCGTCTCGACGGCGGTCAGGCCCTTGCCCTGGACGTCGCCGAGGAGCACGCGCGTGCCGTGCAGGCCGGGCTGGATGTCGTAGAAGTCGCCGCCGACGCGGGCGTCGGTGTCCGCGGCGAGATACACCGCGGCGTGCTCCAGGCCGCCGAAGCCGGGCGGCAGGGGGCGCAGCACGGTGCGGCGGGTGGTCTCGGCGATGTCCCGCATCCGCAGGATGTGCTCCTCGCCGCGCACCCGGACCACACAGGCGAGGGTGGCGAGGATGCCGCCGAGCGCGGCCAGGACCAGGTCGGCGGCTCCGGCGTCGTACTGGTGGGGCAGCAGGGCGTCGGCGATGAGGTAGACGATCGGCGCGAGCACCGCGAAGGCGGCCGTGCCCGCGATGCCGCAGATCGCGGCGGCGATGCCGGGCACCAGCACCACCCAGGAGATCATCCGGAAGTCGGGGCCGGTCACGTAGTCGGCGCCCACGACGGCGGCGAGCAGCAGCAGCGGGGGCAGCCAGGCGACGCTGTGGCCGCGGACCCGGAGCAGCTGGTGCCGCTGCACGGCGTCCCGCCGCCCGGCCCGGGGATACCGGTCGAGCAGCCGCTGCCCGCCGCCACCACTCACCGGACGACCCACGGCACCGCTCACGGCCCCAGCGAAACACGGGCCCGCACGCCCCGCATCCGCTCCGCTACGGGCCGACTTGCCTTCGGGCCGTACGGGGTGTGCCCTTGAAGGCGGGGGCGAGGAGAGAGAGGAGTGCTCTCATGGCTCATGCGGCACCCGCGCCCGGACGCCCCGGACGTACCTCCAGGACGGCGACCAGGACGCCTTACACCACCCCGTCCAGGACTCCGGACGTGTTCAGCGCGCGTACCCACCGGATCGCACAGTGGGCGGTCCCCGTCACGCTGGGACTGGTCTACGGCTACTGGGTCGCGGCCAACAACCGCAGCGGCGGCGAGATCACCGGCTGGAACCTGCTGCTGGGCTTCGTCAGCGCGCTGGCGTTCATGGCGCTGTGGGTGGCCCTGTGGGCACTGGCCCCGCTGATGAAGCGCGAACTGCATGCGCTGCTGTGGGCGGCGTTCGCGGGCTCCGCCTTCGGGTTCATGTACAGCCAGGCCGGGAACACCGCGCTGCGCTCGACCGGCATGGCGCTGGCGGTGGCGGCGACGGTGTTCGTGATCCTCTTCTACCGCTACTACACGCACGAGGACGCGGCGGGACGTCGCATCCGCTGACTTCCCGCGGGCAACCGTGAACCCCGGTGGTGTTGGCCACCGGGGTCCACGTTTCCCTCATCCCTCCACTCACCGGACGACGGGAACCCGTTCCCAGCCGTCCGACGAGGCTCCGGTGACGCTCCAGCTCCATGAGCCGGAGACGCTCCACGACCCGGACGCGCTCCAGGAGGCGCCCTCGAAGGGGTCGTTCCAGTTGCTCCAGCGGCCGTCCTTCCATTCGGGACAGGGGTCCGCGCAGGTCGGCACATGGTGCCGGTCGGGCTCGACGAAGGCGGCGCTCGCCCAGCCCTGGGCGCCGACGAGCCAGTACCAGTACGGGTTGCCGTTGACGCTCTGCCCGATGACCTTGCACTTGATGCGGTCCTGGCTGCCGGGCGAGAGGCGGTCCACGACGGGCGCGTGGGTGGTCGGTGCCATCCGCACGTTGAGCGCGGTGCGGGAGACGACAGTGCCCCGGATCGGACCGTGGGATCCGTCGCCGTCGTGGTCGCCGGGGAGTTGGCCGGCGTACGTCGGTGGGGCCGCCGCTGCTGCCGTGGCTCCCGCCGTGACGGCGAGTGAGGCACCCGCGAGCAGGGCTGCGGTCAGGGTCCGCAGGGCCAAAGTGGTGCGCATGATCGGCCTCCTTTCCCCAACTCCAGGAAACACCCGTTCGGGTGAACGCTCCACCGGAGGCGGGAACGCCCAGTTCGACAGGGGTGCGCACCCGGTGTGCACCCGTTCGGCTGCGGACCGCTGGCGCGCGCGGCGCCGGAGGCCTTGCCTGGAAGGGTGTCTTTGCGCCTGCGGACCGCGTTGTCGGCCGCTCTCATCGCCCTGTCCTGTCTGCTGGTGCCGTTCGGCGCGCTGGCGGCCTGGGCGGCGTACGGCCTGGCGGACACGGGCCGTTATGTCCGCGCGATGGAGCCGCTGGCCGGTGACCCGGCCGTGCAGGACGCGCTCGCGGACACGGTCGGGCAGGGCCTGGCACGCGAGCTGCACCTCACGGTCGCGCAACCGCAACTGCGGGAGGCCGTACGGTCCTTCACCGGCACCGACGCCTTCCGCGCGGGCTGGGACCAGGCGAACCGCTCCACGCACGGCGCCGTCCTGCGCGCCCTGCACGGCGAGGACACCGGCCCGGTCACGGTCGACCTGGCGCCGGTCGCCGCCAGCGTGAAGCACCAACTGGCCGCCGACCACGTCGCGTTGGCGCAGCACATCCCGGTCGCGCACCGGGAGGTGGCGGTCGTGCCGGCCGGTGAACTCGCCGGGATGCGCGAGGGGTTCCGGGCGCTGGAGGTGGCCGCGTTCTGGCTGCCGTCGGCGGCGGCCGTGCTCGCCGTCGCCGGGATCGCCGTCGCCGCCTGCCGCCGCCGCGCGGTCACCGCGACGGCCCTCGGCACGGCCCTCGGCGGCGCGCTGCTCGGCGTGGCGGTGGCCGTCGGGCGGCACCTCACCGTCGCCGACCTGCCCGCCGAGGTCTCCGCCGCGGCGGCGGGCGCGGTCTACGACGCCCTGACCGCGACGCTGCGCACGGTGTCCTGGCTGCTGCTGGCGCTGGGCCTGACGGTGGCGGGCCTCGCCCGGCTCACCCGGTACGCGGGGCGGGCGCGCCGGGTGCCCTGACGGGCGGGCCCGCTCGCGCCACATCGGCCAGCGTCCGCAGCGCCCGCACCAGCGCCTCCTCGGGCGCGGAGGCGAGCCCCAGCCGGACCGCGTCCGGGGTGCGGGCCGGGTCGACGGCGAAGGCGGGGCCGGGGGTGACGGCGATGCCGTGCGCGGCCGCCGTCGCGGCGAAGGTGTCCGCGCGCCAGGGCGGGGGCAGCTCCCACCAGGCGTAATAAGCCTGCGGGTCGGACCGTACGGTGAAGCCCGCGAGCTGCTCGGCGACCAGCCGCTGCCGCCGGGCCGCGTCCGCACGCTTGGCCGTGACCAGCCGCTCCACGGTGCCGTCCGCGCACCACCGTACGGCCGCCTCCAGGGCGAAACGGCCCGCGCCCCAGCCACCTGAGCGCAGCGCGGCCGCGACCGCCGGCACCCGCTCGGGCGGGACGACGAGGAAGCCGACGGTCAGCCCCGGCGCGACCCGCTTGGACAGCCCGTCCACGACATGGGTGAGGTGCGGGGCGTGCGCGGCCAGCGGGGTGGAGCCGGGGCGGAGGAAGGACCAGATGCGGTCCTCGACGATCGCCGTCCCCAAGCCGGATGCTGTGGCGGCGAGTTGGCTGCGCCGCTCCTCGCTCATGGTCCGCGAGGTCGGGTTGTGCAGGGTCGGCTGGAGGTAGAGCGCGGACAGCGGGGCCCGGCGATGGGCGGCGGCGAGCGCGTCGGGGCGCGGGCCCTGCTCGTCGCAGGGGAGGGGCACCAGGTGGATGCCGAGCCGGGCTGCGATCTCCTTGACCAGCGGATACGTCAGCTCCTCCACGCCGACCCGGCCGCCGGGCCGCACCAGGGAGGCAAGGGTGGCGGCGATGGCCTGGCGGGCGTTGCCGGCGAACAGCACCTGCCCGGGGTCGGGGCGCCAGCCGGGCGCGGCCAGCAGCGCGGCGGCGGCCTCGCGAGCGGCCCCGGTGCCGGTCGCGGCGGCGGGCCGCAGCACCTCGGCGAGCACGTCGGGCCGGCGCAGCGCCTCCAGCGCCGGGGCGATCAGCTCGGACTGGCCCGGCGCGGAGGGGTAGTTGAGCTCCAGGTTCACGGGCGCCGAGGTGTGGGCCTCGGTGAGGGCGCGCCCGCCCGCGGTGGGTGGCGCGGCCCGCACGAAGGTCCCGCGACCGACCTCGCCCACCACCAGGCCGCGCCGCACGAGTTCGCCGTAGACCCGTCCGGCGGTGGACGCGGCGATGCCGCGGCGGCGCGCGAACTGCCGCTGCGGGGGCAGCCGTTGCCCGGGACCGAGCCGCCCCGAGGCGATGTCGGCGGCTATGCGGTCGGCGATGCGCCGGTAGTCGTCCATGAGACCCATGATGTGGCACTGCCTCGGCATTGCACCGAGGGCAAAGATCTTATTGCGCCGAGGAGTTGGGGCCGCCTAGGGTCGCAGCCATGGCACTCTTCCTTGCATACGAGGACAAAGGCGGCGATTCCTCCGCGACCCCGCTCGTCCTCGTCCACGGCCACCCCTTCGACCGCACGATGTGGACCCCGCAGATCGAGGCGTTCTCGACCGGGCGCCGGGTGATCGCCCCGGACCTGCGCGGCTACGGCGCCTCTCCGGTCGTGCCCGGCATCACCCCGCTGTCCCTCTTCGCCCGGGACATCGAGGAGCTGCTGGACGAGCTGAAGGTGGACGGCTTCGTCCTCGGCGGCCTGTCCATGGGCGGCCAGATCGCGATGGCCTGCCTCGACGTCTTCGGCGACCGGGTGCGCGGCCTGCTGCTGGCCGACACCTTCGCCGAGCCCGAGACGGAGGAGGGCAGGCGCGGGCGCAACGCGATGGCCGACCGGCTGCTGGCCGAGGGCATGGCCGGATACGCCGACGACGTGCTGGAGAAGATGGTCGCGCCCTACGCCCACCCGGACGTCAAGGCCCATGTCCACCGCATGATGACCGGCACCGACCCCCAGGGCGCCGCGGCGGCCCTGCGCGGCCGCGCCGAACGCCCCGACTACCGCCCCGTGCTCGCCCGCGTCACGGTCCCCTCCCTGGTCGTGGTCGGCACCGACGACGAGTACACCCCCGTCTCCGACGCCGAGGCCCTGCACGCCGCCCTGGCCGACTCGGTCCTGCACATCGTCGAGGGCGCCGCCCATATGCCGAACCTGGAGCGGCCCGAGGAGTTCAACGCGGCACTGGCGGAGCTGCTGGCGCGGGTGGACGGCGGCTGAGCAAGCTCCTTTCGGACGGGCCGCGTTCACCAGTGGTTCACTCCCAGTCCCCGCTCCCGCACAAACGTGCTCCTAGCGTCCGACGAGCTGAGTCCAAGGGAAGCCAGGGGAGAACCACGTGCGCATTCAGCTGCCCATCATCAGAACGTCGAACGAGTCGCATCCGGGCGGCCGTTCCGCCCTGACCTGCCGCTTCCGCTGCGGTGACGCCTGTTTCCACGAGGTGCCCAACACCAGCGGCAACGACTACGTCGGCGATGTCATCGCGGGCGCGCTGAGCCGTCGTAGCGTGGTGCGCGCCGCGGCCGTCGTCACCGCGGCCGCTGCCGCCGGTACGGCCGCCGGTGCCGCCGTGGCCCCGAAGGCGCAGGCCGCCACGGCTGTCGGTAAGCCCGCCGCGCGGGCCGCGCGTGGTCTGCGCTTCACCCCGGTCGCGCCCAACACGGCCGACCAGGTCACCATCCCCGAGGGCTACGCGCAGAACATCGTGATCCGCTGGGGCGAACCGATTCTGCGCGGGGCCCCCGCCTTCGACGCGACCAAGCAGAGCGCCGCCGCGCAGGCCGGCCAGTTCGGCTACAACTGCGACTTCCTCTCCCTGCTGCCGCTGCCCGGTGAGCCCGGCCGACAGGTCCTCGTCGCCAACCACGAGTACACCGACGAGATCCTGATGTTCCCCGGCTACGACGCCGAGAACCCGACCGAGGAGCAGGTCGAGATCGCCTGGGCCGCGCACGGCCTGTCCGCGGTCGTCGTCGAGGGCAACCGCGCCGACGGCAGGCTCGTCCCGGTCACCCGGCACCCGCTCAACCGCCGCGTCACCGCCACCACCGCCTTCCGCCTGACCGGCCCCGCCGCCGGCTCGGACCTGCTGAAGACCTCCGCCGACCCGACCGGCACCAGGGTCCTCGGCACCCTCAACAACTGCTCGGGCGGTACGACGCCGTGGGGCACGACCCTGCACGGCGAGGAGAACTTCAACCAGTACTTCGCCAACGGTGCCCGGGCCACCGACAAGCGCTACGGCCTGGTCGCCGGCCCCACCGAGCGCAAGTGGGAGCGTTTCGACAAGCGCTTCGACGTCGCCCAGGAGCCCAACGAGGTCCACCGCTTCGGCTACGTCGTCGAGTTCGACCCGTACGACCCGACCTCCACGCCCCGCAAGCACACCGCGCTGGGCCGCTTCAAGCACGAGGGCGCCACCGTCCGGCTGACCGACGACGGCCGCCCGGTCGTCTACACCGGCGACGACGAGCGGTTCGACTACTTCTACAAGTTCGTCTCCGCCAAGCGGATGAAGAAGGGCACGTCCCGCGCGGTCCGCGAGCACAACCTCTCGCTGCTCGACGAGGGCACCCTGTACGTCGCCAAGCTGACCGGTGACTCCCCCGCCCTCGAGATCGACGGCACCGGCAAGCTGCCCGCCGACGGCGAGTTCGACGGCTCCGGCCAGTGGATCCCGCTGGCCACGGCCACCGCCGACGGCGCCGTCTCGCACGTGGACGGCATGACCGCCGAGGAGGTGTTCGTCTTCACCCGCCTCGCCGGTGACAAGGTCGGCGCCACCAAGATGGACCGGCCCGAAGACATCGAGCCCAACCCGCACACCGGCAAGGTGTACGTGGCCCTCACCAACAACTCCCGCCGCGGCACCACCGGCAACGCGCCCGTCGACGAGGCCAACCCGCGCATCGGCAACAAGCACGGCCAGGTCCTGGAGCTGACCGAGCGCTGGAACCGCGCCGAGAGCCGGACCTTCGCCTGGAAGCTGTTCCTGGTCGCGGGCGACCCGAACGACCCCGCCACCTACTTCGCGGGCTTCCCCAAGGACCAGGTCAGCCCGATCTCCTGCCCGGACAACGTGGCCTTCGACCCGCACGGCAACCTGTGGATCTCCACCGACGGCAACCAGCTGGGCTCGCACGACGGGCTCTTCGGTGTGGCCACGCGTGGCTCGCGCCGCGGTGAGCTCAAGCAGTTCCTGACCGTGCCCGCGGGGGCGGAGACCTGCGGTCCGCTGGTGCAGAGCCGGCGGGTGGTCGTCGCTGTGCAGCACCCGGGGGAGATCGACGGGGCGACGGCCGAGAAGCCGCTGTCGGCCTGGCCTGATGGGCCGGGGAAGATCAATCGGCCTGCTGTGGTCGCCGTATGGCGTCAGGACGGATCTGATATCGGGATGTGAAGGTCGCCTTCGCGAAGGGGTGGCTGTTGACGTCCGGCGGCTGCGGGCTGTTCGTGGCTGGTCGCGCAGTTCCCCGCGCCCCTGAAAGAAGGTCAGCGAGGTGAGGCGATTGCCCTCGCCGCCGCCACTTCCTGCCTCAGGCGTTCCAGGACGCTGTCCGCCGGGCCGGTGAGGTCGGTGCGGACGGCGATCAGGACCTCCGCCTCGCGGACGCCCTCCGACAGCTCCCGCAGCTGAAGGATGACCTGGGCGATCTCCGCCTCCGACGGCGGCGCGGCTCCGTGCTTGACGCGGACCCGCGCCGCCGTCGTCGCGTCCACGATGCGTTCGACGGCCACGACCAGCGGCCACCAGGCGGCGGCCCGGCGCCCGGTGGGCGGCGGCTCGGTCAGGGCGCGCTGGAAATCCGTACGGATGACGGACAGGTCGCGGTAGAGACGGCGGCGCATCCGGGCGCGGGCGGCGGGCTCGACGGTGTCGCCGAACGCGGACTCCACATAGCGGGCGGTGTCCGCGACCGCGTCCGCGAGGCGGTCGCCGACGCGGGTGTGCCAGCTCTCCGGCCACAGCAGATACCCCACGGCCAGCGCGATCGCGCAGCCCATCAGGGAGTCCACCAGACGCGGCAGCAGCAGCCCGGTGCCCTGGCGGTTGAGGACGTCCGACAGGAGCAGGATCACGGGCGTGATGGCCGCGGTCTGATAGCCGTAGCCGCGCGGGGTCAGGGCCGGGATCAGCGGGGCGAGCACCAGCATCACCGGCACGTCCCACCAGCCGCGGGGCACCTCCGCGAGCACGGCCGCCGCGATCACCAGGCCGCCGACGGTGCCCAGCGCGCGCAGCAGGGCCCGCGAGAACACCGAGCCGAAGTCCGGCTTGAGGACGAAGGTGATGGTCAGCGCCACCCAGTAGGAGCGCGGCACCGGGATGATCGACACCAGTACCTGGGCGATGCCGATGCACAGCGCGAGCCGCAGCCCGTAGCGCCAGGACGCGGCGGACAGCATCACATTGCGGGCGGCCTGCGCGGCCCTGCTGCGCAGCGCGGCGGGGCGGCCGAGCCGGTCGTCGAGCGCGTACGGGTCGACGTCCGGAGCGGTGACGACCTCGGCCGTGTGCCGCAGGGCGTGGTCGACGGCCCGGCTGGTCTCGTCGGCCGGCTCGGGCAGACCCAGCGCTATCGGCCCGGTGTAGCCGGTCCGCACGGCCTCGGCGAGATGCCGTACGGCCTCCGGCACCTCGACGGGCAGCGGCTTGCCCCGCAGATGAGCGGCAGGCGCCGCCTCGACCACGGCGATGACGGAGTTCAGCTGGGCGAGCAGCCGGGTCAGATCGGGGCTGCGGCCGTGGTGGCGGGCGCGCCGGGCCAGGACGAGGTCGTACGACTGGTTCAGCGACTGGGTGACGGCGTGCCGGGCGTCGTCGTAGCCGTCGGTGGCGCAGGCGGCGAGCAGCTCGGCGACCCTGCGGTAGGTGTCGGCAACGGCGTCCCGCTCGGGCACCCCGGACCGCAGCGGCCAGGCCAGCAGGGCGAGCACCAGCACGAGGAGCCCGCCGCCGGTCATCAGCAGCGGCGCCAGCCACCACTGGCCGGGCATGGGCAGCCCGGCCCCGACGACGGCGTTCAGCAGGAGCAGCAGCCCCGACACGGAGGCGACGGCCCCGATGGTGGAGATCATCCCGGATACGAGCGCGATGCCGGTGACGGCGAGGACCGCGACCCACCCGTGCCCGAAGACGAGCGACCCGAGCGTGATCCCCACGGCACCGAAGGCCTGCGGGATCGCGATGTTCAGAATCCGCATCCGGTAGGCGTCCGCCGTGTCACCGATGACCCCGGACAGCGCCCCCATCGACGCGAGCGCCCCGTACGCAGGCTGCCCGACCGCGAGACCGATGACGAGCGGCAACGTCATCGCGAGCGCCGCCCGTGCCACAGCCGCCTTGTTCATGGGCGCGACCGGCTGCGACTGCAGGTTCCGCACCAGCCAGTCGGGAGGGGTGAGGCTGAGGGGGAACTCGCGCGACATGCGCCCATTATGGGTCGATGCGCACGGGGCCCCGCAGGTCGAGCCGAGGTTTTCGGGATCGCGGCGGGGGAGGTCCGGGCCTGTTCCGCGGCAGGATTCCGCCCCTCCCCATGATCGTCATCCCGTGCCGCTAACCTTACGTGTCCGTCCTGGCCAGCGATCGACGGGCTACAACTCACGCGAAGGGTTGCGCACATGGGCATTCTCACTCTCCTGCGGAACACATTCGGCCGGTCACGCAAATCCCGCCACGCCGACCCGGAGGGTACGAACCCGACACCCGCAACCCCCGAACCGACGACCCCGGACCCTCAGGTCCCCGAACCCCGCACCTCCTCCTCCACGGACGACTCCGAGGAACACGAGCTGGTCGCAGCGGCCTTCGCCAAGGTGGCCGTCCCGCGGCCGGCGCGGTCGGAAGAGGACGTGGCGACGGGTGAGGAGCCGGTCGAGACGGAGAAGCCGGTCAAGGCCGAGGAGCCGGTCAAGGCCGAGGAACCGACGGTGACGGCTGAGCCGGAGCCCGAGCCTGTGGCGGTGGCTGAAACGGAGCCCGCGCCGGAGCCGGAGGCGCAGGTTGCGCCCGAGCCCAGCCCGGAGCCGGAGCCGGAGGCTGAGCCGGAGCCCGTGTTCGAGCCCGACCCGGAGGCACTGGCGGCGCTGGTGGCAGTGGTCGAGCAGGGCTCGAAGCAGGAGTCGGAGCAGAAGCCGGAGCCGGAGCCGACGGCCGTGGCCGATGGCGAAGCCGAGGTCGAGCGGGCGGAGCCCGAGGCCGCGGCCGCCGACGGCGAGGACGCCCCGCAGGGGCCACCGGCAGCCGACGACGAAAGCCGCACTGGCGGTGCGGGTGGGAAGACGGAGACGGCCGAAGGCGAAGCCGAGGCCGAGCAGCCCGCCCCCGAGCCCGCGGCCGCCGACGGCGGGACCGCCCCGCAGGGGCCACCGGCAGCCGACGACGAAAGCCGCACGGGCGGTGCGGGTGGGAATCCGGAGACGGCCGAAGGCGAAGCCGAGGCCGAGCAGCCCACCCCGGACCCCGCAGCCGCAGACGGCGACGCCAAGCCCGAACCCGCCCTCCCCCTCAGCCGCCTCAAGAGCCGCGCCCCCTCCCTGGCCACCGCCTACAAGGCAGCCACAGGCACGCTCAAGAAGACCGGCCTCACCGGCACCCGAGCAAAGCTCTACCTCGTGCTGGACCGCTCCGCGAGCATGCGCCCGTACTACAAGGACGGCTCCGCCCAGGCCCTCGCCGACCAGACCCTCGCCCTCGCCGCGCACCTCGACCCCGAGGCCACGGTCCACGTCGTCTTCTTCTCCACGGAGCTCGACGGCACCACCGACCTCACCCTCACCCCCGGCCACGAGACGAAGATCGACGACACCCACGCCGAGCTCGGCCGCATGGGCCGTACCAGCTACCACGTGGCCGTCGAGGAAGTCGTGGCCCACCACGACAAGCACGCCGCCCCCGGCACCCCCGCCCTCGTGATCTTCCAGACCGACGGCGCCCCGGACGCGAAGACCCCCGCGACCCAGTCCCTCACCGAGGCCGCGAAGAACCACCCGCACATCCACTTCGCCTTCGTGGCCTTCGGTGAGCACGACAACAAGGCCTTCGACTACCTCCGCAAGCTGAAGACCGGCAACACCTCGTTCTTCCACGCCGGCCCCACCCCGCGCGAGCTCACCGACGCCGAGCTCTACACCGGCGTACTCGCCACCTGGAAGCCGTAACAGAAGAACCGGAAAGAAAAGAACCCGCGGCCGCCCCTTCCCACCCCTCAAAACGGGAAGCGGGCGGCCCACCCATGTCGGCTACGATTTCAAGGTTCGAAAAACAACCGACCTGGGAGCAGCCAAGCCATGGCTCGACACCTCATCACCAGCGCCCTTCCGTACATCAACGGGATCAAGCACCTGGGCAACATGGTGGGGTCCATGCTCCCGGCGGACGTGTACTCCCGGTACCTCCGCCAGCGCGGCCACGACGTCCTCTACATCTGCGCCACCGACGAGCACGGCACCCCGGCCGAGCTGGCGGCGAAGGAGCAGGGCCTGCCGGTGGCGGACTTCTGCGCGCAGGCGCACGACGCCCAGAAGGCGGTCTACGACGGCTTCGCGCTGGCGTTCGACTACTTCGGCCGCAGCTCGTCGCCGGAGAACCGGGAGATCACCCAGCACTTCGCCCGCAAGCTGAACGAGAACGGCTTCATCGAGGAGCGGGCGATCCGCCAGGTGTACTCGCCGACGGACGGCCGTTTTCTCCCGGACCGCTATGTCGAGGGCACCTGCCCCCACTGCGGCTACGACAAGGCCCGCGGCGACCAGTGCGAGAACTGCACCCGGGTCCTCGACCCCACCGACCTGATCAACCCGCGCTCGGCGATCTCCGGCTCCACCGACCTGGAGGTCCGCGAGACCAAGCACCTCTTCCTGCTGCAGTCCAAGCTGCAGCACGAGGTCGAGGCCTGGGTCGCCCGGCACGAGGCGGACTGGCCGCAGCTGGCCTCCTCCATCGCCCGCAAGTGGCTGAACGAGGGCCTGCACGACCGCGCCATCACCCGTGACCTGGACTGGGGCGTGCCCGTCCCGGCGGACACCTGGCCGGAGCTGGCGGCCGAGGGCAAGGTCTTCTACGTCTGGTTCGACGCGCCGATCGAGTACATCGGCGCGACGAAGGAGTGGGCGGACCAGGACCCGGAGAACCGGGACTGGAAGTCCTGGTGGTACGAGGCGGACGACACCGTCCGCTACACGGAGTTCATGGCCAAGGACAACGTCCCGTTCCACACGGTGATGTTCCCGGCCACCGAGCTGGGCGTGCGCGAGCCGTGGAAGAAGGTCGACTACGTCAAGGCCTTCAACTGGCTGACGTACTACGGCGGCAAGTTCTCCACGTCCCAGAAGCGCGGTGTCTTCACCGACCAGGCGCTGGACATCCTCCCGGCCGACTACTGGCGCTACTTCCTGATCGCCAACGCCCCGGAGTCGGACGACTCGTCCTTCACCTGGGAGCACTTCACTGCGACGGTGAACAAGGACCTGGCCGACACCCTCGGCAACTTCGTCAACCGCGTGCTGTCCTTCTCGCGCAAGCGCTTCGGCGACGACGTCCCCGCGGGCGGCGAGCCCGGCGAGGCGGAGGCGCGGCTGGGCGAGGAGATCGCCCGGCTGCTCGCCGAGTACGAGGAGCAGATGGAGGCCCTCCAGTTCCGCAAGGCCGCGGCCGCGCTGCGCGCCCTGTGGTCGGCCGGCAACTCCTACCTGGAGGAGAAGGCCCCCTGGCTGGAGATCAAGACGGACAAGGACGGCGCGGCCCTCACGCTGCGCACCGCGATGAACCTGATCCACCTCTACGCGGTGGTCTCCGAGCCGTTCATCCCGTCCACCTCCGCGGCGATGCGCCAGGCCTTCTCCCTCACCGAGGACACCGCCACCTGGGTCTCGCAGGACGAGGCGAAGGCCCTCACCTCCGTGCCCGCCGGCACCCCGTTCACCGTCCCGCCGGTCCTCTTCGCCAAGCTCACGGACGAGGACCTGGCCACGTACAAGGAGCGCTTCGGCGGCACGGAGGAGTAGTCGCGCGGGTCGGTGAATCCCGGCCCCGGGGTGGGCCTTTCGTGGTCTGATGTCGTGCATGGCACGGCCGGGCCGCAGGTACCTCATCGCCGTCGGTTCATCGGTCTACGACGAACCGCTCATCGCCGATCTGCCGGGCGTCCCGGCCGATGTGCGGCGCGTGTGCGAACTGCTCGCGCCGATGGGCTACGAGCGGGTCCTCGACAGCCTGTCCACCGACCCGAGCGCCCACGAACTGGCCCAGGGCATCGAGCGCTGGGCCAGCGGGGCCGACCTGGGTGAGCAGGACCTGGTGGTGGTCTACGTCGCCGGACACGGCGTCCGGGGCCTGGACCGGCACTACCTGCTGTGTGCCGACTCCGAACCCGGCGTGTGGAGCACGGCGCTGGCCAGCGAGGATCTCGCGCGCCCGCTGGTCAACAGCCCGCTCGGGCATCTGCTGGTCGTCCTGGACACCTGCTACGCCGGGGCGGGCACCGGCGAGATCGCAGTCCTGGCGGCCGAACTGGCGGCCACGCAGCGCGGCACGGCGGGCCGCAGCCTGCTGGCGGCCGCCCGCGGACGTGAGGCCGCCGTGGAGAACGTCTTCGTCGACGCTCTCGCCGAGGCGCTGACCCGGCCGCGAACCGGGGCGCGCCAGGAGTTTCTCGGCGTACGCGAGGTCACGGAGTGGGTGAACGGGTATCTGCGCGCCCGTGGAGCCCGCCAGCACGCGCGGCACACCGTCGTCGACAGCGACGGCCAGGACCCGTTCTTCCTCAACCCCGCCCACATACCCGGTCTCCCGGCCGACGACCTCGACGTGGCCACGCTGTCCCGGCTGCGCAGGAGCCAGCACGGTCACTTCGATCCCCGCAGCCGCGGTGTGGAGCACGCGGGTGAGAAGGGGGACCACTTCACGGGGCGCCGACGCGCGCTGTCCGAGCTGCTGCGTTTCACATCGGCCGGCCCTCATGACCGTAAGGCCCGTGTGGTCACGGGCGATCCGGGGTCGGGGAAGTCGGCGACGCTGGGGCGCGTGTGGGCGCTGGCCGACCCGGACCGGGCAGGCGGGCCCGAGCTGCCCGTCGTACCGCTGCACGCCCGCCGTGCCACCCTGGAGGCGCTCGTCGCCGAGGTCGCCGGGGCCCTGGCCCTGCCCGATGCCCGCCTCGACGACGTCCTGGAGGCGCTCGGCGAGCGCACCCGGCCGGTGGTCGTGCTGGTCGACGCACTGGACGAGGCGGGCACCGCGGGCGAGGCCTCGGAAGGTGCCCGGATCGCGCGGGAGCTGCTCCAGCCGCTGAGTTCGCTGCCCTGCGTACGGCTGATCGTGGGGACCCGGCGCCATCTCGTCCCGGGCCTCGGCCGCGCTGTGGAGGTCATCGATCTCGACCGGCCCGAGTACATCGGACCCGACGACATCCGCACCTACGCACGCAGCCTGCTGCTCGACGCGGGGGACCCGGACAGCCTCTCCCCCTACCGCGGCCGGGAGGAGCTCGCGGCGACCGTGGCCGACGGGATCGTGGCACGGGCCGGGAGTTCCTTCCTGGTGGCGCGGATGACGGCCCGCGCTCTGGTGCGCGGGCAGATCACCGTCGATCCGGGTGTGCCGGGCTGGCAGGAGGCCCTGCCATCCGACGCGGGGCAGGCGTTCGCCGCGTATCTCAGCCGGTTCGGCCCGCACCAGGCGCGGGTCGAGCGGCTGCTGCGGCCGCTGGCGTACGCCCAGGGTGCCGGGCTGCCCTGGTCCTCCGTCTGGGCACCGCTCGCCGAGGCGCTGTCCGGAGTGCCCTGCCCCGAAGACGAACTGCACTGGCTGCACCAGCACGCCGGCGCCTACATCGTGGAGTCGCCGACCCCGGCCGGGTCGGTGTTCCGGCTGTTCCACGAGACGCTCGCCGAACATCTGCGTACACCCGGCAGGGACGCGGAGAGCCACCGCGCCATCGGCGAGGCGCTGCGCGCGCTCGTCCCCGCCGACCCGCTCTCCGGCGCCCGCGACTGGCTCGCCGCCCATGCCTACGTGCGCGAACACCTCGCCACCCACGCGGCGGCGGGCGGCATGATCGACGCCCTGCTGTCCGACGCGGACTTCCTGGTCCATGCCGTCCCCGCCGCGCTGCTGCGCGCCCTGGAATCGGTGACCACGGACGCGGGTCACCAGGCCGCCCGGATCTACCGGGCATCGGCCGCCGTGCACGCGCAGGCGGGGCCCCGGGCCCGTCGTCAGATCCTCGCCGTGGACGCCGCGCGCCACGGCGACGCGCGCCTCGCCGGCCGGCTGGCGACGGAGGGCGCGTGGCGGGTGGCGTGGGCGAGCGGTTCCCTGGTCCACGCCGCCCATCGGGCGACCTTCAGGGGTCATGAGGAGCTCGTCCAGCAGGTGTCGTGCATCGACGTCGACGGCCGGCCGACCGCCGTGTCGGTGGACGACGACGGGACGGTGGTGACGTGGGACCTGCTGGAGGAGCGCGAGATCAGCAGAATCGACCTGGATCTCGGCTGGCTCGCCTCGGTGCACTGCCTGGACGTCGACGGCCTCCCCCACGCGGCGGTGGGCGCGGCGGACGGCACGGTGCTGATCCTGAGCCTGGACGATCTCGCGGTGAGGGCCGTCCTCGCCGGCCACACCAGATACGTCACGCAGATCGCCCACTTCGACCACGCGGGCGAACGCCACCTGGTGACGGCCTCGTATGACGGCACAGTGCGCACGTGGAGCCTGCGCGCCCACGAACAGACCGGCGTCCTCGACGGGCGCGACGGTCGTGACGCGGAGCTGTCCGCCGTCGTGTGTCTGCTCCACGACGAGGTCCCCCACGCGCTCACCGGCTCCTCGGACGGACACCTCAGGCTGTGGAACCTGGCCGACCGCACGCTCACGGCCGCCCTCGACACCGGGGAGGCCGTCCGCTCCGCGCACTGCTTCCAGCTGGACGGGCGGCTGTACGCCCTGGCCGGGAACGAATGGGGCGAGGTGACGATGTGGGACGTGCGGGCGGAGGAGTTCGTCGCGCAGCTCCTGCGTCCTCACACCGAGGCCACCACCCCTATCGCCTCCAGCGTCCTCTCCGGCGTGCCGCACGCGCTGCTGGGCTGCGACGACGGCACGACGAGGGTGTGGAACCTGGCCACCCGCACGGAGGTCGCGGTCATCAGCGGCCACACCTACGCGGTGCACTCGGTCGCGGGAGTGGACCTGAAGGGCCGTCCGCACGCGGTGACATGTTCCGGGGACAGAACCGTACGGCTGTGGGACCTGGCCGCCGCGCTCACGGCCGAGCGGCCCGTGGGGCACCGGGACTGGGTGGACGAGGTGGCGTTGATCGAGTGGGAGGACGGCCGCCGGCTGGCGGTGAGCGGCTCCCGGGACTACACGGTGCGCCTGTGGGACGCCGCGACCGGCACGGAGGCGGGACATGTGCCGGTCGGGACCGGCTGGCCGCGCTGGCTGGACCTGATCGAGGTGCACGGTCGGACGTACATGGGAATCGGGCACACGGACGGGGCCCACCTCTGGGACCTCGAGAACCAGGCCGCCGAGTTCCACGCCTGGAAGGGCACGATCGGAGAGGCGGCCTTCGTTTCGGTCCGGGGTGCTCCCTACGCGCTGCTGGCCCCGCGCGGAGACGCTCCCGACCTCTGGGACGTGCACCAGCGGCAACTCCTGTGGACGTTGACCGAGTCGGAGCACTGGTCCTCCGTGGCGGTCTGCCACGACATCGACGGGCGCACGCTGCTGCTGGTGGGCTCACGCCTGGGACATGTGGACGTCTGGGACTTCGACAAGGCCGAGCGCGTCGCCTGCCTCGAGGGTCACGGCGACCAGGTGGCCGCCCTGGCCACAGCTCCCGTCCACGGCCGCCCCCACCTCCTCACCGCCTCCTGGGACGGCACGATCGGCGTCTGGGACCTGCTCGACCTCTCCCGGCGCACCGTCCTGCGAGCCCATACCGACCGCGTGTCGACGATCTCCCGCTTCGACGTCGACGGCCGCCCCTACGCCGTGACCGGCGGCTGGGACCGCATGGTGCTGACCTGGGACCTGGAGACGCTCCAGGTCGTCGACCGCCTGCACCTTCCGCTGGAGGTGGAGTCCTCGGCGCTGAAGGACGGGCTGTTGCTCCTCGGGGCGAGGAGCGAACTGATCGCCCTTCACCTGGCCACGTACAAGGAGCGCTTCGGCGGCGAGCCGGAGGCCTGAGCCGGGCGGTCAGTCGCCCATGAACCACACGTGGCTGCCCGGCGTCGCCGCGCACTCCGCGAGGAGCGCGGCGAGGTCGAGCAGGGCCGCCTTCTCCCCCTCGTTCGCCGACCGGCCGGCGAGGGCCTCGGCCTCCTGCGCGGCGACCCCGGCGTCCTGCTCGCCGAAGAACGTGTCGCCGTACGGGTCCACCCGGCTCAGCCGGTCCGCGTCCCGTGGCCCGATGCGCTCCAGCGCGCGGGCGAGCGCGTCACCGTGCTCGTACGATCCGCGCAGCAGGGTGTCCCGTGACCGTCCTCCGCGGCTGTGCAGTTCCAGCTCGATGCCCATGGCCGAAGCTTCGCAGGCTGTGCTCAGCAGCGACACAGCCGGGTAACAGCCCTTCTCCGCCCCCACAGGCACCGGGTATACCTGGCCCAAGATCACATGACTCACCTGGTCATGCGACATACATGTGGGGGGACTTTTCCATGGCTCTTTTCGGCAACGCGCACCCGATCGACCCGGCGCAGGCCGCGCAGGACTACGCGCGGCTGCTCGGGCAGGGGGAGACGGTGCACGCCGCCTACCTGCTGATCCGCGACACCATCCTGTTCACCGACCGCCGGCTGATCCTGGTCGACAAGCAGGGCATCACGGGCAAGAAGACGGAGTACCACTCCATCCCGTACCGCAGCATCACGCACTTCGCGGTGGAGACGGCCGGCACGTTCGACCTGGACGCCGAGCTGAAGATCTGGGTGTCCGGTTCGCAGCTGCCGATCACCAAGACCTTCACCAAGGGTGTGGACATCTACGAGGTGCAGGCGATCCTCACCCAGTACGTGGCACGCTGACCGCCAGGTAGGATTCGGCCACTTGTGCGAGGGCGCGGGCCCTCGCTGGGGAGGGTACTCACGTGGGCAGATTCGCCCCGAGACGGGGCGGTCTGACCGCTGCCGTCTCCTCGCTCGTGGTCGCCATGACGGCGACCTCCCTCGTCGTCCTTTCACCGAAGGACGGCGAGGCCGCGGAGTCCGCCGCCGCGGACACCACCGGGATCACACTCACCGATCCCAGCACCACCAAGGCACGCACCGAACGCCCGTACGTCACGGGCGACACCGGCTTCCTGCACCGCCATGAGGGCCGGGACGGCCTGCTGTGGACGGACTACGCGACGGGCCGGACCGTCACCGTCGAGGACGCCAACGGCGTCTACACGCCCGACTCCGCCTGCGCCGACGTCGATTCGGCGTGCCGCGACGCCTGGTACGGCTCGGACAGCGACGTGATCGCGCTGCCGAAGACGGCGTCCGACGCCCGGGCCACCTTGTGGGACCCGGCGACGGGCACCACCAGGACGGTGGAGTGGAACGCCACGGACCACGGCTACTACCGGGCCCTGGCGGGCGACACGATCCTCACGACCTACTCCCTGCTGGACGAGGTCGACGGCACCTGGCGCATCCGTCCCATCGGCGGTGAGCCGACGAGCGTGACGAGCACGGACGTACGCGCCGCGGACTCCTCCGGTGTCCTCGTGGCGTACGGCAACTACGGGCTCGGCTACATCGACGTCGGGACGGCCACGGCCACCGTGGCGTTCGACGAGACGGTCTACCGCCCGAAGACCGTGATGAGCCAGGACCGCGTCGGCTGGTACGACACCCACAGCGGCTATCTGCACCTGAAGTCCCGCGCCGACCTCGCCGCCGAGGAAGAGGTGGTCGAGGTGCCCGAGCTGTCCTACGGCCTCGCCGGCGAACCGGTCCTGGTCGGCGACTGGCTGCTGGTGCAGCGATACGTGAACGACACCACCACCAGGCTTGTCGCGGTGAACGTCACCGACCCGTCCGTGAAGTACACCCTGCTGCCCAGCGCCGGCGAGTACACGCTCGCGAGCGGTGACGGCTCCGCCCTCGTCACCGGCGGCAGCGCGATCACCGACCGGTGGGTCCAGCGGGTGAGCCAGGCCGCGGACGGCACGCTGAAGCTGGAGAAGGTCTACCAGCCCCCGGCCCTGGAGAACACCAAGACCGGCATCGCCCTCAGCCGCGGCAGCCTGCGCGTCGCCGCGGACAACCCGGCGAGCACCACCACGGACACGACGTCCGTGCGCACCCTGACCACGAACGGCTCGACCACGCTGACGGCGTCCGCCGCCACGGCGAGCGGGTCGATGTACGAGCCCGTGTGCCCCTACCCCGGCACCACCTGCTCGGCGCTGTGGGGCAACGTCGACGGCCACCACGTCTACCTGGACACCAACGGCGGCACCGGCGAGGGCGGGTTCGGCGACGACGACCGGCTGGTCGCGATCGGCGGCCACGAGCTGGAATTCGGCACACGCGGCGGCTCGATCGTCGACGTCTCGGACGAGTACGCGGTCTACAACGCGGCCGGCACGCAGTACGTCGGCCGGTTCGGCTACGGCCAGCGGCTGAAGCGGTCCGCCCGCGCCGCCGCCCTGAGCGGCACCACGCTGTGGAGCGCGGGCACGCTCGGCACGATCTCGTCGTACGACCTCGTCGCGATGCGGACGCTCGCCACGGTGACCGTGCCGGGCCTGGCCTGTGTGCCGAGCGAGCTCCAGGCGGCCGGCCGCTGGGTGTACTGGGCCTGCGGCACGAGCTCGGCGGGTGTGTACGACACCAAGGCCCGAACGGCGAAGGCCGTCACCCCCGGTGACGTGCTGCTCGGCGACGGCTTCACCGTCCGCCACGACCACGGCACCGACGAGCTGGTCCTGACCGAGGCGGCCACCGGCGCCACCCGCGTCGTCGCCTCGGGCCTGCCCGACACCGGCCTCGCCGTCGACCGCCGCTACCGCTGGACGGTCGACGAGTACACGGGCCTGGTCGCCTGGTTCGACGGCTACGAGCGCACGCACGTCGCCACCACCGGGATCACGCCGTCCGCTGTGACCGCCATCGACTCGGAGACGGAGGACTACACGGAGCCGTCCAGTTCGATGCCGTGGAACGGCCAGTGGCTGCTGTCCCGCCCGGTCACCTCCTGGTCCCTGACCTTCACCTCCGTCCAGAGCGGTGCGAACGGCAAGGCCACGCGCACGATCAGCGGCGGAGCGACCCCGGCCCGCGTGGCGGTGCGGTGGAACGGTCTGGCGTCCGACGGAACCCGCTTCCCCAACGGCCACCTGACCTGGGTCCTGAGGGCGACCGGCGTCGGCAGCGCCTCCGTGAACACGGTGGCCACGGGCGGCGTCTTCGTCCAGCGGGGCATG
Organism: Streptomyces sp. NPDC096205; assembly: GCF_044763135.1. Taxonomy (NCBI): domain Bacteria; kingdom Bacillati; phylum Actinomycetota; class Actinomycetes; order Kitasatosporales; family Streptomycetaceae; genus Streptomyces; species Streptomyces sp. NPDC096205. The sequence goes on along the minus strand of NZ_JBIWFS010000003.1, from coordinate 403,495 downwards.
CCGGTCCGCCGCGACTTCGTCAGCCCCGACGGCCCCGACGGCCGCGGCGACCTGCTCACCCTCGGCTCCACGGGCGCGCTGACGTTCCATTCGGGCACGGGCACGGGCAAGCTCGGCGAGCGGACGGCCGGCACCGGCTGGCCCACCTCCGTCACGGCCGTCCCCTTCGGCGACCTCAGCGGCGACCGCTGCAACGACGTCCTCGTCCGCCTGTCCAGCGGCGCCCTGCGCCTCTACAAGCCCGGCTGCAACGCCGCGCTCAGGCCGTCGACGCCGTACACCACGCTCGCGACCAGCGGCTGGACGACGTTCGACGTCCTCACCTCGCCCGGTGACGTGACCGGCGACGGCCGCCCGGACCTCCTCGCCCGCAAGGCGTCCACGGGCGCGGTGTACCTCTACAAGGGCCTCAGCACGGGCAAGCTGTCCACCGCGGTGAAGCTCTACTCGGACTGGCGCACCTACAAGAGGGTCGTCGGCGTCGGTGACATCACCGGCGACGGCCGCCCCGACCTGATCGCCCAGGACAAGGCCAACGCCCTCTACCGCTACGACGGCAAGGGCGACGGCACGTTCGCGTCCCGCGTGAAGCTGGCGTCCACCTGGGGCAGCCGTTACAACGCGGTCGTCGGTGTCGGCGACCTCACCGACGACGGCAAGGCCGACCTCGTCGCCCGCGACACCAGCGGGTACCTGTGGCGCCTGTCGGGCACAGGCAAGGGCACGTTCGCCTCACCCGTGAAGATCGGGACCGGCTGGGGCGGCTACAAGTCCCTGTCCTGACCACCGGCCGACCCCGGGAGTGAGCCGGGGTCGGCCGCCCCGCACAACGGTCCGGGTCGGAAGCACCCGGTCAACTCCCGCTCCCACAAGGTCAATCGCGTTCACTGTTTCCTCACAAGCGACGTAGAGTCCCCCCGGGGAGGCACCCGCCTCCCACGGGGAGGGAACACCACACATGGGCAGATCAGCCCTGCCGCGCCACCGTGCCGCGGCCACCGCACTGGTCACCGTCTCGCTCGTCCTGGGGGCCGCCGCGCTGCCGGCCGCTCCGGCCGCCGCCGCGGACGGACTGCCGCCGTGGACGGCCGCGGTGACGCTGTCGAGCGAGTCCACGCGGGTCCAGGACGTCGCCGTACGCACCGACGGCAGTGCCGTCGCGGTGTGGATACGGCGTGACAACAACGGCGACGCCGGCATCCTGTGGGCCGCCACCCGCGAGGCCACGGGCGACGCCTGGAGCAGCCCGGTGCAGCTCAGCACCGCGCCCGTCCTGGAGGCCGAACTCGAGGCCCGGGCCGACGGCTCGGTCGTCGCCCTGTGGGCCGAGTTCCCGAGCCCGACCAACCAGGGCCCCGCCACGGGCCCGTCCCGCCTGTCCCGGGCCATACTCGGCGCCGGGCAGACGGAGTGGTCGATACCCACCGACCTGGTCATCCCCGAGCAGCAGCTCGGTGTCCGCGGCCTGGACCTCACGGAGGGCCGGGACGGCACCCTCGCCGCCGTATGGACCGCCCTGCCGGTGAACGCCGTGGCGGCCACGTCGAGCGAGGTGTACGCGAGCGTCATCGCGCCGGACGGCAGCCACACCGCGCCGCGAAAGGTCAGCAACGCCTCCGCGTACGCCGGGCCCTACAGCGGCATGCGGGTGAGCAGCCCCGAGGTGGCCTCCGACGCGTCCGGCGAGATGGTCGTGTCGTACCGGATGGAGCCGTTCGGGTACGGCACCGTGCACGTCATGACCGTCGTCCGGCCCGCCGGGAGCGACGTGTGGCAGACCCCGCAGCTGGTCACCACCGACGTGGCCCCCCTGGGGGCCCCGACACTGTCCGCCGGTCCGCAGGGGGCGGTGCTGGTGTGGCCGGACAAGAACAAGACGCTCCAGGTGATGCGCCGGTGGTCGTACGCCGGGGAGTGGGGGCAGCCGGAGACCGCCGCCACCGGCGTGGAGCAGCTCGCCCAGTTCCCGGACCCGCTGGTCGCCGCGGACGGTGACGTGACGCTCGTCTGGTCCGACCGGGGCAACCCCGGCATCCGGACCACCAGCGTCGACACCGACACCGGCCGGTGGTCGGCTCCCCAGGTGCTGTCCACCGGCCGCGTCGGATACGACGGCATCTCCGTCCCGCTGTACGACGTGGAGATGGCCCCCGACGGGTCGGTCCACGCCCTGTGGCACCAGGACGGCGAATACCCCAACACCCAGTACCTGCTGGAGGCCACGCGCGTCGGCGGGCAGTGGACGACCGCGCGCGGGGTCAGCGGCAGCATGCACGAGTACCTCAGCGGGCAGATCGCGGCGCGCTCGGCGACCGACGCCACCGCCGTCTGGCACTGGTCGCAGTCCACCACCACCTGGGCCGCCGGTCTCCAGGCGTCCCGCACGGCCTGGCCGCAGCTCGGCGTCGTCACGTCGGACGTGCCCGCGTCGGTGAACTTCCAGAACACGCAGTGGGAACCGACCTGGCAGACCAACCACCCGGTCGCCACCTGGACGCTCACCCTCACCGACCGGGCGGGCCGCACCCTGCGCACCCTCACCGGCGCCCCCGGGTCGACGTTCTTCCGGGTCTCGTGGAACGGCCGTACGACCTCCGGCGCCTGGGCCGTCAACGGCAAGGTGAACTGGACGCTGAAGGCCACCCAGCCCGACGTCCCGGGCACGACCACGCTGGCGAGCGGTTCGGTCATGGTGGCCGGGGCCGCCCCGGCTTTCCACGACTTCGGCGGCGCCCAGGTCGCCCCGGACGGCGGCGGCGACCTGCTCATGCTCACCAGCACCGGACGCATGCAGCTGCGCCACACGAACCTGACCGCCACGCGCGAGCTGGGCACCGGCTGGCCCACCAGCGTCCGGGCCGTCGCCTTCGGCGACCTGAGCGGCGACCGCTGCAACGACGTCCTCGTCCGGCTGAGCACCGGCGCCCTGCGCGCCTACAAGCCCACCTGCGGCGGCGCCCTGAAGACCAGCACGCCGTACACCGCGCTCGGCACCGGCTGGAACCAGTACGACGTCCTGACCGCCCCCGGTGACCTCACCAAGGACGGCCGCCCGGACCTGATCACCCGCAACGCCTCGACGGGCGCGGTGTACGTCCACAAGGGCACGAGCACGGGCAAGTTCGCCGCGCCCGTGAAGCTGTACACGAGCTGGAAGGCGTACAAGAAGATCGTCGGCGCCGGCGACCTCAACGGCGACGGCATCGGCGACCTCCTCGCCCAGGACACCTCGAACAACCTGTACCGCTACCTCGGCACGGGCTCCGGCACCTTCGGCGCCCGGGTGAAGCTGGCCGCCGGCTGGGGCTCCTCGTACAACCTCGTCCTCGGCGCGGGCGACGTCACCGGCGACGGCAGGGCCGACCTGGTGGCCCGCGACACGGCCGGGGTGCTGTGGCGTCAGGCGGGCACCGGGACGGGGACGTTCGGGGCGCGCGTGAAGGTCGGCACGGGCTGGGGTGCGTACAAGGGCGTGTTCTGAGCGTGTTCTGAGCGTTTACAACCATTCAGAGTGCTGAGCGGTCCCCTTCTTCGATCATGCGTCGAAGAAGGGGACACTCATGCGCAGATGGGGTGCGGCCGCGGTCGTGGCCGCCTCGGTGATCGCGGGGACGCTGGTGCCGGCCGGATCGGCCGCCGCCGTGCACGGGGCGGTGCCGGGGGACTTCGACGGCGACGGGTACGGGGACCTGGTGCTGCCCGTTCCGGGCGCGACCGTGCAGGGCGCCGAGAGGGCCGGTGCCATCGTCGTGGTGTACGGCTCGTCCAGCGGCGTCTCCTCGGCGAGCCGGCGCCAGACGATCAGCGAGGCCAGCGCAGACGTCGATGGCGGGGCCAACCCGGACGACGCCTTCGGCACCTCCACCGCCACGGCCGACCTCAACCGGGACGGTTACGCCGATCTGGTCGTCGGGGCGCCGTACGACGAGGGCGCCGTCAAGGTGCTGTGGGGGAGCCGGAACGGTCTGCACACGGGCACCCGCCTCTCGTCGTGGCAGGCGTTCCAGGACGGCCTCGACGTAGCGGCGGTCAGCCTGGGGACGGGCTCCAAGACCAAGGTCCTGATCGGCGGCGTCCGGTACACCCGGGTCGTCAAAGGCCCCTTCGCCAAGGACGGCTCCTACGGGTCGAGGGTGTGGAGCCTGACGCCCGACACCGTCGGCTCGGTCGCCCTCGGCGACTTCAACCGCAGCGGCAGCCCCGACCAGGTGGCCTTCGGGGCGCTCCGGCCCGAGCTGAGCGGCAGCCCGATCATGGTCAACCACGGCGGTACCGAGACGTGGCCCGAGCCGCTGGAGCACGGCAACGGCCTGATCGCCGCCACCGGTGACGTCAACGGCGACGGTTACACCGACCTCGTGGTCGGAGACCCGCTGGAACCCGTGACCCCGGGCGCCGACGGTGAGCTCGGCGGGCGCGTGCTGGTCTACCGCGGCTCGGCGAACGGCATCACCCGCGCGCAGCAGCCCGAGGTGATCACCCAGCAGACCTCGGGCGTCCCCGGCACCAGCGAGGCGGGCGACCGCTTCGGCGGCGGGCTCACCGTGGCCGACCTCAACCGGGACGGCGCCGCCGAGATCGTGGTCGGAGCGCCCTACGAGGCCATCGGCACGGTGGAACGGGCAGGCACGGTCACCGTGATCCCCGGCCGCCGCTCGGGCGCCCTCGGCACCGGCGGCTACTCCTTCCACCAGGACACCGCAGGTGTCCCCAGCGCCAGTGAGGCCGGCGACTTCTTCGGCACCACGGTCGCCGCGGGCGACCTGAACCGGGACGGCCGGCCCGAGCTGACCATCGGCGCGGCAGGTGAGAACAACGGCAACGGCGCGGTCTTCGTGCTGCCCGGCGGCTCGACGCGCCCGACGGGCACCGGCAGCCGCGTCTTCACCCTGGAATCGCTCGGCATGGCACAGGCCGACGGCTGGCTCGGCGGCAAGGGCCTGCTCAGGCTCCTGTGACGGCCCGCAGCGACAATCTCCGTACAAGGTGACGTAACCAGCCGTACAACCAACCGGCGCCGTGACAAGTCCCCTTTCCCAAAGGGCGTTGGGAAGGGGACAGACATGGGCAGATGGGGGGCGGCCGCATTCGTGGCCGCCGGACTGATCGCGGGGACACTGGCACCGGCCGGCCCCGCCGCGGCCATCCATGGCGCGGTGCCGGGCGACTTCGACGGGGACGGCTACCGCGATGTGGTGCTGCCGATACCGGGCGCGGACATCGGTCAGCACACACGGGCCGGTGCCGTCGTCATCCTGTACGGCTCCTCGGCCGGGGTGACGACCAGGAGCCGGCGCCAGGTCATCACCGAGGACTCGCCCGGCATTCCGGGGGATGTCCGCGACTCCGACCGGTTCGGCACCTCCACGGCCACCGCGGACCTGAACCGGGACGGCTACGCCGACCTGGTCGTCGGGACGCCCTACGAGGGCGGCGGCGGCACGGTGCGGGTGATCTGGGGCGGCAGGAGCGGTCTGGGCAAGGGCAGCTTCCTGCCGATCGTCGCGGACGGCGCCGACTGGCACGGCGTGGACGTGGCGGCCGTCAGCGCCGGGCCCGGCGACAAGACCAAGGTCCTGGTCGGCGGATCGCAGCACACCGCCGTGTACAAGGGCCCGTTCAGCAGCACCGGCAACGCCTTCGCCTCGGCCTACCAGATCGGGTGGGCCAACACCGTGGGATCGGTGGCGCTCGCCGACTTCGACCGCAACGGCACTCCCGACCAGGTGTACTTCGGCGGACGGCGGGCCGATGTGACGGGCAGCGACATCGTGCTGGTCAAGGACGGCTTCACGGGCGGCCGGGAAACCATGCAGCAGGGCAACGGGTTCATCGCCGCGACCGGTGACGTCAACGGCGACGGTTACCCCGACCTCGTGGTCGGCGACCCGCTGACGCCGGTGACCCCGGGCGTCGACGGCGAGCTGGGCGGGCGGGTGCTGGTCTGGCGCGGCTCGGCGAGCGGCCTCGACCCCTACGCGAAGCCCGAGGTGATCACCCAGGAGACCGAGGGCGTGCCCGGCACCAGCGAGAAGCAGGACACGTTCGGGGCCGCCCTCGCGGTGGCCGACCTCGACCGGGACGGCGCCGCGGAGATCATCGTCGGGGCGCCGTACGAGGCCGTGGGCGCGGTCCGCCGCACCGGCATGGTCACCGTCATCCCGGGCCGCCGGACGGGTCCGCTCGGTCCCGGCGGCTACTCCTTCCACCAGGACACCCCCGGTGTTCCCAGCGTCAACGAGACCCGCGACTGCTTCGGTACGACCGTGTCGGCCGGGGACGTGAACGGGGACCGCAAGCCCGAGCTGTTCATCGGCGCGGCCTGCGAGAACCACTACAACGGCGCGGTGTTCATGCTGCCGGGCGGCACCAAGCGGCCTACCGGCACCGGCAGCCGCGTCTTCACCCTGGAATCGCTCGGCATGCCCCAGTGGTACGAGGGCTGGCTTGGCGGCAACGGACTGTTCTGGGTCATCTGAGAACACCAGAAGGGGGCCGGCGACATCTCGCCGGCTCCCTTCTCGCTTCCGCCTTACTTCGGCTGCGGCTTGCGCACCGACAGGTGCAGCTCCTTCAGCCGCGCCTCGTCCAGCTCGGTCGGCGCGCCCATCATCAGGTCCTGGGCGTTGCCGTTGAGCGGGAAGGCGATGGTCTCGCGGATGTTGGGCTCGTCGGCCAGCAGCATCACGATGCGGTCGACACCCGGGGCGATGCCGCCGTGCGGCGGGGCGCCGAAGCGGAAGGCGCGCAGCATGCCGGCGAACTGCTCCTCGACCGTGTCACGGTCGTAGCCCGCGATCTCGAAGGCCTTGAGCATGATCTCGGGCTCGTGGTTCCGGATGGCGCCGGAGGACAGCTCGACGCCGTTGCAGACGATGTCGTACTGCCAGCCGAGGATGTCCAGCGGGTCCTGGTTCTCCAGGGCCTCCAGGCCGCCCTGCGGCATCGAGAAGGGGTTGTGCGAGAAGTCGATCTTGCCGGTGTCCTCGTCCTTCTCGTACATCGGGAAGTCGACGATCCAGCAGAACCGGAAGACGCCCTCCTCGAAGTGCCCGGCACGCTTGGCGGCCTCGACCCGCACCGCGCCCATGATCTTCGAGACCTCGTCGAACTCGCCCGCGCCGAAGAACACGGCGTGGCCGGCGGCCAGCGACAGGCGCTTGGTCAGCTCGGCGACGTTCTCCTCGGTGAGGAACTTGGCGATCGGGCCGGACAGCGAGCCGTCCTCGGCCACACGCACCCAGGCCAGGCCCTTGGCGCCCTGCGAGACGGCGAAGTCACCGAGCTGGTCGAAGAACTTACGGGGCTGGGCGGAGACGTCCGGCACCGCCAGGGCGCGCACGTGCTTGCCCGCGAACGCCTTGAACTCCGAGCCCTCGAAGACGTCGGTGATGTCGACGAGCTCCAGCTTGGCGCGCAGGTCGGGCTTGTCGGAGCCGTACTTCAGCATCGCCTCGCGGAACGGGATCCGCGGGAACGGCGAGGTGACGTGGCGGCCGCCGCCGAACTCCTCGAACAGCTCGGTCATCAGCTTCTCGACGGGCTGGAAGATGTCCTCCTGCTCGACGAAGCTCATCTCGATGTCGAGCTGGTAGAACTCGCCCGGCGAGCGGTCGGCGCGGGCGTCCTCGTCGCGGAAGCAGGGCGCGATCTGGAAGTAGCGGTCGAAGCCGGAGATCATCAGCAGCTGCTTGAACTGCTGCGGGGCCTGCGGCAGGGCGTAGAACTTGCCCGGGTTCAGACGGGACGGCACGACGAAGTCACGGGCGCCCTCGGGGGAGGTCGCGGACAGGATCGGCGTGGCCATCTCGTTGAAGCCCAGAGCCGTCATCTTGTGACGGATCGCGGAGATCACGGCCGTGCGCAGCATGATGTTCTTGTGCATGCGCTCGCGGCGCAGGTCCAGGAAGCGGTACTCCAGGCGCCGCTCCTCGTTGACCCCGTCCTCGGCGTTGATCGTGAACGGCAGCGGGGCGGCCGCGCCGAGCAGCTCGACCTCGCCGACCTCGACCTCGATCTCGCCGGTGGGCAGCTCGGGGTTGATGTTCTCGGCGCCGCGGGAGACGACCTTGCCGTCGACGCGGACGGTGGACTCCTTGGAGACCTTGTCCAGGGCCTCGTAGGCCGGGGTGCCCGGACGGGCCACGAGCTGCGTGATGCCGTAGTGGTCGCGCAGATCGATGAAGAGGATGCCGCCCAGGTCGCGCCGATTGTGCAGCCAGCCACTCAGCCGGACGTCGGTGCCGACGTCAGAGGCGCGGAGCTCGCCGCAGGTGTGGGACCTGTACCGATGCATCGTCGTTCATCCAGTCTTCGCGGATCGGGGTCTGTGTTCCAGGGTGTTTCACGTGAAACACCCCCAGGGTACCGGGCAGGCGAAGATCGGCTCCCCTCCATAAGGGACGGGGGTCACGGCACCCATCGGTGGCAGGATGCGAACACCCTTTCTTAAAGTGGGGCAATGCGCACTGGTGAGCCCCTGCCCCTGCCCGCCGTGGAGCAGGTCCTCGCCACTCTCGCGACCGGCCTGTGGCACTGGGACACGTCGACGAGCCTGGTCAGGGTGGACGCGGAGGCGGCACGGCTGCTCGGGCTGCCCGCCGAGGGGACGACGCTCAGCGAGTCCCAGGTGCGGGCCCGGCTGCATCCGGTGGACTGGAACGAGATCACCGGGGTCGTGCAGCTCGCGGTGGCCGAGTCCACGCTCGCCGAGGTCCGCATCCGGATCATGGACGAGCAGGGCCGGATCGTCCGGGTCGTACGCAGCCGCTCCAAGCCGTCCTTCGATCCCCACAAGCGGGCCTACGAGCTGATCGGCACCCTCCAGGAGGTCACCGAGCCCGCGCCGGGCACCCCGGCGGACCGGCGCACGGTCACCGGCGACTGGCGGCGCTCGCGGGAGGCGTTCCTGCTGGACGCGGGGAGGGCGCTGGCCGAGGCACGGTCCACCGCGGAGGTGCTGCGGGTGGCGGCCGGCCTGTCGATGCCGGGGTTCTCACCGGACGGGCTGGCGGTGTTCGGGGTCTCGGGCGATCGCCTGACGATCATCGGCCATCACGGGCACCGGCCCGGCGACGAGGGCCCCTTCGCCGCGATGTCCCTGGACACGGCCTATCCGGCCGCGGACGTGGCACGCACCGGGCGGGCCGTGTATCTGCCCTCCCCGGAGGAGTACGCCCGCCGCTATCCGCTGACCTGGCCGCTGGCCCAGCAGTTCGGCCGCCAGTCATGGGCGTTCCTGCCGCTGACGGTCGCCGGGCGCACGATCGGCGCCTGGATGGCCGCCTTCGCCTATCCGGTGGCGTTCACCCCGGACGAGCGCTCCGTGCTGACGACGGTGGCGCGCATGCTGGCGCAGGCCCTGTCCCGCGCCGGGACGGCGGAGTCGGAGCGGGAGCTCACCGACGGCCTCCAGCGCTCGATGCTCCCCTCCCTGGGCCCCGAGATCCCGGGCATGTCGGTGGCGGCCCGCTACATCCCGACCGGCGGCGGCCTCCAGGTCGGCGGCGACTGGTACGACCTCATCCCGCTGCCCAACGGCAGATTCGCCCTGGTCATCGGCGATGTGCAGGGGCATGACGTACGGGCGGCGGGGCTGATGGGGCAGCTGCGGATAGCCCTGCGGGCGTACGCGTCGGAGGGGCACCGGCCCGATGCCGTGCTCTCGCGCGCCTCCCGCTTTCTGCACGGCATCGCCGACGACGGGGCCGATCTGCGCTTCGCGACCTGTCTGTACGTCGAGGTCGACCCGGCCACCGGCGTGGTGGAGGCGGCCCGGGCGGGGCATCTGGACCCGGTGATCCGGATGCCGGACGGCACGGTGCTGCTGCGGGACACCGCGGGCGGGCTGCCGCTGGGCGTCGACCCGGACTGCGACTACCCGACCACGCGGCTGGCGCTGGAGCCGGGCGAGGTCATGATGATCTGCACCGACGGCCTGATGGAGACCGGCGGCCACGACCTCGACTCCGGCTGGGCGCGCATCCGCCGGATCCTGGAACTGCACGACGGCGACCTGGAGGAGCTGGCCGACTCCCTGGTGCAGGCCGTGCACGGGCCGTCCTCGCACCACACGACCGGACCGCTGGCCGACCGCCGTGAGGACGACATCGCGTTCCTGCTGCTGTGCCGCAAGGGCGAGGGCTGCGGCTGCGGGGATTCGCCGGCCGTACACGCTCCCGTGCGGCGCACCATGCTGACGGTGGCGCAGGCCGAGCCGGAGCGGATCGCGGTGGCCCGCCGGCACCTGCGGGAGCTGCTGCACGACTGGGCGTCCCAGGACCAGCTGGACTCGGCGGTGCTGCTGGTGTCGGAGATGCTGACCAACGTCCTGGTGCACACCGACGCCGACGCGCTGCTGGTCGCCCAGGTCACCGGCGAGGGCGCCGGGCGACGCCTGCGGGTGGAGGTCTCCGACACCAGCGACGACCTGCCGCACCGGCGCCACCCCGGCGAGCTGGCCTCCTCCGGGCGCGGCCTGGTGCTGATCGAGCTGCTGGCGGACGAGTGGGGGGTCGCGCCGCGGGGCGAGGGCAAGGGCATCTGGTTCGAGCTGTGCGAGGGCGACGACAGCGTGTCCTACGACGGTGACGGCTCGGCCGGCGGCGACCCGGGCGGCGCCGCCGCGGGCGTGTAGCGGGCCCGCAGCTCGCTCAGCACCCCGAACGCGGCGGCCGTCACCGGTACGGCGAGCAGCATGCCGAGGATGCCGGCGACGGAGGCGCCCGCGGTGATGGCGACCATGACGACGGCGGGGTGCATCTGCACGGTCCGGCTCTGGATCATCGGCTGCAGCACATGCCCCTCCAGCACCTGCACGGCGAGCACCACACCGACCGCCCACAGCGCGATCACGAACCCCCGGTCGGCGAGCGCCACCAGCACGGCGACCGCGCCGGAGAGGAAGGCGCCGAGGTAGGGGATGTAGGCGCCGACGAAGACGAGCGCCCCGAGCCCGACCGCGCCCGGCACGTCGAGGATCAGCAGGCCGACAGTGATGCAGACGGCGTCGATGAGGGCGATCAGGGTGGTGCCGCGCATGAAGCCCTCGACGGCGTGGAAGGCGCGGCGCGCCATGGCCTCCAGGGTGTCGCCGGTGCCGCGCGGGGCGAGGCCGCGCAGGGTGCCCGCGGCCTTGTCGGAGTCGCGCAGGAAGAAGAAGACCAGCAGCAGGGCGAGCACGGCCATGGCGATGGACTCGCCGACCACGCTGACCCCGCTGATCACGCCCGAGGCTGCGGTGCTGCCGAACTTGGTCGCCAGTTCACGGGCGTTGGAGGCGATGTCGTCGAGGGAGGTCCCGGCCGCCCCGAAGTGGTCGGCCAGCGACTCGGCGGCGTCCTTGAGGGAGGCGACGATCTGGTCGCCGGTGTCGATGAGCGCGGCGACGACGATGTACACGGCCCCGCCGACCACGCACACCACGGCCACACAGGTCAGCGCGGCCGCCAGCGAGCGGTGCAGGTGCGCCTTGACCAGCCGCCGGTGGAAGGGCCCGAGCAGGGCGGTGCCCAGCAGCGCGAGCAGCACGGGCACCACCGCCGTACGGAACACGACGCACAGCCGCACGGCGACCCAGCCGACGCCCGCGAGGAGCAGGAGGACGGCACACCAGGCGGCGATGCGGCGGACGGGGCGGGGGAGGAGCGGGGCGGAGTCCTGCACCCCTTCAGCGGATCACGCCCGGTGCGGGCTGTCCCGCCCGGACGGGCCGCTCGGGTGACGGAGCGTCAGGGCTTCAGCGGCGGCCGCGGTTCCTGGGGTGGTCGCGGGCGGTGCGCTCGTTGCCGAACTTGTACGAGCCGGTCCAACGGGCCATCACGAGCTGCGCGTCCCCGGCCCCGACCTCGTCGAGAAACCGTGCGGCCCGGTCCCCGCGCAGGGTGGCGGCCCGGCGCCCGCGATGGGTGATGACGACGCTTCCGTCGCCATGACTGCTGTAGGTGAAACCGGAGGGGGCGGGCATGCATGCTCCTCGTGGCAGGTGTCCCCCGGCATCCTGGACCAGCCCGGGCCCTGCGCGCCCCGGATTTTCCCGGAGTGGGCGAGGGGGCGCCGGCCACGCTGCCGGCGCCCCCTCGTCCGGTCGGTCAGGCCTGCGGCCCGCTCGCGTCCATGCCGTGCACGGCCGGGACGGTGCCGAGGCGGCCCTTCTGGAAGTCCTCGAAGGCCTGCATGAGCTCGTCCTTGGTGTTCATGACGAACGGGCCGTAGTGGGCCATGGGCTCGCGGATGGGCTGTCCGCCGAGGAGGACGATCTCCAGGTCCGGGGTGTGGGAGTCCTGCTTTTCGTCCGCGCGGACGGTCAGCGAGCCCCCGGCCCCGAAGACGGCGGTCTGGCCCGTCTGGACCGGACGGCGCTCGGCACCGACCGCACCCCGGCCCGCCAGCACGTACGCCAGGCCGTTGAAGTCCTCGCGCCAGGGCAGGGTGATCTCGGCGCCCGGCGCCAGGGTGGCGTGGATCATCGTGATCGGGGTGTGGGTGATGCCGGGACCGGCGTGGCCGTCCAGCTCACCGGCGATGACGCGGAGCAGCGCGCCGCCGTCGGGCGTGGTCAGCAGCTGGACGTTGCCGCCGCGGATGTCCTGGTAGCGCGGGGGCATCATCTTGTCCTTGGCCGGCAGGTTCACCCACAGCTGGAGGCCGTGGAAGAGGCCGCCGGACATGACCAGGTGCTCGGGCGGGGCCTCGATGTGCAGGAGGCCGGAGCCGGCGGTCATCCACTGGGTGTCGCCGTTGGTGATGGTGCCGCCACCGCCGTTGGAGTCCTGGTGGTCGAAGATCCCGTCGATGATGTAGGTGACGGTCTCGAAGCCACGGTGGGGGTGCCAGGGGGTGCCCTTGGGCTCGCCCGGCGCGTACTCCACCTCACCCATCTGGTCCATCATGATGAACGGGTCCAGATAGCGGTAGTTGATCCCGGCGAACGCTCGGCGCACCGGGAAGCCCTCGCCCTCGAAACCGCTCGGCGCGGTCGTGACAGCGAGCACGGGACGTGCCACGGCGTCGGCGGGCGCGGTCACGCGGGGCAGCGTCAGCGGGTTCTCGACGGTCACTGCAGGCATGTCGGTACCTCCTTGTGCTCCGATTTTAGTTGACTGTTGAACTTTCTGCCACCCGCAACGCGAAAAGCCCGGAGGGCATTCCCCTCCGGGCTCTCCCGCACCAGGCGGTCCATTCAGCGCGTCCCGGACATCTCCCACAGCTCCGGGAAGAACCGGTGGGCGGCCCGGGCCCGCAGATAGGGGGACCCGGTGCTGCCGCCCGTGCCCCGCGCGGCGCCGAGCTGCCGCTCGACGACCCGGACGTGCCGCTCCCGCCAGCGCGCCCAGCCCCGGTCGTGCTCCAGCAGCGCCGCCGCCAGCTCACCCGCCGCGGTGCCGCCCCGCCCGATCCGGTCGTACGTCCGCCTGCGCTCGGCGCGATTGCCGCACGCGAAGCCCTGCGCGGTCAGCGCGGCGAGGAAGGCGTCCCACAGCGACGGCTCCAGCAGCCGCCGGTCCAGCCGGGCCCGCTCGGCGGGCGTCAGCCAGGGGCCGAGGCCGACCGGGGCCACGTCGGTGCGGCCGGAGAGCGCCTCGATCTCGTGGAACTGCGCCGACTGCGCCCCGCTGGCCGTGCCGAGCGCGCCCCGGAAGGCCCGGAAGTCGCCCGGCGCCATCGTGTCCAGCACCTCCAGCGCCGCCAGCATCGCGCTCTCGATCTCCCGGCAGCGCCGCAGCCGCAGCACGGGTACGGCGGTCTCGCCCGCCAGCATCCGGTCGCGGGCGTCGGTCAGCTCGGCGAGCAGCAGCTTGAACCACAGCTCGTGCACCTGGTGCACGGCGATGAACAGCGGCTCGTCGTGGGCCGTGCCGGCCGTGCGCGGGACCTGCTGGGCGAGCAGGGCGGGCAGCCGCAGGTACTCGGCGTAGGTGAAGGTGTCCGCAGCGGTCAGGGGTGTGCCGTTCATGAGCGCTCCAGGTGTCCGGCGCCGCTTCCGTCGCCGAGGCCGTGTGCCGCGAAGTGGTCGCGGGCGCCGGGGAGTTCGAAGACGCCCGTCGCGGCGCACAGCCGCAGCAGGGCGCGGGCCATCTCGTTCAGCCGCCGCTCCCCCGGGCCGCCCGCGTAGGTGTCGGCCACCACCTGCCGGGCCGTGGCCTCGTCCAGTCCCGCCAGCCGCAGCGAGGCGTGCACCGGGCCGAGGTCCCAGGTCAGGGCGGCCCGGATCAGCGCGGGCAGGGCACGGGCCGCGCCCGCCCGCTCGGCCGGGGTCAGACGCACCCACAACTCCCGGAAGAACAGGGAGAAGAAACGGTGGTGCCGTCCCTCGTCGCGGGCGTGGTCGCGCAGCAGGTCGCGTACCGGGGCGGCGACCGTCTCGTCGGCGGGCACCTCGTTCAGCACGGCCGTGATCAGGGTCTCGAACACGACGGCCTGGAGGAGTTCCGCCAGCCGGGGAGAGTCGGGCAGCTGTGCGCGGCCCGTCTCCCGCAGCCGCTCCACGAAGCCGCCGTAGGCCCAGCCGGGGACGGGGATGCCGGTCACGGCCGCGATCTGGTCGGCGAGGTCGAGGCTGTACAGGGCGTGGTAGCCCTCGTCGCAGTACACCTTGAAGGCGTCCAGGCGCAGTGCGGCGGGCAGGTCCAGGCCCGCGCGGCCGTTGGCGACCGGCTCGGCGGCCGCGTTGACGACCCTGGTCTCCAGATGGGTGGTGGACAGCAGGAACTGGTACAGGTGCCGGACCGTCAACTCCCTTACTCGATCCGGCGGCAGGGCGCGTACGGCCTCATGGCCGGCGTACGGCACCAGGGCGGCCGGGAAGAGGACCTTGCCGCGCTCGGCGTCCTCGTGGAACATCCGGCGCACCCCGGTGCGGACGCCCGCCTGCTCATACCAGCGATCCAGCGGTCCCGGCGGTGTGCTGTCGTCCCTCGCCACGGGGGCCTCCTTTCCCGTCCAGGAACCGGCCGAGCCGGGTCAGGGCCTCGGCGACGAGGGCCGCGTCGAGGGAGTGGCAGACGCGGAACCAGCCGGGGCGCGGGGCGTGGAAGGCCTCGCCCGGCAGGATGCTGACGCGGGTGCCGTCGAGGATGTCCCGCCACAGCGCGCGTTCGCCCGCGGGCGGCAGCCATGCGCCGAGGTCGGCCCAGACGGAACAGCCGGCCCGGGCCGGGGCGTACGGGATGCCGTACGCCCTGAGGAGCCCGGCTGCCCTCTCGTACGAGATCCCGAGGCGGCGGCGGTTCTCGGCGAGGAACGCGGTGACCCGCACGGGCTCGGCGAGCAGCTCGGCGAGCACGGCCTGGGTGTGGGTGGACAGGGGCGCGAAGTAGGCCAGTGCACGGGCCGCCTCCCGCACGTCGGGGTCCGGCGTGTGCAGCACGCCCGCCTTCAGCCCGGACAGCCCGAAGTCCTTGGCGAAGCCCCACACGGTGTGCACGCGCGGCCCGTCGATCTCGCGCAGGCTGGTGAAGTCGCCCTCGAACACCGACCCTGCGTAGATCTCGTCGGCGATCAGGTCGACGCCGAACTCGGCCGCGACGGCGGCCAGTTCCCGCAGGAGGGCGGCCGGGTGGACGCTGCCGGTCGGGTTGCCGGGCGAGGCGAGCGCGACGGCCCGTACGACCGTCCCCGCCCGCCGCGCCTGCGCCAGCACCCGCCGAACACCCTCGGGCCACAGCCCGTACCCGTCGGCCGGGTCCGGCGGCGCGGGCAGCAGCCGGGCGCCGGAGCGTCCCGCGAGGTCGGTGTCGAAGGCCCCGTAGTACGGCGTCGGTACGACGATCCCGTCGCCGGGGTCGCACAGCACGCTCGCGATCACGTCCAGCGCGGCCGTCGCCCCCGCCACGACCACCAGGTCCTCGGCGTCGACACCCAGATGCCCCGCCACCCGCTCCCGCAGCTCGGCGGTGCCGTACAGAGGGGCGTACCGAGTGGTGGCCTCGCCGAGCGGCGGAGGCCGCTGCCCGGTGTGCAGGTCCGCCAGGAGACGGTTCTCCGCCGTACCGAGGTTGAGCCACCCGTCGCGCCTGAGCCGCGGGTGATAGGGATACGCCTCCGCCCGGAAATGCGCCTCGGCAATCGCGGGCGTGTCGGCCACCAGCCGCGATGCCTGCCGCGAGACGCGGGTCATCGGGGGGCTCCGGCGGGGAGGGTGGGCGCGGGGGCGACGGTGGTCGTCCCCGTCGCCACCGGCGCGGCCGAGGTCGGCGCCACCGGCGCGGAGGTCGACTCCGACAGGAGGCCCGCGGACGTCGGCTCCGGTAAAGGCGTCGCAGACATCGGCTCCGGCAAAGGCCCCTGCCCCTCTGCCCGGATGGCCCGCTCCTCCTCCGGGCCGTGGGCCAGTGCCGCCGAGCCCGTGAGGAGGCCCGGGTGGGCGCCCAGGCCCATCGACGCGTCGATCACCGCACCGTGCAGGACGCCCGAGTCGTTGCCGGCGAGCCACCAGACCAGTTCGGCGATCTCCTCGGGGCTGATGAGCCGGCCGCGGGGCAGGGCGGCCTCGACGGCGGCACGGCGTTCGGGGGTGAGGCCGGCGAGGGTGCTGGCCTCGAACATCGGCGTCTCGACGGCACCGGGGCACACGGCGACGACGTCCACGCAGGCGTGGGCGAGCTCGGCGGCCAGATGCCGGGTGAGGTAGGCCAGCGCGGCCTTGCTCATGCCGTCGGCGACCCGGAAGCCGGGGAAGGGCGCCACACCGCCGCCGACGCTGGAGACGTTGACGACCTTGCCGCGGCCGCGCGCCAGCATGCCCGGCAGCAGCTGCTGCACGAGCCACAGCGGGCCCACCGCGTTGATCTGGAGGAACGCCGCGTCCCTGACGTGGTCGGGGCCGGGGACGTAGGACTCGACGGTCTTGGAGCCGACCGCCGCGTTGTTGACGAGGACGTCGACCGGGCCCGGCAGCTCGGCCAGGAGCCGTTCGTGGTCGTCCCACTCGCCCTGCCGGAAGGCGAAGGCGCGCGGGCGCCGGTCGGCGTGGGCGAGGCGGGCGACCAGTTCGGCCGCCCGCGCGTGCCCCGAGTGATAGGTGAACCAGACGTGGTCACCGGCTCTCGCGAACCGCTCCACGCATGCCCGGCCGATTCCCGCCGAGCCTCCGGTGATCAGTACGTTCCGTGCAGCCGCCATGCAGGCCCCCAGGGGATGGTGCCGTGGGTCGCGGACACTTCACGGGGAAATGTAGAGAACCTGTGAAGGAATATGCCCCGGGCGCCCCTGGGACGGGCCCGACTACATGAAGTCAGCCACCGACCGGCTGGAATCAGCCGTCACGCGCGTCTCAGCAGGCCTCAGCCGTACATCCGGCGCATCGCGAACTCGACCATCTGTTCGACCGCCTTGGCGTCGAAGACGATCCGGTGCTCGCCCTCCATGTCGAGGACGAAGCCATAGCCGGTCGGCAGCAGGTCGATCACCTCGGCGCCGGTGATGACGAAGTACTTGGACTCCTTGCCCGCGTACCGGCGCAGCTCCTTCAGCGAGGTGAACATCGGGATCACCGGCTGCTGGGTGTTGTGCAGGGCCAGGAAGCCGGGGTTGTCACCGCGCGGGCAGTACACCTTGGAGGTGGCGAAGACCTGCTGGAAGTCCTCGGCCGCCAGCTGGCCCGTGGTGAAGGCGCGCACCGCGTCCGCGAGCGAGGGCGGGGACGGCTCGGGATACAGCGGCGGCTGCTGCCCGTATCCGCCGGACATCGGCTGCTGGGGAGCGGCGTACTGCTGCTGAGCACCACCGACGTTCTGGTCGTAGCCGTACATGCCAGAAAGAGTAACCAGTCACAGATGGCCGGATCGGGGTTGCGTCTTATTACTGGCGGGTAGCATCATCGTAGCTACTTGTTGGTACGTGAACTAGCGCGAGGATCCAGTGCCTCGCCGATCTCTCTACGGAGCCGTCGCCATGGGGCACTACAAGTCGAATCTCCGCGACATCGAGTTCAATCTCTTCGAAGTACTCGGGCGCGACAAGGTGTACGGCACCGGCCCGTTCGAGGAGATGGACGTCGAGACCGCCAAGAGCGTCCTGGAGGAGCTGACCCGCCTCTCCGAGAACGAGCTGGCCGAGTCCTTCGCCGACGCCGACCGCAACCCGCCGGTCTTCGACCCGGAGACGAACACCGCCCCGGTCCCCGCGTCGTTCAAGAAGAGCTACCAGGCCTTCATGGACTCCGAGTACTGGCGCCTGGGCCTGCCCGAGGAGATCGGCGGCACCACCTCGCCCCGCTCCCTCATCTGGGCCTACGCCGAGCTGATCCTGGGCGCCAACCCGGCCGTGTGGATGTACTCCTCGGGCCCGGCGTTCGCCGGCATCCTCTTCGAGGAGGGCAACGAGGTCCAGAAGCACATCGCCAAGTTCGCCACCGAGAAGCAGTGGGGCTCCACCATGGTCCTCACCGAGCCGGACGCCGGCTCGGACGTGGGCGCCGGCCGCACCAAGGCCGTGCAGCAGGAGGACGGCTCCTGGCACATCGAGGGCGTGAAGCGCTTCATCACCTCCGGTGAGCACGACATGTCGGAGAACATCCTCCACTACGTGCTGGCCCGCCCCGAGGGCGCAGGCCCCGGCACCAAGGGCCTGTCCCTCTTCCTCGTCCCGAAGTACCTCTTCGACTTCGAGACCGGCGAGCTGGGCGAGCGCAACGGCGTCTACGCCACCAACGTCGAGCACAAGATGGGCCTGAAGGCCTCCAACACGTGCGAGATGACCTTCGGCGACCAGCACCCCGCCAAGGGCTGGCTGATCGGCGACAAGCACGACGGCATCCGCCAGATGTTCCGCATCATCGAGTTCGCC
Source organism: Streptomyces sp. NPDC096205 (assembly GCF_044763135.1). Lineage (NCBI taxonomy): Bacteria > Bacillati > Actinomycetota > Actinomycetes > Kitasatosporales > Streptomycetaceae > Streptomyces > Streptomyces sp. NPDC096205. The sequence goes on along the minus strand of NZ_JBIWFS010000003.1, from coordinate 384,709 downwards.
CGCATGATGGTCGGCACGAAGGCGATCTCCACCCTCTCCACGGGCTACCTCAACGCCCTGGAGTACGCCAAGGAGCGCGTCCAGGGCCCCGACCTGGCGAACTTCATGGACAAGACCGCGCCCAAGGTCACCATCACCCACCACCCCGACGTGCGCCGCTCGCTGATCACGCAGAAGGCGTACGCGGAGGGCATGCGCGCCCTCGTGCTGTACACCGCCTCCATCCAGGACGCCATCCAGCTCAAGGAGGCGAACGGCGAGGACGCCTCCGCCGAGGAGGCGCTGAACGACCTGCTCCTGCCGATCGTCAAGGGCTACGGCTCCGAGAAGGGCTACGAGCAGCTCGCCCAGTCGCTGCAGACCTTCGGCGGCTCCGGCTTCCTGCAGGAGTACCCGATCGAGCAGTACATCCGGGACTCCAAGATCGACACCCTCTACGAGGGCACCACGGCCATCCAGGGCCAGGACTTCTTCTTCCGGAAGATCGTCCGCAACCAGGGCGCGGCCCTGAACTCCCTGGCCGAGGACATCAAGAAGTTCCTCGCGCTCGGCACCGGCGGCGACGAGCTGGCCGGCGCCCGTGAGCACCTGGCCAAGGCGGCCGTCGAGCTGGAGGCCATCGTCGGCCTGATGCTCACCGACCTCGCCGCCACCGAGCAGGACGTCAAGAACATCTACAAGGTCGGTCTGAACACGACCCGCCTGCTGATGGCCTCCGGTGACGTCGTCGTCGGCTACCTGCTGCTCAAGGGCGCCGCGATCGCCGCGGAGAAGCTGCCGACGGCCTCCGCCAAGGACAAGGCCTTCTACACCGGCAAGATCGCCGCGGCGAAGTTCTTCGCGGCCAACGTCCTGCCCGGCGTGACCCTGGCCCGCAAGGTCTCGGAGAACGTCGAGCTGGACCTCATGGAGCTGGACGAGACCGCCTTCTAGTCCCCCTCAGAACCCTCACCAGGGCCCGCTTCCCAACCAGGGGAGCGGGCCCTCGTACGTCGTTAAGGTGAACCCCATGAGCGAACCCCCCCGCAGTGATCGCGGACACACCGACGACCTCATGTCCTTCCTGACGGCCAGCCCGACGCCGTACCACGCCGTGGCGACCGCGGCCGAGCGGCTGGAGAAGGCCGGTTTCCGCCAGGTCGCGGAGACGGATGCCTGGGACGGCACGAGCGGCGGCAAGTACGTGACGCGCGGCGGCGCCATCGTGGCCTGGTACGTCCCCGAGGGCGCGGCGGCGCACACGCCGTTCCGGATCGTCGGCGCGCACACCGACTCGCCCAACCTGCGGGTGAAGCCGCAGCCCGACACCGGCGCGCACGGCTGGCGCCAGGTGGCCGTGGAGATCTACGGCGGGCCGCTGCTCAACTCGTGGCTCGACCGGGACCTGGGCCTGGCCGGCCGGCTGACCCTGCGGGACGGCTCGACGCGCCTGGTGAACGTCGACCGCCCGCTGCTGCGCGTCCCGCAGCTCGCCATCCACCTGGACCGCTCGGTGTCCTCCGACGGCCTCAAGCTCGACAAGCAGCGGCATCTGCAGCCCGTGTGGGGGCTCGGCGACGAGGTGCAGGGCGGCGACCTGATCGCCTTCCTGGAGGAGGAGACCGGCATCCCGGCGGGCCAGGTCACCGGCTGGGACCTGATGACCCACTCCGTGGAGGCGCCCGCCTACCTGGGCCGCGACCGCGAGCTGGTGGCCGGGCCGCGCATGGACAACCTGCTGTCCGTGCACGCGGGCGTGGCCGCGCTGACCGCCGTCGCCGGGCATGACCTGCCCTACATCCCGGTGCTGGCCGCCTTCGACCACGAGGAGAACGGCTCCCAGTCCGACAGCGGCGCGGACGGCCCGCTGCTCGGCGGCGTCCTGGAGCGCTCGGTGTTCGCGCGCGGAGGGTCGTACGAGGACCGGGCCAGGGCCTTCGCGGGCACGGTCTGCCTGTCCTCCGACACGGGCCACGCCGTGCACCCCAACTACGCCGAGCGGCACGACCCGACGCACCACCCGCGGGTCAACGGGGGCCCGATCCTCAAGGTCAACGTCAACAACCGCTACGCCACGGACGGTTCGGGCCGGGCGATCTTCGCGGCGGCCTGCGAGAAGGCGGGCGTGCCCTTCCAGTCGTTCGTCTCGCACAACTCCATGCCCTGCGGCACCACGATCGGCCCGATCACCGCCGCCCGGCACGGCATCCGCACGGTCGACATCGGCGTCGCGATCCTGTCGATGCACAGTGTCCGTGAACTGTGCGGCGCCGAGGACCCGTTGCTGCTGACCCGGGCCCTGACGGCGTTCCTCGAAGGCTGATCAGCCCCTCCCGGGTGTCCGACGGGAGGGTCCGGGGTACCCGGACCCTCCGAGCACACGACATCCCTATGAGGGGGGCAGCTCTGATGGGCCTGGGCGGATGCATCATCCTCATCGCCGTGGGAGCCATCCTCACGTTCGCGACCGACTGGGACATGGAGGGGGTCAACCTCGACCTCGTCGGTCTCATTCTCATGATCGTGGGCCTGATCGGCGTCACCACGTTCAGCAGCATCGCCCGCCGCCGGCGGGTGGTCGTCCCACCGGCCACCCCGGTGGTCGAGGACGACGTACACCACCACCGTCACCACCGGCGGGACGACTACACCGACGGATACGGCGTGTGAGTCAGGCCCGGGTGAGTCAGGCCAGCGCGTGGCCCGTGGTCGCGTCCACGTGGGAGGGGACCTCCTCGTGGCGGTCGCCGACGGTCGAGGTGCCCGTGGGCTCCAGCACGAGAATCTCGGTCGGGACGGGCGCGTACGGCTTGTGCTCGGTCCCGCGCGGGACGGTGAAGACGGAGCCGCGGGGCAGCACGACGGTGCGCTCACCGTCCTTCTCGCGCAGCCCGATGTGCAGTTCGCCGCTGAGGACGAGGAAGAACTCGTCGGTGTCGTCGTGGGCGTGCCACAGGTGCTCGCCCTCGACCTTGGCGACGCGGACGTCGTAGTCGTTGACGGTGGTGACGATGCGCGGGCTCCACTGCTGGGAGAAGGAGCCGAGCGCGGCGGCGAGGGAAACGGGTTCGTCGGTCATGGCCCCATGCTGCGAGGTGGCGACCCTCGACGGCGAGTGCTAGGAATCGCACATGCCGCAAGAATCCTCTCACCGTGCACACCGTGTGGTGCTGATCGTCGACGAGAACTCCAACCCCTTCGAGATGAGCTGCGCCATCGAGATCTTCGGCCTGGACCGGCCGGAGCTGGGCCGGCGGCTGTACGACTTCCGCCTGTGCGCGGCCGGATCGCATACGAGGATGAGGGACGGGTTCTTCACCCTGACCGGGGTCGCCGGTCTGGAGGCGGCCGAGGACGCGGACACCCTGATCGTGCCGAACCGGCCGGACACGCAGGTGCCGCGCGCCCCCGAGGTACTGGACACGATCAGGCGGGCCCACACGCGGGGGGCCCGCCTGATCGGCTTCTGCTCGGGCGCGTTCACCATGGCCGAGGCGGGCCTGCTGGACGGGCGAAGGGCGGCCTGCCACTGGATGTGGGCGGAGTCCTTCCGGGCCCGCTTCCCTCAGGTCCTCCTGGAGCCCGACGTGCTCTTCGTCGACGACGGCGACATCCTCACGGCATCCGGCAGCGCCTCGGCCCTCGACCTCGGCCTGCACGTCGTACGCCGTGACCACGGCGCCGAGATCGCCAACCACGTCTCCCGCCGCCTGGTCTTCGCCGCCCACCGCGACGGCGGCCAGCGCCAGTTCGTGGAACGCCCTGTGCCCGAGATCCGCGACGAGTCCCTCTCCCCGCTGCTCGCCTGGGCCCAGGAACGCCTGGGCGAGCCGCTCACGGTGGCCGACCTGGCGGCCCACGCCTCGGTCTCCCCGGCCACCCTCCACCGCCGCTTCCAGTCCCAACTGGGCACGACCCCCCTGGCCTGGCTCACCACCGAACGCGTCGCCCTGGCCTGCCGCCTGATCGAGCGGGGCGAGAACCGGCTGGACGTCGTGGCCGAACGCAGCGGCCTCGGCACGGCCGCCAACCTGCGTGCCCGGCTGCGCAGGGAGACGGGGCTCAGCCCTTCGGCGTATCGGCGGCGTTTCGGACCCGGAGCCGGGGAACCGGTGAGGGCATGAGATTCCTGGTGCGTGACCGGCTGCTCGGATTCGGTGAGGACTACTGGATCGAGGACGACCGCGGCGAGAAGGTCTATCTCGTCGACGGCAAGGCGATGCGGGTGCGGGACACCTTCGAGCTGAAGGACCGGCAGGGGCGGGTGCTGGTGGACATCCGGCAGAAGATGTTCGCCCTGCGGGACACGATGGTGATCGAGCGGGACGACGAGCCGCTCGCGACCATCCGGCGCAAGCGGCTGTCGCTGCTGCGCAACCACTACCGCGTGACCCTCGTCGACGGCACCGAGCTGGACGTCAGCGGCAAGATCGCCGACCGGGAGTTCGCGATCGAGTACGACGGTGAGCTGCTGGCCGTCGTGTCACGGCGGTGGCTGCACGTCCGGGACACCTACGGCCTGGACGTCGTACGCGACGACGCCGACCCGGCGCTGCTGATCGCGGTGACGGTGTGTGTGATCCACCTGGCGGAGAAGGAGCGCGAGGACTAGTTCCCGGGCGGCTTCAGGCCGAGGACCCTGTCCTTGAGGGCCGGGAACTGGTCCCTCGTCGTCGCGACCTTGGCCGGGTCGAACTCCACGGTGAGGATCTCCTCGTCCGCCCCGGCCTGCGTCAGCACCTCGCCCCAGGGATCGACCACGATCGAGTGACCCGCCTGGGGAACTCCGGCGTGCGTCCCGGCCGTTCCGCAGGCAAGGACGAACGACTGGTTCTCCACCGCCCGCGCCTGAGCCAGCAGCGTCCAGTGGGCCCGCCGCCGCTCCGGCCAGCCCGCGGGAACGACGAGGGTCTCGGCGCCGGCGTCGACGAGACCACGGAAGAGTTCGGGGAAACGGAGGTCGTAACAGGTCGCGAGGCCAAGGGTCGTCTCCGGCAGACGGACCGTCACCAGTTCCTCGCCCGCGCCCATCAGCACCGCCTCGCCCTTGTCGAAGCCGAAGCGGTGGATCTTGCGGTACGCGGCGACGAGGTCCCCGGAGGGGGAGAAGACCAGGGAGGTGTTGTACAGCGGCCCCTCGCCCGCGGCGGAGCCGCTGTCGGATGCGGTGCGTTCGGGGATCGAACCGGCGTGCAGCCACACGCCCGCGTCGCTCGCCGCCTTCGCCATCGCCTCGTACGTCGGCCCCTGAAGCGGCTCCGCCTCGCGCCCGAACTCCTCGTACGCGAAGGCCCCCGTGGTCCACAGCTCCGGCAGGACGACGAGGTCGGCCCCGGCCTGACTCCGTACCAGGGACGCGGCCCGCTGTCTGCGGGAGGCGACCGATTCGCCCTCGTCTACGGCGATCTGGATCAGAGAGGCGCGCACACTACCACCGTCCTGGCATTCGGGCCGTCGACACCGGCCTACGATCGTCACACGAAAGCACTGCCGGGGTGCCTCGCAGCAGCGTAACTTAGCGTTTCAAGACACCCGCCGACAGCCGCCACCTCCCACTGGCAACGCCGCCAACACCAGCCCGTGCACCGACCGCCGAGGGGTCCCGTTTCCGTGAGTCTGCATCCCACCCTCCAGCCCTACGCCGACGCCTGGACCCACTCCATCGACGCGATATCCGAGCTGGTGCAGCAGCTGGCGGAGGCCGACTGGAACCGTCGTACCCCCTGCCCGGGCTGGTCCGTGCGCGATGTCGTCTCGCATGTCATCGGCCTGGACAGCGAGATGCTCGGCGACCCGCGGCCCATCCACACGCTCCCGCGCGACCTGTTCCACGTCACCAACGACCACCAGCGCTACACGGAGATGCAGGTCGACGTCCGCCGCCACCACACGGCGCCGGAGATGACGGCCGAGCTGGAGTACACGGTCATCCGCCGCAACCGCCAGCTGCGCAACGAGTCCCGTGACCCCGGCACCAAGGTCCGCGGCCCGCTCGGCGCCGAGCTGACGCTCGAGGAGGCCATGCGCAACCACGCCTTCGAGATGTGGGTGCACGAGCAGGACCTGCGCACCGCCCTCGGCCGGCCCGGCAACCTCGACTCCCCCGGCGCGTACATCGTCCGTGACGTCCTGCTGGACGCCCTGCCCGAGGTCGTCGCGGCTCGCGCGAACGCCCCGCGCAGCTCCGCGGTCGTCTTCGACGTCCACGGCCCCGTCGAGTTCCTGCGCACCATCCGCATCGACATCCAGGGCCGCGGCAGCCTGGAGACCGTCCCGGCCCTCGGTCCTGCCGCGTCCTTCGCCCTCGACTGGGAGACGTACGTCCGCCTGGCGTGCGGCCGGGTGACGCCGGAGTCCGTGGCCGACCGGGTCAAGGCGGAGGGGGACGTGGAGCTGGCTTCGGCGATTCTGAGGAACTTCACGGTGACGCGGTGAGGCTCAGCTTCTTGAGGTGGTGAGTCCGGCGGCGGGTGGGCATGGGCCGGGGATCTGGGGGCGGAGCCCCCAGGGCACGGACGCTGCCCGGCTTCACACAGGGACGTGGACGGAGGAGACCCTGCTGGCAACGAGCCGCTCCCGCTCCCGCCGGGCCGCGCGGCGGCGCAGCCGCAGTATCTGACCGACGCCGAGCGCCTGAAGGAAGAACACCACCGAGAAGGCGACCCGGTAGTCGTCGCCCGTCGCGTCCAGCAGCACGCCCACCAGGAACAGGGTCGTCATCGAGGCGACGAACCCGCCCATGTTGGTGATGCCGGAGGCGGTGCCCTGCCGCTCGGGCGGATTCGCCGGACGCGCGAAGTCGAACCCGATCATCGACGCCGGCCCGCACGCCCCGAGCACCGCGCACAGCACGATCAGCAGCCACATCGGCGCGTGCGCCCCGGGCCAGTACAGCGTCACGGCCCACAGCAGCGCCGTCGCCCCCACGGTCCCGAGCGCCAGCGGCAGCCGCGCCCCGTGATGCCGGGCGACGATCTGGCCGTAGACGAGCCCGATCGCCATGTTGGACAGCACCACCAGCGTCAGCAGCGACCCCGCCGTCCCCCGCGACAGCCCCTGTGCCTCGACCAGGAACGGCAGGCCCCACAGCAGCAGGAACACCATCGCCGGGAACTGGGTGGTGAAGTGCACCCACAGCCCCAGCCGGGTCCCCGGCTCCCGCCAGGACGCGGCGATCTGGCGACGGACGTACGCCGCACCCTGGTGCGGGACGGGCTCGGGCTCATGGCCCTCGGGGTGGTCCTTGAGGAAGAGCAGCAACAGCACGAACACGACCACACCGGCCAGCGCGCTGCCGGCGAACGCGGCCGTCCAGCCGATGCCGTGCAGCAGCCGGGCCAGGACCAGCGTGGAGACGAGATTGCCGGCCATGCCGACCAGACCGGCGAGCTGCGCGATCAGCGGCCCGCGCCGGGCCGGGAACCAGCGGGTGCCGAGCCGCAGCACGCTGATGAACGTCATCGCGTCGCCGCAGCCGAGCAGCGCGCGCGAGGCGAGGGCCGTGCCGTAGGAGGGCGAGAAGGCGAAACCGAGCTGGCCGAGCGTGAAGAGGACGACGCCCAGGCCGAGCACCTTCTTGGTGCCGAGCCGGTCCACGAGCAGGCCGACGGGTATCTGCATGCCGGCGTAGACCAGCAGCTGGAGGATCGAGAACGTCGACAGGGCCGAGGCGTTCACATCGAAGCGGTCGGCCGCGTCGAGGCCGGCCACCCCCAGCGACGTACGGAAGATGACGGCGACGAAGTAGACGGAGACGCCGATGCCCCAGACGGCCGCGGCGCGCCGGCCGCCGGGCGGGTCGCCCGGCAAGGTCGCTGAAGCCGAGGCCGAGCTCATCGCGCCTCACCCCGGGCGAGGTGCGAGACCCAGCCCACGTGCCGGTGGACGAGGGAGACGGCCTCCTCGGCGTCGCCGGAGCGCAGCGCGTCGAGGATCTCCTGGTGCTCGGTGATGTTCTTGGCGATGCGGTCGGGGTGGGAGTGCATCACCGCGACGCCCATCCGCAGCTGGCGGTCGCGCAGCTGGTCGTAGAGGCGGGAGAGGATCGCGTTGCCGCCGCTGCGGACGATCTCGGCGTGGAAGCAGCGGTCGGTGACCGCGACGGCGGCCAGATCGCCCGCGGCGGCCTCGCGCTTCTGCCGTTCGAGGAGTTCCTCCAGGCGCTGGACGAGTCCGGCGGGGGCGGGGACCGCCTTGCGGGCGGCGTGCTCCTCGACGAGCAGCCGGGTCTCGACGACGTCCGCGATCTCCTGCGCGGAGACCGGCAGGACCAGGGCGCCCTTCTTCGGGTAGAGCTTGAGCAGGCCCTCGACCTCCAGCCGCAGCAGCGCCTCGCGCACCGGCGTGCGGGAGACCCCGACGGCCTCGGCGAGTTCACCCTCGGTGAGCAGCGTGCCGCCTTCGTAGCGGCGGTCGAGGACGCCCTGCTTGACGTGGCTGTAGACGCGTTCGGCGGCAGGAGGTTGCTTTACGGCCATGGTCATGCCGACAGGATAGATACAACACGTACGCATGCGAGGCGTAGTCCACGATACGGACGGGTGATCCGGGAAAGTCGGAGCGCAACCATTCCCCGATCTCGTGAGTCTCCCCTGTGCGGCCCTGTTGCCCCCTCTCAACTCGGCTGCATCAAAAGAGACTTAACCAACCATTCGGGGTAATCCTCTTGATGACTAGCATTTCGGGCGCCCGGATCCGCAAGGCGATCACGGTCGGCCTCACGACCGGCGCCATGCTCACCGCCGGCGCGGTCGCCGCCGCCCCCGCACAGGCACTCACGGTGCCGACGGTGTACGCCAAGGGCGCCTACGTCAGCGACGGAAGCGGCAGAACGCTCTACACCAAGAGCGCCGACGTCAAGCGCTCCACCGGCTCCACGACGAAGATCATGACGGCGAAGGTCGTGCTGTCGCAGCCGAACCTGAACCTGGACGCCAAGGTCACGATCCAGAAGGCGTACAGCGACTACGTCGTGTCGAGGAACGCCTCGCAGGCGCACCTCATCGTCGGCGACAAGGTCACCGTCCGTCAGCTGCTCTACGGTCTGATGCTGCCCTCGGGCTGCGACGCCGCCTACGCGCTGGCCGACAAGTTCGGCACCGGCACCACGCGTGCCGCGCGCGTGAGCTCGTTCATCTCCAAGATGAACACCACGGCGAAGAACCTGGGCATGACGAACACGCACTTCGACTCGTTCGACGGCATCAGCAACGGCTCCAACTACTCGACGCCGCGCGACCTCACCAAGCTCGCCCGCAGCGCGATGACGGGCTACACGTTCCGCTCGATCGTCAAGACCAAGTCGTACACGGCCAAGACGGTCACCAGCACGGGCACCATCCGCACGATGGCGCCCTGGACCAACACCAACCCGCTGCTCAGCTCCTACAGCGGCGCCACCGGCGTGAAGACCGGCTCCGGCCCCGAGGCCGGCTACTGCCTCGCCTTCTCCGCCACTCGCAGCGGCAAGACGGTCTACGGCGTCGTCCTGGCGTCCACCAACGCCACGACCCGCCAGTCGGACGCGACGAAGCTGCTCAACTACGGCTTCGCCAAGCAGGCCTGACGGTCACACAGCTACACCTCACAGGGCCCGCCGTGCTGGACACGGCGGGCCCTGTTCCACGTGAAACCAGGCCGCCGCTTTTCGAAATCCATTTGTACGACTTCTCGCCCACCCCTACCGTCGAACCCATCGACGTGTAGCTCAGCAGCAGAGCGCCGGGCTTCCTACCCGGAGGGCGCGGGGGCAGCACCCGCCACGTCGGCTATGAACGACGACGCTGAGCAGCAGCATCCCGCCCAGGTGAACGCCGGCTACGCGGCAGGCCAGTTGGCCGCCGCGCTCCGGACTGCGGCCACCCACGAGGACCCCGACACCCGGCGTCGCGCCGAGGAACGCGGCCAGAAGTGGCGTGCCGTGCTGACCGGGATGGCAGGCGGCCTGCTGTCGGTCGGTTCGCGCACTCCCGTCGCCGGGCTGCCCGCGTGGGTGACGCCCGAGGTCGTCCGGGGCGGCTTCGCCACCGGCCGGCCGAGTGCGGGCGGCCCGCTGCTCGCCCATGAGAGCGCCACCGCCCGGCGCGCCGGGGTGCCCGAGGACCGGCAGGAGCTGTTCGCGTACTTCCTCTCCGAGGACGGGCTCGCCGAGCTGTACGGCCTGCTCGACAGCGGGCGTTACGAGATCGGCGTGCCCGAGGAGGCGGCACTGCTCACCGTCGCCTGGCTGGTCCGCGCCGGGGAGACCGACGCCGCGCTGGACCTCGTACAGGAGCTGGCGCCGTTCGCGGGGCGGCTGCGGTTCGCGCCGCGGCCCGCCGAGCGGGCGGTGCCCGGCGCCGATGCCGTCCACCGCTCCACCGTCGCCGAGGCCCGCGCGTCCCTGGCCCGGCGGCAGCCGCGCACAGCCGTGGAGACCCAGCGCGAGGCCCTCGCCGTCTGGCAGCCCTTCGGCGACGAACTGCTCACGCACTGGCTGGAGGTGACCGGCGACGACGGCTGGATCCGCATCCCTGACCCCGGCCCTGGGCATGCCTGGCATGCCCGTTCCGCCGCACTCCTCGCCCGCTACCGCGACCTGGCCCGGGACCACACCCTGTGCACCAAGCACCGCAGCCCGAAGGAGAACCTCGGCATCCTGCGCGGCGCGCTGGAGGACGTCGTCGCCGGACGGCAGCTCGGTCCGCGGCGGCTCGGGCTGCTGGGGAACGCCCTGACCTCGATGGTCCGGCGGCGCGGGCTGCCCGGCTCGGAGGGGCACTCCGCCCTGCGCCGGGAGCAGGCCGCCCACGCCGCGCTGCCCTCGCACCACGCGCTGGCCCGGCTGGTGCACGACCGGCTGGCCGAGCTGCCCGCGCAGGACGGCATCGCGGAGGTCGGGCCGTTCCTCGCGGAGGTGAGCGGGCCCGAGGCGGCCCGTACCGGGCTGCCCGCCGGCGCCGCGATCCCGGCTGCCGTACGGCGGCCCGTCGAGGTCGCCCTGAGCGCACCGCTCGGCACGCTCGTCGAGCGCGGCATCGTGCCGTCGGCGGAGGTGCTGGCCACGTTCGTGCCGCAGCTCGTGGCCGCCGCCACCGCGCAGGCCCATCCGGACCCGGCGCTGCGCACCCTGGCCGCCGCGCACTACCGGGCCTTCCGTGGTCGCCGCTCGCTGCTGCTGCTCAACCTGGAGCGGCAGGTGCGGGCGGAGGAGCTGCCGTGGGTGCGGGCCGTCGCCGCGCACCGCGTCGACGGGGAGGCCGGTGACGTCGCCGCGGCCGCGCTGCGGCAGTTGGGCGGGCTGGCCGTGCAGGCGTTCCCGGGCACGATCCTGCCGAACCCGCTGGTGCGGGAGCTGTCCGTGCTCGCCCGGCAGGCGGACCTCGGCGCGCCCCTGGTGGAGGAGCTGGCCTCGGACATCTTCATGGGCACCTTCACCCCGAAGTTCCTCAGCGCCGCGCGCGTGGCTGCCGAACTGTTGGGCGGCGGCTCCCTCTACGAGCGCTACTACGCCATCGACTACCGGGCCCTGCGCAACCTCGCGATCGTCGAGGCCGGTGAGGCGGCAGGGAGGTCGTACGGGGCGCGTACGTCACCCGGGTTCGCCGCACTGTGCGAGCGGCGGGCGGCGCAGCTCGCACCTGGGGCAGAGAACGGCTCGGGAAGCGGCTCCTGGGTCGCCGCGAACGGCACGGTGATCGAGCAGGCGCAGATCCTCACGACCCACAACCTGGCCACCCTGGTCCACCGGGTCGGGATCGCCCCCGAGGCGGGCTGGGACGAGCTGGCCCGGCGGTCCTTCGTGACGGTGTGCCGGCTGACCGCGCGCGTCCACCACAACCCGCGGCCCCTGGGCACGATCAAGGACATCGCCTACGCCTGGCGGCAGATGCTGTTCCAGTTGTCGCTGTGCACCCCGGGCGGGCGGGCCCGCACCCTGGCATGGCTGCCGGGGGAGACGGCCCGCCACCCGTGGCACGTCGCCGTCCGGCTCGCCCCGGCGCTCACCGGTCTCCGTCAGGTCGCGGAGGGCGGTTCGGCCCGGGAGGGCGAGGGACGGATGCTGCTGGGCTGGAGCACCGGCGGCCACTGGCTGCGGCCGGACCCGGTGCTTCCGTCGGACGTGCCGGTCAGGCCCAGGTGATCAGCCGCTTGGGCTGCTCCAGGATCGCCGCCACATCGGCGAGGACCTTGGAGCCCAGCTCGCCGTCGACCAGGCGGTGGTCGAAGGACAGCGCCAGGGTGGTGACCTGACGCGGCTTGACCTTGCCCTTGTGGACCCACGGCTGGAGCTTGATCGCGCCGACCGCGAGGATCGCCGACTCGCCCGGGTTGAGGATCGGGGTGCCGGTGTCGACGCCGAACACGCCGACGTTGGTGATCGTCACCGTGCCGCCCTGCATCGCCGCGGGCGAGGTCTTGCCCTCGCGCGCGGTGGACACCAGCTCACCGAGCGCCTCCGCGAGCTGCGGAAGCGTCTTGCTGTGCGCGTCCTTGATGTTCGGGACGATCAGGCCGCGCGGGGTGGCCGCGGCGATGCCCAGGTTGACGTAGTGCTTGAGCACGATCTCCTGGTTCGCCTCGTCCCAGGACGCGTTGACGTCCGGGTTGCGCTTGATGGCGACCAGCAGGGCCTTGGCGATCAGCAGCAGCGGGTTGACCCGCAGCCCCTGCATGTCCTTGTCCTGCTTCAGCTCCTCGACGAGCTTCATCGTGCGCGTGACGTCGACCGTGACGAACTCGGTGACATGCGGCGCGGTGAACGCCGAGCCGACCATCGCCGCGGCCGTCGCCTTGCGGACGCCCTTGACCGGGATCCGCGTCTCGCGCGCGGTGTCGTACGTCGCCACCGGCGCGGGGGCGGCCTGGGCGGTGGCCGGCGCCGGGGCCGGGGCGGCCGTCGGCGCGGGGGCCTGGGCCGCAGCGGCCGGGGCCGCCGCCGCGTGGACGTCCTCGCGGGTGATGATGCCGTCCGGGCCGGTCGGGGTGACCGTGGCCAGGTCGACGCCGAGGTCCTTGGCGAGCTTGCGCACCGGCGGCTTGGCCAGCGGGCGGTCCGTGCCCGCCTGGGCCGGGGCGGCGGCCGGCGCCGCGGAGGCGTGGCCGTTGAGCTCGGTCTGGATCGCCGTGGACGCCTGGGCCGGCACCTCCGGGCCCTTGCGCGGGCGGCGCTTGGTGGAGGTGGTGGCGACGCCGTAGCCGACGAGGACCGGCTGACGGCCCTGCGGCTCGGGCTCCTCCGCGACGGCCTCCGCGGCAGCCGGCGCCGGCTGCTCGACCGGCGTCTGCGCGGGCGCGGACTCGGGCGCGGCTCCGCCCGAGACGTCCACCGCGATGATGGACGTGCCCACGTCGACCGTGGTGCCCTCCGGGAAGTGCAGGGAGCGCACCACACCGTCGTAGGGGATGGGCAGTTCGACGGCCGCCTTGGCGGTCTCGACCTCGCACACCACCTGGCCGTCGGTGACGGTGTCACCGGGCTGGACGTACCACTTGAGGATCTCGGCCTCGGTGAGGCCCTCGCCCACGTCCGGCATCTTGAACTCGCGTACGGACGCTTCAGTCATCGTCGTCACGACCCTCTCCTCAGTACGCCAGGGCACGGTCGACGGCGTCGAGCACCCGGTCCAGGCCCGGCAGGTACTCCTCCTCCAGGCGCGCCGGCGGGTACGGGGCGTGGTAGCCGCCGACCCGGAGCACCGGGGCCTCCAGGTGGTAGAAGCAGCGCTCGGTGATCCGGGCGGCGATCTCCGCGCCGGAGCCGAAGAACACCGGCGCCTCGTGGACCACGACCAGACGGCGGGTCTTCTCGACCGAGGCCTGGATGGAGTCGAAGTCGAGCGGCGAGACCGAGCGCAGGTCCAGGACCTCCAGGTTCCGCCCCTCCTCGGCGGCCGCGGCGGCGACCTCCAGGCAGGTCTTCACCATCGGGCCGTACGCGGCGAGGGTCAGGTCGGTGCCCTCGCGCACCACCTGCGCCTTGTGCAGCGGGCCGGGGATCGCCTCGGTGTTGACCTCGGCCTTGTCCCAGTAGCGCCGCTTGGGCTCGAAGAAGATCACCGGGTCGTCGCTCTGGATGGCCTGCTGCATCATCCAGTACGCGTCGGAGGCGTTCGACGGGGAGACGATCTTCAGGCCCGCCACGTGCGCGAACAGCGCCTCGGGCGACTCGGAGTGGTGCTCGACCGCGCCGATGCCACCGCCGTAGGGGATGCGCACGACGACCGGCAGCTTGACCTTGCCGAGCGAGCGGGCGTGCATCTTCGCGAGCTGCGTGACGATCTGGTCGTAGGCCGGGAAGACGAAGCCGTCGAACTGGATCTCCACCACCGGGCGGTAGCCGCGCAGGGCGAGGCCGATCGCGGTGCCGACGATGCCGGACTCCGCGAGCGGGGTGTCGATGACGCGGGACTCGCCGAAGTCCTTCTGCAGGCCGTCGGTCACCCGGAACACACCGCCGAGCTTGCCGACGTCCTCGCCCATGACGAGGACCTTCGGGTCGGCGTCCAGGGCGCGGCGCAGCGATTCGTTGATCGCCTTGGCCAGAGCCATCTTTTCCGCTGCCATGATCAGACCCCCTCTACGTCCGCGAACGACGCCTGGTAGGCGGCGAACTGGGCGCGTTCCTCGTCGACGAGCGCGTGCCCGTCCGCGTACACGTTCTCGAAGATGGCGAAGTGGTCCGGGTCCGGCATGGCACGGACCGCTTCACGCACTCGCCTGCCCAACGCCTCGGACTCGGCCTCCAGTTCCGCGAAGAATCCCTCGTCCGCGTGGTTTGCGGCCTCCAGATAGCGGCGAAGGCGCAGGATCGGGTCCTTGGCCTCCCAGGCCTGACGCTCCTCGTCACCGCGGTAGCGGGTGGGGTCGTCGGAGGTGGTGTGGGCGCCCATGCGGTAGGTGAAGGCCTCGACCAGGGTCGGGCCCTCGCCGCTGCGGGCGCGCTCCAGCGCCTGCTTGGTCACCGCGAGGCAGGCCAGGACGTCGTTGCCGTCGACCCGGACACCGGGGAAGCCGTAGCCCTGCGCGCGCTGGTAGAGCGGGACGCGGGTCTGCTTCTCGGTGGGCTCGGAGATCGCCCACTGGTTGTTCTGGCAGAAGAACACCACCGGCGCGTTGTAGACCGCGGCGAAGGTGAAGGACTCCGCGACGTCGCCCTGGCTGGAGGCGCCGTCGCCGAAGTAGGCGATGACCGCCGAGTCCGCGCCGTCCTTGGCGATGCCCATGGCGTAGCCGGTGGCGTGCAGCGTCTGCGAGCCGATGACGATCGTGTACAGGTGGAAGTTGTTGCTGTTGGGGTCCCAGCCGCCATTGTTCACGCCGCGGAACATGCCGAGCAGGTTGGTCGGGTCGACCCCGCGGCACCAGGCCACGCCGTGCTCGCGGTACGTCGGGAAGACGTAGTCGTCCTCACGGGTGGCACGGCCGGAGCCGATCTGGGCGGCCTCCTGGCCCAGCAGCGAGGCCCACAGGCCCAGCTCGCCCTGGCGCTGCAGGGAGGTGGCCTCGGCGTCGAAGCGCCGGGTGAGCACCATGTCGCGGTACAGGCCGCGGAGCTCCTCGGGGGTGATGCCGTCGACGTAGCCGTCGTACTCGGCGTTCTTGACGCGCTCGCCCTCGGGCGTCAGCAGCTGCACGAGCTCAGGGTCGGTGCCCTTCTTGGTGCTCGTGCGGGTGGTGCGCTTGGTGCCGGTGGTGCCGGCCTTGCTTGCGGCGCCGCCTCGCGGCTTGCGCGCGGCAGTGCTCTCCACGCTCACGTGTGCTCCTCCGTCGGTCCGGCTACCCGGGTTCGCCGGGTGCCAGTGCGGCTCGCCTGCTGGCCCAGGGGACGCACGGGGTGGGTGCGGCTCTTGGGGACAGGCGTGACAGGTGCCCCGGCGAGCGCCCTGCAAAATGCACGTTACCCAGTGCTCCACATTTCTGTGAAACCCTTCCTGACCTGCGATTTTGCTTGGATTTCCAAGTAAATCGCGAATGTCGGGAACAACTCCTGGTCACAGCCTTGCAGGGGGCCGGAGCTACGGCACGTTATCTCGGTGGGCCAGGTCACGGGAAGAGCCTCGCGACATTGAACCAACCGGTCAGTAATAAATGCGCGACGCGTTAATGCGCTTTCTTTTGCTTTGGCTTTGCTTTAACCGACGACGCCGCCGTCGTTGGCGCCGCCGATGTCCGCGCCGCCTTCAGTGGTGCCCCCGGCATCGGTGCCACCGTCGGTGGTGCCACCCGCGTCGGTGCCGCCATCAGTGGTGCCGCCGCCCGTCTCCGTGCCACCCGTGTCGGTGCCGCCCGTCTCGGTCGGCTGGGTGTCCGTCGGCTCCGTGTCCGTCGGCTCACCGCTCGGCGTGCCCGACGGCGTGGAGGACGGCGTCCAGGACGGGGTGGGCGTCGGCGAGTAGTCTCCCCAGCCGCCACCGCCACCGCCGGTGGTGCTGTCCTCCGGCGTGTCCTCCGTCTGCTCCTGCGTCGGCTCGTCGCTCGGCTCCTCGGAGGCGGTCTCCTCCTGGCTGGACCGCGTGACGGTCGGCGTGGGCGTCGGGCGGGGCTCCTCGCCCTTGTCGCCGTTGTTGTTCAGCGCAAGGGCGACACCCGCCGCGATCGCGATCACCGCGAAGACGGCGAGGATCAACAGCTTGCCGCGGCCGCTGCCCTTGTTGCCGTGCCCCTCGAAACCGCCGTCGTCGCCATGGCCGTACTGCGGCAGGATCGGCTGCGGGATCTGCGCGGTGCCCGCGCCGCCGTCCATCGAGTGCGGCAGCACGGTCGTACCGGCCATGCCCATCGCCGCGCCGTGACCGCCGTCGTGCACGGTCACCGGGCCGGTGTTCCAGGTGCCGGTGTGGCCGCCCTGGTCGTACAGCATCTGCAG
The DNA here is from genome assembly GCF_044763135.1 of Streptomyces sp. NPDC096205. Taxonomy (NCBI): domain Bacteria; kingdom Bacillati; phylum Actinomycetota; class Actinomycetes; order Kitasatosporales; family Streptomycetaceae; genus Streptomyces; species Streptomyces sp. NPDC096205. The sequence goes on along the minus strand of NZ_JBIWFS010000003.1, from coordinate 367,884 downwards.
GGCGTACTGCACCAGACCGCGCATCTCCTCGGCGGTCTGGAAGCGGTCGTCGGGGTCCTTGGCGAGCGCGCGCATCGCCAGGCCGTCCAGCTCCGGCGGCGAGGCGTCGGAGACCTCCGACGGCGGCACCGGGATGTCCTGGACGTGCTGGTAGACCACCGACAGCGGGGTCTCGCCGACGAACGGCGGGCGCAGCGCGAGGAGTTCGTAGAGCAGGCAGCCGGTCGCGTACAGGTCGGAGCGGTGGTCGACGGCCTTGCCGAGGGCCTGCTCCGGGGAGAGGTACTGCGGGGTGCCCATGACCATGCCGGTCTGCGTCATCGTTGTCGACGCGCCGTGCAGGGCGCGCGCGATGCCGAAGTCCATCACCTTCACGGCGCCGTTGTTGGTGATGATGACATTGGCGGGTTTGATGTCGCGGTGCACGATGCCGTGCTGGTGCGAGTAGGCCAGCGCCTCCAGCACGCCCGAGACGATGATCAGGGCCTGCTCGGGGCCCGGCGCCTCGGCGTTGAGCAACAGGTCGCGGATCGTGCGGCCTTCGACCAGCTCCATCACGATGTACGGCACCGACTGGCCGGCCATGTGGTCCTCGCCGGAGTCGTACACGGCGACGATGGCGTGGTGGTTGAGCCCGGCGACCGACTGGGCCTCGCGCGTGAAGCGGGCCTTGGAGACCGGGTCCTCGGCGAGGTCGGGGCGCAGCAGCTTGACGGCGACGGTGCGGCCCAGGCGCACGTCCTCGGCGGCGAACACCTCTGCCATGCCGCCCCGGCCGAGCCGGCGGGTCAGCCGGTACCGGCCGTCCCCGACAAGCCCTCCGTTGCCCCAGGACTCCGGCGCGTCCGACATGCCGCCGCCAGTCGCCTCGGGTTCGGACGGACCCTGAGCGCGCTGCTGCTGTGCCATCAGTCCTCGCCGTCGTTTCTGCCCGCGGTGCGCGCGGTGTTGTTACGGTCTCCGTCGGCCACGCTACAGCCTCCGTGCGATCCGCCGGTCCGAGATGGCGCCGCCACGGCCAGGAGCCGGACCGGCCATCAAACCGTGGTTTCAGACCGCGGCGCAAATCCTGTGTACCGCCCGTACGCCCGCTGTAACGCTTCCGCGACGCTTCTTTCGCGTACGGTCACGGAACGGGCACCGAGCTTGACGTGTCAGTGCCCTGGGGCAGACTTGGCCGGGAATAACTCTTTTCGATCACGCGGGAGCACAGCAGCCGCTGTTGCCGGCGCCTATGGGGGACGCAAGACGATGAGCCAGGACGGCGCACAGGACCGCTATTCGGCGCGCGCTCTCGCCGGCGGCCGCTACCAACTGCGTGACCTGCTCGGCCAGGGCGGCATGGCAGCCGTGCACCTCGCGTACGACAGTGTCCTCGACCGTCAGGTCGCGATCAAGACGCTGCACACCGAGCTGGGCCGCGAGGCAGCCTTCCGCGAGCGGTTCCGCCGCGAGGCGCAGGCCGTGGCCAAGCTCACCCACACCAACATCGTCTCCGTCTTCGACACCGGCGAGGACGACGTCGACGGCATGACGACGCCGTACATCGTCATGGAGTACATCGAGGGCCGCCCGCTCGGTTCGGTGCTCGACGAGGACGTACGGCAGTACGGCGCGATGCCCGCCGACAAGGCGCTGAAGATCACCGCGGACGTGCTCGCGGCGCTGGAGATCAGCCACGAGATGGGGCTGGTCCACCGGGACATCAAGCCGGGCAACGTGATGATGACCAAGCGCGGCGTGGTCAAGGTGATGGACTTCGGCATCGCGCGTGCCATGCAGTCCGGCGTCACCTCGATGACCCAGACCGGCATGGTCGTCGGCACCCCGCAGTACCTTTCGCCCGAACAGGCCCTGGGCCGGGGCGTGGACGCCCGCTCCGACCTGTACTCGGTCGGCATCATGCTGTTCCAACTGGTCACCGGGCGGCTGCCGTTCGAGGCGGACTCGCCGCTGGCCATCGCGTACGCGCACGTACAGGAGGAGCCGGTGGCGGCCTCCTCCGTCAACCGCTCGCTGCCGCCGGCCGTGGACGCGCTGATCGCCCGCGCGCTGAAGAAGAACCCGAACGAGCGTTTCCCGACGGCCGTCGCCATGCGCGACGAGTGCCTGCGGGTCGCGGCCTCCTTCCAGCCGGCCGCGCCGAACATCGTGGCCGGCGCGCCGACGGGCAGTGGCGCGGGCGTGGGCTCCGCGGTGTTCCCGCCCGTCGACCAGGCCGCCCCGGCGCCCACGGGCCCGGTGCAGACGCCGTACCAGCCGACGCCGCCGCCGAACCCGTACAGCACCCCGGCGCCCACGCCCGCGCCCTCCCCGGCGTACGGCTATCCGCACCAGGGCGGCTACCAGCAGCCGCACGCGACCTCCGGGTACGCCCCGCAGCCGGGCACCGCGACGCCGCCGCCGTACAACATCACCCCGCAGCAGGCGCCCGCGCCGGGCGGGGGCCGCAAGAGCAACCGGCCGGTGATCATCGGCTCGATCGTGGTCGCGGTCGTCGCCGTCGGCGGGCTGATCGCCGCGCTGACGCTGAGCGGCGGGGACAAGGGCGACGAGGGCAAGGGCGGCGACCCCAGCACCTCGGCCTCGTCCTCCGAGAAGCCGGGCTACCGGCCGCCGGACCACTCGCGCACGATCGAGACGACCGAGTGCACCGAGCCCACGGAGTCCTACAACGACCCGGACAAGGTCAAGCTCCCCGACTTCCGGTTCAAGGATCTCGACTCGGTCCGGGAATGCCTTGCGGCGGCGAACTGGTCCCTGTCGAAGAAGGACGTCGACAACAACACCTGGGGCGACGGCACGGTCCTGCAGCAGTTCCCGGCACCGGGCACGGACGTCGACCCGAAGGACCCGGGCGAGATCCAGCTGAACGTCTCGACGGGCAATCCGATCGAGTGACGTGAGGTGAGGTGACGCGACATCAAGCGTCCATCCTCGAAGGGCCCGGCCGCGCATCATGCGGCCGGGCCCTTGTCGTGAAGGCAGGTGCGGGTGCTGTCAGAGGTACGGACCGCCCGAGCGGCCGCCCGCGTGGTGCTCGTCGCCCTCGTGGCCGACACCCGGCGGCAGGGCGCGGCGCATCTGCTCCAACTGGGCCCGCGCCGCCATCTGCTGGGCGAACAGGGTGGTCTGGATGCCGTGGAAGAGGCCCTCCAGCCAGCCGACCAACTGGGCTTGGGCGATCCGCAGTTCCGCGTCGGTCGGAGTCGCGTCGTCGGTGAAGGGCAGGGACAGCCGCTCCAACTCCTCGACCAGCTCCGGGGCGAGGCCGTCCTCCAGCTCCTTGACCGAGCTGGCGTGGATCTCCTTGAGCCGGACCCGGCTCGCCTCGTCCAGAGGGGCCACCCGCACCTCTTCGAGCAGCTGCTTGATCATGCTGCCGATCCGCATGACCTTCGCAGGCTGTTCGACCTGCTCCGTCACCGGGATCTCGCGGGAGTCCTCGTCCCCATTGCCGCCACTGAGCGCCATGCCGTCCTGGCCCACGACCAGGATCTGAGGGTTCTCCGGCGACCGTTCGTTCCTCGGCATCTCCATGCCGCCATTCTCTCGCACCCGAAAAGCTCATCATCGTGGTGCCCCCGGCGGGGGGTGATCCACCGTTTCCGGGGCGGCGGATTCTGCCGGGAGCCGTTCAGCGGACTGGCGGAGTCCGGAATGCCGGGAATGCGGGGTGGTGTGAGGGTGGGGGTGTGAGTCGTTGGATGTGGGTGACGCGGGGGCGGGTCGCCGTGCCCGTCGCGCTGCTGGCGGGGGTGGTGGTTCCGGCGGTCGCGGTGGTTCCGGCGGTCGCGGTGGTTCCTGCTGCTGCGGTGGTTCCGGCCGCCGCCGTAGTTCCGGCCGCCGCCGTGGTTCCGGCCGCCGCCGTGGTTCCGGCCGCCGCGGTGGTTCCTGCTGCTGCGGCTTCCTTTGGTGCCGCTGCGGAGGGGTCGGTGGTGGCTGTGCGCTCTCCCGTCGCCGGCGCGTCGGGGGCGCCTGCTCCGCATGGGTCGCCCCATGCCAGGGGCCGCCTCGAGGGCCCCTCTTCCCATTCCCTCTCGCCCACGCCCTCCGACGAAGGCTCGGGCCGTGCCCATGGGCCCGGTGCCGCGCGGCCCGTCTCTCCCCCGGAGTCCGCCAAGCCCTCCGCCAGGCATTCGGCCGACCCGTCCGCCGAGCCCTCCCCCGAGCCGTCCCGGGCCGGGAGCCGGGCCGGGGAGGGGCGGGAGCGGCCCGGAAGGCGCCCGGAGGTGACGGCACGCGAGCCGGACGACGAGGACGAGGGCGGACAGCCCACCGAGGGTGCCGAGACCGCCGGGACCGCCGGGCGCGGGGAAGCCTCGGCGGACAGCGAAGAGGCCGACCCCGAGGACCCGGTCGGCACCCCTGAGGACCCCGGGAGCGGACGCCGGGAAGAAGGACTCCCCGACGCCGACCCGGTCTCCCCCTCCGCCCCTCAGAACGCCTCGCCGCGGCCCGTCGCGCCGCAGGCCGGCACGCCCGCCGAGCCGATGCTGCACGTCCTGCCCCTCGGCAGCGGCATGGTGCTCATCGGCCTCGGTCTGGCCCTCGCCTTCGTCGGCCTGCGACTGAGACGGGGTTAGACGCCGTACCACCCGGCTACGGCGTGACCAGCAGCACCTTGCCCACGTGGCCGCTCTCCTCCACCCGGCGATGCCCGGCGGCCGCGTCGCTCAGGGGCACCTCGCTGTCGACGACCGGCCGGACATGACCGGCGTCCAGCAGGGGCCAGACATGCTCGCGTACGGCGGCGACGACGGTGGCCTTCTCCTCCAGCGGCCGGGCGCGCAGCGAGGTCGCGGTGACGGCGGCGCGCTTGCGCATCAGGGCGCCGATGTTGAGCTCGCCCTTGACTCCGCCCTGCATGCCGATGATCGCCAGACGGCCGCTGAGGGCGAGGGCCTGGATGTTGCGGTCCAGGTACTTGGCGCCCATGTTGTCCAGGATGACGTCCGCGCCGGCGCCGTCGGTGGCCTTGTGGACCTCGGCGACGAAGTCCTGCTCGCGGTAGTTGACCAGGATGTCCGCGCCCAGTTCCGCGCAGCGCTCCAGTTTCTCCGCGCTGCCCGCCGTGACGGCGACCTTGGCGCCGACGGCCTTGGCGAGCTGGATGGCCATGGTGCCGATGCCGCTGGAGCCGCCGTGCACCAGCAGGGTCTCGCCGGGGCGCAGGTGGGAGATCATGAAGACGTTCGACCAGACCGTGCAGACCACCTCGGGCAGCGCGGCCGCCCGGGTGAGGGTGACGCCCTTGGGCACGGGAAGCAGCTGGCCCGCCGGGACGGCGACCTTCTCGGCGTAGCCGCCGCCCGCGAGCAGCGCGCACACCTCGTCGCCGACGCTCCAGCCGGACACGCCGGGGCCGAGCGCGGCGATCCGCCCGGAGCACTCCAGGCCGGGGTAGGCGGAGGTGCCCGGCGGCGGGTCGTAGAAGCCCTGCCGCTGCAGGATGTCGGCCCGGTTGACGGCGGTGGCCGCCACCTCGACCAGCACCTCGCCCGGACCGGGCACCGGGTCGGGGACCTCGTCCCACACCAGCGCCTCGGGCCCACCAGGTTCGGGAATCGTGATCGCATACATGAAACGGACGCTACCGCGCGCGGGCCGGGCCCTTTCGAAATCCCCGTGCGGAACCGATGAATTCGCGCGACGGTGGAGGTCTTCCCCTGCGTAATCCCCGTACGCGGAAGGACACCCCATGAGCCAGCAGACCTCCGGCCTGGCCATCGAGACCGCGGGCCTGGTGAAGACGTTCGGTGCGACCAGGGCGGTCGACGGAGTCGACCTCGCGGTGCCGACGGGCACGGTCTACGGCGTCCTCGGCCCGAACGGCGCGGGCAAGACGACGACCGTGAAGATGCTCGCCACCCTGCTCAGGCCCGACGGCGGACAGGCCCATGTCTTCGGCCACGACGTGGTGCGCGAGGCCGACGAGGTGCGCGGCCGGGTGAGTCTGACCGGGCAGTACGCGTCGGTGGACGAGGACCTGACCGGCACCGAGAACCTGATGCTGCTCGGCCGGCTCCTCGGCCACGGCAAGAAGGCCGCCCGTGAGCGTGCCGCGCAGTTGCTGGCCGCGTTCGGGCTGTCGGAGGCCGCCGGAAAGCAGGTCAAGCACTACTCGGGCGGGATGCGGCGCCGGATCGACATCGCCGCCTCCATCCTCAACACCCCTGATCTGCTCTTCCTCGACGAGCCCACCACCGGTCTCGACCCGCGCAGCCGCAACCAGGTGTGGGACATCGTGCGCGCGGTGGTCGCGCAGGGCACCACCGTGCTGCTGACCACGCAGTACCTCGACGAGGCCGACCAGCTCGCGTCCCGGATCGCCGTCATCGACCACGGCAAGGTGATCGCGGAGGGCACCAAGGGCGAGCTGAAGGCGTCCGTCGGCGCAGGTTCGGTGCATCTGCGGCTGCGCGATCCGGCGCAGCGGCCGGAGGCCGAGCGGGTGCTGCGGCTGACCCTGGACGCGGACGTGCAGCTGGAGCCCGACCCGGTGGCGCTGACGGCCCGGGTCGGCGCGGGCGCGGCGAACGGGCGGGGCGCGGCCGAGCAGGCGGCCCGCGCGCTCGCGGAGCTGGCCCGCGGCGGCATCACCGTCGACAACTTCTCGCTGGGCCAGCCCAGCCTGGACGAGGTGTTCCTCGCCCTGACCGGACACGACACACAGACACGGCAGACCGGGCACGACACACAGGCACGGCAGACCGGGGACGACACACAGGAACAGGCACGACAGACCGAAGGTGAGGCGGCCGTATGAGCACCGCGACCGAGACGAAGGACCTCGCTCCCGTCAGCGCCGAGTCGCTCGCCGCGCTGCTGGTGGCCGGAGAGCGACCCGCGCGGCCCAGCGCCTGGTCGGCGTCGCTGACCTTCGGCTGGCGGGCGGTGCTGAAGATCAAGCATGTGCCGGAGCAGCTCTTCGACGTCACCGCGTTCCCGATCATGATGGTGCTGATGTACACGTACCTGTTCGGCGGGGCGCTGGCCGGGTCGCCGAAGGAGTACATCCAGTTCCTGCTGCCGGGCATCCTGGTGATGTCGGTCGTGATGATCACGATGTACACCGGCGTCTCGGTGAACACCGACATCGAGAAGGGCGTCTTCGACCGCTTCCGGTCCCTGCCGATCTGGCGGCCGTCGACGATGGTGGGCTATCTCCTGGGCGACGCCCTGCGCTACACGATCGCGTCCGTCGTGATGCTCACGGTCGGGATGATCCTCGGCTACCGGCCGGACGGCGGGGTGGCCGGCGTGGTCGCGGGGATCGCGCTGCTGATCGTCTTCTCTTTCGCCTTCTCCTGGATCTGGACGATGTTCGGGCTCATGCTGCGCACGGAGAAGTCGGTGATGGGCGTCAGCATGATGGTGATCTTCCCGCTCACCTTCCTGTCCAACGTCTTCGTCGACCCGCGCACCATGCCCGGCTGGCTCCAGGCGTTCGTGAACAACAGCCCCGTCACCCATCTCGCCTCGGCGGTGCGCGGCCTGATGGCCGGTGACTGGCCGGCCGCCGAGATCGGCTGGTCCCTCGGCTGGGCCGGCCTGTTCGTGCTGGTCTTCGGGCCGGTCACGATGCGGCTGTACAACCGCAAGTGACACCGCACCTCACCGGGGCGGCGTCTGCCCGTTCCCGCCGTTCCCGCGCACGATCGCCACGACCCGGTCCGTCGGTTCCAGCACGCCGATGGCCGGATCGTCGTACGCCAGCACCCGGTGCCCGCGTACGACGGTGACGACCAGGTCGGCGAGGTCGCGCGGGCGGTGTCCCGTCTCCGCCTTGGTGACCGGCCGCTCCACCATGTCGAGGCCGCTGCCCTGCCGCATCAGGTTCTCCATGACCAGGCCGGCGGCCGGGGTGAGGACGGACAGCCCCAGCAGCCGCCCGGCCGCGCTCGCGCCGGTGACGACCTCGTCCGCACCGGACTGCCGCAGCAGCGGGGCGTTCTCCTCCTCCCGCACCGCCGCCACGATCGTGGCGGTGGGGTTGAGCTGGCGGGCGGTCAGCACGACCAGGACGGCCGTGTCGTCACGCTGGGTCGCGACGATGATCTTCCCCGCCCGCTGGACCTCGGCCTGCCGCAGCACATCGCTGCGCGTGGCGTCCCCGGAGACCGTCTCGAAGCCCTCCGCGGCCGCGGAGGCCATCGCCTTGGCGCTGGGGTCGATCACCACGACCCGCTCCTTCTTCAGCCCCGCGGCGCACACGGTCCGCAGGGCTGCCCGGCCCTTCGTACCGAATCCGATGACGACGGTGTGGTCACGCACGGGGCCTCCAGCACTACAGGCGATTCCGGGTTCCATGGAGCGGACGTACAGCACCATGGTGCGTGATCTCCCCGACGACCACGGCGCCCACGACTTACGATCACGACGTGGGACAGGCGATGAGGCAGGACGAGAAATCCGCGGCCGGGACCGCGAAGCCCTCCGTGCTGCGGTACCTGCGGTACCGCTCGCACCGTGAGGCGCGCGACGACGCCGAGGCGGGCCGGTCCATCACGATGCCCACGGGCACCGTCCTGCACCCGCTCCAGCAGGTGATGCGGCGCCTGACCATGGCGCTCGGGGTGCTGGTCCTCACCACGCTGATCGTCTACGCCGACCACTCCGGCTACAACGACAACTCCGACGGCTCCGTCGACTTCCTCGACGCCGCCTACTACGCCACCGTCACGCTCTCCACCACCGGCTACGGCGACATCACCCCCGCCAGCGACGCCGCCCGGCTGGTGAACATCCTCCTCGTCACGCCGCTGCGGGTGATGTTCCTGATCATCCTGGTCGGCACCACCCTGGAGGCCCTCACCGAACGCACCCGGCAGCAGGTCCGTGTGCACCGCTGGCGCAGCCGCACCCGCGACCACATCGTGGTCGTCGGCTACGGCACCAAGGGCTACCACGCCGTACGGACGCTCATCGGGCAGGGCGTCACCAAGGACCGGATCGTGGTGGTGGACGCCCAGCGCAAGGCGGCGACCTCGGCCGGGGACGACGGTCTGGTGGCGGTCATCGGGGACGCCACCCGCTCCGAGACGCTGCTGAAGGCCGAGGTGGCCACCGCGTCCCGGGTGATCGTCGCCCCGCAGCGCGACGACACGGCCGCCCTGGTCACCCTCACCGTCCGGCAGTTGAACCGGCACGCCACCATCGTCGTGGCCGCCCGGGAGGACGAGAACGTGCCCCTGCTGCGGCAGAGCGGCGCGGACACCGTCGTCACCAGCTCCAGCTCCGCCGGCCGCCTGCTCGGTGTCTCCATGGTCAGCCCGGTCGTGGCCCGGACCCTGGAGGACATCATGACCCTGGGCGCCGGACTCGACCTGGTGGAACGCCCGGTGACGGAGGCCGAGGCGGGCAAGGACCCCCGCAAGTGCGCCGACCTGGTCATGGCCGTCGTACGCGACCGGAAGGTCCTGGACTACGCCGACGAACGGATCGGCACGCTACGGCCGGGTGACCGCGTCGTCACGGTGCAGCGGGCGATCGAGGAGCCGGAGGAGTAGGCGGCCCCCGCCACCCGCCGGCCGGTGATGTTTCACGTGAAACAGACGCCGACCCCGGCCGTCGCCCACGGCAGATCGAGCAGTTCCGCCTCCTGCCCCTTGCGCGCACCACCGGGCGGTACGACGGCCAGGGCGTCGGCCGCCGCGATACCGCGCAGCATCGCCGGGCCGTTGTAGTGCAGCGGCACGGCATGGTCGGCGCGCAGGGTGACCGGGACGAGCCGGGTGTCCTCGGGATGGCCGTGCACGGCGTCCCGCAGCGGCAGCGCGTACGGCTCCGGGGCCGGGCGGGCGGCCAGCGCGCGCAGCAGCGGTTCGGCGAGGGTGAGCAGCCCGGAGACGGCCGCCAGGGGGTTGCCGGGCAGGCCGACGAGGTGCTGGTCGTCCTTGGTGCGGGCCAGCAGCATGGGGTGGCCGGGGCGCACCTGTACGCCGTTCACCAGCAGCTCCGCGCCGAGGCGGCGCAGGGTGGGGTGGACGTGGTCGACGGGGCCCGCCGCGGTGCCGCCGGTGGTGACGACGAGGTCGGCGTCGCTGTCGGCGACGGCCTTGTACAGGGCTTCGGCGTCGTCGCCGAGGCGGCGTACGGCGACGACCTCGGCGCCCAGGGCGCGCAGCCAGGGCGGCAGCATCGGGCCGAGCGCGTCGCGGATGAGGCCGTCGTGCGGGAGTCCCTCGGTGAGCAGCTCGTCACCGAGGACCAGGACCTCCGCGCGGGGGCGGGGGACGGCGGTGAGGGTGTCGTACCCGGCGGCCGCGGCGAGCCCGAGCACGGCGGGGGTCACCAGCGTTCCCACGGGCAGGAGTTGGTCGCCGTTGCGGCACTCCTGGCCGCGCGGGCGGATGTCCTGGCCGTGGGCGACCTCGCGGATCGGGTGCAGTCGGCCCTTGTCGTCGGTGCGGCCGTGTTCGCTGCGCAGTACGGCGGTGGTGTCCGGGGGGATACGGGCGCCGGTGGCGATACGGACGGCCTCGCCGTCGTCGAGGCGGACGGGCTCGGCGTGTCCGGCCAGCACGCCCTCGTCCCGCACGCTCCACGGGCCGGGCCCGGCGACCGCCCAGCCGTCCATGGCGGAGGTGTCGAAGGAGGGCAGGTCCGTGAGCGCGGTGAGCGGCTCGGCCAGGACCAGGCCCAGCGCGGCGTCCAGGGACACCGACTCGGGCGCGCGGCGCGGGACCCGGCGGGCGGCACGGGCGGCGATCGCGCGGGCCTCGGGCCAGGGGGTGCCCCGGTGCCGACCGCCGTGCGTGTGCGGGTCGGCCGCGGCAGAAGGCTGCGGTACGGAGGGGTCGGTGCCGGGGGTGTTCACCAGGGCGAGGGCCTCCTCGACGTCGAGGTCGTCGGCGTCCTGGCCGAGGCCGGGGGCGGTCATCCCGCGTCCGGTCGGGTGTCGGGCGTGGCGTCGGGTGCCACGTCGGGCTTGCCGTCGGCCGAGTCCTCCCGCGCCCAGAGCTGCGCCAGGGCAGCGGCCTTGCGCGCGGCCTCGGCCACCGCCTCGGGTCCGCCTCCGGCGTGGGCGGCGGCGTAGCCGACGAGGAAGGTGGTCAGGGGCGCGGCCGGCCGGGCGACCCCGTGCGCGGCGTCCCGGGCCAGGTCGAGCAGTGTGCCGGTGTCGACGTCCAGGTCGATGCCCAGTTCGTCCTTGACTGCGGAGATCCATTCATCCAACACGTGCTCATGCTCCCTGATGCGGGCCCTGGCGGTGGCGATGTCGTCCCAGGTGTCGCAGTCGAAGGCCGCGACGGGGTCGGTGAGGCGGGTCAGACCGAGTCCGGCGGTCAGCCGCCGCAGCGGCAGGCCGGTCAGCGCGCCGTGCTCGGCGGTGAGCTGCGCCAGACCGCGCCGCAGGGCGGCGGTCCGATAGGCCGCGACGAGCGGCTGGTCGCGTCCGTCGGCGTCGGCGAGCAGCACGCCGTCGCTGTCACCCTTGCGCAGGGCGGTCAGCAGCCGGTGGACGGTGCCCTCGTCCAGGAACGGCAGGTCGGCGGAGAGCACGACGACACGGGGCGCGTCGGTGTGACGCAGCCCGGCGTCCAGCGCGGCGAGCGGTCCGCCGCCGGACGGCTCCTCGCGGGCCCAGCGCACGGGCCGGGCCGTGGGTCGCGGGTCGGCGACGACCACGGTGGTGCGGGCCCCGGCGCAGGCGCCCAGCACCCGGTCGAGCAGGGCTCTTCCACCCACCCGCACCCCAGGTTTGTCGGCCCCGCCGAGCCGCCGCGCACCGCCACCGGCGAGCACGACGGCGTCGTACCCGGTGTCGGCGGTCTCGGTGGCCCCGCCGACGGATTCGCCGGCGGATTCACCGGCGGACTCGGCGGGCGCGTTCTCGGTCACCCCCCGAGTATGCGGGCGCACCAGGGCCTGCGGAAACGGCGACCGACCCGCGATACGGCAGGGGCACGCCGGGCCGTGGTGGCCGGGCGTGCCCCTGCTTCGCTGCTCGCGTGCTCCTGCTTCTCTTCTCAGAGGGTGCGCAGCAGCACCGCCGGTTGTTCGACGCAGTCCGCCACGTAGCGCAGGAAGCCGCCGGCCGTGCCGCCGTCACACACGCGGTGGTCGAAGGTGAGCGAGAGCTGCACGACCTGTCGCACCGCCAGTTCGCCCTCGTGCACCCATGGCTTGGGGACGATGCGGCCGACGCCGAGCATGGCGGCCTCGGGGTGGTTGATGATCGGCGTGGAGCCGTCGACGCCGAACACGCCGTAGTTGTTCAGCGTGAAGGTGCCGCCGGTCAGGTCCGCGGGCGTGAGCGTCCCGGTGCGCGCGGCCTCGGTGAGCCGGGCGAACTCCGCGGACAGCCCCTCGGCGTCCCGTGCGTGCGCGTCGCGGACGACCGGGACGACCAGTCCGCGCTCGGTCTGCGCGGCGAACCCGAGGTGGACGTGGTCCAGCCGGACGATCTCCCGGGCCTCCAGGTCGACGGTGGAGTTGAGCTCGGGGAACCGGGCGAGCGCGGCCGTGCAGATCCGGGCCAGCAGGGCGAGCAGGGAGATCTTCGGCCCGCCGGCCGCGTTCATCGCGGTGCGCGCCCGCATCAGCTCCGTGGCGTCCGCGTCCACCCAGCAGGTCGCGTCCGGTATCTCGCGCCGGCTGCGCGAGAGCTTGTCGGCGACGGCACCGCGCACGCCCTTGAGGGGCACACGGACCTCGCCGTGCGCGACGGCGGAGGAGCGGATCGGGGCCGCGGGGGAGGCCGGGGTCGCGCCTGCCGTGGGTGTCGCGGCCACGCCCGGGTGCGGCTCGGCCGTCGGCCGGGTGGTGCGGCCCTGCGCGGCGGCGGCCTGGAGCGCGTACTCCACGTCCGCGCGCAGGATCAGGCCCTCGGGGCCGGAGCCGTGCAGCTCCCGCAGGTCCAGGCCGTTCTCCCGGGCCAGCCGCCGTACGAGGGGCGAGATCACCGGGACGGGGCCCTCGGGGGCCTCCGCGGCGAAGGTCCCGCCGCCGACGGACCCCGGAGCCTCGTGTGCGGGAGCCTCCGCCTCGGCGGGTGTCTGCCGCCCGGCGCCCAGGCCGTTGGCGGAGCCCGGCGCCGTGGGGGCCGGCCGTACCGCGCGGGCCCTGCGGCGGGCGGGACCCTCGGAGGTGCCGTAGCCCACGAGGACATTGCCCGAGCCTTCGCCCGAGTCACGGCCCGACGCGGCGGCGTCCTCGTCCGGTGCCCCGGCCGCGCCGCCGGAGGCGTCCGCGCCGACGGCGACCGTCAGCAGGGGTGCGCCGACGGGCAGTTCGGTGCCCTCCTCGCCGAAGCGGGCGGTGACCACGCCGCCGTAGGGGCAGGGCACCTCGACCATCGCCTTGGCCGTCTCGACCTCGACGACCGGCTGGTCGATGGCGACGACGTCACCGACCTGCACCAGCCAGCGCACGATCTCCGCCTCGGTGAGCCCCTCCCCGAGGTCGGGGAGCTTGAACTCCAGCACCTGTGCCATCAGCTCTCGGCCTCCCATTGCAGACGCGCCACGGCGTCCAGGATCCGGTCGACGCCGGGCAGGTGGTGCTTCTCCAGCATCGGCGGCGGATAGGGGATGTCGAACCCGGCCACGCGCAGCACCGGTGCCTCCAGATGGTGGAAGCAGCGCTCCGTGACCCGGGACGCGATCTCCCCGCCCGGTCCGCCGAACCCGCCCGACTCGTGCACGACGACCGCCCGTCCGGTCCGCCGCACCGAGGCGCAGACCGTCTCGTCGTCGAACGGCACCAGGGAGCGCAGGTCGACGACTTCGAGGTCCCACCCCTCGGCCCGGGCCGCCTCGGCGGCTTCGAGGCACACGGGCACGGACGGACCGTACGTGATGAGTGTGGCGCTCCGGCCCGAGCGCCGCACCACCGCGCGGCCTATCGGCTCAACGCTCTGCGGCTCCTCAGGGTTCCAGGAGTCCTTCGACCAGTACAGCCGCTTGGGCTCCAGGAAGACGACCGGGTCGTCGGAGGCGATGGCGGCGCGCAGCAGGCCGTAGGCGTCGGCGACGGTGGCGGGCGTGACGACATGGAGCCCCGGAGTCGCCATGTAGTACGCCTCGGAGGCGTCGCTGTGGTGCTCGACGCCTCCGATGCCGCCGCCGTAGGGGACGCGGATGGTGATGGGCAGGGGCATCCTGCCGCGGGTGCGGTTGCGCATCTTCGCCACGTGCGACAGAAGCTGCTCGAACGCCGGGTAGGCGAAGGCGTCGAACTGCATCTCCACGACCGGGCGCAGGCCGTACATGGCCATGCCGACGGCCGTGCCGAGGATGCCGGCCTCGGCGAGCGGGGTGTCGGTGCAGCGGTCCTCGCCGAACTCCTTGGCGAGACCGTCGGTGACGCGGAAGACGCCGCCGAGTGTGCCGACGTCCTCGCCCATGACGTGCACGGCCGGGTCGGCGGCCATGGCGTCGCGCATCGCGCGCGTGAGGGCCTGCGCCATGGTGGCGGGCTTCACGGCGACGGTGGTCATGACTGCGCACCTTCCTGGGTGTCCTCGGCGTCGAACTCCGCCTGCAACTGGGCCTGCTGCTCCCGCAGTTGCGCGGTGGGCTCGGCGTAGACGTGGGCGAACAGGTCCATCGGGTCGAGGACCGGGTCCTGGTTCATGCGCTCGCGCAGGGCGGCGGCCATGATCTCGGCGTCCTCGCGCGCGGCCTGGATCGCCTGCTCGTCGAGGAGGCCGCGCTCGGTCAGCTCGCGTTCGAGGAGCAGGATCGGGTCATGGTCGCGCCAGGTCTCGACCTCGGAGTCACCCCGGTAGCGGGTGGCGTCGTCGGCGTTGGTGTGCGCGTCGATGCGGTACGTCACCGCCTCGACGAGCGTCGGGCCGCCGCCCGCGCGGGCGTGGCGGACGGCGTCGGAGAGGACCTCGTGCACCGCGGCCGCGTCGTTGCCGTCGACCAGGCGGCCCGGCATGCCGTACCCGACGGCCTTGTGGGCCAGGGAGGGGGCGGCGGTCTGCTTGGCGAGCGGGACGGAGATGGCGAAGCCGTTGTTCTGCACGAGGAAGACGACCGGGGCATGCCATACGGCGGCGAAGTTCAGCGCCTCGTGGAAGTCGCCCTCGCTGGTGCCGCCGTCGCCTACCAGGGCGAGCGCCACGACGTCGTCGCCCTTGAGGCGGGCGGCATGCGCCAGGCCGACCGCGTGCGGCAGCTGGGTGGCGAGCGGGGTGCACAGGGGGGCCACGCGGTGCTCGTGCGGGTCGTAGCCGGTGTGCCAGTCGCCGCGCAGCAGCGTGAGCGCCTCGACCGGGTCGACCCCACGGGCCACGGCGGCGAGGGTGTCGCGGTAGCTGGGGAAGAGCCAGTCACGGTCCTCCAGAGCCAAGGCCGCCGCGACCTCGCAGGCCTCCTGGCCGGTGCTGGAGGGGTACACGGCGAGGCGGCCCTGCTTGGTCAGGGCGGTGGCCTGCGCGTTGTACCGGCGGCCGCGCACCAGCTCGGCGTACAGCCGGCGCAGCAGTTCCGGGTCGGCCTTGGCGGCCGCGTCCGTGCCGAGGACGCGGTACGGCTCCGGGTCGGGCAGCAGCGGCGCGGGGTCGGTACGGGGCTGCCAGGCGGGCGGCGGCGATGGCCGATACGCGCCACGCTGCTCCATGACCGTCATGACGGCACCTCCTCGTGGGAGCGGCTTGCGGCGCAGCGTCTGTGATGCGCCTCACCTACCGATTGTTCGGTCGCCGGCACATTTTGGCTACAGGCACCCTCAGGCTGTGGACAAACGGTTCTCCACAGCCTCTGATGGACGCAGTACGTCCATGGTAGGGAGGCGGGGGGACATGGCACCTGAACAAATGGCCGCCGGGCCGGACGCCGGGGCTGCGCCGCCGCAGCCGCGTCCGCTGGACGCCATCGATCAGGACATCATCCGCATGCTCCAGTCCGACGGGCGTGCCTCGATACGGTCCGTGGCCGAGCGGGTGCACGTCTCGCGGGCCAACGCCTACGCCCGTATCAACCGTCTCGTCGAGGACGGCGTCATCCGCGGCTTCGGAGCCCGCGTCAACCACGAGCGCGCGGGCCAGGGCACCTCGGCGTACATCACCCTGAAGATCGTCCAGAACTCCTGGCGCACGGTGCGCGAGCAACTGCGCAGGCTGCCCGGCGCCGCCCATATCGCGCTGGTGGGCGGTGACTTCGACGTCCTGCTGCTGGTGCATGTCTCCGACAACCGCGCGCTGCGCGAGCTGGTGCTGACCCGGCTGCAGGCCATCCCGGAGGTGCTCAGCAGCCGCACGCTGCTGGTGTTCGAGGAGGAGGACCTCGAACCGCAGAACTGACCGCCCGCGCGGGCGCTCAGTTCGCCGTCAGCGCCACGCCCAGCGCCAGTGCGAACAGCACGGGCAGCAGCGCACAGCCGAGGCCGGCACCGGCGGCCAGCATCCGCGGCGCCCGCAGCGACCGGCGGTGCGGCAGCAGCCAGGCGAGGGCGAGCAGGCCGGCAGCCCAGTAGAGGATGCCCCCGAAGGCCCCGGCGCCGTCCTCGGACCGGAACCAGACGTACTCGAGCCCCAGGCACGGCAGGCCGAACGCGGACGCCACGAGCGGCGTCCGCCACCAGGTGGGGTGGGCCGTGCCCGGTCGCGCGGCAGGGGGAGACATGTCGTCGTGCGGCATGCTCCCAGCCCATCACCCTCGGGCGGGGCGGGGCATCGGGTGCCGTACTCAAGGCGCCCACGCGCGCGTACTCAGTCCGCGTGCCGCAGGCCTCCGGTCACCAGCCGGACCACCGCGTCGGCCACTTCGCGCTCGTTCATGCCGCGGCCGTCGGGGCGGTACCACTCGACGATCGAGTTGATCATCCCGAAGACCAGCCGGGTGGCGAGCCGCACCTCCACGTCGTCGCGTACGTCGCCGTCGGCGGCGGCCGCCTTCAGCAGCTCGGCGACCCTGTGGTCGAACTCGCGGCGCCGCTCCAGCGCCCAGCGCTCGGTGGCGGTGTTGCCGCGCACCCGCAGCAGCAGCGTCACATAGGGCAGTTCGGCTATCAGCACCTCGACCATGCGCCGTACGACGTACTCCAGACGGCCGGCGGCGCGCCCCACGCGCGCGTGCTCCTCGTCGAGGATTCCGAAGAGCCCGTCGAGCGCGCGGCTGACGGCACGGCGCAGCAGCTCCTCCTTGCCGGCGACATGGTGGTAGATCGACGACTTGGAGATACCGGCCGCCTTGGACAGGTGCTCCATGGACGTGCCGTCGTAGCCGCGCTCGTTGAAGACCTGGACGGCGACGGAGAGCAGCGTCTCGGGGGTGTACGTGTCGCGCTTGGCGGTGGTCATGAGGTGCTGCCCTCCCGCTTGTCGGAGGCGTACGCGTGGCGGTACAGCGCCAGGGACGGCGCGTAGCGGCCGGAGGGGTCGCGCAGGTGCAGGTCGTCGAGCAGGGCGTAGGCCCAGTTCCGGCCGAGCCTGCGGCTCCACTCGAAGGGCCCGAGCGGGTAGTTGACGCCCAGCCGCATCGCGGTGTCGACGTCCTCCTCGGTGGCCACGCCCTTGGCGACGGCGTCGTGCGCGAGGTCGACGATCCGGGCGACCGTGCGGGCGACGATCATGCCGGGGACGTCCCCGATGACGCTGACCTTCTTGCCGAGCGCCTGGAACAGTCCGATGGCCTCGGCGAGGGTCTTCGCGGAGGTGTCCTGGGAGGCGGACAGCGCGATCCGGCCGGCCCTGCGGTAGTCCAGGGCGAGGTCGAAGTAGACGACGTCCCGGAACTCCACCGAGGTCTGGCCGTCGGCGAGCGCGAGCTGGCCGCCGCCGGGCAGCACCAGGCGCGTGCCGTGGTCCTCCTCCTCTTCGCGGACCTGGATGCCCGCCTCGCGGATCATCGCGAGCAGTTCGGAGGCGGGGCCCAGATCGCCCTCGGCGACGACGTAGGCGGGCGGCTGCGCCGGCTCGGCCGTGTGCGGTTCGGGGCGCTCGGCACCTTCGGCGTGGTCGTACCAGCCGTGGCCGCTCTTGCGCCCGAGGCGGCCGGACTCCACCAGGCGCCGCTGGGCGAGCGAGGGCGTGAAGCGCACGTCCTGGAAGAAGGACTGCCACACCGAGTGCGTGACCGATTCGTTGACGTCCTGCCCGATCAGGTCGGTGAGCTCGAACGCGCCCATCTTGAAGCCGCCCGACTCGCGCAGGACGGCGTCGATGGTGGCCGGGTCGGCGCCCTGGGCCTCGTAGACGGCGAAGGCCTCGGCGTAGAAGGGCCGGGCGATGCGGTTGACGATGAAACCGGGGGTGTCGGCGCAGGCGACCGGGATCTTGCCCCAGGCGCGGGCCATCTCGTACGCGCGCGTGGCGGAGGTGACGTCGGTGGCGAAGCCGGAGACGACCTCGACCAGCGGCAGCAGCGGGGCGGGGTTGAAGAAGTGCAGGCCGACGAAACGGCCGGGGTTGCGCAGGGCGCCGCCGATGGCGGTGACGGACAGGGACGAGGTGTTGGTCGCGAGCAGGCAGTCGTCGGCGACGACGTCCTCCAGCGCGCGGAACAGCTCCTGCTTGACGTCGAGCCGCTCCATGATCGCCTCGACGACCAGCGAGCAGTCGGCGAGGCCGGCGATGTCCTCCACGGGCTCCAGGCGCGCCCGGGCGGTGTCCCGGTCGGCGGCGGTGAGCCGGTCCTTCTCGACGAGCCGGTCGAGGCGGGCGCCGATCGCGTCGGCCGCCTCACGGGCACGGCCGGGCGCGGCGTCGTACAGGCGCACGGTGTGGCCCGCGAGGAGCGCGACCTGGGCGATGCCCTGGCCCATGGTGCCGGTGCCGACGACTGCCACGGGGCTGCTGAGGTCGAGTGCTGTCATGTGCGCGATCCTCCCGCACGGGGTTTTCCACAGATGCGGCGGACCCCCTTGAACCGACCGATCGTTCGGTTACTCTAACTCTGACTGCCTGAACCTGCCCATGTTTCTGCCAGGTCAACGAGCTCAAGGACGAGCTCAGGAACGAGGAGTTGGTCTCTCATGGCCGCCGAGCCCACAGCGCAGCAGCTGATCGCCCAGCACCGGCCCACGCTGGACCAGGCCCTGGAAGCGATCCGCACGCGCGCGTACTGGTCCCCGCACCCCGAGCACCCCAAGGCGTACGGCGAGAACGGCAGCCTGGACGCGGCCGCGGGCAAGGCCGCCTTCGACGCCCTCCTCGGCACCCGCCTCGACCTCGGCCAGCCCGGCACCGACGACTGGGTGGGCCGCGAGACCTCGCCGTACGGCATCGAGCTGGGCGTCACCTACCCGCACGCGGACCTCGACGTGCTGCTGCCCGCCATGAAGGCCGGACAGCGCGCCTGGCGCGACGCGGGCGCGGAGCTGCGCGCCGTGGTCTGCGTCGAGATCCTCAAGCGGATCAGCGACCGGACGCACGAATTCGCGCACGCGGTCATGCACACCTCCGGCCAGGCCTTCATGATGGCGTTCCAGGCGGGCGGCCCGCACGCCCAGGACCGCGGCCTGGAAGCGGTGGCGTACGCGTACGCCGAGCAGGTGCGCACCCCCGACAACGCCGAGTGGACCAAGCCGCAGGGCAAGCGCGACCCGCTCGCGCTCACCAAGCGGTTCACGCCCGTCCCGCGCGGCATCGGCCTGGTCATCGGGTGCAACACCTTCCCGACCTGGAACGGCTACCCGGGCCTGTTCGCCTCCCTGGCCACCGGCAACGCCGTCCTGGTCAAGCCCCACCCGCGCGCGGTGCTGCCGCTCGCGCTGACCGTGCAGGTCGCGCGCGATGTGCTCAGCGAGGCCGGCTTCGACCCGAACCTGGTCGCGCTGGCCGCCGAGCGCCCCGGCGAGGGCATCGCCAAGACGCTCGCCACCCGCCCCGAGATCCGGATCATCGACTACACCGGCTCCACCGGCTTCGGCGACTGGCTGGAGGCCAACGCCCGCCAGGCGCAGGTCTACACCGAGAAGGCCGGCGTCAACACGGTGATCGTCGACTCCACCGACGACTACAAGGGCATGCTGTCCAACCTGGCCTTCTCGCTGTCGCTGTACAGCGGCCAGATGTGCACCACCCCGCAGAACCTGCTGATCCCGCGCGAGGGCATCCGCACCGACGAGGGCTCCAAGACCTTCGACGAGGTCGCCGCCGACCTCGCCCGCGCGGTCGACGGACTGCTCGGCGACGACGCCCGCGCGAACGCGCTGCTCGGCGCCATCGTCAACCCGGACGTCAAGAGCCGTCTGGAGGCCGCAGCCGGGCTCGGCGAGGTCGCGCTGGCCTCCCGCGAGGTCGCCAACCCGGAGTTCCCGGACGCGGTCGTGCGCACGCCCGTGATGGTCAAGCTGGACGGCGCCAAGCCGGACGACGAGGCCGCCTACATGAGCGAGTGCTTCGGGCCGGTCTCCTTCGCCGTCGCCGTCGACTCGGCCGCCGACGCGGTGGAGCTGCTGCGGCGCACCGTGCGGGAGAAGGGCGCGATGACCGTCGGGGCGTACACCACCGACCCCGAGGTCGAGCAGGCCGTGCAGGAGGTGTGCCTGGAGGAGGCCGCGCAGCTGTCGCTGAACCTCACGGGCGGGGTGTACGTCAACCAGACGGCCGCGTTCTCCGACTTCCACGGCTCCGGGGGCAACCCGGCGGCGAACGCCGCTCTGTGTGACGGCGCGTTCGTGGCCAACCGGTTCCGGGTGGTCGAGGTGCGCCGGGAGGCCTGAGAGCTCGGGTGGCCAGGGGATTGCGCGGCTGCCGGCTCGTCGTGGCTTGTCGCGCAGTTCCCCGTCCCCCTAAGGGGCGCTCACCGAGCCTGCGCTCCAGTGGTACAGGGTCATCGCCACACTCGTCGCCAGGTTGTAGCTGGAGACCTGGGGGCGCATCGGCAGGGACACCAGGTGGTCGGCACGCGCGCGTAGCTCGGCGGAGAGCCCGCTGCGCTCGGAGCCGAAGGCGAGGACGGCGTCGTCCGGGAGCTTCACGCCCCGGATGTCGTCGCCCTCCGGGTCGAGCGCGAAGACGGGCCCGAAGGGCAGGTCGGCCACCTCCAGGCGCTCCACGGCGGTCGCGAAGTGCAGGCCCGCGCCGCCGCGCACCACCGTGGGGTGCCAGGGGTCGAGGGTGCCCGTGGTGACGACGCCCGTCGCGCCGAAACCGGCGGCCAGCCGGATCACCGCGCCCGCGTTGCCGAGGTTGCGCGGATGGTCGAGCACCACGACGGGGGCGGTGCGCGGCGAACGCGCGAGCCGCGCGAGGCTTGCCGCACGGGAGGGCCGTACCGCCAGGGCGGCCACCGCCGTGGGGTGCGGGCGCGGCACCAGCGACGCGTACACCGCGTGCTCCACCTCGGTCAGCAGCCCCTCCAGCGCCGGACGTACGTCGGGAGCCAGCTCGTCGGCCAGGGCGAGCGTGGCGGCCCGGTCGGCGGTGACCGCGACGGGCACCTCGGCGCCGAAGCGCAGGGCGTGCTTGAGGGCGTGGAAGCCGTCGAGCAGGACGGTGTCCTCACCGGCCAGGCGGTGCCAGGCGGCCACGGGGTCGTTCATGCCGTGAAGCCTACGTGCGCGTGCCGCCCGCGGGGGCCGGGTGTTCCGGCACCGGCTCGGCGGGCCGGTCGGGCGGCGGCCCGGCGTTCCCCGTACGCCGGAACAGCCGGCCACGCGCGCGTGCCGCGAGGGCGCCGAGGCGGCGCAGGAAGGTGGTCGGCAGGAAGACGGCGTCCGCCGCGATCATGGCCAGTGAGAAGAACGGCAGGCCGAGCACCACGGCGATCACGGCGTGCTCGGTGATCATCAGGGCGAGCAGCGCGTTCTTGAGCCGCCGGTTGAGCAGCGTGAACGGGAAGGCGACCTGCACCAGCACGGTCCCGTACGTCACGAGCATCACCAGGGTGCCGCTCGACGACATCAGGTCGCCCAGAGCGGGCCAGGGCGAGAAGTAGTCGAGGTGGAGCGGGTAGTAGACGGCCGTGCCGTCCTGCCAGCGCGAGCCCTGGATCTTGTACCAGCCGGCCGTGGCGTAGATCAGACACGCCTCGACCATGATCACCAGCAGGGCGGCGTTGTGCAGGATGTTCGCCACCACGTCGAGCAGGATGCGCGGCTGGGCGCTCCTGGCCCGGTGGCCGACCAGCCACCACAGGCCCTGCACGGCCCAGGCGGACCAGAGCAGGGCGGGCACCATGCCGGGCCCGTTGAGCGCCGACACCAGGAACGTCCACACCAGCTCCGGGGCGCTCGCGCCGCCCGACTCGGTCGCCTTCAGCATCCAGTCCTCGCCGAGCTTCCCGGCGAGGGTCGAGGCGACGAGCACCAGCCCGGACACGCCCCACAGCACCGGCCCGGCCCGGTCCGCCACCCACTCGCCACGCGCGCGTGCCGCGGCGGTACGGCGCTCCCGGCGCGCGTCCAGCGACCACACCTGGCCGCAGCGCGTGAAGACCAGGTAGACGCTCATCAGGTGCAGGACGTTGTCGCCGCCGTCGCCCATGAGGACGCTGCGGTTCTGCAGGGACAGCACGCCGACCATGAACAGCACGGACATGGTGCGGGTGCGCCAGCCCAGCATCAGCAGGACCGCGGAGAGGGCGGCGAGCAGATAGACGGACTCGAACCAGACGCCGCCGTCCGACCACATCAGGACGGTGAAGGCGTGGTTGAGGTCGATCAGCTGCCGCCCGAGGTCCCAGCTCCACGGGCCGTCGGGGCCGTACAGCTCGTGGCGGTGCGGGAACTCGCGCAGCAGGAACAGCAGCCAGGTCGCGGCGAAGCCGATGCGGATGACGGCGGTCTGGTAGGGGCCGAGGGCCGCCTCGGTGACGCGGGCGATCGCGCCGGAGACCGCGAGGGAGAACCGGTTCATCCCGTGACCCCCTCGGCCTCGTCCGCCGACACCGTCCACCAGGGCAGCACCCGGTGCATCGGCTTCAGCGACACCTTCTCCTCGCTCCATTTCGGCGGGGGCACGTTGGTCGTGAGGGAGCGCAGCTGGACCATCTCCACGGTCCCGCCCGGGCCGACCGCGCCGGCCCGGTCCAGGCGCAGCACCGCGATACGGCGCAGATACGACTCGGCGAGCATGCCGCGCTCGCCCGAGGGGCGGTTGTCGGCGTCATGCGTGCCCAGGAAGAAGTCCCAGGCCCGGCGCAGCTCGTTCTGCTGCGTGTGGCTCGGCAGCGGGTTGCCGTCGAGCGCCCGGCCGTCCTGGGCCGACAGGTCCTGCCAGTCGGTGCTCCGGCGCTCCCCGTTCGCCGTCCGGATCTGGGCCCTGACCTGCACGGTGATGTTCTGCTGGAGCGGGTTCGGCGCGAAGAGCTTCCAGTTCTGCTCGAACTCCGGGTACACCCATTCGTCGATGACCTCCGCATGCTTCTTCGACACCGTGTTCGACGGCGCGACATGCAGGAACACCATCCCCAGATGGACACACACCCCGACCGCCACCACAGCGAGCGCCGACGCGACCCCGACCTGATACCTCGGCGACAGCGCGGCGACCCCGGTACGCCGCCCCTCCCGGGGACCGGGCACGCCGGGCACCGGGGGGCCGGGGGCGAAGAGGGGCTCGGCCACGAGGCGGGTCGGTGGGGTGGGGGCGTCATCGGCGGTTGCGTCACGCGGGTCGGCGGGCCCGGTCGCGCTCGTGGAAGCGCCCTCCAGGTCGGCGGACCCGGTCGCGCTCGTGGAAGCGCCCTCCAGGTGGGCGGACCCGGTCCCCGCAGGACGCGTCTGCGCGGGGTCCGTCGAGGACGGTTCGGCATGGGTGTGCCCGGTGGGGTCCGCGTCCTTCGCCCCGTGCGCGTCCATAACGACCCGATTCCCCGATGCCCTAGTGCCCTGCCTGCGGTCCGGCCGGTCCGGCGGGACACGGTACTCAGGACCACCCGTCCGGCACAGCCCCCGCAGTGCGGCCACGGCCGGCCGGTTATCCACAACGGTTGACACCTTACGGCGCCCGTCCCACCATGGAATCGCACGGACCGAACGATCGGTCGGGAGAAGCTCCGCGCAGAGCCCATGGTCGAGGGGGACCTCATGGCGACAGCAGCCGCGCACCAGACGGCCCGTACACCGGCGCACCACGCGCCGGACGGCACCGAAGCCACCGAGGCGTACCAGCGTGTCTTCGACGCCGCCGTCGCCGACGACGAGCGCATCGAGCCGCGTGACTGGATGCCGGACGCCTACCGCGAGACGCTCGTACGGCAGATCGCGCAGCACGCCCACTCCGAGATCATCGGCATGCAGCCGGAGGCCAACTGGATCACGCGCGCGCCCTCGCTGCGCCGCAAGGCGATCCTCATGGCCAAGGTCCAGGACGAGGCGGGTCACGGGCTGTATCTGTACAGCGCGGCCGAAACGCTCGGCACCAGCCGCGACGAGCTGCTCGACAAGCTCCACAGCGGCCGCCAGAAGTACTCCTCGATCTTCAACTACCCCACCCTGACCTGGGCGGACGTCGGCGCGATCGGCTGGCTGGTGGACGGCGCCGCGATCACCAACCAGGTGCCGCTGTGCCGCTGCTCCTACGGACCGTACGCCCGCGCGATGGTCCGTGTCTGCAAGGAGGAGTCCTTCCACCAGCGCCAGGGCTACGAGCTGCTGCTAGCCCTCAGCAACGGCACGCCCGAGCAGCACGAGATGGCCCAGGACGCGGTGAACCGCTGGTGGTGGCCGTCGCTGATGATGTTCGGCCCGCCCGACGACGAGTCGCAGCACTCGGCGCAGTCGATGGCCTGGAAGATCAAGCGCCACTCCAACGACGAGCTGCGCCAGCGCTTCGTCGACATCTGCGTCCCGCAGGCGAAGTCCCTGGGCCTGACCCTGCCCGACCCGGACCTGAAGTGGAACGAGGAGCGGGGACACCACGACTTCGGGGTGATCGACTGGACGGAGTTCTGGGAGGTCCTCAAGGGCAACGGCCCGTGCAACGAACAGCGGATCGATCAGCGCAGGCGGGCCCACGAGGAGGGCGCGTGGGTGCGTGAGGCGGCCGCGGCCTACGCGGACAAGCACGCCGGCGGAAACGGAGAGGCGCGAGCATGACCACCAACGACTGGCCCCTGTGGGAGGTCTTCGTCCGCTCGCGGCGCGGACTCTCCCACACCCACGCCGGCAGCCTGCACGCGCCGGACGCGGAGTTCGCCCTGCGCAACGCCCGCGATCTGTACACCCGGCGCGGCGAGGGCGTCTCCCTCTGGGTGGTGCCCTCTTCCGCGATCACCGCGTCCTCGCCGGACGAGAAGGACCCGTTCTTCGAGCCGGCCGCCGACAAGCCGTACCGGCATCCCACGTTCTACGACATCCCGGAGGGGGTGAAGCACCTGTGACCGCCACCGTGCCCCTGACGGCCGCGCTCGCCCTCGGCGACGACGCGCTGGTGCTCTCCCACCGCCTCGGCGAGGGCATCGGCCACGCCCCCGTCCTGGAGGAGGAGGTCGCCCTCGCCAACATCGCGCTCGACCTGCTGGGCCAGGCCCGGGTCCTGCTGTCGATGGCCGGTGACGAGGACGAGCTGGCGTATCTGCGCGAGGAGCGCGCCTTCCGCAACCTCCAGCTGGTGGAGCAGCCCAATGGCGACTTCGCCCACACCATCGCCCGCCAGCTGTACTTCTCGGTCTACCAGCACCTGCTGTACGCCGAACTGGCCGCGGGCGACGGCCCGTTCGCGCCGCTCGCCGCCAAGGCCGTCAAGGAGGTCGCCTACCACCGCGACCACGCCGAGCAGTGGACGCTGCGCCTGGGCGACGGCACCGAGGTCAGCCATGAGCGCATGCAGCGGGCCTGCGACGCGCTGTGGCGGTTCACCGGGGAGATGTTCCGGCCGATCGAGGGCCTGGACGTGGACGGCGCGGCCCTGGAGGCCGCCTGGCTCACCGCCGTCGAGGGCGTGCTGCGGCGGGCGACCCTGACCGTCCCCGAGGGGCCGCGCACCGGCGCCTGGGCGGCCGGGGCCGGCCGGGAGGGCCTGCACACCGAGTCGTTCGGGCGGATGCTCGCCGAGATGCAGCATCTGCACCGCAGCCACCCGGGGGCGTCATGGTGACCGTCACCCCGCTGGAGGCCGAACTCCTCGCCGTCGCCGGGTCGGTGCCCGACCCCGAGCTCCCGGTGCTCACCCTGGAGGAGCTGGGCGTGCTGCGTGCGGTGCACGTACGGGGCGCGGACGCGGTCGAGGTCGAGCTGACCCCGACGTACACCGGATGCCCCGCCCTGGAGACGATGTCGGCGGACATCGAGCGGGCACTGCACGAGCACGGGATGCGCGAGGTCACCGTCCGCACCGTGCTGTCGCCCGCCTGGTCCACCGACGACATATCGGCCGAAGGCCGCCGCAAGCTGCGGGAGTTCGGCATCGCGCCCCCGCGCGTACGGCAGGACACCGGACCGGTGACGGTGGCCCTCGGTCCCACCCGCACGACCGCGTCGGCGCCCGCGCCCGCGTCGGCCGCGACGGGGCCGGAGCTCGACCCGATCCGCTGCCCGCACTGCGGCTCCGCCGACACCGAGCTGCTCACCCGCTTCTCCTCCACGGCGTGCAAGGCCCTGCGCCGCTGTCTGTCCTGCCGTGAACCCTTCGACCACTTCAAGGAGTTGTGATGGCGCGCTTCCACACGCTCCCGGTGGCCGCGGTCGACCGGCTCACCGACGACTCCGTCGCGCTCACCTTCGCCGTGCCCCCGGAGCTGCGCGAGGCCTACCGGTACGTGCCCGGACAGCATCTGGCGCTGCGCCGGGTGGTCGACGGCGTCGAGGTCCGGCGGACGTACTCGATCTGCGCGCCCGCGCCCGACCCCGGCGACGACGGCCCCCGCACCCTGCGGGTCGGCGTGCGCCTGGTGGACGGCGGCGCCTTCTCGACGTACGCGCTGAAGGAGGTGAACATCGGCGACGAGCTGGAGGTGATGACTCCGGCGGGCCGTTTCACCCTCGATCCGGCGCCCGGGATGTACGCGGCGGTCGTCGGCGGCAGTGGGATCACCCCCGTGCTGTCGATCGTCTCGACGCTGCTGGCGCGCGAGCCCGGGGCCCGGTTCTGTCTGATACGCAGCGACCGTACGGCCGCCTCGACGATGTTCCTGGAGGAGGTCGCCGACCTGAAGGACCGCTACCCGGAGCGGCTCCAGCTGGTGACGGTCCTGTCGCGGGAGGAGCAGCAGGCCGGGCTGCCCTCGGGACGGCTCGACGAGGAGCGGCTGACCGGGCTGCTGCCGGCGCTGCTGAAGGTGGACGACGTGGCGGGCTGGTTCCTGTGCGGGCCCTATGGGCTGGTGCAGGGGGCCGAGCGGGCGCTGCGCGGCCTCGGGGTGCCGCGCACCCGGATCCACGAGGAGATCTTCCATGTGGACTCCGAGGGCGCGCCCCGCTCGGCGGCCGGCGCCCCCGCGCACAGCACGGTCACCGCGCGGCTGGACGGCCGCGGCGGCACCTGGCCGGTGCAGGACGGCGAGTCGCTGCTCGACGCGGTGCTGCGCAACCGCCCCGACGCGCCCTACGCCTGCAAGGGCGGGGTCTGCGGCACCTGCCGGGCCTTCCTCGTCTCCGGCGAGGTGCGGATGGACCGCAACTTCGCGCTGGAGCCGGAGGAGACGGAGGCCGGGTATGTGCTGGCCTGCCAGTCGCATCCGGCGACGGAGAAGGTGGAGCTGGACTTCGACCGCTGACCGGAGGCCACCGGCACCACCGGCATTCCCTTCTCCTAGAACCTGTTCTATCTTGACGCCCCGTCAGATCCGGCGCCCCGGCCGGATCGGCGCAGGCGGCGGAAGGACAGGACCGTGGACTTCACCTTCACCGAGGAGCAGCAGGCGGCCGCCGAGGCGGCACGCGGGGTGTTCGCCGATGTCGTGCCCGACGCCGTGCCGAGCCCCGCGCTCACCCGCGGTGCGGTCGCCGAGGGCTTCGACCGGGCGCTGTGGTCCCGGCTCGCCGAGGCGGATCTGCTGAGTCTGCTGCTCGGCGCGGAGTACGGCGGGGCCGGACTGGACGCGGTCGCGCTGTGCCTGGTGCTGCGCGAGTCCACGAAGGCGCTTGCGCGGGTGCCGCTGCTGGAGAGCTGCGCGGCGGCCGCCGCCCTCCAGGCTTATGGCACCCCGGAGTTGACGTCCGGGCTGCTCGCCGCGACCGGCCGGGGCGAGGTCGTGCTGACCGTCGCCGCACACGGCCGTACCGGGCACGATCCGGCCGAGCGGGCCGTGACCGCTCGCCGGGACGGGGCGCAGGGGTGGGTGCTGGACGGCGTACAGACGGCCGTGCCCTGGGCGTTCGACGCCGACCATGTCCTCGTGCCCGCGCACACCGACGGCGATCGCGCTGTGCTCGCCCTGGTCCCGCGCGGGCACCCGGGCACCGCTCTCGCCGAGCAGATCTCCACCACCGGCGAACGGCTGGGCGAGCTGCGCCTGGAGTCGGCCCGCCTCGCCGACCGGTGCGTCGTCGAGGCGGACGGGGCGTGGGAATGGCTGCGCGAGCTGCTGGCCACGGGGACGTGCGCGCTGGCGCTGGGGCTCGGTGAGCGGGTGCTGCGGATGACGGCGGAGTACACCGGCAGGCGGGAGCAGTTCGGGCATCCGCTCGCCACGTTCCAGGCGGTCGCCGTGCAGGCCGCCGACCGCTACATCGATCTGCGGGCCATGGAGGTCACGCTGTGGCAGGCGGCCTGGCGGTTCGGCTCGGGAGCGCCGGGCGCGCTGCCCCTGCGCGGCGATGTGGCCGTCGCCAAGATCTGGGCGGCGGAGGGCGTACGGCGCGTGGTCCAGACAGCACAGCATCTGCACGGCGGGTTCGGCGCCGACGTCGACTACCCGCTGCACCGGTACCACGCCTGGGCCAAGCACCTGGAACTGTCCCTCGGCCCGGCCGCGGCCCACGAGGAAACCCTCGGCGAGCTGCTGGCGGCGCACCCGCTCAGCGGCTGAGGCGCCGCGCGGGCGACACCGGCTCAGCGGCTGAGGCGCCGCGCGGGCGACACCGGCTCAGCGGCTGAGGCGCCGCACGGCTGACACTGAGACCCGCCCGGCCGACACCGGCCCAGCAGCTGAGGCGCCGCAAGGCCGACACCGGCGCAACGGCTGAGACACCGCACGACCGACACTGAGACCCGCCCGGCCGACACCTGCTCAACAGCTGGGACCCCGCACGGCCGACCCCCGCTCAACAGCTGAGGCGCCGCGCGGCCGAGCACGAGACTCGTACGGCCGACACCGGGCTCACCGCCCTGCCGCCGGCCGCACGCTCAGCGCTGCTCAGAGGACGAAGCCCGGCCGGCCCTCGTCCGTGACCACGGGGCGTCCCGCGGCCTCCCACACCTGCATGCCACCGTCGACGTTCACCGCGTCGATGCCCTGCTGCACCAGATACATGGTGACCTGGGCCGAACGCCCGCCGGAGCGGCAGATCACATGGACCCGGCCGTCCTGCGGCGCGGCCTCGGTCAGCTCGCCGTAGCGGGCGACGAACTCGCTGATGGGGATGTGCAGCGCACCCTCGGCGTGGCCGGCCTGCCACTCGTCCTGTTCGCGGACGTCCAGCAGGAAGTCGTCGTCCTTGAGGTCGGTGACCCCGACCGTGGGCACTCCAGCTCCGAAACTCATGCCTCCGACGCTACCCGACCGCAGCCCTAACCCTGCAGCTCGGCCAGTTCCGCCTCGCGCTGGGCGACCTGCGCCAGCAGTTGCTCGGCGATCTCCTCCAGCAGCCGGTCGGGGTCGTCCGGGGCGAGCCGGAGCATCGAGCCGATCGCGCCCTCCTCCAGCTCCCGCGCCACCACCGCGAGCATCTCCTTGCGGCGGGCCAGCCAGTCGAGGCGGGCGTACAGCTCCTCGCTGCGGCTCGGGCCGCGCTCCGCCGGAGCGGGGCCGGCCGCCCACTCCCGCGCCAGCTCGCGCAGCTGGGCCTCGTCGCCGCGGGCGTAGGCGACGTTGACGCGGCTGATGAACTCCTCGCGCCGCTTGCGCTCCTCGTCCTCCTGGGCGAGGTCGGGATGGGCCTTGCGGGCCAGCTCGCGGTAGAGCTTGCGGGCCTCCTCGCTGGGGCGCACCCGCGGCGGGGGCTGCACGGGCTGGTCGGTGAGCATGGCCACGGCCTCCGGGAACAGCCCGTCGCTGTCCATCCAGCCGTGGAACAGCTCCTCGACGCTGGGCATGGGCAGCACCCGGCCGCGCAGCTCCTGCGCCCGGCGGACGTCCTCGGGGTCGCCGGTGCGGACCGCGCGGGCCTCGGCTATCAGCGCGTCCAGCTCCTCGAGCCGGGCGTACACCGGGCCGAGCCGCTGGTGATGGAGCCGGGAGAAGTTGTCGACCTCGATACGGAAGGTCTCCACCGCGATCTCGAACTCGATCAGCGCCTGCTCGGCCGCCCGCACGGCCCGATCCAGCCGCTCCTCGGGCGTCTCCGTGGAGGCACCGCCATCAGGCGCCGCGCCGGTCCCACCGGCCGCGCCACCACCCTGTTCAGCATCCGGGCTCGTCACCCGACCAGCGTAGGCCACGCCTCCACGACCTCCGGAACCACGAAATCCGCCCCGAGCACCACAAGCCCTCACACAGTCGTCAGGTCCGCCAGGCCCCCAGGCTCACGTGAGCCCTCACACCCCCGCCTCCGCGGCGATGCGCCCCGCCCGCACCCCGGCGACCAGCTCCGCGTGATCCGCCTCGGTGCGGTCGGCGTAGGCGACGGCGAACGCGGCCATCGCCTCGTCCAGCTCCTCGTTCTTGCCGCAGTAGCCGGAGATCAGCCGGGGGTCGGCGCTGTGGGCGTGGGCGCGGGCCAGGAGCGCGCCGGTCATCCGGGCGTAGTCGTCGACCTGGTCGGCGGCGAGCGCGGCCGGGTCGACGCTGCCCTTGCGGTTACGGAACTGCCGCACCTGGAAGTCCCGCCCGTCGACGGTGGTCCAGCCCAGCAGGATGTCGCTGACGACCTGCATCCGCTTCTGCCCGAGCACCACCCGGCGGCCCTCGTGCGCCACCTCCGGCACCTCCAGGCCGGCCGTGGCCAGATGCGGCAGCAGCGCCGAGGGGCGGGCCTCCTTCACCTGGAGGACCAGGGACTCCCCGCGATGGTCGAGCAGCAGCACGACGTACGAGCGGGTGCCCACGCTGCCGGTGCCGACTATGCGGAACGCCACGTCCTGCACCGCGTACCGCGCGAGCAGCGGCAGACGGTCCTCGGAGAGCGTGCCGAGGTAGTCCTCCAGGGACGCCGCGACCGCGGCCGCCTCCTGGTCCGGGACCCGGCGCAGTACCGGCGGGGCGTCCTGGAAGCGGCGCCCGCCGTCCGGCGTCGGCTCGGTGGACTTCGCCGCGAACCGCCCGCTGGTGTTGGCGCGGGCCTTCTCCATGACCCGCTCCAGCGTGCCGAGCAGGTCGTGGGCGTCGGTGTGGGAGACGAGCTCCTCGTCCGTGATGGCGTTCCACGCGTCGAGCACCGGCAGCCTGGCCAGCAGCCGCATGGTGCGGCGGTAGGCGCCGGCCGCGTCCCGGGCCGCCGCGCGGCAGGTGTCCTCGTCGGCGCCGGCCTCCCGGCCCGCGAGCACCAGCGAGGCGGCGAGCCGCTTGAGGTCCCACTCCCAGGGGCCGACGACCGTCTCGTCGAAGTCGTTCAGGTCGATGACCAGGTCGCCGCGGGCATCGCCGTACAGCCCGAAGTTCGCCGCGTGGGCGTCACCGCAGATCTGGGCGCGGATGCCGGTGATCGGCGTACGGGCCAGATCGTGGGCCATCAGGCCCGCCGAGCCGCGCAGGAAGGCGAACGGCGTGGCCGCCATTCTGCCGACCCTGATCGGCGTCAGCTCGGGGATGCGGCCGCGGCCGGACTCCTCCACCGCGCTCACCGCATCGGGCCGGGAGGCGTCCAGGTCGAGGGCGGCGTGCGCGGAACGCGGCACGCTGCCCCGCAGCGCCTTGCCCTGCGCCTTGCCCTGCGCCTTGCCCTGCGCCTTGCCCTGCACCTCGGACGACCCCGCCTCGGGCCACTCGGCGAACCCCCGCACCCGCGGCAGCCGCCGCCCCGCACCGGCCTCGGTCACGTCGACCGCCTCCCCCGCACTCACCCGTACGCACACGCACGACCCGAACATCAATGCGTGCCGACCGTACAGCCGGTGGCCGAAACACGTCAGGCCCCTGTGGACAACTCCCGCACTGTGGACAACTCCGCGACCCGTACGGCGCAGCGGCCGCCGACCCGTACACCGCCCCGGCCACCGGCCCGCACGGCTTCCCCCTACCGGGGCGTCACCGCCACCACCGTCGCCACATGCCCCTGCCCCTGCCCCTGCCCCTGGGCCCCGCCCCGGACCCCCCAACGACCGCTGAAGCGCCCGATCCGCTCCCCGTCCACGACCGGGCCGGGCACGAGGAGGGTCCCCGTGAGGGTGCCCCGGTCCGCGTCGAAGTCGATGACGCACTCGCTGAAGTCCAGCCAGCGGCCCGTCAGCGGGAACCACGCCTTGTAGACGCTCTCCTTGGCGCTGAACATCAGCCGGTCCCAGGAGATGTCCGGGCGGTGCGCCGCGAGCCGGGCCAGCGTGGCCCGTTCCTCGGGCAGCATCACCGACTCCTCGATCCCCTCGGGGAGCGGGCCGTCGGGTTCCGCGTCCACGCCGATCGAGACGACCGACGAGCTGCGCGCCACCACCGCACCGCGATACCCGTCGCAGTGGGTCATGCTTCCGACGATGCCGTCCGGCCAGCCCGGCGCCCCGCGCTCCCCGGGCAGGATCGGCGCGGGCGCGACGCCGAGCCGCGCCAGGGCCGTACGCGCGCACAGGCGCACCGCGGCGAACTCACGCCGGCGCTTGTCCACCGCGCCCGCCACCAGGGCGGCCTCTTCCGGATACAGGGCCGAGGTGACGTCGTCGGGGTCGGCGAACAGCTCGCAGACCTCCGTCCCGGCGGGCAGCAACCCGCCCAGCAGGCCCGCCGCCGCGCCGCTCTCCACCGCAGCCGACGCCGCACCACCACCCGACACCACGCCCGACGCCGCACCACCACCCGACACCACGCCCGACGCCGCACCACCACCCGACACCACGCCCGACGCCGTGATGCCGTTCGCACCGATGCCCGTCATGTCCCGAAGTCCCCCCGTGTGAACCGGCGTTGCAGGTCAGTACGCGTAGAAGCCGCCGCCCGTCTTGCGTCCCAGCCGGCCCGCCGCGGCCAACTCCCGCAGCAGCGGGGCCGGCAGCAGATGGGGACGGCGGTGCGCCTCGTGCAAACTCTGCTGGATGGCCAGTGCCACATCAAGGCCGATCACGTCGAGCAGGGCCAGCGGTCCGAGGGGGAAGCCGTAGCCGCGGACGATGGCCCGGTCCAGCTCGCGGGGCTCCGCCTCGCCCGACTCCACCAGCCTGACGGCCGCGTTGAGGTAGGGGAAGAGCAGGTGGTTGACGATGAACCCGGGCCGGTCCCCGCAGCGCAGCGGGGTCTTGCCGAGGCCCTCGCAGAAGCCCTGGGCCGTGGCGAGCGTGTCGGACGAGGTCGACCCGGTGTGGACCACCTCGACGAGCTTCATGGCCCGTACGGGGTTGAAGAAGTGCAGTCCGACGACGTTCTCCGGACGGCGGGTCAGTTCGCCGCACAGGGTCACGGAGAGGCTGGAGGTGGTGGTGGCGAGCACGGTGTCGGGCCGGCAGACGCTGTCCAGCTCGGCGAAGACCTTCAGTTTCAGCATCTGGTCCTCGGCGACCGCCTCGATCACCAGGTCGCAGTCGGCGAGCGCGTCGAAGCGGGTGGCCGTCCCGAGCCGGCCGAGCGCGTCGACGCGTTCCTGCGGGGAGACCTTGCCGCGGCGCACCCCGGCCGTCAGCGCCACCGCGACGGCCTCGGCGGCACGCTCCGCCCGGTCCTCGGCACGGGCCACGAGCGTGACCGGATGGCCGGCCAGCGTGACGGCCTCCGCGATGCCGCGGGCCATGGTGCCCGACCCGACGACGCCGACCTTCCCGATACGGCGCCGGGGCTCGGGCAGGGCGAACCGCGCGGCGGTCCGCTGGCGCCGTACGGCGGTGTCCGGCCACTTCATGTTCCGCAGCGCGAGCACGCCGATGGGCAGGCCGCAGCCCAGCCGCATCGCCGTGTCGATGTCGTCGGCGGTGGCGTATCCCTCGGCCTCCAGGCCGGCCGCCCGGGCCGTGAGGTCGGCGATCAGCGCGGACGCGGCCCGCACGGTCCGGTGCGGGACCGCCTCGTCGCTGCCGCCGAGCCCGGTGACCCAAGTGCGTGCGAGGCAGACGGCGTCCTCGTCGGCGGCGGGCAGGGTGACCAGTTCGAGACCCGTGCCGTGGGTGAGCGGGGTGGCGCAGCGCAGCCCCAGCGTCCTGGCGGGCCGTCCGGAGGAGGCGGCCAGCCGCGGCAGTGCACACTGCTGGGACGTCGTGCACAGCACGGCCTGCGGGGCGCAGGCCTCGGCGAGGACGCGCAGGGCGGCGGTCTTCTCCTGGTAGGTGTCGGCCACCGCCTCGACGACCAGGTCGGCGCGGTCGAACGGGACGGTGTCGGCGGTCAGGGTGAGCTTCGTGGCGTCGCCGCCCCGGGTGAGCCGCAGGTCCAGGCGCTCCTTCAGCCGCTCGACGACCTCGGGATCCGGGTCGGTGGCCAGCACCTCGTGGCCGGCACCGGTCAGCAGCTCGATCAGCGCCTCGCCCAGCCCGAGCAGGCCGTAGACGCCGATCACCGCAGGTCGTCGCGACATGACAGTCCCCCTCTTCCGGTCCTCACCGGCCTTTCCGGCTCGTCCCGGTTCGCACGCGGCGGCCCCCTGCCGGGCCGTCGTCGGGCTCCACGGTTCAGGACGGAAGGGACAGCTGTACAGACGTAGGGCTACGGCCGTGAGGTTTCAGGGGCCCAGCGGGGTCGGATAGGGGATACGGCCGTCCCCCACCCCGAACTACGTTCGTGGGCCATGACGCCACCACAGACGGCTACGGCCACCGCGCACGAGCGGACGGCCGAACTGACCGCCCTGCGGGCCGAGATACTCCAGGGACCCGGCGACAAGGCCACCGCCGCACAGCACGCCCGGGGCAAGCTGACGGCCCGCGAACGCATCGACCTGCTGTTCGACAAGGGCACCTTCTCCGAGGTCGAGGGTTTCCGGCGGCACCGCGCGACCGGCTTCGGCCTCGAGCACAAAAAGCCCCACACCGACGGCGTGGTCACCGGCTGGGGGCAGGTGCACGGACGCACCGTCTTCGTCTACGCCCATGACTTCCGGATCTTCGGCGGCGCACTCGGCGAGGCCCACGCCCAGAAGATCCACAAGATCATGGACATGGCCGAGGCGGCCGGGGCGCCCATCGTCGGGCTCTGCGACGGGGCCGGCGCGCGCATCCAGGAGGGCGTCACCGCGCTCGCCGGCTACGGCGGCATCTTCCGCCGCAATGTGCGCTGTTCGGGGGTCATCCCGCAGATCAGCGCCGTGATGGGCCCCTGCGCCGGCGGCGCCGCCTACTCGCCGGCCCTCACCGACTTCGTGTTCATGGTGCGCGGCACCTCGCAGATGTTCATCACCGGCCCCGACGTCGTCCAGGCCGTGACGGGCGAGGAGATCACCCAGGACGGCCTGGGCGGAGCCGATGTGCACGCCACCACCTCGGGTGTGGCCGCCTTCAGCCACGACGACGAGGAGAGCTGCCTGGAGGACATCCGCTATCTGCTGTCGCTGCTGCCGTCGAACAACCGGGAGCTGCCGCCGTCCGTGCCCTCCGGCGACTCGCCCGAGCGGCGCACCGACTCGCTGCTGGACCTCGTACCGGCCGATCCGAACCGGTCGTACGACATGCGGGCGGTGATCGAGGAGATCGTCGACGACGGCGACTACGTCGAGGTCCACGAGCGCTGGGCCACGAACGTGCTGTGCTGCCTCGCCCGCCTCGACGGCCAGGTGGTCGGGATCGTCGCCAACCAGCCGTCCTCGCTGGCGGGAGTGCTCGACATCCACGCCTCGGAAAAGGCGGCACGGTTCGTGCAGACCTGCGACGCCTTCAGCATCCCGCTGGTCACGCTCGTGGACGTGCCCGGCTTCCTGCCCGGCGTGGACCAGGAGCACGGCGGGGTCATCCGGCACGGGGCGAAGCTGCTGTACGCCTACTGCAACGCGACCGTTCCGCGCGTGCAGGTGATCCTGCGCAAGGCCTACGGCGGGGCGTACATCGTCATGGACTCCCGGTCCATCGGTGCCGACCTCTCCTTCGCCTGGCCGGGCAACGAGATCGCCGTGATGGGCGCGGAGGGCGCCGCCAACGTCGTCTTCCGCCGGGAGATCAACGCCTCCGACGACCCCGAGGCGACCCGGGCGCAGAAGATCAAGGAGTACCAGGCGGAGCTGATGCACCCCTACTACGCGGCCGAACGCGGCCTCGTCGACGACGTCATCGACCCCGGCGAGACCCGCATCCGGCTCATCACGGCCCTGGAGATGCTGCGCGCGAAGCACGCGCCGCTGCCAGGCCGCAAACACGGCAACCAGCCGCAGTGAACGCCGGCGACGAAACCCGCCCACGCGCCGTTCGTGGTTCTCGCCGTTCGCGACCACCGGCAGTCCGTGGCTGGTCGCGCAGTTCCCCGCGCCCCTGAGGGCACTGCACTCAGCCGCGTAGCCGACGCCCCTCGCCCCACCCACAGGAGACACCACCGTGACCATGACGGACATCCTCGCCGCGATCCAGTCGCCGGACAGCACGTCCGCCGACCTCGCCGCCCTGCCGCTCCCCGAGTCCTGCCGAGCCGTCGTGCTGCACCGCGAGGACACCGAGATGTTCGCGGGGATGACCGGCAGGGACAAGGACCCGCGCAAGTCGCTCCATCTGGAGGAGGTCCCCCTGCCCGAACTCGGTCCGGGTGAGGCCCTGGTGGCCGTGATGGCCTCCTCCGTCAACTACAACACCGTATGGAGCGCCCTCTTCGAGCCGCTGCCGACCTTCGGGTTCCTGGAGCGTTACGGCCGCACGAACGAGCTGGCCAAGCGGCACGACCTGCCGTACCACATCATCGGCTCCGACCTCGCGGGCGTCGTCCTGCGCACCGGCCCCGGCGTGAACGCCTGGCAGCCCGGCGACGAGGTCGTCGCGCACTGTCTGTCCGTCGAGCTGGAATCGAGCGACGGCCACAACGACACCATGCTCGACCCCGAGCAGCGCATCTGGGGCTTCGAGACGAACTTCGGCGGTCTCGCCGAGATCGCGCTGGTCAAGTCCAACCAGCTGATGCCCAAGCCCGGCCACCTCAGCTGGGAGGAGGCCGCCGCCCCCGGCCTGGTCAACTCCACCGCCTACCGCCAGCTCGTCTCCCGCAACGGCGCCGGCATGAAGCAGGGCGACAACGTCCTGATCTGGGGCGCCAGCGGCGGACTCGGCTCCTACGCCACCCAGTTCGCCCTCGCCGGCGGCGCCAACCCCATCTGCGTCGTCTCCAGCGACCAGAAGGCCGACATCTGCCGCTCCATGGGCGCCGAGGCGATCATCGACCGCAACGCCGAGGGCTACAAGTTCTGGAAGGACGAGCACACCCAGGACCCCAAGGAGTGGAAGCGCTTCGGCAAGCGCATCCGCGAACTCACCGGCGGCGAGGACATCGACATCGTCTTCGAGCACCCCGGCCGCGAGACCTTCGGCGCTTCCGTCTACGTCACCCGCAAGGGCGGCACCATCACCACCTGCGCCTCCACCTCCGGCTACATGCACGAGTACGACAACCGCTACCTGTGGATGTCCCTGAAGCGGATCATCGGCTCCCACTTCGCGAACTACCGCGAGGCCTGGGAAGCCAACCGCCTCATCGCCAAGGGCAAGATCCACCCCACGCTGTCGAAGACGTACTCGCTGGAAGAGACCGGCCAGGCCGCCCACGACGTCCACCGCAACGCCCACCAGGGCAAGGTCGGCGTCCTCTGCCTCGCCCCCGAGGAAGGCCTCGGCGTCCGCGACCAGGAGATGCGCGCCCAGCACCTCGACGCCATCAACCGCTTCCGGACGGCGTAGCGGCAAGGGCCGGCCCCACATGGCCGGCCACCCAGGCGACGATGTCCCGCGTGGGCGTCCCGGGCGTGAAGACGGCGGCCACACCGAGGTCCCGCAGCACCGGGATGTCCGCGTCCGGGACGATGCCGCCGCCGAACACCGTGATGTCCTCGGCATCGGCCTCGCGCAGCAGCGCGAGCACCTCCGCGAACAGGGTCAGGTGCGCCCCGGACAGGATCGACAGTCCGATGCCGTGCACGTCCTCCTGCAACGCCGCGTCGACGATCTGGCGCGGCGTCAGGTGCAGGCCGGTGTAGACGACCTCGACGCCCGCGTCCCGCAAGGCGCGGGCGATCACTTTTGCCCCGCGGTCATGGCCGTCCAGGCCGGGCTTCGCCACCATCACGCGGATGCGCTCGGTCGTTGTCATCATCTCTTCCTCTCCCTTGATTCTCGTCTCCGGTGGTGAAAGGGCTCGCAACGCCCGCGGCGGGCGGGCCCGTTGCCGGGTCCGCCCGCCGATGGGCCGAAGGTGGTGCCTGGGATGCCGCTCAGTCCGCGACGGCCGTGCCGCGCAGTCGGGCGGCGAGCTGGACGGGAGTGGGGTGGGCGAACAGGTCGGCCAGCTTCAGCCGGGTGCCCGTCGACTCCTCGACGCGCTGGAGGAGCTGCGCCCCGAGCAGCGAGTGGCCGCCGGAGGTGAAGAAGTGGGTGTCGGCGCCGGCCGTGGGCGTGGCGAGCAGGTCGCCCCACAGGGCGACGAGTTCGTCGACCAGGGCGTCACCCGTGGCCGCGTCGGTGCGGCCCGCGGCGGTGCGGCGGTCGTGGAGCCTGCGCTCCTCGGCCTGCCGGGTCAGCGCCGGGTAGTCGGTCTTGTCGTTGCCCGTGGTGGGGAAGGCGTCGACGAGGACGAAGTCCTGGGGGGCGGCGGAGCCGGGCAGCAGGGTCCGGGCGTGCTCCCACAGCCCGTCCCGCACGGCCTCTCCCTCGGGGGCGACGACGAACGCGACGAGCGCCCCGTCCGCCGAGGGATCGCCCACGACGACCACGGCCGCGGCGGCGACGCCCGGGTGGGCCGTGAGGACCGACTCGACCTCGCCGAGCTCGATGCGATTGCCGCGCAGCTTCACCTGACGGTCCATGCGTCCGAGCACCTCCAGTGTGCCGTCCGGCAGCCAGCGGGCCAGGTCGCCCGTACGGTAGGAGCGGCCGTGGACGGGATGGTCGATGAAGCGTTCCGCGGTCAGCTCGGGCCGCTCGTGGTAGCCCATCGCCACGCCCACGCCGCCGATGCACAGCTCGCCGCCGAGACCGATCGGCAGCTCCCGGCCGTCGGGGCCGAGGAGGAACACGCGGGTGTTGGCGATCGGCGAGCCGACCCGGATGCGGCCGGTGTCCGCGCTGGTCACCCGGCCCGAGGTGGACCAGATGGTCGTCTCGGTGGGGCCGTACACATTGCGCAGGTCCGCGCCGACGGCGACGAGTTCCCGGGCGAGCGTGGCCGGCAGCGGTTCGCCGCCGCACAGCACCCGCACCCCGGCCAGGGACGCCCCCGCCTCGGCGACGATCAGCCGCCAGCTGGTGGGGGTGGCCTGGGCGATGGTCACCTTGTGCCGGCGCAGCACCTGCAGCAGCCGGCCGCCGTCGGTGCGGGCGTCGTCCGGGGCCACGACCAGCCGGCCGCCCGTGGTGAGCGGCAGGAACAGCTCCAGCGCGGAGATGTCGAAGCTGAAGGTCGTCATCCACAGCGTGGAGTCGTCGGCTCCGGCGGCGAGTTCGCCGGCGAAGTGGTCGACGAGGTTGACCAGCCCGCGGTGGTGCAGCCGGGTGCCCTTGGGCCGGCCGGTGGAGCCGGAGGTGTAGATGAGGTAGGCGCAGGACAGCGGGTCCACGGCGGGCACGTCGGCCACGGCATCGGTGCCCGTGGCATCCGCGGAGTCCGCCGGGGCGGGGGTCAGGGTCACCCGGGCCGCGGCGTCCGGGACCTGCACCCCGGGGTCGGCGATGACGACCGAGGCGGCCGAGTCGGACAGCTGGTAGGCGATGCGCTGTTCCGGGTGGTCGGGGTCGAGCGGCAGATAGGTGGCCTCGGCAAGCCAGATGCCGAGGACGGCGGCGGCCAGTTCGGGGCCGCGCCGGCTCAGCAGGGCGACGACGGAGCCCGGCCCCGCGCCCACCGCGCGCAGCCGGTCCCGGTTGTCGAGGGCGGTTCGCCACAGCTGCGCGTAGCTGAGCTGCCGGTCGCCGTCGACGACGGCCGGCGCGTCCGGGGTGCGGTCGACCCGCTCCGCGATCGCGCGTAGGACAGTGGCGTCGTCGGCGAGGGGACGGTCGGTGGCGTTCGCGGCCTCGATGACGGCCAGGTCGCGCTCGCTCCACACCGGGATGCCGGCCAGCGGGCTGTCCGGGTCGGCGGCGAGCGCCCGCAGCAGGTCGTCGTAGCGCTCGAGCAGCAGCTCCACGTCACTGCGGTCGATGGCGTCGACGTAGTACGCGGCGCGGACCTGGAGGGCCTGCGCGGAGGCGGTGACGAAGAACTCGAGGTCGAACTTGCTGGAGCCGTTCTCGACCATCAGCAGGCGGGCGCGTTCGCCGCCCAGCTTGAACTCGGTGTCCGCGCTGTCCGGGATGTAGTTGAAGACATGGCGGAAGAGCTGGTTGCGCCACTCGGCGCCGGCCCTGGGCACCAGCTCCAGCAGGTCGTCGACGGGCAGGTCGGCGTGGCCGACGGCCTCCAGGAAGTTGCGGCGGACCTGGACGACCAGGTCGCGGAAGCTGCGCTGCGGGTCGACGTCGGCCCGCAGCGTCAGGACGTTGATGTGGTAGCCGATCGCGCGCTGCTCGTCCCGGCCGCGGATGCTCAGCGGGGAGCCCACGGTGAGGTCGCGGCCGGTGCCGTGCGCGGCGAGCAGGACGTAGTAGGCGGCGAGGAGCACCACGGCCTCGGGGGCGCGCAGTTCGCGCTGCATGCGCTTGACGACGGCAGTGGCCTCCTCGGACAGCCGTCGGGTGACCTGGTCGCCGGCCAGGGTGACCTGGGCGGGCGCCGGCTTGTCGCAGCCGAGGGTGAGGGTGGAGGGGTCGAAGCCGTCCAGCTGGCGCTGCCAGAAGGCGCGGCTCTTCTCGGACGGGGTGCTCTCGGGCAGCAGGGGCTGCTCGGTGGTGAGCTCCTCGGGCAGTTCCTCGCCCGCGGCGAACGCGTCGTACGCCGTGGCGAAGTCGTCGCGCAGGATGGTGGTGGACATGCCGTCGAAGACGGAGTGGTGCAGCGCCAGGCAGAGCACGTCGCCGTCGGCGCGCCGCAGGTGCCGGGCCCGCCACAGCGGGCCGCCGTCCCGCTGGAAGGGCCGCGCGACGAACGCCGTCAGGCCGGGCAGCACATCGGCCTCGGCGGAGTCGAGGCTCTCCACCTCGACCCGGAAGGCGTCCGCCGGGCGGATCTCCTTGGTGAGGGCGAGTCCGTCGCCGTGGAAGACGGTGCGCAGCACACGGTGCCGGCGGGCGAGCCAGTCGACGGTGCGCCGCACGGCCTCCAGGTCGAGCCGGCCCTCGGTGTGGAAGGCGACGGAAAGGTTGTTCACCCCGGTACCGGGGACAAGGTCCTCCAGCAGCCAGAGAGACTTCTCCTTGCTGGTGGCGGCGGTCGGCGTCGGCATTTCCCCGTCCGTTCTGTTGGGTGGTCGCGTGGGGGATCGTGGTGGGGGGATCGTGTGGGGGCTGGACCGAGGGTCAGTCGTTGATCAGCCGGTCGGTGCCCCGCGCGACCTCGGGGTCGCGCAGCATCTCCGAGTGGGCGGAGGCGAAGACGATCTCCTCGGCGACGAGTTCGGCCTCGGGCAGGAGGAAGGAGTCGCGCACCCGGTTCAGGCCGCTCTCCTGGCTCGCGGAGCACAGGGCGACGGCCCGGCGCCACAGCGGCAGCGCCTCGACCGGCTCGGCGATCGACAGGTACGACATGAAGGAGCCGACGAGGTCGAGAAGGTCCTGCGCGAACGCCGGGCCCAGGCCCATGCGGGCGAACGCCGCGGCGGCGGCCTGCTCGAACAGGTCGTACAGGGTCGCCGTGAGCTGCTGGACGTTCTCGCCGTTCGCCTCGAACGCCGTACGGCCGGCGGCCTGGAGCTGCGCCGCCTCGTCCGGGGCGAGCACCTGGGACATGCTGCCGACCATCTTGTAGAACTGCCAGAACACCGTCTCGGCGTTGACCAGTTCGGGGTCGAACAGCAGCACCTTCGGCTCCTCGCCCTGCCACTGGCCGATCCGCTCGGCCAGGACGGACGCGTAGACGCCGCCGACGCAGAAGCCGAGGACGGCCCGCACCTTCAGCCCGCTGCCGCGCACCTCGTCGAGCCACGGCTCGATGTACTCCTCGACGGCGACGTCCCGCAGCAGGCCGTTGGGCTCCACCAGCGTCCGCCACACCGCGTGGTCGGTGGCCAGCAGCGGCGCCAGCGCGTTGAAGTCGGCCTCCGCGCGCCCGGTGGCGGGGAAGTCGACGGCGAGCACGACCTCGCCGGAAATTCCGGAGCGGAGTTCGTCCCAGGTCTTGAGCCCACTCATGATTTCTCCTCATTTCCCTTGCGGAATGTTGGAGTCTTGTCACTCCGCCAGAAAAATGTAGTGAGCCAAACCTGTCGAATTAACCCCCACCGACCCCCTATCGGCCCCTAGGGGCTGCCTCAGGCGCTCCCCGCCCCGGTAATGGCCGGGCCGTGCCAAGGAATTCAGGCCGGCACGGGCGAGATCCGCGCCAGATAAGGCCGCACGTCGGACAGGTTCCTCCTGTCCGCGAGCAGCCCGATGTAACCGTCCGGCCTGATGACCGCCACATCGCCCTTGGCGACGCCGTAGGCGGTGTGCACACTGCTGTCCGCGTCCACCAGCACGGCCCGCGCCCCGGCGGGGCTCGCGTCGACCTCGGGATGGATCACGGTACGCACGGCCGCGCCCGGCGGCAGCAGTTCCTGCCGTACGCCGGTGTCGTCGAGCCCGAAGGCCAGCACGGTCGCCTGCGGGCCGCGCAGCGCGTCGAAGAGCCGCACCCGCGCGCCGTACGGGTCCCGGCACACCGCGTCGGGCGCCCGGTCACCGGCACGCAGCGGCCCCGCGGCCGTACGGCGGTCCCACGACAGCGCGCTGTCACGGTAGTTCAGCTGGAGCTGGTGGGTCTCCCGGCCCGGCTGCCGGAAGCGCAGGTTCTCCCGGGCGGCGGCGGTCTGGAGCCGGCTGCTCAGTTCCAGCACCCGCGCGGCGACCGGCAGCCGCTCCTCCTCGTAGGAGTCCAGCAGCCCCTCGGGGGCGCCGCGCAGGACGGCGCCCAGCTTCCAGCCGAGGTTGAACGCGTCCTGGATGCCGGTGTTCACGCCCTGCCCGCCCGCCGGCGGATGCACATGGGCGGCGTCGCCCGCCAGGAACACCCGGCCGGTCCGGAAACGCTCGGCCATGCGCACGTTGAAGGTGTACACCGACAGCCAGCTCGGCGAGTGCGGCCGGATGTCCGCCCGCCCGGTCCGGGCCGCGACGAGCCCGGCCACGCCGCCCGCGGTCAGGGTGACGTCCTCGCCCGGGGCGAGACCCGCGAAGAAGCAGAACTCCTCGGTGCCGGGCAGCGGGAAGAACGCCACCGGCCCGCCGGCCGCGTCCGGCCACGCGTGCGTGTGCTCGCGGTCCAGGCCCTCCACCGCGATGTCCCCGACGAGGACGCGCCGGTCGCCGTCCGTCTCGCCGCGGAACCCGACACCCGCCGCCGCGCGCACCCGGCTGTGAGCGCCGTCCGCCCCCACGAGATACGCGCACCGCACGCTCTCCTCCGCCCCCGCGTCCGCGCGCAGCACGACGGACACCCCGTCGGGGTCCTGCCGCAGGTCCACGATCTCGACCCCGTGTTCCACCCGGACGCCGAGCGCCTCGAGCCGGTCGCACAAAATACGTTCCGTGGCGTACTGGGGCACCATCCGCAGGCTCGGATACGGCGTGTCCGGGCGGGGCCTGACCTGGTCGAACCAGGACCAGCCGCCGATGGCCCGGTCACCGTCGTAGCCGCGGAAGGGCAGGTAGGGGCCGCTGTGCGCCAGGATCTCGCCGATCACCCCGAGGTCCTCCAGGATCTCCAGGGTGCGCGGCTGGAGCCCCTTGCCGCGGGAGCCGGGGCGCAGGCCGGGCAGCTTGTCCACGATGCGGCAGGAAACCCCCCGCCGGGCCAGATCGCAGGCCAGCGCCAGACCGGTCGGGCCGGCGCCCGCGATCAGCACCTCGCATTCCGTGGGCCGACGCAACGAACTCATGGGACTCATGGCACTCGGGGGACTGGAAGGGCTCATGGGATTCCCGCCTTTCGCGCAGGAAGCGGCTCGGGCCGTGATCAAAACACCGCCCACCGCCCCATCCGCCGGAGCCCGTACATATCCGGCCACCCGCGCACCCCGCCCACCGGACACCCGTGGCCGGAACGGACAGTCCGCTCCGGCCAC
Organism: Streptomyces sp. NPDC096205; assembly: GCF_044763135.1. Classification (NCBI taxonomy): domain Bacteria; kingdom Bacillati; phylum Actinomycetota; class Actinomycetes; order Kitasatosporales; family Streptomycetaceae; genus Streptomyces; species Streptomyces sp. NPDC096205. The sequence continues at coordinate 323,559 of NZ_JBIWFS010000003.1, read as the reverse complement.
GAGGATCACGGCACTGCGATGCCGCTCAGCGCATCTCGGCCGGCACCCTCGCCAGCCGCTCCCGCACCACCCCGGTCACGTCCTGCCGGTGCGGCACGAGGAAGAAGTGGGCGCCCTCGGCGAAGACCTCCAGGTCGAAGTCGCCGGAGGTGTGCTCCGCCCAGGCGGCGGCCTCCTCCACCGTGCACTTCGGGTCGCCCTCCCCGACCAGCGCCGTGACCGGACAGGCCACCCGCGCCGCCGGATCGGGCCGGTAGGTCTCGATCGCCCGGTAGTCGTTGCGGACCACCGGGAGGATCATCCGCAGCGTGTCCGGGTCGGTCAGCAGCCGCCGGTCCGTCACACCGTTGTTCAGCATCTCCGCGATCAGCCCGTCGTCACCCATGAGATGGACCGTCTCGGGCCTGCGCTCGCTGGACGGCGCCCGCCGCCCGGACAGGAAGAGCCGCTCGGGCCCCCGGCCCAGCCGCTCCTCCATGCGGAGAGCCACCTCGAAGGCCAGTGCCGCGCCCATGCTGTGCCCGAAGAACACGAGCCGCTGCTCCGAGCCGGCCGGCGCCACCTCCGCGTAGATCAGCTCGGCCAGTTCACCGATGTCGGCGACAAGGGATTCCCGATAGCGCTCCTGCCGCCCCGGATACTGAATCGTCAGCGTATCCACATAGGGCGCCAGATCCACCGTGTGCGGATGGAAGAAGCTCGCCGAACCTCCCGCGTGCGGAAAGAAAACGACGACTTGATCTGTGCCGGCCACCGGATGAAATCGCCGCAGCCACGGGCTTTCGTCGGTCATGAAACGTCCGTGCAAGAGAGGTCTCCCGAGTTCGACAGTTCACTCATCACGTACTCCGCGAGAAGCCTGGGCGTGGGGCAGTCGTAGACGATACCCAGCGCGATGTCGAGTTCTGTGGCCGTCCGCAAGGAATTCCCGAATTCCACCGCTGCCAAAGAAGTGAACCCGAGATCCAGGAAATCGTCGTCCGGCCCGATGTCGGTACCCGCCGCATGCCCCAGCGCCTTGGCGGCCTCCTGCCGTACGACCTCCAGCACCAGGCCCATACGCTCGGCCTCCGGCAGCCCCGCCAGCCGGTCCGGCAGCAGCAGGGGAGCCCCCGCGGTTTCCTGGGCCGGCGTCTCGTCCCCGGCCGCCGCCTCCTCCAGCAACTGCAGCCGCCACTTCGCCAGCAACGGCAGGGCCCGGGACAGCGCGTCCCGCTCGTCCATCGGCAGCCCGTCCTGCACCCCGCCGATCAACTCGGCCAGCGCATCCGCGTCCTCCGCCTCCACGGCCCCCCAGAAACGCCCCTCGACACTGCCTCGCGCGGCCCCGGTGAGGGGGGTGCCGGGCTTGGAGCGGAGCCAGTAGCGGCTGTGCTGGAAGGCGTAGGTGGGCAGCTCGACGTGCCTGGTCGGCTCGGGCAGCAGCGGGGCCCAGTCGACGGTGACGCCCCGGGTGTAGGCGCTGCCCAGCCCCTTGAGGAACGTCCGGGCCTCGGGCCGGTCCCGGCGCTGCGTGGCGATCGCAGTGACGGTGTCGTCGCCGGTGAGGGACTCGCGGGCAAGGGCGGTGAGGATGCCGTCGGGGCCGAGCTCCAGCAGCGTGGTCACGCCTTCGGCCCGCATGGCGTCGACGCCGTCGGCGAAACGGACTGCTTCGCGGACGTGGCGGACCCAGTACTCGGGGTCCTGGAGCAGGCCCGGCTCGGCGAGACGGCCGGTGACGTTGGAGACCACCGGGATAGTCGGCGGCTGGTACGAGATGGACGCCGCGACCTTGCGGAAGTCGTCCAGCATCGGCTCCATGAGCGGGGAGTGGAAGGCGTGGCTGACCTTGAGACGGGTCGTCTTACGGTCCTGGAAGTGCGCCTGGATCGTGAGGACTTCAGCTTCAGCGCCGGAGATCACCACCGAGCGGGGGCCGTTGACGGCAGCGATACCGACGCCGTCCGTCAGCAGCGGACGCACCTCGTCCTCGGTCGCCTGAAGCGCGACCATCGCCCCACCCGCAGGCAACGCCTGCATCAGCCGACCGCGAGCAGCGATCAACCGGACAGCATCCTGGAGGGAGAAGACCCCGGCCACATGCGCGGCAGCGATCTCACCCACCGAGTGGCCACCGACCACCGACGGCTTCACGCCGAAGTGCTCGGCCAGCCGGAACAACGCCACCTCAACAGCGAACAGCGCAGGCTGCGTGAAAGCCGTCTGGTTCAGCTGCTCCGGGTCTTCACCCCAGACAACGTCTCGCAGCGGAAGCTCCAGCTCAGCAGCCACCGCGTCAAAGGCCTCGGCGAACACGGGGAAGGCGTCGTACAGCTCGCGCCCCATCCCGAGCCGCTGAGCCCCCTGACCCGTGAAAAGCACACCCAGCCCACCCGGCACCACCCGGCCGCCGACCACAGACGACAGCCCGGCGACGAGCTCCTCCCGGGTCTCGCCGAGGACAACTGCCCGATGGTCGAACAGCGTCCGCTGCCCCAGCAGGGCCGCACCGATGTCCCGTACGTCGCCCTCCACAGAGGCCAGCTTCGCTGCCTGACCGGCCAGCGCCTCCGCACTGCGGGCGGAGATCACCCACGGGACGAGACCGCCGGCGGAAGGAGTACGCATCGGCTCGGGCTGCGGCTCGGGCTCTTCGAGGATGACGTGGGCGTTGGTGCCGCTGATGCCGAAGGACGACACACCGGCCCGGCGCGGACGCCCGTCTCGCGAGGCCCATTCACGCTGCTCGGTCAGCAGTTCCACGGCCCCTGCCGACCAGTCGACGTGCGGGGACGGCTCGGTGACGTGCAGGGTCTGCGGCAGCACACCATGCCGCATCGCCATCACCATCTTGATCACGCCACCGACACCGGCAGCCGCCTGCGCATGCCCGATGTTGGACTTCAACGACCCGAGCCACAGCGGCCCTTCACGGTCCTGCCCGTACGTGGCGAGGATGGCCTGCGCCTCGATCGGGTCCCCCAGCGAGGTACCCGTCCCATGCGCCTCCACCGCGTCCACGTCAGCAGGCGACAGCCCGGCTGAGGCCAGTGCCTGCCGGATCACCCGCTGCTGCGAGGGACCGTTCGGCGCCGTCAGACCGTTGCTGGCGCCGTCCTGGTTCACCGCGGTGCCCCGGACGACGGCCACCACCGGATGCCCGTTGCGCCGCGCGTCCGACAGCCGCTCCAGCGCGACCAGACCCGCGCCCTCCGCCCACACAACCCCGTCCGCGTCCGCGGAGAACGCCTTCGAGCGGCCGTCGGGGGCGAGGCCGCGCTGGCGGCTGAACTCCACGAAGGCGTTGGGGGTGGCCATGACGGTCACGCCGCCGGCGAGGGCGAGGTCGCACTCGCCGTGCCGGAGGGCCTGCGCGGCCATGTGGAGGGACACGAGGGACGACGAGCAGGCCGTGTCGACGCTGACGGCAGGGCCTTCGAGGCCGAGCGTGTACGAGATGCGCCCGGAGGCCACGCTGCCCGCGCTGCCGATGCCCAGGTAGCCCTCGAACTCCTCCGGCGCCGACTCGAACCGGGTCGCGTAGTCCTGGTACATGACGCCGGTGTAGACGCCCGTACGGCTGCCCCGCAGGCTCGTCGGGTCGATACCCGCCCGCTCCAGCGCCTCCCAGGCCGTCTCCAGCAGGAGCCGCTGCTGCGGGTCGACGGCCAGCGCCTCGCGCGGGGAGATCCCGAAGAACGCCGCGTCGAATTCGGCGGCACTGTCCAGGAACCCGCCCTGAAGGAGGTAGCTCGTGCCCGGCTTTGCGGGGTCGGGGTCGTAGAGGGCGTCGGTGTCCCAGCCGCGGTCGGCCGGGAAGTCGCCGATGGCGTCGGCGCCCTCGGACACCAGCCGCCACAGGTCCTCCGGCGAGGACACCCCGCCCGGGAACCGGCAGCCCATGCCCACGATCACGATCGGGTCGTCGTCGACCACAGCGGTCGGCAGGTCCTCCACTCGCACGGCCGCTTGTACGCCGACCAGCTCGCCGGCCATGAACGCGGCCAGGTCGGCGGCGTTCGGGTAGTCGAAGACGAGGGTCGTGGGCAGGGAGAGGCCCGTCACCGCGTTCAGGCGGTTGCGCAGTTCGACGGCGGTCAGCGAGTCGAAGCCGAGTTCGCTGAAGGCCCGCTCGGGGCGGATCGCGTCGCCGCCCGCGTGTCCGAGGACGTCGGCGACCTGCCCGGTCACCAGATCGAGGACGGCCTGCTGCCGCTCGGCCGGCGCCAGCCGCGCCAGCCGCTCCACCAGGCCCGACTCGCCCCGGCCCGCCGCAGCGGCCCGACGCACCCGGACCAGGCCCTGGAGGATCTCCGGCAGCGTGCCCGCTCGGGCCCGTGCCTTCAGCGCCGGCTCGTCCAGCTTCACGGCGACGACCGCACCGCGCTCGGAACGGAGACCCGCGTCGAAGAGGCTGAGGGCCTCGGCGTTCGACATCGGGGCGATGCCCGAGCGGGACAGCCGCACCCGGTCGGCCTCCCCGAGGTCATGGGTCATGCCGTCCGCCTCGCCCCACAGACCCCAGGCCAGGGAGACGGCAGGCAGCCCGGCGGCCCGGCGCTGCTCGGCCAGGGCGTCCAGGAACACGTTGGCGGCGGCGTAGTTGGCCTGGCCGCCGGTGCCGACGACTCCGGCCACCGACGAGAACAGCACGAACGCCGCCAGGTCCAGGTCCGCGGTCAGCTCGTGCAGGTTCCAGGCGGCGTCGACCTTCGGCCGCAGCACCGTCTCGAACCGCTCCGGCGACAGCGCGGCCAGCACACCGTCGTCCAGGACACCGGCGGCGTGGACCACACCCGTCAGCGGGTGCTCCGCAGGGACCTGCTCCAGCAGCTCGGCGAGCGCCGCCCGGTCCGCGATGTCACAGGCCGCCAGCGTGACCTCCGCACCGAGTCCCGCCAGCTCCGCCTCGAGTTCAGCGGCGCCCGCCGCCTGCGCCCCGCGCCGGGACACCAGCAGCAGATGCCGTACGCCGTGCTCGACGACCAGATGCCGCGCCACGACCCGGCCCAGCGCGCCGGTCGCGCCGGTCACCAGGACCGTGCCCGCCGGAGCGAAGGTGCCTTGCGCTTCGGGCTGCGTCTGACGCACCAGACGTGGCGTGTAGGCGACGCCGCCGCGCACCGCCAGCTGATCCACACCGAGGCTCGACACCGGCCCCAGGTCGGGGAGCCCGTCCACCGCAGGGTCGGCGTCCACCAGGACGAACCGCCCCGGATACTCGGCCTGCGCCGAACGCACCAGACCCCAGACGGCAGCGGCCGCGACGTCCGGCGCACCTTCACCCTGCACCTGCACCGCGCCCCGGGTCACGACGACCAGCCGCTCCCCCTCGGGCAGCTCCCGCACCCGCTCCAGCACCGCGAAGAGCTGCTCCCGCACCAGCTCAGGGACCTCACCCGAACCCGAAGGCACGACAAAGACCGTGTGCTCTGCGGTGCTCTCGCCCGACGGCGCGGGCACCCACTCCACGCCGAGGAGAGGCAGGGCGCTGCTCGCGCCCACCGCCTGGCGCAGTTGCTCCTCGCTCACCTGGCGGGCCGCGACGGACCGGGCGGCGAGCACGGGCCGGCCGCTGTCGTCGTACGCCGTCAGCCGCACGGAGTCGGTGTCCGTGCCGCTGAGGTGGACACGGAGGCCGGTGGCGGCCGTGGCGTGGAGTTCGACGCCCTCCCAGGCGAAGGGCAGCCGCATGGTGTCCGTGCCGTCGGCGGCGATCACGGCGTGCAGCACCGAGTCGAGCAGGGCGGGGTGGATGCCGAACGCGTCCGCGTCTCCGGCCGGTTCGGCCGGGAGGGCGACCTCGGCGAACACCTCGCCGCCCCGCCGCCACACGGCCCGCAGGCCCTGGAAGGCCGGGCCGTAGCCGTAACCGCGCCCGGCGGCCTCCTCGTAGAACGACGAGACGTCCAGCGCCTCGACGTCGGCCGGCGGCCACACGGCCAGCTCCGAGGGCACGTCGTCCGCAGCGGTCAGCGTCCCGTGGGCGTGCCGCTGCCAGGGTGCACCCGGCACATCCGGACGGGCGTGGATGTCCAGCCGGTGCCGGCCCGCCTCGTCGGCCCCGCCGACCACCACCTGCACCTGCACGGCACCCTGCTCGGGCAGCATGAGCGGCGCTTCCAGGGCCAGTTCCTCGACCCGGTCCAGGCCGACCTCGTCGGCCGCCCGCAGCGCCACCTCGACGAACGCCGTACCGGGCACGAGCACGGTGTCGAAGACCGCATGGTCCGCCAGCCACGGATGCGTGGCCAGGGAGAGCCGACCGGTCAGGACGACCCCGTCGCCCTCCGCCAGCGGCACCGCCGCACCCAGCAGCGGATGTTCCACGGCCCCCAGCCCCAGCGCCACCGCGTCGCCCGGGGCGTCCGGTACGTCGAGCCAGTAGCGCTCGCGGTCGAACGCGTAGGTGGGCAGATCGACATGGCGTGCCTCGGCGGGCAGCAGCGGAGCCCAGTCCACCGCGACACCGCGCGCGTATGCAGTGGCCAGTGCGGTGAGGAAGGTCCGGGCCTCGGGCCGGTCCCGGCGCTGGACGGCGATCGCCGCCACCGTCTCGTCCCCCGCGAGGGTCTCCTGCGCCAGCGCCGTCAGAATCCCGTCCGGCCCCAGCTCCAGCAGCGTCACCGCACCCGCGCCGCGCATGGCGTCGACGCCGTCGGCGAAACGGACCGCTTCGCGGACGTGGCGGACCCAGTACTCGGGGTCCTGGAGCAGGCCCGGCTCGGCGAGACGGCCGGTGACGTTGGAGACCACCGGGATCTTCGCCGCCTCGTACGAGATGGACGCCGCGACCTTGCGGAAGTCGTCCAGCATCGGCTCCATCAGCGGCGAGTGGAAGGCGTGGCTGACCTTGAGCCGGGTCGTCTTACGGTCCGCGAAGTGCGCCTGCACGGCCAGCACTTCGGCCTCCACGCCGGAGATCACCACCGAGCGCGGCCCGTTGACGGCGGCGATACCGACCCCGTCCGTCAGCAGCGGACGCACCTCGTCCTCGGTCGCCTGAAGCGCGACCATCGCCCCACCCGCAGGCAAGGCCTGCATCAGCCGGCCCCGGGCAGCGATCAACCGAGCCGCATCCTGGAGGGAAAACACCCCGGCCACATGCGCGGCAGCGATCTCACCCACCGAGTGACCGCCCACCACCGACGGCTTGACGCCGAAGTGCTCGGCCAGCCGGAACAGCGCCACCTCGACAGCGAACAGCGCAGGCTGCGTGAACCCCGTCTGGTTCAGCCGCTCAGCGTCTTCGCCCCAGACGACCTCCCGCAGCGGAAGCTCAAGCTCACCCGCCACCGCGTCAAAGGCCTCGGCAAAGGCAGGGAAGGCCTCGTACAACTCCCGGCCCATCCCCAGCCGCTGAGCCCCCTGACCCGTGAAAAGCAGGCCTACTCCGCCAGGCACCACACCACCAGCAGGCAGGCGGCCGTCAGCCACAGAGGCCAGCCCAGCAACAAGTTCATCCCGAGACTCACCCAGTACCACAGCCCGCTGATCGAACCCGGCCCGCTGCTTCAGCAGGGCCGCGCCTATGTCACGTATGTCCCCCTCCACAGCGGCCAGCTTCTCGGCCTGGCCCGCGAGGGCACCCGCGCTGCGGGCGGAGATCACCCACGGCACGAGCCCCCCGGCGGAGGGAGCGGACTGGGTCTCGGGCTCCGGCTCGCCCTCTTCGAGGATGACGTGGGCGTTGGTGCCGCTGATCCCGAAGGACGACACGCCGGCCCGGCGCGGACGCCCGTCCTGCACCCGCCACTCACGGGACTCCGTCAGCAGCTCCACGGCCCCCGCCGACCAGTCCACGTGCGGGGACGGCTCGGTCACGTGCAGGGTCTGCGGCAGCACACCATTCCGCATCGCCATGACCATCTTGATCACGCCACCGACACCCGCAGCCGCCTGAGCGTGTCCGATGTTGGACTTCAACGAGCCCAGAAGCAGAGGCTGTTCACGGTCCTGCCCGTACGTCGCGATCAGCGCCTGCGCCTCGATCGGGTCCCCGAGCGAGGTACCCGTCCCATGCGCCTCCACCGCGTCCACGTCAGCAGGGGACAGCCCGGCCGAAGCCAGTGCCTGCCGGATCACCCGCTGCTGCGAAGGACCGTTCGGCGCCGTCAGACCATTGCTCGCGCCGTCCTGGTTCACCGCGCTGCCCCGCAGCACCGCCAACACGCGGTGGCCGTTGCGCCGGGCGTCCGACAGCCGCTCCAGGAGCAGGAGTCCCAGGCCCTCGGACCAGCCGGCGCCGTCGGCATCTGCGGAGAAGGCCTTGCAGCGACCGTCGGGGGACATCGCGCGCTGCCGGCTGAACTCCACGAACAGCTCCGGCGTGGCCATCACGGTCACGCCGCCGGCCAGGGCCAGTGAGCACTCGTCCTTGCGCAGGGCCTGCGCGGCGAGGTGGATGGCGACCAGGGACGAGGAGCAGGCGGTGTCGACGCTCACCGCGGGGCCCTCCAGGCCCAGGGTGTAGGCGACACGGCCGGAGGCCACGCTGCCCGCGCTGCCGATGCCGAAGTACGCCTCGAACTCCTCCGGCGGGTGCGGGAAGCGGGTCGCGTAGTCGTTGTACATGACGCCCGTGTAGACGCCCGTACGGCTGCCGCGCAGGCTCGTCGGGTCGATGCCCGCCCGCTCCAGCGCCTCCCAGGCCGTCTCCAGCAGCAGGCGCTGCTGCGGGTCGACGGCCAGCGCCTCGCGCGGGGAGATGCCGAAGAAGGCCGGGTCGAAGTCGGCGGCGTCGTAGAGGAAGCCGCCCTGGGTGGAGTAGGACTTGCCCACCGCGTCGGGGTCCGGGTCGTACAGGCCCTCCGCGTCCCAGCCGCGGTCGGCCGGGAAGTCACCGATGGCGTCGACGCCGTCGGCGACCAGCCGCCACAGGTCCTCCGGGGAGGACACCCCGCCGGGGAAGCGGCACGCCATGCCGACGATGGCGATCGGCTCCCCTGCGGCGGCCTCCAGTTCCTCGTTGAGCCGGCGCAGCCGCTCGGACTCCTTGACCGAGGCACGGAGCGCTTCGAGAAGTTGCTCGTTGGATGTTGCCATGTCCGTTCTCCAGGCTCGCTGTCGTGTCTCGGTGGTCAGGAGGAGGTCTTGCCGAGGGCCAGGGCGATGAGGCTGTCGGCGTCCATGTCGTCGATCGCCTCCTCGGCCGTGGGCCCGGCGTCCGCCTCGGATGCGCCGTGGGCCGGCTGGGCGAGGGCGACGAGGTCCGCCATCAGGCCCGACGCGCGAAGCGTCGCCAGCGGGATGCTGGTGAGGAGCGCCCGCACCTCGGCCTCGTCCATGTCGTCCGGCACCGGCTCACCGGCGGGCTCGGCCTGTTCGAGCACGTACTGGGCGACGGCCTCCGGGGTCGGATAGTCGAAGACCAGGGTGGTCGGCAGGGTCAGGCCGGTCGCCGCGTTGAGCCGGTTGCGCAGCTCGACCGCGATGAGGGAGTCGAAGCCGATCTCCTTGAAGCTGCGCGCGGGGGCGACCGTGTCGGCGGAGGCGTGGCCGAGGACGGCCGCGACATGGCCCGCGACCAGGTCGAGGACCAGCTGGGCGCGTTCCGCCGCGGGCACCCGGGCCAGGCGTTCGGCCAGTCCGGCCTCGCCGACGGCCGCGGTCGCGGTACGGCGGGCGCGCACCAGGCCGCTCAGCATCTCCGGCAGGGTGCCGGCCTGGGCCTGGCCACGCAGGCCCGTCATGTCGAACTTGGCCACGACCGAGGTGGTCCGCCCGGTCGCGAGGGCCGCGTCGAGCAGGGCGGCGCCTTCGGTGTTGGACAGCGGGGCGATACCGAGGCGTGCGATACGGGAGAGGTCGGCCGCCTCCATCTGCCCGGTCATGTCGCTGGTCTCGCTCCACAGGCCCCAGGCCAGGGAGGCGGCGGGCAGTCCGGACGCCCGGCGCTGCTCGGCGAGCGCGTCCAGGAACACGTTGGCGGCGGCGTAGTTGGCCTGGCCTCCGGCACCGAGCACGCCGGCCATGGAGGAGAACAGGACGAACGCCGACAGGTCCAGGTCCGCGGTCAGCTCGTGCAGGTTCCAGGCGGCGTCGACCTTGGGCCGCAGCACCGTCTCGAACCGCTCCGGCGACAGGGCCGAGAGCACACCGTCGTCCAGGACACCGGCCGCATGGATCACGCCCGTCAGCGGGTGCTCCGGCGACACCGACGCCAGCAGCTCGGCAAGAGCAGCCCGGTCCGCGATGTCACAGGCCGCCAGCGTGACCTCCGCACCGAGTCCCGCCAGCTCCGCCTCGAGTTCAGCGGCGCCCGCCGCCTGCGCCCCGCGCCGGGACACCAGCAGCAGATGCCGTACGCCGTGCTCGACGACCAGATGCCGCGCCACGACCCGGCCCAGGGCGCCCATCGCGCCGGTCAGCAGGACCGTACCGGCCGGGTCGAAGACCACCGGCTCGCCGGACGGCGTCTCCTGGCGCGCCAGGCGCGGCACGTACGCCGTACCGCCGCGGACCGCGACCTGGCCGGCGCCGCCCGCCAGGACCGAGCCCAGCAGGGCCACGGACGAGGGGCGGTCGTCGAGGTCGACGACGGCCAGCCGGCCGGGGTTCTCCGTCTGGGCCGTGCGCAGCAGACCCCATACGGCCGCGGCCGTCAGGTCCGGGGTCTCCTCCTCGCCCACGGCGACGGCGCCGCGGGTGACGACGACCAGCCGGGACTGAGCGCTGCGCTCGTCCGCCAGCCACTCCTGCACCCGGGCCAGCACCTCGAACAGCGGCTCCCGCACCCGCGCGGGCAGGTCGCCGCCGTCCTGGCGGCCCTCGACGAGCAGCAGGACGTCGGAGGGGATCTGTCCCTCGGAGAGCGCGGTGAACTCGATCCCGGACGCCGTCAGGCGCTCGGCGCCCGAGGACAGCAGGGCCGCCTTCGTCACCGGGTTCTCGGTCGGTGCGGGCGCCTCGGACCACTCGACGCCGAACACCGGCAGCTGGGCCGCCGCGCCCACGGCCGCCCGCAGTTGCTGCTCGGTGACCGCGCGGGCCGTCAGCGAGCCGACGCTCACCACCGGGGCCCCGGTGGCGTCGTAGCCGCGGACCTTCATGGTGTCGGTGTGCAGGTCGCCGATGTGGACGCGCAGGGTCGAGGCGGCCGTGGCGTGCAGTTCGACGCCCTCCCAGGCGAAGGGCAGCCGCATCGTCTCCACGCCCCCGGCGGCCAGCACCGCGTGCAGCGCCGAGTCGAGCAGGGCGGGGTGGATGCCGAACGCGTCCGCGTCACCGGCGTGCCCGTCGGCGAGGGCGACCTCGGCGAACACCTCGTTGCCGCGCCGCCACACGGCCCGCAGGCCCTGGAAGACCGGGCCGTAGCCGTAGCCGCGGGCGTCGGCTTCCTCGTAGAACGACGTCACGTCCAGCGCCTGGGCGCCCACCGGCGGCCATGCCCCGGCGAACTCCGCGGCCGTGCCCTGTGCGCCGGACAGCGTGCCCTGCGCGTGCCGCTGCCAGGTGCCGCCGTCGCCCTCCGGGCGGGAGTGCACGCCCACCGCGCGCCGGCCCGCCTCGTCGGGCGCGCCGACCACCACCTGCACCTGCACCGCGCCGCCCGCGGACAGCGCCAGCGGTGCCTCCAGCGTCAGGTCCTGCACCCGGTCGAGCCCGACCTCGTCCGCGGCGCGCAGCGCCATCTCGACGAACGCCGTGCCCGGCAGCAGGACCGTGCCGAACACCGCGTGGTCCGCCAGCCACGGCAGCGCCGACAGCGACAGCCGTCCCGTCAGGACGACACCGTCGCCCTCCGCCAGCGGCACCGCGGCACCCAGCAGCCCGTGGCCGACCGCGTCCAGGCCGACGGAGGCCACGTCACCGCCGCCCGCCACCATGTCCAGCCAGTAACGGCTGTGCTGGAAGGCGTACGTGGGCAGCTCGACGTGCCCGGTCCCGGCCGGGAGCAGCGGGGACCAGTCCACGGGGACGCCGACGGTGTACGCCTGCGCCAGCGAGCCGGCGAAGCGGCGCAGACCGCCCTCGTCGCGGCGCAGGGACGGGACGGCCACCGCACGGGCGCCCGCCGCCTCCGCCGTCTCCGTGACGCCCGCGGCCAGCACGGCGTGCGGGCTGCACTCGACGAACGCGGTGAAGCCGTCGTCGAGCAGCTTGCGCACGACCGGCTCGAAGAGGACCGGGCGACGGCAGTTCTCGTAGATGTACTCGGCGTCGATCTCGGAGCCGTCGAGGATCTCGCACGTGGTGGTGGAGTACAGCGGGACCGTCCCCGGGCGCGACCGCACGAAGCGCACGCTCTCGGTCAACTCGTCGCGCACTCCCTCCAGTTGCGGCGAGTGCGAGGCCACCGAGGCGACCACCCTGACCCGGACCTCCGCGGCGGTCAGCGCCGCCACGAACTCCTCGGCCGCGTCCGCGTCACCGGCCACGGTGACCGCCGCGGGACCGTTGAGCCCGGCGAGCGACAGCCGGCCCTCGAACGGCTCCAGCCACGGCCCGGCCTCGTCCGCGGACAGCCCCACCGCCACCACGGCCCCACGGCCGTCCAGGTGCTCGGCGAACATCCGCGAACGCACCACGATCACCCGCGCGGCGTCCTCCAGCGTCAGCGCACCGGCCACACACGCGGCCGCGATCTCGCCCTGCGAGTGCCCGATCACGGCGTCCGGCTCGACCCCGTACGACCGCCACAGCGCGGCCAGCGACACCATCACGGCGAACAGCACGGGCTGGACGACCTCGATGCGCTCCAGCGACGGCGCGCCCTCACCGCCGCGCAGCGCCGCCTCGACCGACCAGTCGACGTGCGCCTCGATCGCCGCGGCACACTCGGCCAGCCGCTCGGCGAACACCGGCGACTCCTCGGCGAGCTGCGTGGCCATGCCGACCCACTGCGAACCCTGACCGGGGAAGACGAACACGGTCTTGCCGGCCTGGTCGGCTGTTCCCGTCACGACGTCCGCGGACGCCTCCCCGGCGCTCAACGCCTCAAGAGCAGCGAGGAGTTCGTCCCGCGTCTCACCGAGGACGACCGCGCGGTGGTCGAACTCCGCCCGCTGGTTGAGCAGGGCCGCGCCGATCTCTCGTACGTCCCCGTCGACGGCGGTCAGCTTCGCTGCCTGACCCGCCAGCGCCTCCGCACTGCGGGCGGAGATCACCCACGGGACGAGACCGCCGGCGGAAGGAGTACGCATCGGCTCGGGCTGCGGCTCGGGCTCTTCGAGGATGACGTGGGCGTTGGTGCCGCTGATGCCGAACGACGACACACCGGCCCGGCGCGGACGCCCGTCTCGCGCGGACCATTCCCGCTGCTCGGTCAACAGCTCGACAGCACCGGCCGACCAGTCCACGTGCGGGGACGGCTCGGTGACGTGCAGGGTCTGCGGCAGGACACCATTGCGCATCGCCATGACCATCTTGATGACACCGCCGACACCCGCAGCGGCCTGGGCGTGTCCGATGTTGGACTTCAACGAGCCCAGGAACAGGGGCTCTTCGCGGTTCTGTCCGTAGGTCGCGATCAGTGCCTGCGCCTCGATCGGGTCCCCGAGCGAGGTACCCGTCCCATGCGCCTCCACCGCGTCCACATCAGCAGGCGACAGCCCCGCCGAAGCCAGCGCCTGCCGGATCACCCGCTGCTGCGAAGGACCGTTCGGCGCGGTCAGACCGTTGCTGGCGCCGTCCTGGTTCACCGCGCTGCCGCGTACGACGGCCAGCACCCGGTGCCCGTTGCGCCGCGCGTCCGACAGCCGCTCCAGCGCGACCAGGCCCGCGCCCTCCGCCCAGCCCGTGCCGTCGGCCTCGGCCGAGAACGCCCGGGAGCGGCCGGTCGGCGACAGCGCGCGCTGCCTGCTGAACTCGATGAACGTCGAGGGAGTGGCCATGACGGTCACACCGCCGGCCAGAGCCAGGTCGCACTCACCGCTCCGCAGCGCCTGCGCGGCCATGTGGATCGACACGAGGGACGACGAGCAGGCCGTGTCGACGCTGACCGCGGGTCCCTCCAGGCCGAGCGTGTAGGAGATACGGCCCGAGGCCACACTGCCCGCGCTGCCCAGGCCCAGGTGCCCCTCGAAGTCCTCGGGGAACTTGGCGCCGTGGCGCATGCTGTAGTCCTGGTACATGACGCCGGTGTAGACGCCCGTACGGCTGCCGCGAAGGCTCGTCGGGTCGATGCCCGCCCGCTCCAGCGCCTCCCAGGCCGTCTCCAGCAGCAGGCGCTGCTGCGGGTCGATGGTGAGCGCCTCGCGCGGGGAGATCCCGAAGAACCCGGCGTCGAACTCCGCCGCGTCCCGCAGGAAACCGGCCTCCGCCACATGGGTACGGCCCGGGGCGTCCGGGTCGGGGTCATAGAGGTGCTCCAGGTCCCAGCCGCGGTCGGTCGGAAAGTCGCCGATGGCGTCGACGCCCTCGGACACCAGCCGCCACAGGTCCTCCGGCGAGGACACCCCGCCCGGGAACCGGCAGCCCATGCCCACGATCACGATCGGGTCGTCGTCGACCACAGCGGTCGGCAGGTCCTGCTCGGCCGTCGAAGCCTGCTCCTCGCCGAGGAGTTCGGCACCGATGTGGTCGGCGAGCTCCGCCGGCGTCGGGTAGTCGAAGACCAGCGTGGTCGGGAGCAGCAGACCGGTCTCGGCCTTGAGCCGGTTGCGCAGCTCCACGGCGAGCAGGGAGTCGAAGCCGAGTTCGCTGAAGGCCCGCTCGGGGCGTACGGCGTCACCGTTCGTGTGCCCGAGGACCCCGGCGACCTGCCCGGTCACCAGGCCGAGGACGGCCTGCCGCCGCTCGGCCGGTGCCAGCCGCGCCAGCCGCTCCACCAGGCCCGACTCGCCCCGGCCCGCCGCAGCGGCCCGACGCACCCGGACCAGCTTGCGGAACACCTCCGGCAGCGTCCCGGCGCCGGCCTGCGCACGCAGCGCGGGCATGTCCCACTTCGCCGCCACCACGGCGCCGTCCGGCGAGCCGAGGGCGGAGTCGAGGAGGGCGAGGGCCTCGGCGTTGTTCATCGGGGCGATGCCCGAGCGCGACAGCCGCACCCGGTCCGCGTCCCCGAGGTCCTGCGTCATGCCGTCCGCCTCGCCCCACAGACCCCAGGCGACGGACACGGCGGCGAGGCCTGCCGTACGGCGGTGCTGGGCCAGGGCGTCGAGGAAGACGTTGGCGGCGGCGTAATTGGCCTGGCCGCCGGTGCCGACGACTCCGGCCACCGACGAGAACAGCACGAACGCCGACAGGTCCAGGTCGGTGGTCAGCTCGTGCAGGTTCCAGGCGGCGTCGACCTTGGGCCGCAGCACCGTCTCGAACCGCTCCGGCGACAGGGCCGACAGCACACCGTCGTCCAGGACACCGGCCGCATGGATCACGCCCGTCAGGGGGTGCTCCGCGGGGACCTGGCTCAGCAGCTCGGCGAGAGCAGCCCGGTCCGCGATGTCACAGGCCGCAAGCGTGACCTCCGCACCGAGTCCCGCCAGCTCCGCCTCCAGCTCACTGGCACCGGCAGCCTGCGCCCCGCGCCGGGACACCAGCAGCAGATGCCGTACGCCATGGTCGGTGACCAGATGCCGTGCCACGACCCGGCCCAGCGCACCGGTCGCGCCGGTCACCAGGACCGTGCCCGCCGGGTCGAGGGACACCGGCTCGCCGGAGGTCTCCTGGCGGGCCAGCCGGGGCACATAGGCGATGCCGTCGCGCACCGCCACCTGCTCGGCGTCGGTGCCGAGGTCCAGGTCGGGCAGCCCGTCCACCGCAGGGTCGGCGTCCACCAGGACGAACCGCCCCGGATACTCGGCCTGCGCCGAACGCACCAGACCCCACACCGCGGCGGCCGCCACGTCAGGCGACTCGACGCCGTCCACCGAGACCGCGCCCCGGGTGACGACGACCAGCCGCTCCCCCTCGGGCAGTTCCTGCACCTGCTCCAGCACCGCGAAGAGCTGCTCGCGCACCAGCTCGGGGACCTCACCCGAACCCGAAGGCACGACAAAGACCGTGTGACCTCCGGCGCTCTCGCCCGACGGGGCGGGCACCCACTCCAGCCGGAAGACCGGCGCGGACTCCGCCGCCCCGAGGAGCGAGCGGCCCTCGGGCACGGCCACCACGGTCAGCGCGTCGGCGGACGCCACCGGGCCACCGGCGGTGTCGGCGACCTGGACCTCCCAGGTCTCCGCACTGGCCCGGGTCAGCCGGACCCGCAGCTCGGTGGCACCCTGCGCGTGCAGCTCTACGCCCTCCCAGGCGAACGGCAGCCGCAGCGGCTCCAGGCCGTCCACCGCGAGGACGGTGTGCAGCGCGGAGTCGAGCAGGGCGGGGTGGATGCCGAACCGGTCGGCCTCACCCGCGTGTTCGGGGGCGAGAGCGACCTCGGCGAACACCTCGTCGCCGCGCCGCCACACGGCCCGCAGGCCCTGGAAGACCGGGCCGTAGCCGTAGCCGCGCCCGGCGGCCTCCTCGTAGAACGACGAGACGTCCAGCGCCTCGGCACCCTCCGGCGGCCACACCTCACCGAACCCGCCGGCCGCGCCCACCGCACCGGACAGCGTGCCCTGGGCGTGCCGCCGCCAGGGAGCGTCGTCGTCCGGCCGCGAGTGGATCTCCAGGCTGCGGCGGCCCTCGGCGTCGAGCTCTCCGACCACCACCTGGATCTGCGCGGCGCCCTGCTCCGGCAGGACGAGCGGCGCCTCCAGGGTGAGCGTCTCCACCCGGTCCAGACCCACCTCGTCGGCCGCCCGCAGCGCCAGGTCGACATAGGCCGTGCCGGGCAGCAGGACCGTACCGGCCACGGCGTGGTCCCTGAGCCAGGGCTGGCCTGCCATGGACAGCCGCCCGGTCATCACCCACCCGTCGCGCCCCGCCAGGGACACACCCGCACCGAGCAGCGGATGCCCCAGCGCACCGAGGCCCACAGAGGTGACGTCACCCAGGTCGGCCACCGCGTCCAGCCAGTAACGGCTGTGCTGGAAGGCGTAGGTGGGCAGCTCGACGTGCCTGCTCGGCTCCGGCAGCAGCGGGGCCCAGTCGACGGTGACGCCCCTCGTGTACGCGGCGGCCAGCCCGTCGAGGAAGGCCCGCACCTCGGGCCGGTCCCGGCGCTGCGTGGCGATCGCGGCGACCGACTCGTCGCCCGCGAGGGTCTGCTGCGCGAGAGCGGTGAGGACACCGTCGGGGCCCAGCTCCAGGAGGGTCACGACCCCCTCGGCCCGCATGGTCTCGACACCGTCGGTGAAGCGCACCGCTTCGCGGACGTGACGGACCCAGTACTCGGGGTCCTGGAGCAGGCCCGGCTCGGCGAGACGACCGGTGACATTGGAGACCACCGGGATCTTCGCCGCCTCGTACGAGATCGATGCGACGACCTTGCGGAAGTCGTCCAGCATCGGCTCCATCAGCGGGGAGTGGAAGGCGTGGCTGACCTTGAGCCGGGTCGTCTTACGGTCCGCGAAGTGCGCCTGCACGGCCAGGACTTCGGCTTCCACGCCGGAGATCACGACCGAGCGGGGGCCGTTGACGGCAGCGACACCGACCCCGTCGGTGAGCAGCGGACGTACTTCCTCCTCGGTGGCCTGGAGCGCGACCATCGCCCCACCCGCAGGCAACGCCTGCATCAGCCGGCCCCGAGCAGCGATCAGCCGAGCCGCATCCTGGAGCGAGAACACCCCGGCAACATGCGCCGCAGCGATCTCACCGACCGAGTGACCGCCCACCACCGACGGCTTGACGCCGAAGTGCTCGGCAAGCCGGAACAGCGCCACCTCGACAGCGAACAGCGCAGGCTGCGTGAACCCCGTCCGGTTCAACTGCCCAGCGTCTTCGCCCCAGACAACGTCCCGCAGCGGAAGCTCCAGCTCACCCGCCACCGCATCAAAAGCCTCGGCAAACACAGGGAAGGCCTCGTACAACTCCCGGCCCATCCCCAGCCGCTGAGCCCCCTGCCCCGTGAACAGCACACCGACACCACCCGGCGTGACCCGACCGCCGACCACAGACGACAGCCCCGCAACCAGCTCGTCCCGGGTCTCGCCCAGCACGACGGCCCGGTGGCCGAACACCGCCCGCTGCTTCAGCAGGGCCGCGCCGATCTCCCCGATCCCGGTGTCGGTCCCGGCCGCGAACGCGGCCAGCTTCTCGGTCTGCCCCGCCAATGCCTCCGCGCTGCGGGCGGACACCACCCAGGGCACGACGCCCGCGACCGGCGCGGGTGCCTCCACGGGCTCGGGCTCGGCCTCCTCCAGCACCACGTGGGCGTTGGTGCCGCTGATGCCGAAGGACGACACACCGGCCCGGCGCGGACGCCCGTCCTTCGCGGACCATTCACGCTGCTCGGTCAGCAATTCCACGGCCCCCGCCGACCAGTCGACGTGCGGGGACGGCTCGGTGACGTGCAGGGTCTGCGGCAGCACACCATGCCGCATCGCCATGACCATCTTGATGACGCCACCGACACCGGCAGCCGCCTGCGCATGCCCGATGTTCGACTTCAGAGAGCCCAGGAACAGCGGCCCTTCACGGTCCTGCCCGTACGTGGCGAGGATGGCCTGCGCCTCGATCGGGTCCCCCAGCGAGGTACCCGTCCCATGCGCCTCCACCGCGTCCACATCGGCGGCCGTGAGCCCCGCCGAAGCCAGCGCCTGCCGGATCACCCGCTGCTGCGAAGGACCGTTCGGTGCGGTCAGGCCGCTGCTCGCGCCGTCCTGGTTGACCGCGCTGCCCCGCAGCACGGCCAGTACCGGGTGTCCGTTGCGCCGGGCGTCCGAGAGCCGCTCCAGGACCAGCAGGCCCGCGCCCTCGGACCAGCCGGCGCCGTTGGCGTCGGCGGAGAAGGCCTTGCAGCGGCCGTCGGGGGACATGGCCCGCTGCCGGCTGAACTCGACGAACAGCTCGGGCGTCGCCATGACGGTCACGCCGCCGGCCAGGGCCAGCGTGCACTCGCCCTGCCGCAGGGACTGGGCGGCCATGTGGATGGCGACCAGCGAGGAGGAGCAGGCGGTGTCGACGCTGACCGCGGGGCCCTCCAGGCCGAGCGTGTAGGCGATACGGCCGGAGGCCACGCTGCCGATGCTGCCGGTGAGGAGGTGGCCCTCGAACTCCTCGGGGGCCATCTGGAAGCGGCCCCAGTAGTCCTGGTACATGACCCCGGAGAAGACGCCGGTGCGGCTGCCCCTCAGGGTCGTCGGGTCGATGCCGGCCCGCTCCAGCGCCTCCCAGGCCGTCTCCAGCAGCAGGCGCTGCTGCGGGTCGACGGCCAGCGCCTCGCGCGGGGAGATCCCGAAGAACTCGGCGTCGAAGTCGGCGGCGTCGTAGAGGAAACCGCCCTGGGTGGAGTAGGACTTGCCCACCGCGTCGGGGTCCGGGTCGTACAGGCCCTCCGCGTCCCAGCCGCGGTCGGCCGGGAACTCGCCGATCGCGTCCACGCCCTCGGACACCACCCGCCACAGGTCCTCCGGGGAGGACACCCCGCCCGGGAACCGGCAGCCCATCCCCACGACGGCGATGGGCTCACGGGCCCGTGCCTCGAGATCGCTCAGCTGCTGCCGCGCCTGCCGCAGATCGGCTGTCGCACGCTTCAGATAGTCGCGGAGCTTGTCCTCGTTCGTCGCCATGACGGCGTCGACCCCCTTGTGTGCACGTGTGGACGGTGAAACGGGATGGGATGGGATGGGTGGGTGAGCGGCCGGCCCGGACCAGCGGGTGTCAGAGGCCGAGTTCCTCGTCGAGTGCGGCGAACAGTTCGTCGTCCGTGGCCTCCGACAGGTCCGCCACCGGCGCCGCGTCGGCGGTGCCCGCCAGGCTCAGCTGCTGCCAGTCGCGCAGCAGACCCTGGAGCCGGACGCCGACGGCCGCGTGTTCCTCGGCCTCCATCACCAGCTCGGAGAGGGCGACCGCGACCTTGTCGAGGTCCTGGAGCAGCCCGAGGGACGTGGCCGAGGCGCCGCCGTAGCCGAGCTCGGACAGCACGTGGTCGGTGAGCGCGCCGACCGTCGGGTAGTCGAAGACGAGGGTCGTCGGCAGCCGCAGCCCGGTCGCGGTGTTGAGCCGGTTGCGCAGTTCGACGGCGGTGAGCGAGTCGAAGCCCATGTCGCGCAGGCCGCGCTCGGTGTCGACGCCCGCCGGGTGGCCGAGCCCGAGGATGGAGGCGACGTCGGCCCGGATCAGGTCGCCGAGGACCTTGACGCGTTCCTCGGCGCTCACGCCGTCGAGCCGGTCGGTGAGTGCCGAACCGCCGCGCCCGGAGCCGGACTCCGCGGAGGACACGGCCGCGGCCCGGCGTACGGGCGTCCGCACGAGTCCGCTGAGCAGCGGCGGCAGGTTGCCACCGACGGCCAGCTCCCGCAGCGCCGGCCCGTGCGGGCGGACGGGGACGAGGGCCGGCTCCTCGGCCGCGGCCAGCGCCCGGTCGAAGAGGGCCAGGCCGTACTCGGTGTCGAGGGCGCCGAGACCGCTGCGCTCGATGCGGGCCAGGTCGGTGTCGTCGAGGTGGCCGGTCATGCCGCTGGCCTGCGCCCAGAAGCCCCAGGCCAGCGAGGTGGCGGGGAGTCCCTGCGCGTGCCGCTGGTGGGCGAGGGCGTCCAGGAAGGCGTTGGCGGCGGCGTAGTTGGCCTGGCCGGGGCTGCCCACGACCCCGGCGATCGAGGAGAACAGCACGAAGGCCGTGAGGTCCAGGTCCGCGGTGAGCTCGTGCAGATGCCAGGCGGCGTCCGCCTTCGGGCGCAGCACCTTCTCCAGACGCTCCTGCGACAGCGAGCCGAGCACCCCGTCGTCCAGGACGCCCGCGGTGTGCACGACCGCCGTCAGGGGGTGGTCCTGCGGGACCTCGCCGAGCAGCCGGGCCAGGTCCGCCCGGTCCGCCACGTCGCACGCGGCCACCGTGACCTGCGCGCCCAGCGCCGTGAGGTCCGCGGCGAGCGCGTCCGCGCCCTCCGCCTTCGGGCCGCTGCGCGAGGTCAGCAGCAGATGCCGTACCCCGTGCCGCTCCACCAGGCGCCGGGCGACGAGACCGCCCAGGACGCCGGTCCCGCCGGTGATCAGCACGGTCCCTTCGGCGTCGAACGGCGCCACGGGCTCGTTCGCGGCGGCCGGCAGGTCGTCGGTGAGCCGGGGCACCAGCAGGGCGCCGTCCCGGACGGCCGCCTGCGGCTCGTCCAGGGCCAGCACAGCGGACACCGCCTCGCGTACGTCCGTCCCGTCGACGTCCACCAGGGTCACGCGGCCGGGCTGCTCGGACTGGGCCGTGCGCACCAGGCCCCACACCGGCGCGGCGGCGAGGTCCACGGTCCGGCCGGGCTGTACGGCGACGGCTCCCCGGGTCAGCACGACCAGCCGGGAGTCCGCCCACCGCTCGTCGGCGAGCCACTCCTGGAGCAGGCCGAGCGTCCGCCCGGTGACGGCCCGCGCCTCACCGGGCAGGTCCCCGTCACCGCCGACGGCGTCCACGACGACGACGTCGTACGCCGCCGTGCCGTCGGCGGCGAGCGCCCGCAGATCCTCGAACCTGTCGCCCAGGCCGTCGGGCGCCGTGCCCACGACGGCCCAGCGGCCCTCCGCCCCGGCAGCCGCCGGCGCCTGGCGCGGCAGCCATGTCACCCGCAGCGGGGTCGGGCCCCTGCGGGCCCCGGCCGGGACGAGTTCGCCCTCCAGGGGGCGCAGCGACAGCGCGTCGACCCGGGCGACGGGCGCCCCTTCGGTGTCCGCGACCTCGATGGTCAGCGCCCGGCCGTCGGCGGCCGGGGTCACGCACACCCGTGCCGCGACGGCACCGGTGGCGTACAGGGACACGCCCGTCCAGGAGAACGGCAGCCGGACCCGGGTGTCACCGCCGTCGGCGGGCAGCACCACCGGGTGCAGCGCCGCGTCGAGCAGGGCGGGGTGGATGCCGAAGGTCCGGGCGTCGGCGTGCAGCCCGTCGGGCAGCGCCAGTTCGGCGTAGGTGCGCTCGCCGTCCCGCCAGACGGAGCGCAGGCCCTGGAAGGCGGGGCCGTAGTCGTATCCGGTCGCGGCGAGCCGGGCCCGCAGCTCCTCCACGGAGGCCGGAGCCGCGCCGGCCGGCGGCCAGACCGTGAAGTCGGTGCCGGGGGCGGCAGGTTCACCGGCGGTGAGGGTGCCGACCGCGTGGCACGTCCACGCCTCGCTGTCGGTGTCCGAGAGCGGTCCGCCGTCGTCCGTCAGGGAGTAGACCCGCACGGACCGGCCGCCCTGCTCATCCGGCGCCCCCACGACGACCTGGACCAGCACCTCGGCATCGTCGGACAGCAGCAGCGGTGCCTGAAGGGTCAGTTCGTCGAGCCGCTCGGCGCCGGCCTCGGCACCGGCGCGCAGCGCCAGTTCCACGAAGGCGGTGCCGGGCAGCAGCGCGGTGCCCTCCACGGCGTGGTCGGCCAGCCAGGGGTGGCTGTCCAGGGACAGCCGCCCGGTCAGGACCGCGCCGCCGTCACCGGCGATGCGTACGGCTGCCCCGAGCAGCGGATGCCGCGCGCTGTCCAGGCCCGCCGCCCGGACGTCGCCCGTGGCGGTCGCGGCCTCGATCCAGTGGCGCTGCCGCTGGAAGGGGTAGGTGGGCAGGTCCACGCGCCCCGTCGGGGCGGGCGGCAGGACGGGCGTCCAGTCGACGGGCACCCCGCGCACATGAGCCAGGGCGACGGAGGCGAGGAAGCGGTCCAGGCCGCCCTCGCCGCGCCGCAGCGACGGCACGGAGAAGGAACGCGCGGCCTGCGCGGCCTCGACGGTCTCCTCGATGCCGATGACGAGCACCGGGTGCGGGCTGCACTCGACGAACGCCTGGTCGCCCTGCGCCAGCAGATTCCGGACCGTCTTCTCGAACTCGACCGTCTGCCGCAGGTTGCGGTACCAGTAGTCGGCGCCGAGTTCCGTGCCCTCGGTCCTCTCCCCGGTCACCGTCGACCAGAAGTCCACGGACGCCGCCCGCGGCCGGATGCCCGCCAGTACCTCGGCGAGGCGTTCCCGGATGGTCTCGACCTGCGGGGAGTGGGAGGCGTAGTCGACGGGGATCCGCCGGGCGCGCACGCCGTCCCGCTCGCACGCGGCCATGAGCGCGTCCAGCGCCTCTGGGGTACCGGCCACCACGGTCGCGGACGGTCCGTTGACGGCCGCGACGCCGATCCGGTCCTCCTGGCCGGCGATACGTTCCCGCACCGCGTCCGCCGGAAGCGCGACGGACATCATGCCGCCCGCGCCGGCCAGCGCGGTGATCGCCTGGCTGCGCAGGGCCACCACCTTGGCGCCGTCCTCCAGCGACAGCGCCCCGGCGACACACGCGGCGGCGATCTCGCCCTGCGAGTGCCCGACGACCGCGCGCGGCTCCACTCCGAAGGACCGCCAGGTCTCGGCAAGCGACACCATGACCGCCCACAGGGCCGGCTGCACCACGTCGACCCGCAGCAGCGCGTCGGGGTCGTCGGTCTCGTCGAGTACGTCGATGAGGGACCAGTCGGTGTACGGGGCGAGCGCCTCGGCGCAGGCGGCCAGCCGCTCCCGGAACACCGCCGAGGAGGCACGCAGGTCCTTCGCCATGCCGAGCCACTGCGAGCCCTGCCCGGGGAAGACGAACACGGGCGCCGGGTCGCCGGTCACCGAGCCGGCCACGGCCCGTGCCGTCGAACCGCCCTCGGCGAGGGCACCGAGCCCTTCGAGCAGCTCCTCGCGGCCGGCCCCGACGACGACCGCCCGGTGGCCGAGCAGCGCCCGGCCGTGGGCGAGTTCGGCGGCCACGTCCCGCACCGCGGATTCCCCGGCCCCGGCGAGGTGGTCGCGCAGCCGGCCGGCCTGCTCGCGCAGGGCCGTCTCGGTGGCGGCGGACAGCAGCCACGGAACGGCCGTCCCGTCCGGCGCGGCCGCGAACTCCGCCTCCTCCTCGACCTGTTCGATGATGGCGTGCGCGTTGGTGCCGCTGATGCCGAACGACGACACACCGGCCCGGCGCGGACGCCCCTCCGGCGCTGCCCACTCCCGCTGCTCGGTCAGCAGCTCCACGGCACCGGCCGACCAGTCCACATGCGGGGACGGCTCGGTCACATGCAGGGTCTGCGGCAGCACACGATTCCGCATCGCCATCACCATCTTGATCACACCGCCGACACCGGCGGCGGCCATGGTGTGCCCGATGTTGGACTTCAACGACCCTAGCCACAGCGGCCCTTCGCGGTCCTGCCCGTACGTGGCGAGGATGGCCTGCGCCTCGATCGGGTCCCCCAGCGAGGTACCCGTCCCATGCGCCTCCACCGCGTCCACATCGGCGGCCGTGAGCCCCGCCGAAGCCAGCGCCTGCCGGATCACCCGCTGCTGCGAAGGACCGTTCGGTGCGGTCAGACCGTTGCTCGCGCCGTCCTGGTTGACGGCGCTGCCCCGCAGCACCGCCAGCACCCGGTGCCCGTTGCGCCGCGCGTCCGACAGCCGCTCCAGGAGCACCAGACCGGCGCCCTCGGCCCAGCTGGTCCCGTCGGCGTCGGCCGAGAACGCCTTGGAGCGCCCGTCGGGGGCGAGACCCCGCTGCCGGCTGAACTCGACGAACATGCCCGGCGTCGACATGACCGTCACACCGCCGGCCAGCGCGAGATCGCACTCACCGCTCCGCAGCGCCTGCGCCGCCATGTGGATCGCCACCAGCGACGACGAGCACGCCGTGTCCACGGTGATCGCCGGCCCCTCCAGGCCGAAGGTGTAGGCGATCCGGCCCGAGGCGACACTGGGGGTGCCGCCCGTCAGCAGATACCCCTCGAACCCGTCCGCGGGCTCGTGCAGCCGGGGACCGTAGTCCTGCGCGGTCGCACCGACGTACACACCCGTGGCACTGCCCGCGAGCGACGCCGGAGCCATCCCGGCCCGCTCGAACACCTCCCACGCCGTCTCCAGCAGAATGCGCTGCTGCGGGTCGATCGCCGCCGCCTCCCGCGGCGAGATCCCGAAGAACTCCGCGTCGAACAGGTCGATCCCGTCGAGGAAACCGCCTTCACGCGTGTACGTCCTTCCGGGCACGCCCGGCTCCGGGTCGAACAGCCGCTGCAGCTGACGCCCCCGCTCGTCCGTGGCCTCGCCGATCGCGTCGACACCCTCGGCCACCAACCGCCACAGCTCCTCCGGGGACGACACCCCGCCCGGGAACCGGCACCCCATCGCCACGATCGCGACCGGATCGTCGGAGGCGGCACCCGTGGACCGTACGGCCAGGTCCCTGCCCGGCTCGCCGAGCGCCTCCCGCACGAGGTGCGCCGCCAGCACGGCCGGCCTCGGGTGGTCGAACAGCAGCGTCGCCTCCAGGGCCAGCTCCGTCCGCGCGGCCAGCCGGTCGCGGAACTCCACGGCCGTGAGCGAGTCGAAGCCGAGGTCCTTGAACGACAGCGAGGTGTCGACGTCCGCGACGGACGGGTACTCCAGCACCAGCGCCGTCAGCTCGCGGACGAGCCGCAGCGCCAGGTCGGCCCGCCGCGCCTCCGGCGCCCCGGCCAGCTCCCTGACCCAGGCACTCCCTTCCTCGGCCACGGCCTCCTCGGCCACCTCCACCGCGGCCGGGGCCGCCACCGGCACGCCCGTCGGCCAGTAGCGCTCGCGCTGGAAGGCGTAGGTGGGCAGCTCGACGTGGCGTACCTCGGCCGGGAGAAGCAGCGACCAGTCGACGTGAACACCCCGTGCGTAGGCGCTGCCCAGCCCCTTGAGGAACGTCCGGGCCTCGGGCCGGTCCCGGCGTTGCGTGGCGATCGCGGTGACGGTGTCGTCGCCGGTGAGGGTCTCGCGGGCAAGGGCGGTGAGGATGCCGTCGGGGCCGAGCTCCAGCAGCGTGGTCACGCCTTCGGCCCGCATGGCGTCGACGCCGTCGGCGAAACGGACCGCTTCGCGGACGTGGCGGACCCAGTACTCCGGGTCCTGGAGCAGGCCCGGCTCGGCGAGCCGGCCGGTGACGTTGGAGACCACCGGGATCTTCGCCGACTCGTACGAGATGGACGCCGCGACCTTGCGGAAGTCGTCCAGCATCGGCTCCATGAGCGGGGAGTGGAAGGCGTGGCTGACCTTGAGCCGGGTCGTCTTACGGTCGGCGAAGTGGGCCTGCACGGCCAGCACCTCGGCCTCCGCGCCGGAGATCACCACCGAGCGCGGGCCGTTGACCGCGGCAATGCCGACGCCGTCCGTCAGCAGCGGACGTACTTCCTCCTCGGTCGCCTGAAGCGCGACCATGGCGCCGTCAGAAGGCAGGGCCTGCATCAGCCGGCCCCGGGCAGCGATCAGCCGGGCAGCATCCTGGAGGGAGAAGACCCCGGCCACATGCGCGGCAGCGATCTCACCCACCGAGTGCCCACCGACCACCGACGGCTTCACGCCGAAGTGCTCGGCCAGCCGGAACAACGCCACCTCGACAGCGAACAGCGCAGGCTGCGTGAACCCGGTCTGGTTCAGCTGCTCCGGGTCCTCACCCCAGACAACGTCCCGCAGCGGAAGCTCCAGCTCAGCAGCCACCGCGTCAAAGGCCTCGGCGAACACAGGGAAGGCCTCGTACAACTCCCGGCCCATCCCCAGCCGCTGAGCCCCCTGACCCGTGAACAGCACACCGACGCCACCCGGCGTGACCCGGTCGCCGACCACAGACGACAGCCCGGCGACGAGCTCCTCCCGGGTCTCGCCGAGGACAACAGCCCGATGGTCGAACAGCGTCCGCTGCCCCAGCAGGGCCGCGCCGATCTCGCCGATCCCGGTATCGGTCCCGGCCGCGAACGCGGCCAGCTTCTCGGCCTGGCCCGCCAGAGCCTGGGCACTGCGGGCAGAGATCACCCAGGGCACAAGACCTGCGACGGGCTCAGGCGCCTCCACGGTCTCGGGCTCGGCCGCCTCCAGCACCAGATGGGCGTTGGTGCCGCCCATCCCGAAGGACGACACGCCCGCGAGACGGCGCCCGGCTGTCTCGGGCCACGGCGTCAGCGTGGTCTGGACGCGCAGGTTGAGGGTGTCCAGCGGGATGGCCGGGTTGGGCGTCTCGTAGTTGAGGCTGGCCGGTATGTGGCCGTGGCGCAGGGACAGGGCGGCCTTGATGAGGCCGACGATGCCGGCCGCGCCCTCCAGGTGGCCCACGTTGGTCTTGGCGGAGCCGACGACGAGGGGGTCTCCCGGTCGGCGGTGCTGCCCGATGACGGCGCCGAGGGCCGCGGCCTCGACGGGGTCGCCGAGGCGGGTGCCGGTGCCGTGGAGTTCGACGTAGCCGATGTCGGCGGGGGCCACGCCGGCCCGTTCGCAGGCGAGGGCGATGACCTCGCGCTGGGCGTCCGCGCTGGGCACGGTGAAGCCGTCGCCGCTGCCGTTGTTGACCGCGCCGCCGCGGATCACGCAGTAGACGCGGTCGCCGTCGGCGCGCGCGTCGGCGAGGCGCTTGAGGACGACGACGCCGCCGCCCTCGCCGCGTACGTAGCCGTTGGCGCGGGCGTCGAAGGTGTGGCAGCGGCCGTCGGGCGAGAGGGCGCCGAACTTGGAGGTGGCGACGGTGCTCTCGGGGCCGACCATGAGGCTGACTCCGCCGGCGACGGCCAGGGAGGTCTCGCCGTCGCGGAGGCTGTCGCAGGCGCGCTGCACGGCGACGAGGGAGGAGGACTGGCCGGAGTCGACGACGAGGCTGGGGCCGGACAGCCGCAGGTGGTGGGAGATGCGGTTGGCGATGCCGCTGCGGTGCAGGCCGGTCACGGTGTGCACGCCGATGCGGCCGGTGCCGAGCCGGTTCATGAGGGCCGCGTAGTCGTCGGCGATGGCGCCGACGAAGACGCCGGTCCTGGTTCCCCGCAGCTCGTGCGGAAGGAACGCGGCGTCCTCCAGGGCCTCCCAGGCGAGTTCCAGCATGAGGCGCTGCTGGGGGTCCATGGCGGTGGCTTCGCGGGGGGAGATGCCGAAGAAGCGGGCGTCGAAGCGGTCGATGCCGTCCAGGAAGCCGCCCCAGCGGGAGATCGTCCGGCCGGGCTCGTCGGGGTTCTCCGAGTAGTGCTCGGCCGCGTTCCAGCGGTCCTCGGGGACTTCCCGGACGGCGCTGGTGCCCGTGGTCAGCAGCTGCCAGAAGGCGTCCGGGGACTGCGCTCCGGGGAACCGGCACGACATGCCGACGACCGCGACGGCGGTCTCACCCTGGTCCTCCTGCGGAAAACCGAGGTCGGTCGGACGGTTCACCATGGGACTCCTTCGCCTTCTTCTTCGTGCGGGAGGGTTGGTCTGGGAGATGTGCAAGGGGGGGAGGGTCAGGAGAAGACCACGGTGCGGGTGCCGTTGAGGAGCACCCGGTGTTCGGCGTGCCAGGCGACGGCCCGGGCCAGCGTGGTGTTCTCGATGTCGCGGCCGAGTGCGACGAGGTGGCGCGGGTCGGCGTCGTGCCGGACCCGGACCACGTCCTGCTCGATGATCGGGCCCTCGTCCAGGTCGGCGGTGACGTAGTGGGCGGTGGCGCCGATCAGCTTCACGCCCCGGGTGTGCGCCTGGTGGTAGGGCCGGGCGCCCTTGAAGCTGGGCAGGAAGGAGTGGTGGATGTTGATGATCCGGCCGTCGAGCCGCTTGCAGACGTCGGCCGACAGGATCTGCATGTAGCGGGCGAGGACGACGAGTTCGATGCGTTCCTCGGCCACCAGGTCCAGCAGCCGGCGTTCGGCCTCCGGCTTGGTCTCGGGGGTGACCGGGATGTGGTGGAAGGGGATGCCGTGGGCGCCGGCCAGTTCCTCGAAGTCGGGGCAGTTGGACACCACGCCGGCGATCTGGACGGGCAGTGCGCCGGTGGCGGCCCGGAAGAGGAG
This sequence comes from Streptomyces sp. NPDC096205, assembly GCF_044763135.1. Lineage (NCBI taxonomy): Bacteria > Bacillati > Actinomycetota > Actinomycetes > Kitasatosporales > Streptomycetaceae > Streptomyces > Streptomyces sp. NPDC096205. The sequence continues at coordinate 294,868 of NZ_JBIWFS010000003.1, read as the reverse complement.
GTCGTTGAGGCAGTGGCCGTACTTGCTGACCATCACCAGGACCCGGGTGGGTGCGGCCATGTCGTGGAACTGCCAGGTCATGGAGAATCGCGCGGCGGTGTCGGAGAATTCCGTGCCGAGTTCCTGTGGGGTCATCGGCCGGCCGAGCGCGAAATGGACACGCAGGAAGAAGATTCCGCTCTGCCGGTCGCCGTACTGCTGGCTGTCGAGGATGTCACCGCCGATGCCGAGCAGATAGCCGGTCACGGCGTGCACGATTCCGGGGGAATCGGGGCAGGACAAGGTCAGCGCATACTGGTGCTCGGGGGTCGTCGTCAATTCTTTTCCCCTGTGTCGCAGCGGGTCTGTCAGCACAGGCCCGCTGGGGCCTCGTCGGCCGACGAGCCGGCCCGGAACGCTGCGTGGACGGGGGCCTCCTACGCTCGTTCCGGGCCGGCTCGGGGCCGTTCCACAGGTTCGAAGATATGTGGCACAGGGGGCCACAATTAACCCCTATTAACCCCCTAACGGCCCCTAGGAAAAGGAATTCGAGCACACTTCCCGAATGTTTTCCTTTGGGGGTTACACGGCTTCCGCGGGGGAAATCAGGGGAAGGAAGTCGCCGAGGTCGCTCCGGCGGTTCACCTGGAGCTTCCGGTAAATGCGGGTGAGGTGCTGTTCCACCGTGCTGACGGTGACGAACAATTTCTGGGATATCTGCCTGTTGGTATAGCCCTTCGCGGCCAGGACCGCAACACGCTGTTCCGCCTCGGTGAGTTCGTCGGCGGCCGCGTCGAGGCTCTCGTGGACGGGTTCGCGCTGGGCGGGGAAGTGGGTCACCGCGCCGTGCTCGCCGGTCCGGGCCGAGCCGAGCTGGTAGCTGATGCGGCGGGCCACCCCGCTCGCGCGCTGGGCGCTGGCCCGCGCGGGCCGGGTCATGCCGAGGTCGAAGTACGCCTTGCTCAACAGGTCCAGCGCACGGGCGAGTTCGAGCTGGTCGCCGCCCTTCTCCAGGTCCTCGACGGCCTCGTTGAGCAGCCGCAGGCGCGAGCGCGGGGCGCTCGTCGCGGCGAGGGCCCGCAGCGAGATGCCCCTGGCCCGCCGGCTCTGTGTGGGGCAGGCGCGCAGTTGTTCCTCGGCGAGTCCGCGTGCCTGGTCGGACTCCTCGGTCTCCCACAGCAGTTCGGCGACCTCGGTGCGCCAGGGGACCACGGCGGGCAGGTCCATCTTCCAGGACCGCATCAGCTCGCCGCAGGTGCGGAAGTCGTCCGTGGCGGCCCGCTGGGCGCCCATGGCACGGTGGTAGCGGCCACGCGCGTAGAGATAGTGCACCGCCCACCGGGTGCGCATGATGCCGGCCGGGACGGGGTGGCTGAGCGCCTCGGCGGCCTGGCTGAGCCGTCCCGTCAGGGTCTGCGCGGTGATCAGCACGGACAGCGGCAGCCCGACCGCCGGTCCCCACGCCTTGGCCGGGAGTTCCTTCAGGGCCTCGGCGGCCAGGTCCGCGGCACTCTCCAGCGCGCCCTGGCGCAGCGCGATCTCCGCGCTCATCGCCGTGAGCAGGGCGCCGCGCGTGCGCTGTCCGTGCGCCTGGGCGTCGGCGCGCAGGGACGCGCAGTGCAGGGCCGCGCGGTCGAGCCGGTCGGCGTAGATCAGGACGTCGAGGGCGGTGATGACGGCGGGCGCGAACGCCCGGCCCTCGGCCGCGCCGAGCAGGCAGGTCTCCGCGAAGGCGATGGCCTCGTGCGCCGGCCCGCCCGCGAGCATGTCGCGCAGCAGTCCCGCTCCCCGCGCCTCCAGCCCGAGGGCGTGGGGCAGCCGGTCCTGGGTGGCGGGCTCGGCGTGGCCGGGGATGCGTTCCAGGATGCCGGGCCAGGTGACGGCCAGCCAGGGGCCGAGCCGTTCCAGCAGCTCGCGCCGCCGCTCCTCGGGCAGTGCGGCGCAGATGGCGACGACCTCGTGCTCGTCGCCCTGCCACAGCATGTGGCGGACGAGGAAGTCCAGTCCCTCGCCCAGCAGATGGCCGTCGTGGTAGGCGGCGACGGCGTCGGGCAGCCGGCGGCAGGCCATGGCCGGGTCGAGGTTCCACTCGCAGCCGATGAGCTCCATGAGGATCTCGGCCCGCTCCTCCTCGAAGGGCGTGGAGTCCATGGCGAGTTCGAGCAGCCGGGCGGCGTCGAGGAACCGGCCCTCGGAGCGCGGTGTGTCCGCCGCCTCGCACAGCACCGGGATCGCCCAGACGTCGGCCGGCTCCTCGGCCTCCAGCAGATGGGCGGCGGTGACCTGCGCGGGCGCGTTCAGCGAGGCGAGCACATCGGCGGCCCTGCGGTGCAGTGCGGCCCGCTGCGGCCGGTCCAGCGAGTCGAGCAGCAGCTGGGACAGCATCGGATGCCGAATCGTTCCGCCACAGGCGATGCCGGCCGCCTCCAGCGAGCTGACGGCCTGCCACACGCTGCGTTCGTCGAGCCCCAGCACCTCCACGAGGTGCTCGGCGCCCCCGAAGCAGTCCAGGAGGGCGCTGGTCACGGCGACCTCCCGGGCCAGCGCGGGCATGCGCCGCAGCAGGCTGGTCAGTGCCTGCGGGAAGGTCCGCGGCGCGGGCAGGCTCGGGGCCGGTGTCGGCTGCCCCTCCTCCTGCTCCTGTACGTCCTCCAGCAGCGCCCTGATCAGCAGCGGGTTGCCGCCGGTCATGGCGCGCCAGGCGAGGGCCTGCTCCCGGCCGACGCCCGCGAAGCGCTCGGCGAGCAGCTCGGCGACCCCGTCCGCCGAGAGGGTGGTCAGGGTGAACCGCCGGAAGGAGGGCTGGCGCAGCAGTTCGGTGAGGAACTGGCTGAACGGCCCTTCGAACCCGTCGCAGACACTGACCACGATCGCCACCGGCGCGGACCGCGCGCGGTGGATGAAGCGTCCGAGCCGCCGCAAGGAGACCTCGTCCGCCAGATGGACGTCGTCCACGACCATGACCACGGGCCGGTCGCCGCCGAGCAGCGCGTTGTGCATCAGCCGCGCACCGGCGGCGTCGAGCCGGCCCTCTGCCACGTCGTCGGCGACGTCGTGCAGTTCGCTCATCGACTCAGGCGCGCCGGCGAGGAGTTGGGCGATCGCGGACAGCGGGACGTCGCGCTCGTCGGGCGAGCACACCGCCGCGAGGACGGCCGCGCCGTGCTCCTCCTCCGCCCAGCGCGCGAAGGCGTGCAGCACCTCCGTCTTGCCCAGCCCCGGTCCCGACTGGACGACGGCGACGCCACCTCTGCCGCTCACCGCCCCGGTGAAAACCTCCCGCAGTCCTGCTGCCACAGCATCACGTTCGACAAGTACCACCACTGGCCTTTCCCCCATGCACCCCGGTGCGACGGGTCGACGCCGTCCGGGGTACCGCCAACGTGTGTCACGGCGGGGCACCGAAAAACCAATGGAGAGATTTCTCATATCGCCCGGGAATGTTTTTCGCTCAACAAGCGAACTCCCCCGAGCACGCCCAGCCACCAAACATCTTTGGCCACGACCAGTATCTTCGCAAGTTCATTCATTGGTGAGCCCAAAAATTTACCAATCAATGAAGATCGTTTGACCAGAAAACCCGGCCTGAGCTGGAGCTATGCCAATCCTCAAGTGAATCTCAAAGACGGCTTCGCCAATGCCGCCAGCCGTCACCCTTACGGCGACGGCTTTCGGCTGTTTGCCAAAGAATTCCCCTGTTCTTATTCCTCCCCTCCGCAGGAGGCCACCCTCATCGCGAAGTAGTGGGCCGCCGCGTGCAGGATGGCATTCCTTTCTTCTTTCAACAGAGCCAGCTCGGTCCGCAGCCGCAGCAGCTCCAGCCGCTCGTCCGCCGCGAGCTCCTCGGCCCACGGGCCGGCCGGGCACGGCTCCTCGCTCCCGTCGGCGCCCTCCGCCTTGCGGACCCAGGTCCGCAGGGTCTCGGGGTTGATGCCGAGCCGGCGAGCCACGGTGGCGATCGGCTGACCCGACTCCTGGACCATCGCGACGGCGTCGGCGACGAACCGGGCTCCGTACTTCAGCGGCCTTCCCATCGCACCCCCCTTCTCCGGATGGCCTGGGGGCCTCGGACGTTCCCCGGTCCCGGCCCCAGTGCCGGCGTCAACGATGCGAGACAGTCGCCTCGTCCCCCCGCGCGGAGGACATCGTGGCCGCGGCGCCGACGGCCGCGTGGGCGGGTGCGGCCGCGGCTCCGGGGCCCGTCGGGCCCGGTCGGCCGGGGGCCTTGGAGCGGCCCGCCATCAGGACCAGGACCAGCGCGGCCAGGCCCGCGGCCAGCACCGTGCCGGCCATCAGCATCTGGTCGACGCCCGCCGCAGTGGCGGCCTCGGCCAGCTCCCTGAGGGCCCCGCGGCCCTGCGGCGGTGCCGCCTCGGCGATCTTCGCGCCGGCTCCGGCGCGCAGCGCCTCGGTGATCTCGGCGGCGTGCTCCTTCATCTCGGGGCTGGCCGCGAGCCGGTCCTTGGCGTCGTTGACGACCTGGTGCTCGAACACCGCGCCCAGCACCGCGACACCCACGGCCGTGCCCAGGCGGCGGAAGGTGTTGACCGCGCCCGTCGCCATACCGGCGTCACTGGGCTTGACCGCGTTGAGCGAGGCGGCCGAGGCGGAGGAGCTGATCACACCGAGGCCGATACCGCCGATGACGAAGCCGGGCACGAGGTGCGTCCAGGTCGTGCTGCCGTCCACGCCGGTCATCAGCCAGGCACCGGCGGCCACCAGCACCATGGCGATGGCGATCAGCCAGCGGTCCGGCAGCTTGTGCGCGACCTTGGCGGCCAGCGGCGCGGCGACGAAGGCGGCGAGGGTGAGCGGCAGGAAGCGCAGGCCCGCGTCGACGGCGTCGTAGCCGAGCCCGTTCTGCACATAGACGGCCAGGTAGTTGAGGCTGGAGACGAGCGCGGCCTCCACGCCGAAGGAGGCGAGGATGATGCCGACGAACTGGCGGTTGCGGAACAGGCGCAGCTCCAGCATGGGGCTGGCGGCGGTGGCCTGCCGGACCACGAAGCCGATGAGCAGCGCGGCACCCACGCTGAAGCAGGTCAGGATGCGGGTGGAGCCCCAGCCGTCGCTGTTGCCCTGGATGAGGCCGAACAGGAGAAGGACCAGTCCGCCGACGAGCAGCACGGTGCCCGGCCAGTCCATGGCGCGCGCGTTCTCGGCGCGCGACTCGGTCAGATAGCGGAAGCCGAGCACGAAGGCGACGGCGGTCACCGGCACGGTGACCAGGAAGATCCAGCGCCAGCCGGGTCCGTCGACGAGGACACCGCCGAGCAGCGGGCCGACCGCGGTGGCCGCGGCGATGGAGGCGCCGTAGGCACCGATCGCGCCGGCCCGGGCGCGCGGCTCGGGGAACGCGGCGCCGATCAGCGGCAGCGTCATGGCGAACAGCAGCGTGCCGCCGATGCCCTGGACCGCGCGGGCCACGTCCAGGCTCAGGGTGTTCTGCGCCAGGGCGCAGCCGATCGAGCCCAGCGTGAAGACCGCCATGCCGACCTGGAAGACCTTCTTGCGCCCGATCCGGTCGCCCAGGGTCGCCGCGGTGAGCACCAGCCCGGCCAGCGGGAGGGTGTACGCGTTCACCACCCAGGTGAGGTCGGACAGGCTCGCGTCCATGGCGTCCTGAATGCTCGTCAGCGCCACGGCGACGATCGTGACGTTCATGAGCAGGACGAAGACGGCGGTGCAGACCAGGGCGAGTGTCCAGCCCCGATGAGACCTGCCGACGGTGGCAGTGGGTGCCACGACGGGCTCCTCTCGTTTACGCAACAGGTGTAGCCTATACGACAAAGGTGTACGCCCATAGCGCTACACCTGTCAAGCTAAGACTGTTCACTAAACTGGATCCGGGACATCACAGGACGACAAGAGGAGGCCGGGAGCCATGGCATCCGGGCAGCGCACCACCGCCACGACCACGCAGGAACGCGAGACCACCGGTGAGCAGCAGGCGCCTGAGGAGACCGGGCAGACCCCCCGGCGCCGCAGGCCCGCACGGCGCGGGCAGGGAGGCCAGCTGCGCACCGAGATCGTCGAGGCGGCGAGCCGCATGCTCGCCGAGACCGGCGACGTGAACACCCTGTCGCTGCGCTCCGTGGCCCGCGAGGTCGGCGTCGCGGCCACCTCGATCTACCTGCACTTCGACGACATCGCGGAACTGATCACCGCGGTCAAGCAGCGCCGCTTCCAGCAGTTCACCGAAGCCCTGTCCGAGGCGGCCGGCACCGCAGGGGACGACGCGCCCTCCCGGGTGCGGGCCATGAGCCGGGCCTACGTCTCCTACGGCCTGACCCATCCGGGCAACTACCGGGTCATGTTCACGCCGCTGTCCGAGACGGCGAACTCCGCCGAGGGCGACGACGAGAGCCGCCGGGAACGGCAGGCCATCGGCGAGGGCGCCTTCGCGCTGCTGTGCGACGCGGTGTCAGCGGCCGTGGGAGAGGCCGACGGGGAGCGCGTCGCCATCCACCTGTGGACGGCCCTGCACGGCGCCGTCACCCTGCACAGCCTGACGTACTTCCCCTGGCCGCCCGTCGAGGAGCACGTCGACAGCCTGGTCTCCCTGCTGCTGCGGCCCTGAGACCTTCCTCACAGCGGCTGGGGCGGTGCGGGGAGACCCGCGCCGCCACCGCCGTAAGGGGAAACCGACTGCCGTGAGAGAAAACACAAAGCAGAAGGGCCGGCATCGTTTTCACGATGCCGGCCCTTCCGACTGGTGCGCGAGGGGGGAGTTGAACCCCCACGCCCTTGCGGGCACTGGAACCTGAATCCAGCGCGTCTGCCTATTCCGCCACCCGCGCATTGGGTGTGTCCTCGGGCTCCGTTCCTTTCGGCCCGGCGCCTTCCGACACGCAGAACATTAGCACGGTGGCCGGGGTGGATTCACATCCCTTCCCGCCGGGGGGTGACCGACGCGAGCCCGGGGGCGCCGCTCCCGGTGGCACGTATCAACCCTGTACCGGTCCTCCCCGTCCTCCCAGGAGCCGGGCCGCGAGCACAGCCGCGTGCGGGACACTGGTCCGGGGCCGCCTCTACGATCCATGGCAGCAGGGGGCCCGAGCGGAGTTCGAAGGAGCTCCGCGGGGGGAACTGTCGCAGGCGTCGGCAACCAGTCGGCAGCCGCGCGGCGACCTGGAGGCAGCCGTCGGCATCCGTCGACACCGATCAGCCGGTTCACCAGGGGGAACCAGCCGATCCAGCAGCGCGTGGATACGATCAGTAAGCAGTACCAAGTAAGAAGCAGCCGGGTAAGAAACAGCAGTACGCAGGACGACAGCGACGGAGGAGGTGCCCCATGGGAGTCCTGAAGCGTTTCGAGCAGCGTCTCGAAGGTCTGGTCAACGGCACCTTCGCCAAGGTCTTCAAGTCCGAGGTCCAGCCGGTGGAGATCGCCGGCGCGCTCCAGCGCGAGTGCGACAACAACGCGACCATCTGGAACCGCGACCGGACCGTCGTACCCAATGACTTCATCGTGGAGCTGAGCACACCCGACCACGAGCGGCTCAGCCCCTACTCCGGTCAGCTCGGCGACGAACTCGCCGGCATGGTCCGCGACTACGCCAAGCAGCAGCGCTACACCTTCATGGGCCCCATCAAGGTCCATCTGGAGAAGGCCGACGACCTCGACACCGGTCTGTACCGGGTGCGCAGCCGTACCCTCGCCTCCTCCTCCAGCCAGGCCCAGGCCCCCGGCCCCGCGGCCGGACCCGGACAGGACGCAGGCGGCTACGGCTACCCGCAGCCCCGCCCCGCGGCCGGACCGGCCGCAGGCGGCTACGGCTACCCGCCGCCCGGCGCCGCACCCGGAGCACCGCCCGCCGGTGCCCCGCCCATGCCGTCGGCCCCGCCACCCGGCGCACGCCCCGGCGGCTACGGCTATCCGCAGCCCGCGGCCGGCCGGCAGCCCGGCGGATACGGCTACCCGCAGCCCGCGGGCGGCCAGCGGCCCGGCGCCGCACCCGGCGGACCCGCGGCCGGCGGCCGCACCCGCTACTGGATCGAGATCAACGGCACCCGCCATCAGATCTCCCGCGCCACGCTCGTGCTGGGTCGCAGCACCGAAGCCGACGTGCGGATCGACGACCCCGGCGTGAGCCGACGGCACTGCGAGATCCGGACCGGAACGCCCTCGACGATCCAGGATCTCGGCTCCACCAACGGCATCGTGGTGGACGGGCAGCACACCACCCGCGCTACGCTCCGCGACGGCTCGCGGATCGTCGTGGGCAGCACCACCGTTATCTATAGGCAAGCCGAAGGGTGATCCGGGGGCAATGTCAGAGCTGACCCTCACGGTCATGCGGCTGGGTTTCCTGGCCGTACTGTGGCTGTTCGTGATCGTGGCCGTGCAGGTCATCCGCAGCGATCTGTTCGGCACGCGCGTCACACAGCGCGGGTCGCGACGCGACGCCGGGCGGCCACAGCAGGCCGCGCGCCAGGCGCCGCCCCAGCAGCGCCAGCAGCCCGCGCCCGCCGGCCGCGGGCGCCGTAACGCCCCCACGAAGCTGGTGGTGACCGAAGGCACACTCACGGGCACCACGGTCGCGCTGCAGGGGCAGACCATCACCCTGGGCCGTGCGCACGACAGCACGATCGTGCTGGACGACGACTACGCCTCCAGCCGGCATGCCAGGATCTACCCGGACCGCGACGGCCAGTGGATCGTCGAGGACCTGAGCTCCACGAACGGCACCTACCTCGACCGCGCCCGGCTGACGACCCCCACACCGATTCCGCTGGGTGCGCCGATCCGCATCGGCAAGACCGTCATCGAGCTGCGGAAGTAGTGCTACATCATGAATGAGCGCGAGCGGAGCGAGCACGCAGCGGCGGCCGGCACCCCGGGCCCCGGCGCGCTCCCGACCGGAGGGTGGGCAGTGTGGCTCGACACGACCGGCTGCATGCGGAGCCGACGGGCGAGGTGGGCATGAGTCTGTCACTGCGCTTCGCCGCCGGATCGCACAAGGGCATGATCCGCGAGGGCAACGAGGACTCCGGTTACGCCGGACCGCGCCTGCTCGCCATCGCCGACGGCATGGGCGGCGCCGCCGCCGGCGAGGTCGCCTCCTCCGAGGCCATCTCCACCATCGTCGCCCTCGACGAGGACATCCCCGGCTCCGACGTGCTCACCTCCCTCGGCACCGCCGTGCAGCGCGCCAACGACCAGCTGCGCTCCATGGTCGAGGACGACCCCCAGCTCGAGGGCATGGGCACCACGCTCACCGCCCTGCTGTGGACCGGCCAGCGCCTGGGCCTCGTGCACGTCGGCGACTCGCGCGCCTACCTGCTGCGCGACGGCGTCCTCACCCAGATCACGCAGGACCACACCTGGGTGCAGCGCCTCGTCGACGAGGGCCGCATCACCGAGGAAGAGGCCACCACCCACCCGCAGCGCTCCCTGCTGATGCGCGCCCTCGGCAGCGGCGACCATGTCGAACCCGACCTGTCGATCCGCGAGGTCCGGGCCGGCGACCGCTACCTCATCTGCTCCGACGGCCTGTCCGGCGTGGTGTCCCACCAGACCCTGGAGGACACCCTCGCCAGCTACCAGGGCCCGCAGGAGACCGTGCACGAGCTGATCCAGCTCGCGCTGCGCGGCGGCGGCCCCGACAACATCACCGTCATCGTCGCCGACGTCCTCGACCTGGACACCGGCGACACCCTCGCCGGGCAGCTGTCCGACGCGCCCGTCGTGGTCGGCGCCGTCGCCGAGAACCAGAACCAGCTCAGCGACAACGGCATCATGCAGACCCCGGCCGGCCGCGCCTCCGGCCTCGGCCGCAGACCGCAAGCGCATGGCGGTGGCGGCGAGTTCGGCCCGCCCGGCTCCGGCGACGTCACCGGCTTCGTCCCCACCGACGGCTTCGGCGGCTACAGCGACGAGGACTTCGTCAAGGAGCGCTCCGGCCGCAAGTGGCTCAAGCGCTCGCTGTACGGCGGCCTCGCGCTCGCCGTCGTCGGCGCGGGCCTCTACGGCGGCTACCGCTGGACGCAGACCCAGTACTACGTCGGCACCAACGACGAGCACGTCGCCCTCTACCGCGGCATCAGCCAGGACCTGGCCTGGGTGTCGCTGTCGAAGGTCGAGAAGGACCACCCCGAGATCGAACTCAAGTACCTGCCGCCGTACCAGCAGAAGGCGGTCAAGGCGACGATCGCCGAGGGCGGACTGAAGAACGCCCAGGCGAAGATCGACGAACTGGCCGTCCAGGCCTCCGCATGCCGCAAGCAGGCCGAGCGGCGCGCCGCCGAGAGCGAGCAGAACGCGAAGACGGGCGAGGGCGAGGCCGGCGGCACCACGGGAACCACCCGTACCTCACTGACGTCCAAGGCATCGCCGACACCCACCCCGTCGGCATCGACATCCCCGAACGCGTCCAAGACCCCGACCCCGACCGCCACTCCCAGCCCCGGCCCGAGTCTGTCGGAGGAAGAGCAGAAGGTCGTCTCGCTGTGCGGTAAGCAGTAGGCGAGCCGTGAGAGGCCCCGTCACACGATGAGCAGTACTACCAACACGTCGACGCACCACACGTCCACGATCGGCGCCATCGGCGCGCCCAGCAGGCGCAACACCGAGCTGGCGCTGCTCGTCTTCGCCGTCGTCATCCCGGTCTTCGCCTACGCCAATGTCGGCCTGGCCATCAACGACGAGGTGCCGTCCGGCCTGCTGGCCTACGGTCTCGGCCTCGGCCTGCTGGCCGGCGTCGGCCATCTCGTCGTCCGCAGGTTCGCGCCGTACGCCGACCCCCTGCTGCTGCCGCTGGCCACGCTGCTCAACGGACTCGGGCTTGTCGCGATCTGGCGCCTGGACCAGTCGAAGCTGCTGCAGTCCATCGGACAGGCGGGCACCGCCGCGCCGCGTCAGCTGCTGTACACGGCGATGGGCATCGCGCTGTTCATCGTGGTGCTGATCTTCCTCAAGGACCACCGCGTCCTGCAGCGCTACACCTACATCTCCATGGTCGGCGCGCTGTTCCTGCTGCTGCTTCCGCTGGTGCCGGGCCTCGGCCAGAACATCTACGGCGCCAAGATCTGGATCTCCGTCGCCGGATTCTCCATCCAGCCCGGTGAGTTCGCGAAGATCGTCCTCGCGGTGTTCTTCGCCGGCTACCTGATGGTCAAGCGCGACGCGCTCGCGCTCGCCAGCCGCCGCTTCATGGGCCTGTACCTGCCGCGCGGCCGCGACCTCGGTCCGATCCTGGTCGTCTGGGGCATCTCGATCCTCATCCTGGTGTTCGAGACCGACCTCGGTACGTCGCTGCTGTTCTTCGGAATGTTCGTCATCATGCTGTACGTCGCCACCGAGCGGACCAGCTGGATCGTCTTCGGTCTGCTGATGTCCGCGGTCGGCGCGGTCGGCGTGGCGAGCTTCGAGCCGCACATCCAGCAGCGTGTGGACGCCTGGCTCGACCCGCTGCGCGAGTACACGCTCTCCCGCCAGGGCGTCAGCGGCCACTCCGAGCAGGCCATGCAGGCGCTGTGGGCGTTCGGCTCCGGCGGCACCCTCGGCTCCGGCTGGGGCCAGGGCCACTCCGAGCTGATCCGCTTCGCCGCCAACTCCGACTTCATCCTCGCCACCTTCGGCGAGGAGCTGGGCCTGGCTGGCCTCATGGCCATCCTGCTGATCTACGCACTCATCGCCGAGCGTGGCGTGCGCACCGCCCTCGCCGCCCGCGACCCCTTCGGCAAGCTGCTCGCCATCGGCCTGTCGGGTGCCTTCGCCCTTCAGGTGTTCGTCGTCGCCGGTGGCGTCATGGGCCTGATCCCGCTGACCGGTATGACGATGCCCTTCCTGGCGTACGGCGGTTCCTCCGTCATCGCCAACTGGGCGCTGATCGGCATCCTGCTCAGGATCAGCGACACCGCGCGCCGCCCGGCGCCGTCCCCCGCCCCCAACCCCGACGCCGAGATGACCCAGGTGGTCCGACCGTGAACAAGCCCCTGCGACGCATCGCGATCTTCTGCGGGCTGCTCATCCTGACCCTGCTGATCCGCGACAACTGGCTGCAGTACGTCAAGGCGGACGACCTGGCCACCGACAGCGAGAACCGCCGCGTCAACATCGCGCGCTACGCGACCCCGCGCGGCAACATCATCGTCGACGGCAAGCCCATCACCGGCTCGGTGGAGAGCAAGTCCGGCGACTACAAGTACAAGCGGACCTGGGTCAACGGCCCCATGTGGGCGCCGGTCACCGGCTACTCCTCGCAGGCGTTCGGCGCCAACCAGCTGGAGAAGCTCCAGGACGGCATCCTCACCGGCACCGACGACCGGCTGTTCTTCCGCAACACCCTCGACATGCTCACGGGCAAGGAGAAGGAGGGCGGCAGCGTCGTCACCACCCTCAACGCGGCCGCGCAGAAGGCCGCCTTCGAGGGACTCGGCGACAAGAAGGGCGCCGTCGCCGCGATCGAGCCGTCCACCGGCAAGATCCTCGCGCTGGTCTCCACGCCGTCGTACGACCCGTCGAAGTTCGCCGGCACCTCCGACGACGACGCCGAGGCGTGGAAGGCCGTCCAGAAGGACAACAACCCCGACGACCCGATGCTGAACCGCGCGCTGCGCGAGACCTACCCGCCGGGCTCCACCTTCAAGGTGGTCACCGCGGCGGCGGCCCTGGAGCACGGCGTGGTCTCCGGCATCGACGAGAAGACCAAGACGCCGGACCCGTACCAGCTGCCGCAGACCACGACCGACCTGACCAACCAGCACGGCGAGTGCAAGAACGCCAGCCTGCGGTACGCGCTCATGGTCTCCTGCAACACCGTCTTCGCGAAGCTCGCCGACTCCGTCGGCAACGAGGGCATGATCGAGCAGGCGGAGAAGTTCGGCTACAACAACAAGGAGCTGGACACCCCCGTCCGCGCCTCGGAGAGCGTCTACCCCGAGGACAACGCGCCGCAGAACGCCATGGACGGCATCGGCCAGGCCTCCAACCGGGCCACCCCGCTGCAGATGGCCATGGTCGTCGCGGCGATCGCCAACGACGGCAAGCTGATGAAGCCGTACATGGTCGACCAGCTCAAGGCCGCCAACCTCGACACCATCGAGACGACCGAGCCCGAGGAGCTGTCCCAGGCCGTCTCGGGCGAGACCGCCCAGAAGCTCCAGGAAATGATGGAGACGGTCGTCAACGACCCGCAGGGCACCGGCGGCAAGGCGAAGATCGACGGCGCCACGGTCGGCGGCAAGACCGGTACCGCCCAGCACGGCCTGAACAACAGCGAGAAGCCGTACGCCTGGTTCGTGTCGTACGCCAAGCTCAGCGACGGCAGCGCACCGGTCGCCGTGGCCGTGGTCGTCGAGGACGGCGCCGCGAACCGTGACGACATCACCGGTGGCGGTCTGGCCGGCCCCATCGCGCGGGATGTGATGCAGGCCGTCATCGACAGCAAGAAGTGACCCCGATCACGTCCCCTTCACATCGGCGCACGTTGCGATACCGGTCCTGTATCGGGTGACGGGCTTGGCCAGGTCGCACAAGGAGAGCCGGGTACGGTAGGGCCCGGACGGCAGCCTCCACCCGCACGGATGTGCGGGTCGGGACCGACGGAGAGGGCTGGTAGGTAGCTATGGAAGAGCCGCGTCGCCTCGGCGGCCGGTACGAGCTGGGCCAGGTGCTCGGCCGTGGTGGCATGGCGGAGGTATACCTCGCGCATGACACCCGCCTCGGCCGCACCGTGGCGGTGAAGACGCTGCGCGCGGACCTCGCGCGCGACCCGTCCTTCCAGGCCCGGTTCCGCCGGGAGGCCCAGTCGGCCGCCTCGCTCAACCATCCCGCGATCGTGGCGGTCTACGACACGGGCGAGGACTACATCGACGGGGTCTCGATCCCGTACATCGTCATGGAGTACGTCGACGGCTCCACGCTGCGTGAGCTGCTGCACAGCGGCCGCAAGCTGCTGCCGGAGCGCTCCCTGGAGATGACCATCGGGATCCTCCAGGCCCTGGAGTACTCGCACCGCAGTGGCATCGTCCACCGTGACATCAAGCCCGCGAACGTCATGCTGACGCGCAACGGCCAGGTCAAGGTGATGGACTTCGGCATCGCCCGCGCCATGGGCGACTCCGGCATGACGATGACCCAGACGTCCGCCGTCATCGGCACCGCCCAGTACCTCTCCCCGGAGCAGGCCAAGGGCGAGCAGGTCGACGCGCGCTCGGACCTCTACTCCACGGGCTGCCTGCTGTACGAGCTGCTGACCGTCCGGCCGCCCTTCGTGGGCGACTCCCCGGTCGCGGTGGCGTACCAGCACGTCCGCGAGGAGGCCCAGCCGCCGTCGGTCTTCGACCCCGAGATCACGCCCGAGATGGACGCGATCGTGCTGAAGGCCCTGACCAAGGACCCCAACTACCGCTACCAGTCGGCCGACGAGATGCGCGCCGACATCGAGGCCTGCCTCGACGGCCAGCCCGTCGCCGCGACGGCCGCCATGGGCGCGGTCGGCTACGGCGGCTACCCCGACGAGCAGCCGACCACGGCCCTGCGCTCCACGGACGCCGGCGCCACCTCGATGCTGCCGCCCATGAACCCGGACGACGGCGGCTTCGGCTACGACGACCGCCCCGACCGGCGCCGCCAGAAGAAGTCCAACACCTCCACGATCCTCCTCGTCCTCGCGGCCGTCCTGGTCCTGGTGGGCGCGATCCTGATCGGGAAGTGGATCTTCAGCGGGGACGGAGTCGGCAACAGCACCGCCAAGGTGCCCAACTTCGTCGGGCTCACCGAGAAGCAGGCCCGGGAACAGGCCGACAACGTCAGCCTCGTGGTGGCCTTCGATCCCAAGCCGTGCGAGGAGATGGCCAAGGGCAAGGTCTGCGAACAGGACCCGAAGCCGAACGCCACGGTCGACAAGGAGTCGACCGTCAACCTCGTCCTGTCGACGGGCGCGCCCAAGGTGGCGGTCCCGAGCGTGACAGGAAAGAGCCTGGACGAGGCGAAGTCGATCCTCGAGGACGACAAGTACAACTTCACCGTCAAGGTGACGTACGAGGAGTCCTCCACGGAGGAGGCGGACACCGTCCTGGAACAGGACCTCGCGCTGGGCGACGAGGTGGAGAAGGGCTCCACCATCACCCTCACGGTCGCCAAGGAGCAGGAGAAGGAGACGGTCCCGGACCTCACCGGCCAAGACTGCAACGCGGCCCTCGCCCAGCTCCAGGCCAACAACCTCACGGGCACCTGCACGAACGTCCCGACCGAGGACGACAGCCAGGTCGGCAAGGTCATCAACACCACGCCGGGACGGGGCGAAGAGGTCGAACCGGGCTCCAGCGTGACGATCAACATCGGTGAGAAGAAGAAGACCGAGGTCCAAGTCCCGGACGTGCGCAACCGCACGGTCGCCGAGGCCAAGCAGATCCTGAACGCCGCGGGCTTCACGAACATCCAGTTCGACGGCGACGCCAGCGACACGGCGTTCGTCATCGACCAGGACCCGAAGCCGGACAAGAAGACCGACGACCCGGCAGGGACGACGATCACCCTGAAGACCGTCAGCTTCGGCCAGAACCAGAACGGCGGCAACGGCAACGGAGGCGACGGCGGCACAGTCGTCTTCGGCGGTACGACGGGCTAGCCCCCGGCCGCACCGGACATGACGGAGCCCCGGCTCCCCTGGAAAGGGGGGCCGGGGCTCCGTACGTGCGGTCAGCCGCGCAGCTCCTTCGGCGGAGTCCGCTCGTCGTTCACCTTCTCCACCCGGACCAGTTCCCCCCACACGACGTACCGGTAGCGGGAGGTGTACACCGGCGTGCAGGTGGTGAGGGTGATGTACTTGCCGGCCTTCTTCCTGCCCGACTCCTTCGGGACCGCCGACAGGACGTCGACGTTGTACTTCGAGGTCTCGGGGAGGGTCGCGAATACCTTGTAGACGTACCAGCGGCTCTTGGTCTCGAAGACGACCGGGTCGCCCACGTCGAGCTTGTCGATGTTGTGGAACTTGGCGCCGTGGCCGTCGCGATGGGCGGCGAGGGTGAAGTTGCCGTTGCGGCCCGACATGGGGAGGGTCGCCTTGACGGGGTCGGTGTAGTAGCCGGCGACGCCGTCGTTGAGGAGCTCGGTCGAGGTGCCCTTCTTGACGAGGATCTCGTGGCTGCTCATCGCGGGGACGTGCAGGAAGCCGATGCCGTCCTTGGTGTCCAGGGTGCGGGGGCCGGTCTGCCGGGACTCGGCCCAGTGGTCGCGGACCTTGTCGCTCTCCTTGTCCGCCTTGCGGTCGGCGAGGACGTTGGTCCACCACAGCGAGTAGACGACGAAGAGGCCGAGGACCAGGCCCGCCGTGATCAGCAGCTCGCCGAAGACGCTGATCGCGGTGGCGATCCGGCCGGGGCCTCGGCGGCGCGGTGCGGAATCGGGAGCGGGGTCCGGCAGGTCCGCGCCGGTGTGCTCTTCGGTGTCGTCGGTGGTCGCTGCCACTGTTCTTCCGCCCTTAACTGACTAGCGCATCGGGCTTGCCCTTGCTGCGCGGCCGTTCCTCGACCATCTTGCCCCAGACGATCATCCGGTACTTGCTGGTGAACTCCGGCGTGCATGTCGTGAGGGTGATGTAACGCCCCGGCCCGGTGAAGCCCGAGCCCTTCGGCACGGGATCGAGGACGCTGACGTTCCCCGGCGAGGTGACCGGCAGGATCGAGGCCATCTTGTAGACGTAGTACGTGTCCTGCGTCTCGACGACGATCGCGTCCCCGGGCTGGAGCCGGTTGATGTACCGGAACGGCTCCCCGTGCGTGTTGCGGTGCCCGGCCAGCCCGAAGTTGCCCGTCTTCGCGCCCGGCATCGCGGTCTTCAGCGGCGCCTCGCCGTAATGCCCCACCATCCCCTTGTCGAGCACCTTCTTGCTGCTGACGCCCTCCGCTATCGGCACCACCACGTCCAGCTCGGGGATGCGCAGGATCGCGAAGCCCTCGCCCGGCTCGAACACGTCCGGCCTGCGCTTGCCGCTGGCCCAGTCGTCCTGGAGGTCCCTGGCCTCGGCGCCGGCCTGCGCGTGGGCGCGGACGTTGGTCCACCACAGCTGGTAGGTGACGAACAGCAGCATCAGCACGCCGGTGGTGATGAACAGTTCGCCGATCACCCGGCTGGCGACGACGGCCGGGCTGGGCTTGCGGGCCCGCGCGAGCCGGCGGGCCTCCACCCGCGAGAGCGGCCGATCGGGCGCCGCCGTCTCCGCCGTCCGCGTGGCGTCGGGCGTCGCTCCGCCGCCGTGACGCCCGTGACGGCGCTTGGCGGCCTTTCTGCGGGCCGCACGGCCACCGGTCGGGGTTCCGCCCGCCCGGGGCGTCTCGGAGGCGCCCAGAGAACCCGGTATGGACTCGCCGGACGCGGCCGGTACCCGCAGCGCCACCGTCTCGTCGTCCCGCCGAGGCTCGTAGGGGGCCTCGTACGACTCCTGGTACGGCTCCTGAGACGGGTACGGCGCATACGGCTCCTGCGCCGGCGCGTACCCCTCCGAGCCGTACCAGTCCGAGGTCACGCCGTGGCCCTGCCCACCACCGGGGCGAGCCCCGCGGACCGCGCCACCGCGCCCTCGTCGCCGCACTCCACCAGCCAGTTGGCCAGCATCCGGTGGCCGTGCTCGGTCAGCACCGACTCGGGATGGAACTGCACGCCCTCCACCGGCAGTTCGCGGTGGCGCAGGCCCATCACGATGCCGTCGCGTGTCCGCGCGGTGACCTCCAGCTCGGCCGGGACGGTGGCGGGCTCGGCGGCCAGGGAGTGGTAGCGGGTCGCGGTGAAGGGCGAGGGCAGACCGGCGAAGACGCCCTTGCCCTCGTGCTCCACCGGCGACGTCTTGCCGTGCAGCAGCTCGGGCGCGCGGTCCACGACACCGCCGTACGCCACCTGCATCGACTGCATGCCCAGGCACACGCCGAAGACGGGGACACCGGTGTCGGCGCAGTGCCGGACCATGTCGATGCAGACGCCGGCCTGCTCGGGGGCGCCGGGGCCGGGCGAGAGCAGGACCCCGTCGAAGCCGTCCTGGGCGTGCGCGGTCGACACCTCGTCGTTGCGCAGCACCTCACACTCGGCGCCCAGCTGGTACAGGTACTGGACCAGGTTGAAGACGAAGCTGTCGTAGTTGTCGACGACGAGAATGCGCGCGCTCAATGGTTGTCCACCGTCACATCGTTGAAGGGAAGCAGCGGTTCGGCCCACGGGAAGACGTACTGGAACAGGACGTAGACCACGGCCAGGACCAGCAGGAGCGAGACCAGCGCCTTCACCCACACGTTGCCCGGCAGATGCCGCCAGATCCAGCCGTACATGCCGTCCCTTCCGTCCGTCCCACGGCACCACGCTCACGCCGCCCGAACCAGATTAACGGCGCAGCGCCTCCGGTTCGCCTTCGTCCACAGGCTGGGTCTCGTCCAGGTGTGCCCAGACGATCAGCCGGTGGCTGTGGCCCCACTCCGGGTCGCAGGTGGTGAGGGTGAGATAGCGGCCGGGACGGTCGTAGCCGGACGCGCGCGGGACGGGGTCGACGACCGCCACATCGGTGGGCACGGTCCGGTAGGGCCCCTGGTCGATCCGGTACGTGAACCAGGTCGTACCGTCGGTCAGCACCACCGCGTCCCCGCGGCGCAGGCGCGGGAAGTCCTTGAAGGGGTCGCCGTGGGTGCGCCGGTGCCCGGCGACGGCGAAGTTCCCCTGCTGCCCGAGCCGCGCGGTGCCCGCGTAATGGCCGAGGCCCTTCTTCAGGGTGCCGGCGGCGGTGCCCTCCAGAACCGGCTTGTTCCACGTGAAACCGAGTCGCGGAACGTACATCACCGCGAAGGGCTGCCCGCTCCTGTACGGCGCCGGCGGCCGGGGGGTCCCGGCGGCGGGGCGCGCCGGCTCCTGGGCCCACCTCTCCTGGAGCCGGTCGATCTGCTCGGCCATCGCGTCGTCGGCCTGGACGCCGGTCCAGAAGAACACGTAGCCGACGAACAGCACGATCAGGGTGCCGACGGTGATGCAGAGCTCGCTGAGGGTCCTGACGACGACGCGCACCGGCGGCTCCAGAGGGGCGTGCGAGTCACTCCACGGGCTTGGCGTAGTGCAGATCCACTGTGCCCGAGTAGCCCGGCAGAGTCACCGTCCCGTTCTCCTCCACTTTCCAGCCGAGACCGTAGACATTGACGTACACCATGTAGTTCTGGATCGCCGGGCTCGCGCTGAGCGCCTTCTGGAGCTTCTCGGGGTCACCCACAGCCGTGATCTTGTACGGCGGTGAGTAGACGCGGCCCTGGAGGATCAGGGTGTTGCCCACGCAGCGCACGGCGCTGGTGGAGATCAGCCGCTGGTCCATGACCTTGATGCCCTCGGCGCCGCCCTGCCACAGCGCGTTCACCACGGCCTGGAGGTCCTGCTGGTGGATGACCAGGTAGTCGGGCTGCGGCTCGGGGTAGCCGGGCAGCTTGGCGGTGGCGTCCGGCGGGGCGTCGTTCAGGGTGACCGTGATGGCCTCGCCCTTGAGCTTCTGGGTGCCGGCGTTCTCCTCCAGGGCGGCGAGCTTGGCGTCCTCGGCCGCGGTGGAGCCGTCGTCGCCCTCGGCGAGGGATTCGACCCGGTCGCGCAGGGCTGCGTTCGACTCGTCCAGTTCGCCGTTCTTGTGGCTGCGTTCCTGGATCAGGTCGGAAAGCTTGAGCAAGGACGTGTCCGTGCGGATATTGGTGCCCTTGGCCGTATTGAAACTGGTGAAGAAAAGCAGGCCCGCGAGAGCGAAGACGGCGACCGTGAGCACGCGCACGGGGCGGAAACCGCCCCTGCGGCCGCCCAGGGGTGCCGTCCCGGGTCCCGTACTGGATCCCGGCTGGGGAGAGTCGGCAGAATTGCTCAACGTACCCTTATCTCCTTCGGCGCCACGGAAGCACTACGCTAACGGACGCCCGGGGGAGCACTCAGATTCGCATCGGCGGACCCTTGTACGCTGCCCCGAGCCCGACCCAGTTCCCTGCGCGGCCACGCAGCGCATCGACAGGAGAGACCCTCGTGCCGAAGTCACGTATCCGCAAGAAGGCCGACTACACGCCGCCGCCCGCCAAGCAGGCACAGGCCATCAAGCTCACCAACCGCGCATGGGTCGCGCCGGTCATGCTGGCCATGTTCCTCATCGGCCTCGCCTGGATCGTCGTCTTCTATGTGACCGACGGATCGCTGCCGCTCGACAGCCTCGACAACTGGAACATCGTCGTCGGCTTCGGGTTCATCGCGGCCGGATTCGGCGTCTCGACGCAGTGGAAGTAACGGCGTCCGGCCGCTGAACACAGCTCTGCCCAGGGCTATCCACTGAGTTATCCACAGCCACTTTCCACATGCTGGGGAAAAGAAAAGACGATCTGTGGATAACCCCTGGGAGGTTGACGCCGGTGTGACGGAACGACCGGCCGAAGCCTCCACTCGAAAACCTGTTCGCCCCCTGCCTGACCTGCGGAAACGCGAGTCAGTGACAGGGGGCACAGTTGTTCGCGCACACTGTGCACAAGCTTGGCGACAGGGTGTGGACAACAGGCCGCTCAGGTGAGCTGGACCGTCCTCAACAGGGTGGCCACGACGAGCACGACCGCGACCAGCGCACAGGCCCCGTACTGCACCAGCGCGCGCCGCTCACGCGGGGCGTGGACCATGGCGTAGGCGATCGCCGTACCGGCCACCAGGCCGCCGATGTGGGCCTGCCAGGAGATGTTGGTCCCCGGGCTGAAGGTGAAGACCAGGTTGATCGCCAGCAGCACCAGCACCGGACGCATGTCGTAGTTCTGCCGGCGCAGCAGCACGGCGAAGGCGCCGAACAGGCCGAAGACGGCGCCGGAGGCCCCGAGCGTGGCGGTGGCCGGGTCCGTCAGCAGATAGGCGAGGGTGCTGCCGGCCAGGCCGGAGAGCAGATAGAGCGTGAGATAGCGGGCCCGGCCGAGCGCGGCCTCCACCTGGCTGCCCAGCAGCCACAGGTTGAGCAGGTTGAAGCCGATGTGCCAGAACTCCTGGTGGGTGAACGTCGAGGTCAGCAGCCGGTACCAGTCGCCCTCCGCGACGCCTTCCGTCGCGATCCAGGGCGCGGGCGGCCAGGCGCCGATCAGCACGAGATCGTTCAGGAGCGATTCCCGCAGGCTCACGGCGACGAACACCGCGAGGTTGATCGCGATCAGGATCTTGGTGATCAGCCGGGTGTCGCCGACGACGGTCGCGCCCGCGATGGTGCGGGGCGCGGCGGCGCGGGCCACCGGTCCGCTGCCGTCGGTGGCGCCCCGGACGCACTCGGGGCACTGGAAGCCCACCGAGGCGCTGATCATGCACTCGGGGCAGATGGGGCGCTCGCAGCGGGTGCAGCGCACGCCGGTCTCGCGGTCCGGGTGGCGGTAGCACACGGGGACCTGCTGTGCGTCCGGCACCTGCTGCATGCGCGTCACCCCGTCCTCGTAGACATCTGCGGAGGCGATTCGTGGACGAAAAGCCCCGCTCATCCCTACGGACGAGCGGGGCGATTGGTTCCCGGCGGGAGAAGACAGGCGAAGCCGGTCGGCGCCGGGGCCGGTCAGCGCTTCTCGACGACGACCGACTCGATGACGACGTCCTGCACCGGGCGGTCGTTGCGGGCGGTGTCGGTGGTCGCGATGGAGTCGACGACCTTCTGGCTCGCCGCGTCGGCGACCTCGCCGAAGATGGTGTGCCGGCGGTTCAGATGCGGCGTCGGGGAGACGGTGATGAAGAACTGCGAGCCGTTGGTGCCCGGACCGGCGTTGGCCATGGCCAGCAGGTAGGGCTTGTTGAAGGAGAGGTCGGGGTGGAACTCGTCCTCGAACTCGTAGCCGGGGCCGCCGACGCCGTTGCCCAGCGGGTCACCGCCCTGGATCATGAAGCCCCTGATGACCCGGTGGAAGACCGTGCCGTTGTAGAGCGGGTCCGACGTCTTCGCACCGGTCTCGGGGTTCGTCCACTCCCGCTGTCCCTGAGCGAGTTCGACGAAGTTCCTGACCGTCTTCGGAGCGTGGTTCGGGAACAGTCGGACCACGATGTCGCCGCGGTTGGTCTTGAGGGTGGCGTAGAGCTGCTCGGCCACGGTGTGCCTTCCGTTGTCTTCCTGTGATCCCCCCGATCCTCGCACGCCGGGCACCCTGCGTCGTACGGCGTGGGTCTTGCGTCGTCCGGTGCGGGTGTTGCCCAGCGCGGCCGGGCAATCCGTGGCATTGTCGACGACAAGCCCTGTTGCTCCCTGTTAGTCCCCTGGACCCGAATGCCCGCCCCCACATGCCGCGAGGCGTGCCGGTAGGCATGATCCGTAAAAGGGTGGAAAGTCGAAATACCGTACGCCACCGAGGAGGAGGATCCCGTGACCCGCATCGACAGCGTGCGCGCCGCGACCGGCTCGGCGAAGGACAGCGTGCTGCACGCCGCGGAAGTGGTGGCGCCCTACGCCGACACCGCCAAGGAAAGGGCCGCGCAGTACGCGCAGGAGGCGCGCCTACGGCTCGCGCCCAAGGTCTCCCAGGCCGCCGGGCAGGCACGTGTGCAGTACGCGTCCCATGTCGCGCCGCTGCTGGCCGAGGCAAGGACGCATGTGCCACCCAAGGTCGACCACGCAGCGCAGGAGGCCGCCGCACGCACGCGTGTCGCCGCGCGGCAGGCCGCCGAATACTCCAGGCCGATGATCGAGCAGGCCGTGGCCGCGGCCGGGCCCGCTAAGGACGAGGCCGCGGCGCGCGGTGCCGCGGCGCTGGCCGCGCTGCGCGGTCAGGTCACGCCGGAGGAGATCCGCAAGCTGGTCCGCAAGCACGAGCGGCGGTCCCGCGCGGGCCGTGCCGTGAAGTTCGTGGCGATCTTCGGCATGGTCGCCGGCGGCGCCTTCGCCGCATGGAAGTGGTGGGACAAGCAGGCCAACCCCGACTGGCTGGTCGAGCCTCCCGCCGCCACCGAGGTTCCCGAGCCGACGCCGCTGACCTCCGTCGACGGCAGCGGCTCCCTCGACCCGGAGGTCCAGGCCAAGGAGGCCGAGGAGGAGGCCGCGCACCGCGACGATCAGCGCTGATTGCTCCGGCGGTCCCCGCGGCACGACGTCGCGGCGCGGCACGACGCGACGTAAAAAATGCCCTCCGAACTGCGTTTCCGCAGTTCGGAGGGCATTTTTGCGAGTGGAGCCTAGGGGAGTCGAACCCCTGACATCTGCCATGCAAAGACAGCGCTCTACCAACTGAGCTAAGGCCCCGCGACAAGCGTCCCGCCGAAAGTACCTCGCACCGGCAGGCGCCGCAGACCAGAGTACCGGGTCACCCGGGGGATCTCGCAAAAAGATTGGGGCTCCCTGCGGCCGACCACTCTCCGTAAGATGCTCGGCGTGGTTCGCTACAGCGAACCGCGGTTTTTGGGGAAGCGATGGGGAGACGCAATGGACGCCGCACAGCAGGAAGCCACCGCGAGAGCGCGGGAACTGCAGCGGAACTGGTACGGGGAGCCGCTGGGGGCGCTCTTCCGTAAGCTCATCGACGATCTTGGCCTCAACCAGGCTCGTCTCGCGGGGGTACTGGGACTGTCGGCACCGATGCTGTCGCAGCTGATGAGTGGTCAGCGGGCGAAGATCGGCAACCCTGCCGTCGTCCAGCGCGTGCAGCTGCTCCAGGAGCTGGCCGCGCAGGTCGCCGACGGCAGCGTGAGCGCCGCCGAGGCCACCGAGCGCATGGACGAGATCAAGAAGTCGCAGGGGGGCTCCGTGCTGAGCAACGTGACGCAGACGACGAACACTTCGGGTGCCCCGACCGTCAAGCGGGTCGTCCGCGAGATCCAGTCGCTGCTGCGCTCCGTCGCCGCCGCCGGTGACATCATCGACGCCGCCGACACCCTCGCCCCCACGCACCCGGAACTCGCCGAGTTCCTCCGCGTCTACGGCGCCGGCCGCACCTCCGACGCCGTCGCCCACTACCAGTCCCACCAGAGCTGACCGCCCGGCCCGGCCGACCGAGGGGGTTCGGCGGCCGGGCCCGGACCGACCACCCCGGGCACGACACCGACCACTCCGGGCCCAGCACTGACCACCCCGGACCCGGCACCGACCACCCGGGCACGTGCCGGGGGAGTACTGACGAGTTGCCGGGGGAGTAAAGGGGAGCGAGGGACTCGGGGCCGGGCCGGGCATCGGTCGCAGGGGGAGGAGCAACGCACAGCGATGGGTGAGGTGTTCGCCGGCCGGTACGAACTGGTCGACCCGATCGGACGCGGCGGCGTCGGCGCCGTCTGGCGTGCCTGGGACCACCGCCGACGGCGCTATGTGGCGGCCAAGGTCCTCCAGCAACGCGACGCCCACTCACTGCTGCGCTTCGTCCGCGAACAGGCGCTGCGGATCGACCACCCCCATGTCCTCGCTCCCGCCAGCTGGGCCGCCGACGACGACCAGGTCCTGTTCACCATGGACCTCGTCGCGGGCGGTTCGCTGGTCCACCTCGTCGGCGACTACGGCCCTCTGCCGCCCGCCTTCGTCGCCACACTTCTGGATCAACTCCTGTCCGGCCTCGCCGCCGTGCACGCCGAAGGCGTGGTGCACCGCGACATCAAGCCTGCCAACCTGCTGCTGGAGGCCACCGGCACGGGGCGCCCCCGGCTGCGCCTGTCCGACTTCGGCATCGCCATGCGGCTGGGCGAGCCGCGCCTGACGGAGACCAACCTCGTGGTGGGCACGCCCGGCTATCTCGCGCCCGAGCAACTGCTCGGCTCGGAACCGGACTTCCCCGCCGACCTGTTCGCCGTCGGGCTCGTCGCGCTGTATCTGCTGGAGGGCGCCAAGCCTGACGCCAAGGCGCTCGTCGAGTACTTCACGGCGCATGGCACACCGAGTGCGCCCAAGGGCATTCCCGAGCCTCTGTGGCAGGTCGTGGCGACCTTGCTGCAGCCCGACCCGCAGGCCCGTTTCCGTACGGCCACGGGGGCGCGCAAGGCACTCGCCACCGCGGTGGAGCTGCTGCCGGAGCCGGGGCCCGACGACGAGTTGATCGAGATCTTCGACCAACTCGGGCCGCTGCCGCCGGGGTTCGGCCCCGAGGGACCGCTGAAGCGGGCGCCCGGAGTGAAGGAGTCTTCGGGGGAGGGCACCGGCGCATCTCAGGGAACCGGCGCATCTCAGGGCACCGGCTCCTCCGGCTCGTACCAGTCCTCGGGCCCCCCGGTCCGCCAGGCCCCCGAGGCTCCCCAGATCTCCATGTCGGACACGGGCAGTTTCCCGCTGCCTCCGCCGCTGCCGTCCGGTTCCCAGCCGCAATCCCCGCCCGGCGTACGACAACCCCGCGTGCAACCTGCCCACGGGCAGCCCCACAGACAGCCCCAGGTACCACCTCAGACGCCGCCCCACGATCCAGCAGACACCGAGGATCGCAGGCCACAGGCTCCCCTGGCCCCGCCGCAGCCCCACCTCGCGCCGTCGCCCTACACACCCACCCACGTCCCGTACTCCCCCCAGCCGCGTATCGATGCCTCTACTGCTTCGTACACCGCTCGGGACGCGCAGGTTCCCACCCCCGCGCAGGAAATCCGGCAGCCGGTGCTCCCGGCACGGGCCGAAGGACGCCAGCACCGACGGCGCCGGCGCCGCCCGGGACCGTCCGCCAAGGTGACCGTCCCGGTCCTGCTGCTGGCCCTGGCCTGCTACGCCGTGGGCTTCTGGGCGCTCGCTCACCTGTGACGAACGAGGCTCCGGCTCCGCCGACCGAGGGTCCGCCTCCGCCGCGCCGCGTATCCGCCGCTCACCCTGCTCGCGCTCGCCTCCGCGCCACCGCGGTCCACACGCCGAGCCCTGCCACCAGCGCGCTTCCCCCGCCGATGCCGCCCACCGCCAGCGCCCGCATCACGGCCTCGTCCTGCGCGCCCCCACCGGAGGCCCCCGCTCCCGGCCCACCGCCCGGCAGCGAGGCCGGGCCGCCGGCCACGTCGAAGATCCCCCGCGGCAGGGGCTCCCCCGCGTACCCGGGTCCGGAACGGGCCGCTCCCGAGACGCGCAGGCGCAGGGTCAGCCCCAGCGGCCCGTCGCCGAAGCGCTCCGCCACCTGGGCCGAGAGATGGACGGCGAGGTAGTACGACCCGGCGAACCGCATGCCGCTGACCCGGTCGGCGACGGCGAACCGGTTCTCGTGGCCGACCGGCGGCAGCGGATCAAGGTCGGCGGACTGCTGCCGCCCGTAATAGCCGGTGCTCGTGTCCTCGATCGGACCGCGTGCCGGGTTGTAGAGGGTGAGGTCCAGCGCCCCCGCGGTCGCCCCGGACCGCCCGGGCGAGCTGCCCAGCTCGGCGGTGACGTACACCTGCTGGCCCCAGCCCAGCGGAACCTCGTAGTACAGGGTCTGCCCCGGCCGGATCCCGTCCTGCCAGACTCCGTGGCCGAGACGGGTGGCCCGGGAGAAGCCGGCGCCGCCGGTGCGGGCGACGGGGTCCCCGGTGAGGTCGGCGGGCGGGGCGGAGTTCCAGCTCTCGGGTGCCTCGGTCGCGCCGGTCCGGGACAGCCCCGGTTCCGAGACGGTGGTCAGCTCCAGGCCCCACTCCCCCGACGCGAACGCATCCGGGGCTGCGGAGTCGTCCGAAGCCCCGGAGCCCCCCGACGCCCCGCCCCTCCCCGTCTCCACCACCACGTAGTACGTCCCGGCCTCCTGGCAGCGCGACCTCCGCGAGGTCAGCTCCCGCATCCCCCACGCCGTGAGGGGACGCGCACTGCGGACACTGCCGAAGGTCTCGGTGTCGACGGAGCAGATGCCTCCGTCGACGTCCTGGACGGACACCTTGACGCCGTCGAGGGCGGAGACGGTGGTGCCGGGCGGTGGGACGACCGTGGCGGAGACATAGGCGTTGGCGGCGGAGTCGAGTTCGAGGCGGTAGTAGGCCTTCGTGCCGTGCGACAGGGAGCTGCGGTAGATGCCGCCGAGCTCGAGGCGCTCGGCGTCGGTGGTGCTGCTCGCCGCGGGGAGCAGCCGTGCGTCCTCGGCGTAGGCGAAGGGGTGGTCGTCCGAGCGGCCGGCAGCCCGCGCGGGCCACGCCCAGAGTGCCGGGACCAGGCTCAGCGCGGTGACCCCGCACAGCAGGGCCGCGCCCACGCGCGCGTGCACCCGGGTCCGCGCCCGTCGCCGTACCCACGCCGTACGTCGCCGCCCCATCGCGCGCCACCCCTCCCGTCGGCCGGGGCCCATCCTGCCGCGCGCCCCGGACACACAAAACCCCGACCGCGCATGCGGCCGGGGTCTGTTCGAATCAGGAACTCACGAACCCGTGGGCACGGAGTCAGTCGCCTCCGTCCACAGATCCTGCTCGGCGCGATCCGCCTGGATCTGGCGGTACACGAGGAGCCCGCCGATGGCGGCCAGTGCGACCAGGAGAAGCTTCTTCACCGCGCGACCTCGTCTTTCGTTGACGTAGGGGACCTCTGGCGCCCGACTATACACACCGTCCGATATCGATCGGTGACCTGCGCCGGGCCCTCAACTCCGGCCCCGAGCACCGCAATAGACGGTGGTTCACCACTGTGATCTGAGGGTGATCACACCCCCACGGAACGTGACCATTCGCCCGCCTTCTTCCCTCTCAGGGGTTTTTCAGGGCTCTTGCACCCATCCGTGTGGTGTTCATCTGAAGATCGACGCGCCGGGGGCGTCGGTCCACCACTTCGCGACCCGCATACACATCATGAGGAAAGTACGCAAATCGCCCAACCCGAAAGTGAGGGATCATGGCCCGGAACAAGGTCATGCAGTTGTGGACCGCCTTCGTCACCGCCTTCCTCGCGCTGTGCACGGCGCTCGGTCTCGTCACCACCACCGCCGCCACGGCCGCCGCCGCGCCGGTACCGCAGACCGAGCCCGCCCGCAACACCAGCGCCCCGCTCGCCGCGCCGGCCGCGATGTCTCTGTGGGCCTGGTCCCACGCCAAGTCACTGCCTCCCACGATGAAGCAGCGCATCCACGCCGAGGCCCACGGCAAGAGCCCGAGCTGCCGTCACCTGCCTCTGACCGACACCGAGGACGCCACGGCCGCGCTGACCGACTCCTGCGCCGAGGGCGCTGAGGGCGCAGAGTCCGCAGAGAGCGCCGAGAACGCATGGGGCACCGAGAGCGCCCAGGGCACCCACGGAGCCCCTGCCCTCCAGGCAGCCCCCGCAGGTGAGGCAGCCCAGGGCACGCCCGCCCACCCGGCCAACGAGGCTCACACGGCCAACGAGGCTCAAGCGGCTCCCGCGGCCCACGAGCCCCACACGCCCTACGCGCCCCACACCGGGCTCCTCCACCGTTGACCAGGACAGTCCCCCTGACGACCGCCCTGACCAGAACCCTCACAACAAGCATGGCGAAACACCTGAAGCCACCCCCGAGCCCCGCCCCCGAGCCCCACCCCTCGCCCCCACACCCCCGGACCCCCTCCGTAGGCTGAAGCCGATGAGCAGCAGCCCCGAGCCACCCCCTCCCCGGACCCGCGCCGTGCGTGACAACCGGCGCCACCAGTGGGAGAAGGACCGTGCCCGGCAGCCCCTCGCCAAGAGGGCGAGCACCGGAGCCACCGAGCACGAGACCGGGCTCACCCCCCAAGACCTGATCTTCCACGCCGAGTACGACGATGTGACGGCCTCCGAGGAACTCGCCGAGGCCTTCGGCGTGCCGGAAGGCACGCCCCTGCTGCGCCGCTCCTACCGGACCCGCTGTGCCCGGGAGCAGGCGCCCCTGAGCCTTGTCACGTCGTATTTGTTGCGGGAGACGATCGCCGCCAACCCCGAGCTCCTGGACGTCTCCAGGGAGCCGTGGCCGGGCGGCACGCATCACCAGCTGCACACGGTCGGCATCGAGATCGACCGCATCGAGGAGCGCCTGACCGCCCGCCCGCCGACCGCGCGTGAGGCGGCAGAGCTGTGTCTGCCCGACGGCGCCTGCGTGATTCTGCTCCGCAAGACGTCGTACGACCTCCATGGCCGTGTCGTGGACGTCTCCCATGTGACGCTGCCGGGCGACCGCACGGAGCTGTTGTTCACCACTCCTCTGGAAAGGTGGTGAAGGCGCCGTGCTCCGGCGTATCACCGTCGTCACCGCGGTCCACGCCCCCTCCGCGCCCTTCCTCCGGGACGCCTACGACTCGCTGTGCGCGCAGGAGCTGCCCGAGGGCTGGGACTGGCACTGGCTGATCCAGGAGGACGGCAGCACGGACGCGGTCGCCCACCATGTGCCGGACGACACGCGCGTGACGTTTCGTCAGGGCCGGCCCGGCGGTCCCGGAGTGGCCCGCACCCTGGCGCTGGCGCACGCGGACGGCGCGTATGTGAAGGTCCTCGACGCCGACGACCGGCTCACCCCGGGCGCCCTCGCCCGCGACCTGGCCGCGCTGGAGGCGGACCCCACGATCGGCTGGGCCACCTCACGCGTCCTCGACGCGCTGCCGGACGGCTCCACCGTGGGCTTCCCGGGCGACCCGGAGCCCGGCCCGATCGAGCGCGGCACGGTCCTCGCCGCCTGGAAGGCAGCCGGCTTCCGCGCCCCGGTCCACCCGGCCAGTCTCTTCGTACGACGGGATCTGCTGCTCGCCCTGGGTGGCTGGATGGCGTTGCCCGCCTCCGAGGACACCGGGCTGCTGCTGGCGCTCGACGCCGTGAGCCGGGGCTGGTTCACCGCGGAGGTCGGGCTGCTCTACCGCAAGTGGGACGGGCAGGTGACCGGCCAGGCGGCCCATGTCGACCCGGTCGAGCGGGCGGCCCGGATGGCCGTCGCGGAAGCACGCGCGCGTGCGTTGACCGACCTGCGCTGGCAGACCGGC
This sequence comes from Streptomyces sp. NPDC096205, assembly GCF_044763135.1. Lineage (NCBI taxonomy): Bacteria > Bacillati > Actinomycetota > Actinomycetes > Kitasatosporales > Streptomycetaceae > Streptomyces > Streptomyces sp. NPDC096205. Next base: position 265,158 of record NZ_JBIWFS010000003.1, on the reverse strand, counting down.
TGACACCGCAGGTCCGTCAGCCCTCGATCCGTATCGCCTGCGACGGGCACTTCTCCGCCGCCTCCCGCACCAGCGCGTCCGCCCCGGTGTCCTCGCGGCCCGGCAGGACGGCGCCGAACCCGTCCACGACCGTGAAGACGGACGGCACGCGGTACACGCAGTCGCCGGAGCCGTAGCAGAGGTCCTGGTCGATGGACACCTTCATGCGCACTCCTGCCCGAGAGGTCGTCACGAGGGGTGACTGCCCAGCGGCCGCGGTGCTGAACCGGCGGACGTCAGCCAGTGCGCGACCCGCCGCAGGGTGGCCTCGTCGAGCCGGTCGACCAACGTCTCGACGGCGGTCTGGTCCTCCGTGGTCAGGTCGTACAGGCCCGCCCCGCTCAGGCCCGCCAGGAGCACCTGCTGCCGGCGGTCGCTCATCCGCTCGTCCAGCCGGCTGGGCCCGGAGGCCTCTTGCCGTACGGCGGCCGGGGGCTCGACCGGCCCGGTGAACCGCTGCCAGTCGCCGTCGCGCGGCCCCCACACCTCCAGCTCCGCCGCGGCGCCGCGCGCCCGCAGGGTCTGGGCCATCTGGCCGGCGGCGTAGAGCACGGGAGCCCGGTACGGCGACTCGGCGGCCACCGTCCAGGAGCCGTCACAGGGCCGGTGGACCATCGCCACCCACCGGGGCGCACCCGGTGGCCGCGGGCTGGAAGGACGCGTCTGCATGGCACACCCCTTCAAAAGGACGTACGGCAGGAGAAGCAGCATCCGGACCGTAGCTGACGGTCCGTCAGATGACCAGCGGCGCACACGAAAAGGGCCCGATCGCTGGCGACGGGGGATGCACCAGCGATCGGGCTGACACCAACCCTAACAAGGCTGTCAATGCCCCGGAACAGTGCCTTTCCGGCCGGGGCCTCAGTCGTCCCCGCACGGCGCCGAGTACGACAGCCGGGGCAGGTACTCCCGCCACTTCTCCGGCGTCAGCACCCCGCGCGTGACCCGGCAGATCCGGTCCACCGCCGCGTCGACGTCCAGGTCCCACAGCCGTACGGTGTCGGTGCCGCTGGAGACGCCGAGCATATGGCTGGTGGGGCTGAAGGCCAGGAACGTGCCGGTGCGGGCGTTGGGGCTCATCGACTGCCCGATCGCGGAGGCGTGGGCCGGGTCGGTCACGTCCCACAGCCGGACCGTGTCGTCGTTGCCGCCGCTGGCCAGCCTGCGGCCGTCCCGGCTGAACGTCAGGGACACGATCGCCTCGCTGTGCCCGCGCAGCGCGGACAGCGCGGTCGCCTGCAGCGGGTCGGCGATGTCCCACAGCCGGACCGTGTTGTCGTCGCTGCCGGCGGCCAGCGTCCGGCCGTCGGGGCTGAACGCCAGCGCGTTCACCGGCCCCGAGTGCCCGGTCAGGGGCACCCCGAGCCGCTCGGCGCGGCGCGGGTCGGCCACCCGCCACAGCCGGATCGTGCCGTCGGCGCCGCCGCTGGCCAGGGTGTTCCCGTCCGGGCTGAACACCAGCGCGTTCACATAGCCGGAGTGGCCGGTCAGGGACGGCCCGTAGGGGCGCGGGTGCGCCGGGTCCCGCAGGTCCCACAGCCGTACGGAACGGTCGTCGTAGGCGGTCGCGAGCGTACGGCCGTCCGGGCTGAACGCCAGCGTGCTGGGCCCGGCGAACCGGGTGCGCAGGGGCAGGGACCTGCCGTAGGGGACGGGGTGGGAGGGGTCGGAGACGTTCCACAGCTGCACCGCGCGGCTGCCGGTGACCACGGCGAGGGTACGGCCGTCGGGCGAGAAGGCCAGGGACTGCGCGTCCCCGTCGGCCGGCAGGAACGGCGTGCCCAGCAGGACGGGCCGGGCGGGGCGCCGGATGTCCCACAGCCGGACGTGCTCGTCGCGCGAGGACGTGGCGAGCACCCGCCCGTCGGGGCGGAACGCGCCGATCCGGCCGACCATGTCGGACGTCGGGATGGACCACAGCCGTACGAGGCTGTCGCCGCTGCCGGTCGCGAGGGTCCGCCCGTCGGGGCCGAAGCCGACCGCGTACATCTCCCCGCTGCTGCCCGCGAGCGGCTCGCCGACCTGCGAGGGAAAGGCGGGGTTGCGGACGTTCCACAGGCTCGCCGTGGAGTCGGCGCTGCCGGCCGCGAGCATCGTCCCGTCAGGGCTGAACGCCACCGACCACACGGGGCCGGTGTGCCCGGTCAGCGGCGCGCCCAGCGCCCTGCCCCGGCGCGCGTCCCAGAGCTGGACGGTGTCGTCCGAGCTGCCGGAGGCCAGGGTGTGCCCGTCCGGGCTGAAGGCCACCGAGTGCACGGTGCCCCGGTGCCCGGCCAGCGGCCCGCCCATCTGGTGCCAGTCGGCCGTGCTCCACAGCCGTACGGTGTCGTCGTCGCCGCCGGAGGCGAGCACACGGCCGTCCGGGCTGAACGCGACGGCCCGCACGGCGTCCTCGTGCCCGGTCAGCACGCCGAGGCGGCGCGGGCGAGCGGGGTCCGCCACGTCCCACAGGCGGACGACGTGTTCCTCGGTGGCGGCGGCCAGCGTACGGCCGTCGGGGCTGAAGGCGAGCAGGTAGACGGTGCCGTCGTCGCCGGTGACGGGCTCGCCGAGCGGGCGCGGATGCGCGGGGTCGGACACGTCCCAGCGGCGGATCGTGCCGTCGTCGGAGGCGCTGGCGAGCGTGCGGCCGTCGGGGCTGAAGACGGCGGTGCTGACCCAGCTGGTGTGCCCGGTCAGCGGCTCGCCCAGCGGCTCGGGCCGGGTCGGGTCGGACACGTCCCACAGGCGGACCGTGCGGTCGTAGCTGGCGGTGGCCAGGACCTTGCCGTCGGGGCGGAAGCTGGTGAGGTAGACGGCGCCCTTGTGGCCCGCGAGCGGCGTGGCCAGCGGGGCGTTGACGATCGAGACCAGCCGGTTGCCGGTGCCCTCGTCGCCGGGGCGCAGCCGGTGCGCGACCAGGTCCAGTTGGGCGGACAGCGACGGGTCGGTGTACTGCACCCGGTCCGCCTCGGCCAGGACGTGCTCGAACACCGCGTCGTCGCGCTGCTGCCACGCCACGACGGCCGCGCCGACGGCCACCACCGCGAGGACGAGCAGCGCCGACACCGCGGCCCGGCCGATCCACACCGTGCGCCGGCGCAGCCGGACCGAGGCGGCCAGGAACTCCACCGCGCTGCGGGTCAGCAGGGTGCCCCCGGCCGACTTCGCCCAGCCGTGGGCGTGTTCCAGCCGCGAGCCCCGGTAGAGCAGGGCGGCATCGCGCCGGGACTCCTCCCAGGCGCGGCCGTCCTCCTCCAGGCGCTGGCGCAGCAGGTTGCCGGTGCGGTCCTCGTCGATCCAGTCGCGCAGCCGGGGCCAGGCGTGCAGGAGTGCCTCGTGGGTGATCTCCACCGTCTCGGCGTCCAGCGTCACCAGCCGGGCGCGGACCAGCGCCTCCAGGGACTCCTCGGTCTTGTCCGGGTCGGTCGACTCCTGCGCCAACTGGCGCCGGGTGCCGCGGCGGCGCGTGGCCTGGGTGTCCTCGCCGAGCCGGACGAGCCGGAGCAGCAGCAGCCGGGCGGCCGAGCGTGCCGCGGGGTCCAGGCCGGACCAGGCCCGCTCGGCGGTCGCCGCGACCGCGCCCTGGATGCCGCCGGCCGCGCGATAGCCGGCCAGCGTGAGCCGGCCTACCTTGCGGCGCTGCCAGGTGGCGAGCAGCGCGTGGGACAGCAGCGGCAGCACCCCGGCGTCGTGCGCGCCGCGCGGCCCGTCGGCGCTCACCTCCCGCACGATCAGCTCCGCGAGACCGGGCTCCAGCTCCAGGCCGACCGCCTTGGCGGGGCCGGTGACCGCCGCGCGCAGCTCGGCCGTGGTCAGCGGGCCGAGCACCATGTGCCGGTGCTGCAGCGCGTCGGCGAGTTCGGGGTGGCTCAGGCACTGCTCGTAGAAATCGGCCCGGATGCCCAGCACGACCAGCACGGGTGCCGGTTCGCCGGCGGGCCCGGGCGCGGCCGCGGCATGCAGCATCCGTACGAACGTGCGCCGCACCGACTCGTCGGGGCAGAGGGTGAAGGCCTCCTCGAACTGGTCCACGATGACGACGGGCCGCCCGCCGGGGGAAACCTCCCTGCCGGCCCATGCCCTGACGGCCGCTCGGACGGCCTGGGCGAACCCATGGCCGTCGGGGTCGGGTACGGGGCGGGGGCCGAGGACCGCGCGGGGGTCCGGCGACGTCGCGTCGGGGGTGGCGCCCTCACCCACGGGGTCCGTGGTGTCCGGCACGGCCACGGCCGCGAGGTCCGGGATCCACCGGATCAGCTCGGCCGTCGGGTCGGCGCCGGGGACGAGCTGGAGCACCGTACGCGCCCGGTCGGTGTTCTCGCGCCCCCGGTCGGCGTTCTCGCGCAGGGCGGGCACCAGACCGGCGCTCAGGAGCGAGGACTTGCCCGCGCCGGAGGCGCCGACCAGCATCACCAGGCCGCCGGTGTCCTCCACCTCGCGCAACTGGGCGACGAGGGCGTCCGTGCTGCGCTCGCGGCCGAAGAACCAGCGGGCGTCCTGCTGCCGGTAGGAGGCGAGCCCGCGGTAGGGGCAGACCCCCAAGGCGGGCTGCTGCTGCTCCGGCTCCTCCCCCGGCTCGGCCGGGCCGGCCACCGCGCTCTCCCACAGCCGCTGCCACTGCGCCAACTCGTACAGACCCGGCGACACCGGGGTGGGCCGCAGGCGGCGCGCCTGGGGTATCAGCACGTGCAGCACGGCCGCGAGCGCGGCGAACTGGGCGGGGACGTTCCGGGCGCGCCGCCAGTCGCTGATGCGCTGCGCGGAGACCCGTACGGGCCGCCCCCGTTCGTCGACCCGCTGCAGCCGTGTCACGGCCTCGGACACCCGCTTCAGCGGCGGGTTGCCGGCCTCCCGGTACAGCAGCGCAAGACGTTCGGCGAGGGCTGTGCGCGGCCCTGAGTCGGCACTCAAGGTGTCCACCCCTTGCTTCCCTCCGCACTTGGACGTCCGGACCGGAAAACTCACTTTATACGGCTGACCTGCAACAAAGCCCCGGTCCGGACACCGGACGCTCCTCCCGGCAGGCCTCACCAGGCAGGATCATGCTGCGGCCGCGCACGCGCCGACCAGGCCCGAGGGCGTCCGCTCGATCCACGCCGACAGGATCGACCCGAACCCACCGTCCGGCACCGGTCCCCGCGAGGGGAGGGACCGGTGCCGGACGAGGGGAACCGGCCCGTCGAACCCGTCCGCCGCCCGGCCCACCGTAAGGCCGCACAAACGCCGATCGGGCGCCTCCCGTAGGGGAGACGCCCGATCTTTTGCTGTGGGGCTAACAGGATTTGAACCTGTGGCCTCATCCTTATCAGGGATGCGCTCTAACCAACTGAGCTATAGCCCCGCCGCGCTCTGCGGTGTGTGTCCCGCGCGCTGACTCCTGAAGATTAGCGCACGACAGGCGCAGTCCCAAAATCGGTATCCCGCAGGCCCGCGGGGGCCGCGGGGGATCCGCTCACTCGTCCTCGGCGAGCGTCAGCTCCACACCGCCCACGAAGCCCGCGGACAGGTTGTAGATGAACGCGCCCAGCGTGGCCAGCGCCGTCGCCAGGACGACGTCGATGACCGCGATGATCGTCGTGAACAGCAGGACGTTCGGCAGCGACAGGAACGACTGCAGGTCGAAGCCGTTGGACTCGTTCGACCCGGTCGCCTCGGAGATGGTGCCGCCGACCGTGGAGAAGACGCCCATGGCGTCCATGACCATCCACAGCACCGCCGCGGCGACGATGGTGCAGATGCCGAGCGCGATGGAGAGCAGGAAGCTGACCTTCATCACCGACCACGGGTCGGCCTTCGCCACCCGCAGGCGCGCCTTGCGCACCCGCGGCGTGGTCCGTGCGCCGGTGCGCGGCTTGCGCATGGCCCCGGCGGTCCCGCCCTGGGTCTGGTAGGCCTGCGGCGGGTGGTAGGGCCCTGCCGGCTGCTGCGGCTGCCGCTCGCCGGGCAGCGGTGAAGCAGCCTGCTGGGTGTCCGTCACAGTTCCCCCCTGGGATCCATGAGTGCCGTACGAGGAAGTGTGTCCGCCACTGGTGGCGTGCGCGGCGGAGCCACGGCCGCCGCCGTCCGTTCCGGCAGAGGTGCCGGTCGACGTACCGGACGATCCGGCGCCCGTGGCTCCGCTCACGTGACTCACTCCTCGTGCCTACTCGGCCGAGGGCGCCTCACCCTCGTCCGTGCCGGTGACCGCGGCGCCTTCGGCGGTCTCGTCGACGGCCACGTCGCCGTCGACCTCCTCCGCCTCGCGCCCCGCCTCGGCGTTGCGTGCGATGCCGACCACGGCATCGCGCTTGCCCAGATTGATCAGTTGGACGCCCATGGTGTCACGGCCCGTCTCCCTGACCTCGTTGACTCGCGTACGAATCACACCGCCGCCGAGCGTGATGGCGAGGATCTCGTCGGTCTCCTCGACCACCAGCGCGCCGACGAGCGAACCGCGGTCCTCCACGATCTTGGCGGCCTTGATGCCGAGGCCGCCGCGGCCCTGGACGCGGTACTCGTCGACAGCGGTGCGCTTCGCGTACCCGCCGTCTGTGGCAGTGAACACGAACGTACCCGGTCGAACAACATTCATCGAGAGCAGCTCGTCGCCCTCGCGGAAACTCATGCCCTTCACACCGGAGGTGGCGCGGCCCATGGGGCGCAGGGCGTCGTCCGTGGCCGTGAACCTGATGGACTGCGCCTTCCTGCTGATGAGCAGCAGGTCGTCCTCGGCGGAGACCAGCTCGGCGCCGATCAGCTCGTCGTCGCTGCCGTCCTCGCGCTCGCGGAGGTTGATGGCGATGACGCCGCCCGCGCGCGGGGAGTCGTAGTCCTTCAGCGAGGTCTTCTTCACCAGGCCCGCCTTGGTGGCGAGGACCAGGTAGGGCGCGGCCTCGTAGTCGCGGATCGCGAGGATCTCGGCGATCGCCTCGTCCGGCTGGAAGGCCAGCAGGTTGGCGACGTGCTGACCGCGCGCGTCCCGGCCGGCGTCGGGCAGCTCGTAGGCCTTGGCGCGGTAGACGCGGCCCTTGTTGGTGAAGAACAGCAGCCAGTGGTGCGTGGTGGAGACGAAGAAGTGGTCGACGATGTCGTCTTCCTTCAGCTTCGTGCCGCGCACGCCCTTGCCGCCGCGCTTCTGGGCGCGGTAGTCGACCGTCTTGGTGCGCTTGACGTAGCCACCGCGCGTGACGGTAACGACGATGTCCTCCTCGGCGATGAGGTCCTCGATGGACATGTCACCGTCGTAGGGGATCAGCTGGGTCTTGCGGTCGTCGCCGTACTTCTCGACGATCGCGGCGAGCTCCGCGCTGACGATGCCGCGCTGGCGGACCGGGGAGGCCAGGATCTCGTTGTACTCGGTGATCTTCGCCTGGAGTTCGTCGTGCTCCTGGACGATCTTCTGCCGCTCCAGGGCCGCGAGGCGGCGGAGCTGCATCTCCAGGATCGCGTTGGCCTGGATCTCGTCGATCTCCAGGAGGTCCATCAGGCCGGTGCGGGCGATGTCGACGGTCTCGCTGCGCCGGATCAGCGCGATGACCTCGTCGATGGCGTCCAGGGCCTTCAGCAGACCGCGCAGGATGTGCGCGCGCTCCTCGGCCTTGCGCAGCCTGAAGCGCGTACGGCGGACGATGACCTCGATCTGGTGCTGCACCCAGTGGCGGATGAAGGCGTCCAGGGAGAGGGTGCGCGGCACGCCGTCGACCAGGGCCAGCATGTTGGCGCCGAAGTTGGTCTGCAGGTCGGTGTGCTTGTAGAGGTTGTTCAGCACGACCTTGGCGACCGCGTCCCGCTTGAGGACGATCACCAGGCGCTGGCCGGTGCGGGAGGAGGTCTCGTCGCGGACGTCGGCGATGCCGCCGATCTTGCCGTCCTTGACGAGGTCGGCGATCTTCTGCGCGAGGTTGTCCGGGTTGACCTGGTAGGGCAGCTCGGTGACCACCAGGCACTGGCGGTTCTGGATCTCCTCGACCTCGACGACCGCGCGCATGGTGATCGAGCCACGGCCGGTGCGGTAGGCCTCCTCGATGCCCTTGCGGCCCACGACCAGCGCGCCGGTCGGGAAGTCCGGGCCCTTGATGCGCTCGATGAGCGCGTCGAGCAGCTCCTCGTGGCTGGCCTCGGGGTTCTCCAGGTACCACTGGGCGCCGGAGGCCACCTCGCGCAGGTTGTGCGGCGGGATGTTGGTCGCCATGCCGACCGCGATACCGGCGGAGCCGTTGATCAGCAGGTTCGGGAAGCGGGCCGGCAGGACGGTCGGCTCCTGGGAGCGGCCGTCGTAGTTGTCCGTGAAGTCGACGGTCTCCTCGTCGATGTCGCGGACCATCTCCATCGACAGCGGCGCCAGCTTGCACTCGGTGTAGCGCATCGCCGCCGCCGGGTCGTTGCCCGGGGAGCCGAAGTTGCCGTTGGAGTCCACCAGCGGCATCCGCATCGACCACGGCTGGGCGAGGCGGACCAGGGCGTCGTAGATCGACGAGTCGCCGTGGGGGTGGTAGTTGCCCATGACGTCGCCGACGACACGGGCGCACTTGTAGAAGCCGCGCTCGGGGCGGTAGCCGCCGTCGTACATGGCGTACAGCACGCGGCGGTGGACGGGCTTGAGACCGTCCCGGACGTCGGGCAGCGCACGGGACACGATGACGGACATCGCGTAGTCCAGATACGAGCGCTGCATCTCCGTCTCGAGCCCGACGGGCTCGACACGCTGGGCGATGACGCCGTCACCTTCGGGAGTGACGGGGGTGTTCTCGTCGGCCATTGCTGGTGAAGATCCTTCCTGGTGCGGTCAGCTGAGACCGACTCAGATGTCGAGGAAGCGGACGTCCTTGGCGTTGCGCTGGATGAACTGGCGACGGGCCTCGACGTCCTCGCCCATCAGGACCGAGAACAGGTCGTCGGCCTGGGCGGCGTCGTCGAGGGTGACCTGGCCGAGGACGCGGTGCTCCTGGTCCATGGTGGTCACGCGCAGCTCCTCGGCGTTCATCTCGCCGAGACCCTTGAAGCGCTGGATGGAGTCCTCGCGCACGCGCTTGCCGCGCTGGCGGCCCATCTCGATCAGGGCGTCGCGCTCACGGTCCGAGTAGGCGTACTCGATGTCGTCCCGGCCCCACTTGATCTTGTAGAGCGGCGGACGGGAGAGGTACACGTGCCCGGCCTCGACCAGCGGCCGCATGAAGCGGAACAGGAAGGTCAGCAGCAGGGTGGAGATGTGCTGGCCGTCGACGTCGGCGTCCGCCATCAGGATGATCTTGTGATAGCGGAGCTTCTCGATGTCGAAGTCCTCGTGCACGCCCGTGCCGAAGGCGGAGATCAGCGCCTGGATCTCCTGGTTCTGCAGGATCTTGTCGATCCTGGCCTTCTCGACGTTGAGGATCTTGCCGCGGATCGGGAGGATCGCCTGGTACTCGGGGTTGCGGCCGGACTTGGCCGAACCGCCGGCGGAGTCACCCTCGACGATGAAGATCTCGCACTTGGTGGGGTCGTTCGACTGACAGTCGGACAGCTTGCCCGGCAGGGACGCCGACTCCAGCAGGCCCTTGCGGCGGGTCAGGTCGCGCGCCTTGCGGGCCGCCACGCGCGCGGTGGCCGCCTGGATGCCCTTGCGGACGATGTCCGCCGCCTCGACCGGGTTGCGGTCCAGCCAGTCGCTGAGGTGCTCGTAGACGGCCTTCTGCACGAAGGTCTTCGCCTCGGTGTTGCCCAGCTTGGTCTTGGTCTGGCCCTCGAACTGCGGCTCGCTCAGCTTCACCGAGATGATCGCCGTCAGACCCTCGCGGATGTCGTCACCCGTGAGGTTGTCGTCCTTCTCGCGCAGCAGCTTCTTGTCACGCGCGTACTTGTTGATCAGGCTGGTGAGCGCCGCGCGGAAGCCCTCTTCGTGGGTGCCGCCCTCGTGCGTGTGGATGATGTTGGCGAACGAGTACACGCCCTCGCTGTAGCCGGTGTTCCACTGCATGGCGACCTCGAGGGACAGGCTCTTGTCCTTGTCCTCGCCCTCCAGGTCGATCACCGTCGGGTGCACCATGTCTCCCTTGCGGGAGTTCAGGTACTTCACGAAGTCGACGATGCCGCCGTCGTAGCGGTACGTGACCGTCTTGGCCTCGTCCAGCTCGTCGGCGCCCGCCTCGTCCGCGCCGGCCGTGGCCTTGGCCGACTCGCGCTCGTCGGTGAGCCGGATGGTCAGGCCCTTGTTGAGGAACGCCATCTCCTGGAAACGCCGGGAGAGCGTCTCGAAGGAGTACTCGGTGGTCTCGAAGATGTCCGGGTCCGCCCAGAACGTCACCGAGGTGCCGGTCTCCTCGATGGCCTCGTGCTGGGCCAGCGGGGCGGTCGGGACGCCCATCTTGTAGTCCTGCGTCCAGCGGTGGCCGTCGGTCCTGACCTCGACGGACACCTTCGACGACAGGGCGTTCACCACGGAGACGCCGACGCCGTGCAGACCGCCGGAGACGGCGTAGCCGCCGCCGCCGAACTTGCCGCCCGCGTGCAGCACCGTCAGCACGACCTCGACGGCCGGCTTGCCCTCGGAGGGGACGATGCCGACCGGGATGCCACGGCCGTTGTCGACGACCCGGACGCCGCCGTCGGCGAGGATCGTGACGTCGATGGTGTCCGCGTGCCCGGCCAGCGCCTCGTCGACGGAGTTGTCGACGACCTCGTACACCAGGTGGTGCAGTCCTCGCTCGCCGGTCGAGCCGATGTACATGCCCGGGCGCTTGCGGACCGCGTCCAGACCCTCGAGGACGGTGATGGCACTGGCGTCGTACGACGACACCGCTGAGGCCTCAGCGGCTGCGGCCGGGGCCTCGGTGGACGGGATGTTCTCGTTGGGGTTGCCGGAATCGGCCACGAAGCGCCCTTTCTGGCACAGCACGAGCCGAGCTCGTCGGCGATTGCCGGAGCGGCTGCGGCATGTTGCGTGGGTAAGCCTTGATCAGCGTTGCTCAGCTTCTCCCGGGCGTCCCCGCGTCGCGGGGCGGGATTGTCTTCCAGTCTACCGGTAGCACTGACACTGATGGGGGTTTGCCGGTACCTGAGTCCGCATGTGCCGCCCTGAACCTGCCTCGGCCGACTCCCGATATACGGATGGGGGCTCCAAGAGGCTCACAGCGCCACCTAGCGCTTCCGGTCGTCAACCCTTCGCTACTCCCGGGTCAGGTGGCGATTCGCACCCGCGTGCGGTTGTACGACAAAGGGCGGGAGCCTGTGGAAAAGGCAGGCAAACGGGAGCACCGATGTGAGGTCGCTCACTTCGATGCCCTGCACGGCCTGTCGGCCGCTCGATGCTCTTCAGGGGGCCTGTCAGCCGTAGGTGTCGCCGGGACCCGAGCTGCCCGGCGCCCGCAGCGGCCCGTAGCGGCGGGGCGCGCTGCCGGGCCCCATCACTTTCAGCAGGCGCACCGCTCCGTGCCCGAGGTCCTCGTTCAGCCGGGCGACGAGGGTGGGCGCCAGAAGCCGCAGGTTCGTCGCCCACGCGGTCGAGTCGCAGCGCACCACGAGCACCCGCTCGTCCTCGTCGTACCGGTCGGGCACACAGTGCTTGGCCACGTCGTCGCCGACGATCTCCGGCCAGCGCCCCATCACCCCGCCGACCGCCGCCGGCGTCTCCCAGCCGCGGTCGCTGAGCAACCGGTTGATGGCCGCGCCGAGCGCCATCGGGTCCCGCCCGTCGGCGCGCGCGCCGGAGCGCAGTCCGCCGCCCCGCCGCGCCTGCTTCTTCTGCTGGGCCGCGTCCCCACGCGCGCGTGCCGCCTCCTTCGCCGCCCGCAGCGCCACCCGCGCGAGGTCGACTCCGGAGGGCTCGGCGCCCTTCTTGGGTTCCTGTGCGCTCATACGCGTTCCACCGTCCCACCGGACACCGCGTACCGCGCGCCGGTCAGCACATGCGGTACGTCGTCGTCGACCGCGGCCGTCACCAGCACCTGCTCGCCCGGCGCCACCAGCTCCGCCAGCCGCTCCCGGCGCCGCGCGTCCAGCTCGGCGAACACGTCGTCGAGGATCAGCACCGGCTCGTTGCCCTCGGCGCGCAGCAGGTCGTAGGAGGCGAGCCGCAGCGCCAGCGCGTACGACCAGGACTCGCCGTGGGAGGCGTATCCCTTGGCGGGCAGCTGACCGAGTTTGAGAACCAGATCGTCTCGGTGGGGGCCTACGAGGGTGACGCCCCGGTCGACCTCCTGCTTACGGGCGTCCGCGAGCGCCGCCATCAGCTGGGCGTAGAGATCCTCGCGCGTGTGTGCCTCGCCGGGCGCCGACGGCTTGTACTCCAGGGCGACGGGCCCGCCCCCGGGCGCCAGCTGCTCGTACGCCTTGTCGGCCAGCGGCTGGATCGCCGCGATCAGATCGAGCCGCTGCGCCAAAAGCTCGGCACCCGCGCGCGCGAGGTGCTGGTCCCATACGTCGAGCGTGGACAGGTCCATCGACCGTCCGCCGTGCCTGCGTGCGAGCGCGGCCGTCTTCAGCAGGGTGTTGCGCTGCTTGAGCACCCGCTCGTAGTCGGAGCGCACCCCTGCCATGCGCGGGGAGCGCGCGGTGATCAGCTCGTCCAGGAAGCGCCGCCGCTCACCGGGATCGCCCTTGACCAGCGCGAGATCCTCCGGCGCGAACAGCACCGTCCGTACGATGCCCAGCACGTCACGCGGTCTGACCTGCGAGGACCTGTTGATGCGGGCGCGGTTGGATTTGCCCGGGTTCAGCTCCAGCTCGACCAGCTGCTGGCGCTCGCCCTGCCGGATCTGGGCGCGGATCACCGCACGGTCGGCGCCCATGCGGACCAGGGGCGCGTCGGAGGAGACGCGGTGGCTGCCGAGGGTGGCGAGATAGCCGACGGCCTCGACGAGGTTGGTCTTGCCCTGGCCGTTGGGGCCGACGAAGGCGGTGACGCCCGGGTCGAGCGGGACCTCGACCCGGGCGTAGGAGCGGAAGTCGGCCAGCGACAGATGCGTCACGTGCATGTCGTTCGCCGACCTCCCCCGGCGTGCAGGATGTGGCCCGGGGTTTCCCCAGGCTGTGGACTACTTCTTCTCGACCGCGTGGCCACCGAACTGGTTGCGCAGCGCGGCGATCATCTTCATCTGCGGGGAGTCCTCCTGGCGGGAGGCGAACCGCGCGAACAGCGAGGCCGTGATCGCGGGCAGCGGCACGGCGTTGTCGATCGCGGCCTCCACGGTCCAGCGTCCCTCACCGGAGTCCTGTGCATAACCGCGCAGCCCGTCCAGGTGCTCGTCCTCGTCGAGGGCGTTGACCGCGAGGTCCAGCAGCCAGGAGCGGATGACGGTGCCTTCCTGCCAGGAGCGGAAGATCTCGCGGACGTTCTCCACGGAGTCGACCTTCTCCAGCAGCTCCCAGCCCTCGGCGTAGGCCTGCATCATGGCGTACTCGATGCCGTTGTGGACCATCTTCGCGAAGTGGCCCGCGCCGACCCGGCCCGCGTGCACCGCGCCGAAGTCGCCCTCCGGCTTGAGCGCGTCGAAGACCGGCTGCACCTTGGCGACGTTCTCCGCGTCGCCGCCGTACATCAGCGCGTAGCCGTTCTCCAGGCCCCAGACGCCGCCGGAGACGCCGCAGTCGACGAAGCCGATGCCCTTGGCCGCCAGCTCCTCGGCGTGCTTCTCGTCGTCCGTCCAGCGGGAGTTGCCGCCGTCCACGACCACGTCGCCGGGCTGAAGCAGCTCGGCCAGCTCGTCGATCGTCGACTGGGTGGGGCCACCGGCCGGAACCATCACCCAGACCACGCGCGGGCCCTGGAGGCTGTCCACAAGCTCTTTGAGGCTGTGGACGTCCGCGAGGTCCGGGTTGCGGTCGTAGCCGATGACGGTGTGGCCCGCGCGACGGATGCGCTCGCGCATGTTGCCGCCCATCTTGCCGAGGCCGACGAGACCAAGCTCCATCAGTTGTTCCTTAGGTTGCTGTGGCGTGTGAGGCACCTTCGTACCCACGTCCGAGCCTAAACCCGGACGGTCACGCACAGCTGTGGGCATACGCGCTCATACGTACACCCCCGGCCGCGCCCTCACCTGCGGTTTCCCCACAGGCCGGGGATGGTTTTCCCACGGCCTGTGGACAACTCCGCACGCGTCAGCCGCTGAGGCGCACCGGCATGATCAGGTACTTGTACGCGTCGTCCGCCTCGGCATCCAGCGCCGGCTTGCCGCTGAGCAGCGCCGGCTTCGTGGAGGTCGTGAAGGACAGCTGCGCCACCGGGGAGTCGATCGCGCTGAGGCCGTCCAGCAGGAAGGTCGGGTTGAAGGCGATGGAGATGTCGTCGCCCTCCAGCTGGGCGTCGACCCTTTCCACAGCCTGTGCGTCGTCGCTGGAGCCGGCCTCCAGGATCAGCACGCCCTGCTCGAAGCTGAGCCGCACCGGGGTGTTGCGCTCGGCGACCAGGGCCACACGCTTGACGGCCTCCACGAAGGGGGCGGTCTCGATCACGGCGACGGAGTTGAACTCGGTCGGGAACAGCGTGCGGTACTTCGGGAGGTCGCCCTCCAGCAGCCGGGTCGTCGTACGACGGCCGGCGCCCTCGAAGCCGATCAGGCCCTCGCCCGCACCCGAGCCGGACAGCGCCAGCGTGACGCTGTCGCCGCTCGTGAGGGCCTTGGCGGTGTCCAGGAGCGTCTTGGCGGGCACCAGGGCGACCGCGGAGGCGTCCGGGTTCTCCGGCTTCCACAGGAACTCGCGGACCGCGAAGCGGTAGCGGTCGGTGGAGGCCAGCGTGACGGTGTCGCCCTCGATCTCGATGCGCACACCGGTCAGCACGGGCAGCGTGTCGTCACGGCCGGCGGCGATGGCCACCTGGGAGACGGCGGAGGCGAAGACCTCGCCGGGAACCGTGCCGGTCGCGGTCGGCATCTGCGGCAGCGCCGGGTACTCCTCCACAGGCAGGGTGTGGAGTGTGAACCGCGAGGAGCCGCAGACCACGGTCGCCCGTACACCGTCTGTGGAAATCTCCACCGGCCGGTTGGGGAGGGCGCGCGAGATGTCGGCGAGCAGCCGGCCGGAGACGAGGACGGTGCCCTCCTCCTCGACCTCCGCCTCGACGCTGACCCGCGCCGAGACCTCGTAGTCGAAGCTCGACAGGCTCAGCTGGCCGTCCTCGGCCTTCAGCAGCAGGCCGGCGAGGACAGGCGCCGGCGGACGGGCCGGGAGGCTGCGCGCCGCCCAGGCCACTGCCTCCGCGAGTACGTCGCGTTCCACCCGGATCTTCACGGTTAGCCGCCTCCTGCTGTTGCCGGCGCTTCTCGCCCTGCTTCGCTTCGTCGTCTGTCTCGGTGTCGCTGACCCCTGGGACGGGAAGGACACCGGGGACCAGTCTGACGTACGGCACTGACAGTCGGTGCCCCTCGGGGTCAAGTCGTGACGGGGCGCGGACAAGCGCCGGAGAGCGAGTTGTGCACAGCCCCCGCTTCAAAACGGTTTCCGAGCTCTCTCTAGTCGTTCGTAGTAGTAGGGGCTGTGGATACCGTGGATAACTTCGTTTCCGCAGGTCAGAGCCGAAATTTTGTCCCCAGGTCCTGTGGGCGGAGCCGGTGGACAACTGGGGCGGTCTGTGGAGAACAGAAAGTTCTGCACACCTCATCCCCAGGGAGGGCGGAGTTCTCCCCAGACTCGTCCCCAGCTTTACCCGTCTTTCCCACAGGGCAACCCGGCAACTTCGTGTGACGCCTTTCACTCGACCCGGTGGGCGGGTGCGTCGGGTTGCCGAACAGTGGACAGCCATGTGGAGAAGCCGGGGATCATTGGGGACAACCGGCCTCAGCCTGTGGGTTGTCGGTGGAAAACTCCGTACACAGCCTGTGGATACTTTTTTCGTCCACACCCTGTGGACAGTCTTCGTCCACGAATCCACAGCCATGTGACCTGGTCTGATGGTCCTTCAACAGGGTGGCCTGTGGACAGAGTTCGGGACAACTTCACCGTCCCCACCCTGGGGACGGAAGAAAGTCGCCGAATCTGTGGAGAGTGGCCGTAACCTCGCCCGGATTCGAACAGAGGATGACTCCGGGGAAACGACAAGGGCGCCCCGGGAATCGTTCCCGAGGCGCCCTGGAGCGTCATACGAGGGCCATGAAGGGCCCTGAAGGGGGCTGTCAGCCGGCCTTGATGCGGTTGGTGAGCTCGGTGACCTGGTTGTAGATCGAGCGCCGCTCGGCCATCAGATTGCGGATCTTCCGGTCGGCGTGCATGACCGTGGTGTGGTCGCGGCCGCCGAACAGCGCGCCGATCTTCGGCAGCGACAGATCCGTCAGCTCACGGCACAGGTACATGGCGATCTGCCGGGCCGTGACCAGCGCGCGGCCGCGGGAGGTGCCGCACAGGTCCTCCACGGTCAGCCCGAAGTAGTCCGCCGTGGCGCTCATGATGGCCGTGGAGGTGATCTCCGGTGCGGAGTCGTCCCCGCCGGGGATCAGGTCCTTCAGGACGATCTCCGTCAGGCCCAGGTCCACCGGCTGCCGGTTGAGCGACGCGAACGCCGTCACCCGGATCAGCGCGCCCTCCAGCTCACGGATGTTCCGCGAGATCCGGGACGCGATGAACTCCAGTACCTCCGGCGGGGCGTTGAGCTGCTCCTGCACCGCCTTCTTGCGCAGGATCGCGATCCGCGTCTCCAGCTCGGGCGGCTGCACGTCGGTGATCAGACCCCACTCGAAACGGTTCCGCAGCCGGTCCTCCAGGGTGACCAGCTGCTTGGGCGGCCGGTCGCTGGAGAGCACGATCTGCTTGTTGGCGTTGTGGAGCGTGTTGAAGGTGTGGAAGAACTCCTCCTGCGTCGACTCCTTGTCCGCGAGGAACTGGATGTCGTCGACGAGCAGGATGTCCATCTCGCGGTAGCGCTTGCGGAAGCTGTCGCCCTTGCCGTCGCGGATGGAGTTGATGAACTCGTTGGTGAACTCCTCCGAGCTCACGTACCGCACGCGCGTGCCGGGGTAGAGGCTGCGCGCGTAGTGCCCGATCGCGTGCAGCAGGTGCGTCTTGCCCAGGCCCGACTCCCCGTAGATGAACAGGGGGTTGTAGGCCTTCGCGGGTGCCTCGGCGACGGCCACCGCGGCCGCGTGCGCGAAGCGGTTGGACGCGCCGATCACGAACGTGTCGAAGAGGTACTTGGGGTTCAGCCGTGCGGTCGGCTCGCCGGGGCCGCCGGCCGACGCGGACTGCCCGCTCATCGAGCCGAGCGAGGACGGTCCTGCGGAGGCCGGCGTCGCCGGGGCCCCCGGGTTCGTGCCGCCGCGGTGCGCCGGCCCGGAACCGGGCTGGGGCTCGGGCAGTTCACGGCGGCCTTCGCGCTGGTCGTAGTCGCCGCGCCCGCCGTCGTAGTCCCCGCGCTGCTGCTCGTACGACGGACGCTCCGGCGGCTTCGGGCGGTAGTCCTGGCCGCCGTAGGTCTCGTGGCCGCCCTGCCCGTGGCCGCCCTGCCCGTAGCTGTCCTGCGAGGAGGGCGAGGCGTACGGGTCGCGGTCGGCGTAGGAGTCCCGGTCCGCGTACGGGTCGCGCTCGGGGAAGCCGAGGCGCGGCTGCTGCCAGCTGTACTCGTCCTGCGCGGGGCGCGGCCAGGCGCCGGGTTCGGGGCGCTGGTACTCCGAGGGGTAGGCCGGGCGGGCCGACGGCAGCTGCTCTCCGGTGCCCGGGAGCGGCTCGGCGCGGTGACGGCCGTAGCCGCCCTCGTAGGGAGCCGGCTCGGGCTCGTCGTAGCGCGACGAGGGCTGCGCGGGGGTGGGGCCCGGGGCCGGGGGCTCGCCCGCGGAGTCGTCGACGGTGATCGCGATACGGATGGGGCGGCCGCACTCGCGGCTCAGCGTCTCGCTCACGATCGGCGCGAGACGGCCCTCGAGGACGTTCTTCGCGAACTCGTTCGGCACGGCCAGGAGCGCGGTGTCGGCGACCAGCGCGAGCGGCTGGCAGCGGCGGATCCAGTGCTCGTCCTTGGACTCCACACCCTGCCCGCGGCCCTCACCGAGAAGCTGCTCGAGTACTCGTGGCCACACTGCGGCAAGATCGGCAGGTACGTCAGCCACAGGGCACGCTCTCTCACAGGTCCCACGAACGTGTGGTTCACGAGACGGATCGGGATGTAGATCAAGGTGGCCGGCGGGGACGAACCCGCTGGGCCGGGGACAAGGGAACGAATCGGAGTCCAGCCACGGTAGTCAGCGCGACGGGTACGGTTCAAGTTGTTGTCCCCAGGCTGTGGACAGTGTCTCCCGTACGTCGCTGGTTTGACCGGATGGCGTAGCCCCGCGTACCGTAACCAGGTCGAGTTGTCGATGGCTGCTGCCGCCTGCCTCCGATGGGCACAGATCGCGTCAAGGTGATCGGAAAGCGGTGCACTCGGGCGTAACGCGAGCTACTCGTGGGCGCACGGTGACAGCCAGGACGGCACCCCGCAACTACTGATTCTTTCTGGAGCCCCCGAGTGAGCAAGCGCACCTTCCAGCCGAACAACCGTCGTCGCGCGAAGACCCACGGCTTCCGGCTGCGGATGCGTACCCGTGCCGGCCGCGCCGTTCTGGCGTCCCGCCGCAGCAAGGGTCGCGCCCGTCTGTCCGCCTGATCCCGGTCAGGTCATGACGTCGTGCTGCCCACCGAGAACCGGCTGAGGCGGCGCGAGGATTTCGCGACCGCGGTACGACGAGGACGCAGGGCCGGTCGCCCTCTGCTCGTCGTCCATCTACGCAGCGGTACTACGGACCCGCACGCGCCTGGGGAGAGCGCTCCTCCGACGCGTGCGGGTTTCGTCGTGAGCAAGGCAGTGGGTGGCGCGGTCGTGCGCAACAAGGTCAAGCGCAGACTTCGTCATCTGATGCGTGACCGGGTGGCCCTGCTGCCCCCCGGTAGCCTGGTAGTGGTACGAGCGCTGCCCGGTTCGGGCGACGCCGACCATGAACAGCTGGCCCAAGACCTGGACGCCGCCCTGCAGCGGCTTCTGGGAGGGGGCGCGCGATGAAGTACCCGCTGCTGGCATTGATCAAGCTGTACCAGTGGACGATCAGTCCACTGCTCGGGCCGGTGTGCAAGTACTACCCGTCGTGCTCTCACTACGGCTATACGGCCATCGACCGGCACGGTGCGATCAAGGGCACGGCCCTGACCGCCTGGCGCATCCTCCGCTGCAATCCGTGGTCGCTGGGCGGTGTGGACCATGTCCCGCCGCGCAAGCGCCCGCGATGGCACGAGATGGTGCGCACTGCCTGGCGCGCACGCAAGGGCGGGCCCTCCTCCGCCGAACCGGCCACCGAGGGACAGAATGCGTTGAGCTCTACGAGTCCTTCGAGCCCGGCCGCAGAGACCCCGTCCCATGCCCAAGGAGCATGATTAGTGGACACGATTGCCAGCCTCTTCAGCTTCATCACCACGCCCGTCGCATGGATCATCGTCCAGTTCCACAAGCTGTACGGTGCGATCTTCGGTCCTGATACGGGCTGGGCCTGGGGCCTGTCCATCATGTCCCTGGTGATCGTCATCCGGATCTGCCTGATCCCGCTCTTCGTGAAGCAGATCAAGGCGACCCGGGCCATGCAGACGCTCCAGCCGGAGATGAAGAAGATCCAGGAGCGCTACAAGAACGACCGGCAGCGCCAGTCCGAAGAGATGATGAAGCTGTACAAGGAGACGGGTACCAACCCGCTCTCCTCGTGCCTTCCCATTCTGGCGCAGTCGCCTTTCTTCTTCGCCCTGTACCACGTGCTCAACAACATCGCCAACGGCAAGACCGTCGGCAAGGTGATCAACCAGGATCTGCTGGAGAGCGCGCAGCAGGCCCACATCTTTGGTGCCCCGCTCGCCGCGAAGTTCACCAACAGCGCGGAGAAGGTCCAGTCGCTCGGCGCCACGCTCACCGACGTCCGTGTCGTCACGGCCATCATGATCATCCTGATGTCGCTGTCGCAGTTCTACACGCAGCGCCAGCTGATGACGAAGAACGTCGACACCACGGTGAAGACGCCGTTCATGCAGCAGCAGAAGATGCTGATGTACGTCTTCCCGGTCATCTTCGCCGTCTTCGGCATCAACTTCCCGGTCGGTGTCCTCGTCTACTGGCTGACCACCAACGTGTGGACCATGGGCCAGCAGATGTACGTGATCCACAACAACCCGACCCCGGGTTCCAAGGCTCAGGCCGCCTACCTGGAGCGCCTGACCAAGCACGTCACGCACCACGGCAAGGTCCGCCGGCGCAGCGAGCGCACGATCATCAAGGCCATCGTCGCCAAGGGCCGGGACCGCAACGAGTTCGAGCGCAAGTTCATCAACGGCCTCAGCAAGGCGGGCTTCGCCGCCCAGCCCGACGGCACCGTGGTGAAGGGCGAGAGCGCTGTCGCCGTCGAGACCGCCGAGGACGGTACGCCCACGACGGCGTCCGGCACCGCCCGGCGCCAGCAGCCCAAGCGGCAGACCAAGGCGCAGCGCCAGTCCGGCGCCGCCAAGGCGGCCGATGAGGCCACGTCGCTGGAGAAGACCTCGCTGGAGAAGTCCGACGAGCCCGAGGACGCCGCTCCGGCCGCGCAGAAGAAGGCCGCTCCCAAGCAGCCCGGCTCCGGCCGCAGCAAGGCGCAGTCCGGTCAGCGCAAGGGTCCGCAGCGTCCCAAGTCCCCGTCCAAGAAGTAAGAAGGAGTCCATCCCGTGACGGAAGGCACCACCTCCGCCGCTGCCGAGGGTGCAGACACCCTGACCCGCCTGGAGCAGGAGGGCGAGATCGCGGCGGACTACCTCGAGGGTCTGCTGGACATCGCCGATCTCGACGGCGACATCGACATGGACGTCGAGGGCGACCGCGCCTCTGTCTCGATCATCAGTGACTCGGGCGCCCGCGATCTGCAGAAGCTGGTCGGCCGTGACGGAGAGGTGCTCGAGGCCCTCCAGGAGCTCACGCGTCTCGCGGTGCACCGGGAGACCGGGGACCGCAGCCGTCTGATGCTGGACGTCGCCGGCTATCGGGCCCGCAAGCGCACCGAGCTGGCCGAGCTGGGCGCCAAGGCCGCGGCCGAGGCCAAGAGCACCGGCTCGCCCGTGAAGCTGAAGCCGATGACGCCGTTCGAGCGCAAGGTCGTGCACGACGCGGTGAAGGCGGCGGGCCTGCGCAGCGAGTCCGAGGGCGAGGAGCCGCAGCGCTTCGTCGTCGTGTTGCCCGCCTGAGCGGTCCATACGTTCCACCGGCCCCGTCTGTAGCGCAGGCGGGGCCGAATTTTGTCAGCCTGATAGTTCTGGTGGTTCTGGTGTCGGCGCCTGGTCGCGCTGACGCGGTACGGAAGGACGGTCCCCCGTGACGGAGGCAGCGGAGCTCCCCCCTGCGCCCGAGCAGGCACGTGCGGTGTTCGGCGATCGCTTCGCGGATGCGGTCCGGTATGCGGAGCTGCTCGCCGAGGCGGGCGTGCAGCGCGGCCTGATCGGCCCACGTGAAGTGCCACGCCTGTGGGAGCGGCATCTGCTGAACTGCGCGGTGCTCTCCGAGGTCGTGCCCGAGGGTGTCACGGTCTGCGACGTCGGTTCGGGGGCCGGCCTGCCCGGCATTCCGCTGGCGCTGGTCCGTGAGGACCTGAAGATCACGCTGCTCGAGCCGCTGCTGCGACGTACGACCTTCCTGACCGAGGTCGTGGAGCTGCTGGGCCTGGACCATGTCACGGTCGTGCGCGGCCGCGCCGAGGAGGTCATGGGCAAGCTCACACCGGTGCATGTGGTCACCGCCCGTGCCGTTGCCCCGCTGGACCGCCTCGCCACCTGGGGCATCCCGCTGCTGCGGCCCTACGGCGAGATGCTCGCGCTCAAGGGCGACACCGCGGAGGAGGAGCTGAAGAGCGCGGCCACCGCGCTGAGCAAGCTGGGTGCCGTGGCCACCTCCGTCCTCCAGGTGGGCGAGGGCATCGTCGATCCGCTGTCCACGGTGGTGCGGGTGGAGGTCGGCGAGAGCCCGGGTGGTGTGCGCTTCGCAGCCAAGCGAGCGAAGGCGGCGCGCACCGGGCGGGCGCGCCGGCGGCGTTGAGCCGTACTCCACACAAGCTGCCGAACCTCCTCATGACGGAGTGTCGCGCCAGTTGGGCCCCGGCTGCTGTGCATCGTGTTTCACGTGAAACGTCGCTCACTGCTGCACGGCATCATCAGTCGGGGCCGCGCTGCGGCCGAACCCCGCGACCGTAAGCCGCTCGGATCACTGGACAAGCCCACGAAGGCGCCCGGGAAGCGCGCCGGATCCCTCGATGAGCCCGCCGGTTCACCCGATGCGGGAGCGGAGTTGTCCACAGAGGTGGATTTCTCCACAGAAGCACCGGCCTCACTGGTTCACGACCCCGAAGACATGGGAGGCTCTGTTCATTGCGAGCCTGAAGTCGAGGAGAGTGAATCCTTGCGGTCCGACGCCAACATCGCGGGACCGATGACCGATCCGGTCCCCGGTCCCCGTACCGAGTCGCCGGGGATGGATGTTTCACGTGAAACACCGCCCCCGATGGACGACACACCTATCGGTCGTGCTGCCCAACTGGCGGTCGAGGCTCTGGGACGAGCCGGTGAGGGCCTTCCACGGCCCGAGCAGACGCGGATCATCTGCGTGGCCAACCAGAAGGGCGGGGTCGGCAAGACGACGACGACCGTCAACCTCGCCGCATCCCTGGCTCTGCACGGCGGCCGGGTCCTCGTGATCGACCTCGACCCACAAGGCAACGCCTCCACCGCTCTGGGCATCGACCACCACGCCGAAGTGCCGTCGATCTACGACGTGCTCATCGAGGGCAAGCCCCTTGCGGAGGTCGTGCAGCCCGTTCCCGACGTCGAGGGCCTCTTCTGTGCTCCCGCCACGATCGACCTCGCCGGTGCGGAGATCGAGCTCGTGTCCCTCGTGGCTCGGGAGAGCCGGCTTCAGCGGGCCATCCAGGCCTATGAGCAGCCGCTGGACTACATCCTCATCGACTGCCCGCCCTCCCTCGGGCTGCTGACGGTCAACGCGCTCGTCGCGGGCCAGGAGGTCCTCATCCCCATTCAGTGCGAGTACTACGCGCTGGAGGGTCTGGGGCAGCTGCTGCGTAACGTCGACCTGGTGCGGGGGCACCTCAACCCCGCCCTGCATGTGTCGACGATCCTGCTCACCATGTACGACGGCCGGACGCGTCTGGCCTCCCAGGTGGCGGACGAGGTGCGCAACCACTTCGGCGACGAGGTCCTGCGGACGAGCATCCCGCGCTCGGTCCGTATCTCCGAGGCGCCGAGCTATGGACAGACGGTGCTGACCTACGATCCCGGATCGAGCGGTGCTCTGTCCTACCTTGAAGCAGCCCGAGAGATCGCGCTGCGGGGCGTGGGCATCAGCTACGACCCGACCCGCGCGCACATCGGCGCGCAGAACAACCCGAACATGGTGGAGGGGATCCAGTGAGCGAGCGACGGAGGGGACTGGGCCGTGGCCTCGGCGCGCTGATCCCATCTGCCCCGACGGAGAAGACACCTGCTGCTACGGCGGTGGGAGGTGCGGCCTATCCCTCGACTGTGGGGGGTTCGGTGCTGACGTCCGAGCGAGGCGTGGCCGCCGGCAAGGTGATCGAGGCTCCGCCTGTTTCACGTGAAACGGAGGAGCCGGTCGCTCCCGCCGTTCCGGAGCTGCCGGCGCCTCCCATCGGCGCCCACTTCGCCGAGATCCCGCTCGACGCCATCACGCCGAACCCCCAGCAGCCGCGTGAGGTGTTCGACGAGGACGCGCTTCACGAACTGGTCATCTCCATCCGTGAGGTCGGTCTCCTCCAGCCCGTCGTCGTGCGGCAGGCCGCTCCCGGTCGCTATGAGCTCATCATGGGTGAGCGGCGCTGGCGTGCCTCCCGTAAGGCGGGGCTCGAGGCGATCCCGGCGATCGTGCGGGACACGGACGACGACAAGATGCTCGTCGACGCCCTGCTGGAGAACCTCCACCGGGCCCAGCTGAACCCGCTGGAGGAGGCAGCCGCCTACGACCAGCTGCTGCAGGACTTCAACTGCACGCATGAGCAGCTCGCTGAGCGCATCGGCCGCTCCCGCTCGCAGATCTCCAACACACTGCGGCTGCTGCAGCTCTCGTCGAAGGTCAAGCTCCGTGTCGCGGCCGGTGTGCTGTCCGCGGGCCACGCGCGTGCGCTGCTGAGCGTCGAGGACCAGGACGAGCAGGATCAGCTCGCCCACCGGATCGTCGCCGAAGGACTCTCGGTGCGTTCGGTCGAGGAGATCGTGCGGCTGATGGCGTCGCGGGAGCACCAGGCCCCGCGGGCCAAGAAGCCCCGTGCCGGTGCCCGGCTGTCCCCGGCGCTCTCCGATCTCGCCACGCGCCTGTCGGACCGCTTCGAGACCCGGGTGAAGGTCGACCTGGGCCAGAAGAAGGGCAAGATCACCGTCGAGTTCGCCTCGGTGGAGGATCTGGAGCGCATCCTCGGCACGCTGGCCCCGGGCGAGGGCCCCGTGCTGCAGAAGAGTCTGCTGGACGGCGGTTCCGAGGACTCGCAGGACTGAGTCGAGGAGCGCGTCGAACGCCGAGAGAGCGAGCCGTGTCCGGTGTGTACCGGAACACGGCTCGCTCTTTGCTTTCTGCCGGTATCGAGCGAATCGCAGGGTGGTTACGATGCGAACGGGAAGGATCATCCACCTGCCGTCCGCGGTGCCGCGGGCGAAGGAAGCGAGGAACAGCCTTCATGGGGCGTCGGCTCGTACCGCTCACGCTGGACAACCTTGAGGACCTTCCCCGGCGCTGCCGCTCGTGCGTCTTCTGGGAGCTGGACACCGTCAGTGGCGAGGCCGCGGTGAAGGGCGGTACGGCTGCGCTGGAGAAGGAGGCGTGGATCTCCGCCGTGCTGCTGGACTGGGGTTCCTGCGGCAGGGTCGTCTATGTCGATGACGTCCCCGTGGGGTTCGTGCTCTACGCCCCTCCGGCCTATGTCCCGCGCTCCTCCGCGTTTCCCACGAGCCCCGTCTCGCCGGACGCCGTGCAGTTGATGACGGGGTTCATCCTGCCCGGCTTCCAGGGGCAGGGGCTGGGCCGGGTGATGGTGCAGACGGTGGCCAAGGATCTGCTGCGGCGCGGCTTCAAGGCGATCGAGGCGTTCGGTGACGCCCGCTGGAAGGAGCCTGCCTGTCTGCTGCCTGCCGACCATCTCCTCGCCGTCGGCTTCAAGACGGTCCGGCAGCATCCCACCCATCCCCGGCTGAGGCTGGA
Organism: Streptomyces sp. NPDC096205; assembly: GCF_044763135.1. Taxonomy (NCBI): domain Bacteria; kingdom Bacillati; phylum Actinomycetota; class Actinomycetes; order Kitasatosporales; family Streptomycetaceae; genus Streptomyces; species Streptomyces sp. NPDC096205. Next base: position 240,005 of record NZ_JBIWFS010000003.1, on the reverse strand, counting down.
GCTGCGGTCGACCCTCTCCTGGAAGGAAGACGTGGAGATGGCGCTGGACCGGCTGCTGGGGGCGGTGCAGAAGGAACCGGCGCTGCGACCTCTGTGACATGACGATGGGGCCGACCCTTGCGGGCCGGCCCCTTCGTGTTTCACGTGAAACGTTGCTTCGTCTCACCCGCGCGTCACTCGGCGATGAACTCCGCGAGGTCGCGCTCGATCGCGGCCTTCGGCTTGGCGCCGACGATGGTCTTGGCGACCTCGCCGTGCTGGTACACGTTCAGGGTCGGGATCGACATGACGCCGTACTTGGCAGCCGTGGCCGGGTTCTCGTCGATGTTCAGCTTGACGATCTCGATCTTGTCGCCGTACTCCTGGGCGATCTTCTCCAGCGACGGCGCGATCTGGCGGCACGGTCCGCACCAGGCGGCCCAGAAGTCCACCAGGACGGGCTTGTCGCTCTTGAGGACGTCCTGCTCGAAGGAGTCGTCGGTCACATTCTTCAGGGTGCCGGCCACTGGGGGCTCCTTAACTGATGGTGCGTGGGGCGGGTGGGAGAGGGTCAGACAGCGGTCTTCTCGGGCTCGGCCTTGTCGCCGTCCGAGAGGGCAGCGAGGAAGCGCTCGGCGTCGAGAGCGGCGGAGCAGCCGGTGCCGGCCGCGGTGATCGCCTGGCGGTAGGTGTGGTCCACGACGTCACCGGCGCCGAAGACACCCGTCAGGTTCGTCCGCGTGGAGGGGGCCTCGACCTTCAGGTAGCCCTCCTCGTCCAGGTCCAGCTGCCCCTTGAACAGCTCCGTGCGCGGGTCGTGGCCGATCGCGATGAAGAGGCCGGTCACCGCAAGCTCCGAGAGCTCGCCGGTCTTGAGGTTCCGCAGCTTCAGGCCGGACAGCTTCTGCTCGCCCTGGACCTCGGCGACCTCGCTGTCCCAGACGAACTTGATCTTCGGGTCGGCGAAGGCGCGCTCCTGCATGGCCTTGGAGGCCCGCAGGGTGTCCCGGCGGTGGACGATCGTCACGGACTTGGCGAAGCGCGAGAGGAAGGTGGCCTCCTCCATCGCGGTGTCGCCACCACCGATGACGGCGATGTCCTGGTCCTTGAAGAAGAACCCGTCGCAGGTGGCACACCAGGAGACACCGCGGCCGGAGAGGGCGTCCTCGTTCGGCAGGCCGAGCTTGCGGTGCTGGGAGCCGGTGGCGACGATGACGGCCTTGGCGTGGTGGACCGTACCCGCGGTGTCGGTGACCGTCTTGATCTCACCGGTCAGGTCGACGGAGACGATGTCGTCCGGGATGAGCTCGGCCCCGAAGCGCTCGGCCTGGGTGCGCATGTTGTCCATGAGCTCGGGGCCCATGATGCCGTCCTGGAAGCCCGGGAAGTTCTCCACCTCGGTGGTGTTCATCAGCGCACCGCCGGCGGTGACGGCGCCCTCGAACACCAGGGGCTTCAGCGACGCGCGCGCGGTGTAGAGCGCCGCCGTGTAGCCGGCGGGCCCGGAGCCGATGATGATCACGTTACGGACGTCGCTCACGGCTTGTTTCCTCGTCTCTGGACTGCGTCGTTCGACCGGGGAGAGCGTCTTTCGGAACTCTCACCCCACCCAACGGATCCTAAGGGGCGCGCATTCCCGCTGTGTCCGGGCACACGAAGGGGAGACCCACCGGTGACACAAGAGACGAGGTGACGGCTCAGGGACGGGCGTAGGAGTCCTTCAGCAAAACCTCCGCCTTGGCGGTGGAATCCTGCTCCACACAGCGCGCGTCCACGATGTAGACGGTGACGCGGTTGCTGTCGGAGGTGTCCGGCAGCACGACGAGCAGCGCCTCACGGCCCTTGTAGGTGCCTTCCTCGGTGGCAAGTGCCGCGTCGTTGCTGCCGATGCCCTGCTGGACGCAGTCGGGGACCACGGGCTGCTGGAAGACCCTGGGCCTTCCGGTGTCGGGTCCGCCTTCCACGCCGAAACTCTGCGGGGTGCGGGAGCCCTCGCGCACGCTCTCCTTCGCGGAGAGGAGGTCGGTGACCTCCCGCTGGAGCGTTGCCGTGGCGAAGGTGTCCGAGGCGGAGGTCTGCTCATCGTGCTCGGGAGAGGACGACGGTGAACCGCCGCCCCACGACGACAGCAGGACCGAACCGAGCCCCAGGGCGGCCGCGGTGAAAGCGGCGCCCAGGACGGCGACCCTGCGCCTGCTGCCTGGACGGCGGTTCTTTCGGCCGGGGCCGGTGGTGGCGTTGCGGGCATTGCCTGCGGGCCGGTCGGCCGATGTTTCACGTGAAACACGCACGCTGCCCGCCGACACGGAAGCAGCGTGGTCGGCAGAGGCAGAGGCTTCGCCGGGTGCGGTGTGCTCGGCGGCTTGGGCGTCTGCGGTGGCTTGGGCGTCTGCGGTGGCTTCGGTGTGTGCGGTGGCTTCGGTGTGCTCGGCGGCCTCGGTGTGTGCGGCGTCCTCGGGCGTCGGTGTCGTGGAGCTCAGAAGCGCTTCCGCGGCCAACGCCGCGTCGATCCGGCCGGCGACGTCGGAGGGCATCCGGCTCGGGCCGGGCAGCGTGCCGAGCAGGCCCCGGATCTCCTCCAGGGACGCGTAGACGTCCGCGCAGAGCTCGCATCCCTCCAGGTGCTGTCGTACGTCGGTGCTGCGGGACGGTGGGAGCAGTCCCTCGGTGAGGTCGGAGATCTCGGCGACGTCCGGGTGCCCGGCCGTGTCCGTCGTGGAAGTCACGCTCGCCCACCTCCGCCCTTCACTGCAGCTGAGTCGCTTGGCCCGGGATCTTGGGGACCGGCTGGGCGTGGTCCCGCTGCGGGTGGGACGGATGTCCCCTGCGTCCGGTTCCGTCCTTCGTCCTTCTGCTTCGCCTCACCGGGTCTTTCCGGCCGCAGATGGGTGAGGAGCGGCTGCAGTCTGGCTCTGCCGCGGGCGCAGCGGCTCTTCACCGTCCCGGTCGGTACATCGAGGATGCGGGCGGCCTCGGCGACCGGGTAGCCCTGCATGTCCACCAGGACCAGGGCGGCCCGCTGGTCGGGCGGCAGGGTGCCGAGCGCCTCGATGAGCTGCCGGTGCAGGTCGTTGCGCTCGGCCGGGGCCGAGGCCGACTCGTGCGGCTCCAGCAACTGCTCCAGGCGCTCGGTGTCGTCGACCGGGGCGGTCTTGCGTGAGGCGGCCTTGCGGGCCCGGTCCAGACAGGCGTTCACCGTGATGCGGTGCAGCCAGGTCGTGACGGCCGACTTGCCCTGGAAGGTGTGCGCGGCCCGGTAGGCGGAGACCAGCGCGTCCTGAACGGCGTCCGCGGCCTCCTCGCGGTCGCCCAGCGTCCGCAGGGCCACCGCCCACAGCCGGTCGCGGTGGCGCCGCACCAGCTCACCGAAGGCGTCCGGGTCGCCGGCGACATGCCGGGCCAGAAGAGCCTCGTCCGGTGCTTCCTGCCGGTCGCTGCACACGCCGCCGCCCCCGCTTCCTCAGCTGGTCGCCTTGATGTCGACGACACGGCCGCGGTACTCGCCGTTCGACTGCAGCGGCGCGTCGGTGAGCCAGACCAGTACGTAGCGGGCCTTGAGGGCTTTGGTCGGCTTGAGGTCGACCGTGGTGCCCTCGCCCTGGGCGACCTTGGTGAAGCCTTCGAAGGTCTGCGGCTCGACGTCCCCGTCCGCGGCGAGGAGTTCGACGGAGGTGCTGCCCTCGAAGGTGACCGTGACCTTGCCGACGTCCTGGACCTTGCCCAGGTCGAGGATGACCCCCACACCTCTCTTGAGGTTGGCGAAGTTGGGACCGTAGTAGTGGTCCGTCTGCCAGTAGGTGCCCGGAGCGTTGTCGTAGGCCTTGTCTATGTCGCCGGGCTTCTCGGATTGGTCCTGGCCGAACGGGTCGAAGTCCCGAGCGTCCTGGATGGCGATGGGCAGGGACGGCTTCGGCTTGTTCTTGTCGCCGCCCTCCGTCGTCTGCGTCTGGTTCGTGTCGTCGGACTTGCCGCCCCGCTCCATCAGGGCTTCCGCGAGCTGCCAGCTGCCCAGGCCCAGGGCTGCGATCAGGAGCGCGGAGACCGCCCACTTCAGGGCCTTGCCGGGGCGGCTCTGCAACGGGGGCGGCGGGGCCGCTACCGGCTGGGTGACGCCGGGATGCGGCGCCGGGCGGCCGTAGTTGCCCTGCTGGTACGTGGTGCGCTGGTACTCGGGCGGTGCGGTGAAGGCCGGCTCCGGCGGGCGGATGCGGGGCATCTCGCCGATCGCCTTCACCAGTTCCTCGGGCGTGGTGCACGCGGCCTCGTGCCGGGAGGCCGTCGCCCCGTCGTTGGCCAGCGCTCGCATGGCCAGCTCGGACAGCCCGCGGTGCACGCCCGCCCGCACCTGGTCGGGAGCGATCAGCCCGATGTCCTTGGGCAGCCCGGACAGGCCGTACGCGTCGTTCTCGTACGGCCAGCGCTGGGTGAGGGAGGCGTACAGCAGGGCGCCGATCGCCTCGGTGTCGGTGCGCTGCGGGGAGTCGGAGCTGATGCCGCGCAGCGCCGCGTTCACCGCAAGGCCGCGGATGCGCCACTGGCCGCTGGAGGTGCGCAGGACGGCGTTGGGGTTGAGGCGCAGATGGGCCAGGCCCTCGCGATGGGCGGCCGCCATCGCGGCGGAGATCTGGCTGACCAACTGGTAGGCGTCGTGCGGCTCCAGCGGGCCGGCGGCGAGCAGCGCCGTCAGCTCGGTGGCGTCGGGCAGCCACTCGTGCACCACGTAGACGAGGTCGTTCTCCTCGACGGCGTCGAGGACCTGGACGAAGCGGGGATCGCCCAGCAGGGCCGCGGAGCGGGCCGCGGCGAGGACGGAACGGGCGCGGGAGTGGTCGGCGGGCAGGATGTGGACGCCGACGGCACGGCGGAGCTTCTCGTCGACCGCGCGCCAGCTGCTGAAACCGTCCAGACGGGTGACGCACTCCTCGAGGCGGTAGCGTCTGGCGAGCTTGTGACCGCTGTGCAGTTCGGGCGGTGAGGCCTTTCCGGGACCTTCGGTCCCGCCGCTCCCCTGTGCCTCGTCGTTGTCCGTGGTCCGCTCCCCGGTCTGGTCCGCCCCGTCGGCCGTGGACTGGTCCGCCTGGTCCGCCTCGGCGGTCAGCGGCTTCTCGCCGCTGGTGTCTGCCACGTCGACGGCAGCCCTGCTCCGTTCCGCCACCGTCGTCCTGCCTCCCCGATCCGTTGCGCGCCGTCCGACGCCGAAACCAATTGTGCCCACAGTCCGCCCCTGTGCACGACACACAAGGGCCGACGATGGTTGTGCGCCTACCCCGTCTCAGCGCCCCAGTCGTCCGCGCACCATGCCGACCATCGAATTCAGCTCCTCGATGCGCATGCGGCGGGCCGCGACGTAGAAGACACCCAGCAGTACGGCACCGCCGAGCAGCAGTGCGGCGAAGGAGCCGAGGACGCCGAGGCCGAGGGCCTGGGTGATGCCGTAGCAGGCCGCTCCGCTGAGGAGGGCCGCCGGGACGGAGGCGATGCACAGTCGCGCGTAGGTGCGCAGTACGCGGGCGCCGTCCAGGTCGCCACCGAGCCGCTTGCGCAGCCGCTGCCAGGCGACGCCGACGCCGATGACGTAGGCCAGGCCGTAGGAGGCGGCCATGCCGATCACGGCCCAGCGGGCCGGCAGCAGGAGGTAGCACAGGGCCGAGGCGCCCGCGTTCACGGCGGCCACGATGACCGTGTTGTAGAAGGGGGTCCGGGTGTCTTCGTAGGCGTAGAAGGCGCGCAGGACGACGTACTGGACGGAGTACGGGATCAGGCCGAGGCCGAAGGCCATCAGCATGTAGCCCATGTTGGTGGCGGCGGCGGTGCCCGAGGAGCCGAAGATCAGGGTGCACATCGGAACGCCGAGCGCGACGAGCCCGAAGGCGATCGGGACGATCGCTACAGCCGTGGTGCGCAGACCCTGCGAGATGTCGTCCCGGACGGCGCCCGCGTCCTCCTCGGCGGCCGAACGGGAGATGCGCGGCAGCAGAGCGGCCATCAGCGAGACGGTGATGATCGCCTGCGGCAGACCCCAGATGAGCTGGGCGTTGGCGTAGGCGCTGTAGCCGGTGCCGCCGATGTTGCCGTCGACGATGGAGGCGGTGGCGAGCTGGGAGACGACCAGCGCACCGGCCTGGTTGGCCAGTACGAACAGGATCGTCCACTTGGCGAGCACCGCGGCCTTGCCGAGGCCGTGGCCCTTCCAGTCGAAGCGCAGCCGCAGCTTGAACCCGGTCTCGCGCAGGTACGGGATCATCGCCAGGGCCTGGACGACCAGTCCGAGGAGGATGCCGATGCCGAGCAGGCGCTGGCCCTCCGGCGGGATGCTGTCGACGGTCATGTGCGAGTTGGCCGCACTGCCGTACACCCAGATGAACATTCCGAGGGTCACGATGATGACGATGTTGTTCAGGACCGGGGTCCACATCATCGCGCCGAAGCGGCCGCGGGCGTTGAGGATCTGCCCCATCACCACGTGGATGCCCATGAAGAAGATCGAGGGCAGGAAGTAGCGGGTGAAGGTGATGGCGACGTCGTTGGCCGCGGCGTTGGAGGCGACGGGGTTCGACAGGGCGCGGACCAGGAAGGGCGCCGCGAGCATGCCGGCCACGGTGAGCACACCGAGGGCCACCATGACCAGGGTCAGCAGCCGGTTGGCGTAGGCCTCGCCGCCGTCCTCGTCGTCCTTCATGGCCCGCACGAGCTGCGGGACGAAGACGGAGTTGAGGCCGCCGCCGACGGTCAGGATGTAGATCATCGTCGGCAGCTGGTACGCCACCTGGAAGGTGTCGCCGAGGAGGGCGGTGCCCAGTGCCGAGACGATGAGCACCGAGCGGATCAGGCCGGTGAGCCGGGACACCATCGTGCCCGCCGCCATCACCGCGCTGGACTTCAGCAGACCCGCCGCGCGGCCGCTCTTCTTCGCCGAGGAAGCGGCGGGAGAGGCGGTGGCGGCGGCAGGAGCGGCGGGCGCCGGCACAGGTGCGGCCGGCTCGACGGGGGACGGCACGGGCGCCTGGTACTGCTGCGCGGCCGGGTACTGCTCAGGTGCCTGGGGCGCGCCGTAGGGGGCCGCGGGGCCGCCCTGGCCCGGGTACGGTGCCGCCGCGGGGCCGGGCACGGACGGCTGGTCGGCCGGGTTGACGCCGCCCTGCTGCTGGTCGCGGAAGAGATGCGCGAAGGCGTCCGGCTCGTGGTGCTCCTCGCCGGCCTGGCTCACCAGGTCGTCGATGCCCACGTACTGCGTGGTGCGCGGGTCGTCGCCGTAGGGCAGGTACTGGGTCGCGCCGTCCGGCTCGGGGGCCGGCGGCTGGGCCCAGACTCGCGGATCGGGCGCGTACGGCGACTGCGGCGGCTGGGCGTACAGCGGCTGCTGCGGGTAGGTGCCCGGGGGCGGCGGCGGGTGCGCGGCGCGGTCGTAGAGCGCCTCGGAGACCGGGTCCTGGGCGGCGAGGTCCTGCGCCTGGTAGGGGTCCTGGTCGTAGGCGTCCTGGAGGTACATGTCCGCCGGGTGCTGCGGCGGCACCTGGCCGTGCTCGGGCGGCGGGCCCTCGGGGTGACCCGGGTCGCCCACGGCCCGGCCGCGGTCACCGTCGTACGGCGCGTTCATGGTTACCCCACCTCATCGTCCCGGGCCCACCGGCCACGACATCCTCAACGGTCCACTCTCTCACCCGTGCCGGACGGGTCCGTGTTTTCCGCTGCGGTGTCCGGTGTCGGGTCACTCGGCTGCTCCGGCTCGTCTGCCCCAGGGCGAACGTCCGACTCCTCGGACGCCTCGGTCTCCTCGGTGAGACGGTCCTCGGTGCCGTCCGGGTTCACCGGGCCTTCGGCGGACTCGGCCGCCTCGTCGGGGCCGTCCTCCTCCGCGTCGCGGGCAGCGGCACGCTTGCGCTGGGTGTACATCCGGAAGCCGGCCAGGACGAGCAGCAGTACGCCGCCGCCGATGACGAGCATGACCGTGGCGGTGATCTCGGTGACCCGCACGTCGAAGGTGACGGGAGAGCCGTAGGGCTGGCCGTCCTCGGTGAACAGCTGGGCGATCACCGTGACCTTGCCGTTGGCGTTGGCGGAGGTGGTGAACTTCACCGACTGGCTGTGTCCGCCGGAGACGGTGACCGCCTGCTCGTCGTAGGCCTCGCCGCCGATCTCCAGGCGGGTCGGGCTGGTGGAGGTGAGCCGCAGGACGAGATGGTCGACGCCCTGCACCAGGTTGTTCTGCACCGTGACCGGGATGGTGGCGCTGCGTCCGGAGAGCTTGGTCTCCGACTTGTCGATCAGGCTGACCTGCTGAGCCAGGTCGTCGAGGTAGACCTCCACGCCGTCGCGGAAGTTGCGCGCGGCGACGGCGTGGCCGCGCCAGGACGTGGACATCTCGCGGTTCATCGCCCGGCCGAACGGGGTCACCACACGGGACTCGTCGCTGAGGATCACCTTGAAGTTGTCGAGCTTCTCCTGGGTGACGGCGATCTGCTGGAAGGCCGTACGCGGCAGCTCCCGCTTGCGCAGGGAGGACGGGTAGCTCGACGCGGAGGGCACGTCGGTGGTGGCGTCCGGGTCCGGCCTGGCCGCGGCGGCGTCGGTGAGGCTCTGGGACTCGTTCCAGGGGCTGCCCTGGAGGGCGGCGACGGCCTCGGCCATCGTGTGGGCCTGGCTGGCGCTCGGCGTGCGCTGCGGGGCCACCACGATGCTGCGCTGCTTGTCCGTCTGGAGGTTCAGGGCGAGGCTCTGTGCGAGGAAGCGCTGCACGGCGAGTGTCCCCGCCGACGCCGTCGTCAGGTCGCCCTGGAAGGCGGTCGACAGCCGGGCGTCCGCGACGACCGCGGTGGTGCCGCCGCCGATGGGCCGCGGCGCCGACGGCGTGTACGTCAGTCCGCTGGTCTCCTGGAGGCTGTCGTTGCGCGCGATGATCTTGTCGGCGCCGGCGGAGGTGGCGACCTTGACGATCGACGGGTCGACGGCGCCGTTCACCGGCCAGGCGAAGTCGGTGGAGGGCTTCACGTGGAGGACCGTGTCCACCGTCCGCGAGGCGACCTCGGTGGCTTCCTTGAGGTGGCTGAGCGAGCCGGTGACGCTCGTGCCGCTGTGCGCCAGGGACGCCAGGTCGACGTCGCCGAAGGGCAGGGCGACGACCTCCTTGCCCGCGACGGCCTCCTGCAACTCGGCCAGCCATCGCCGGGCGACGCCCTGGCTGCGGCCCGGGGTGGTCGTGTCGCCCTCGCCCTGGATCTCGTAGTTCTCCGTCATGGCGTCGACGGACGCCAGCAGGTCCGGGTCGATCACCCAGGTGACGTCGAGTTCCTTGCCGAGCGCCACCATCTGTTCCAGGCGGCCGCCGGGCGCGAGGTCCTCGGCGAGGCTGTCGTCGAGGAAGACCGGAGTCTGCTTTTCGTTGGAGCCGGTCCGCGCGGTCATGTGGGCGTCGGAGATCAGCGGCCACAGGAACGTCGTCCTGGTGGTGCTGTCCGCCTCGCCGGGCTGCCAAGGCAGGAAGGTCCGCCGGAAGCCCAGCACCTGGTCCCACTGCTGCGCGGACGTCTCCCCGGAGAGCGCGACCCCGAGCTGGTAGACGCCGGCGCTGCCGAGGTCGAGGTCCTCCATGGGCACGGAGATGCTGAAGTGCTCCGCGACACCGGGAGTGAGCTCGGGCAGTTTCTCCGCGTACTCGTCGCCGATCCCGGAGCCGTCCGAGCCCGCCGTGTACTCGCCGCCCGCGGCGGCGTCGTCGATCCCCGAGCGGGTGTCCAGCTCGGGCCCGAGGAGCAGGTCCATGTGTGCGTCCGTGATCGTCTGGCGGCCGTTGTTGGTGACGGTGCCGGAGACGGTCAGGGTGTCGTCCTCGGTGGGGACGGCGGGGGTGAGCGAGTCCAGGGAGACGGAGACCGTGCGCGAGCCGGAGGCGGCCTTCGGCGCGGTGGGGGCGGCGGCCTGCGCGGAGGAGCCGACGGTCAGCTGGAGCAGTCCGGCCAGCAGAGGGGCGGTGGTCAGCACGGCCGCGGTGCGCCGCAGACGGCGGCGGGCAGGTGAGGGACTGGTCCCCTGGAAGTCTGCCGCCTCGGCCACGCGCTCGCCCGTCCCTCGTCGTCGTCAGTGGTCGTTCCCATGTGCGTCCACGCATGGTAACGATGCGCGCTGAGAGGAAGTGCCGCGGACTGCTCCACAAGATCAGCCGGTGGCCGTCGTCCGCTCTATATGGGCGCTTGGCCTGCACGGGTGCCGAATGCGTTGAGTTACGTCACAACAGAGGGCTTTGGGCGTGTACCGCACCATGCGCTCGGTGGACACCCTGCGTCACCGCGCGTCACCGGCGAAGGGCCGGTGCCGTGTAATGCAGGCGCTGGTGCCGTGTAATGCAGGCGCTGCCCCCGGCTTCGGCCACGTACCCTCTTCTGTTGTGCCGAACGCCAACGAAGACCACCTCATTGCCCCGGAGCGCGACCACGCGGTGACCGAGCCGCTGCAGGTCGCGCCAGTCGCCGACGACCTCGCCCGCCGTTTCCAGGCGGCCGGGTTCTCGCTCGCCCTGGTCGGCGGCTCGGTACGGGACGCGCTCCTCGGCCGGCTCGGCAACGACCTGGACTTCACCACGGACGCGCGCCCCGAGGACGTCCTGAAGATCGTGCGGCCGTGGGCGGACGCCGTCTGGGACGTCGGCATCGCCTTCGGTACGGTCGGTGCCCAGAAGGACGGCTACCAGATCGAGGTCACCACCTACCGGTCCGAGGCCTACGACCGCACCTCGCGCAAGCCCGAGGTGTCGTACGGCGACTCCATCGAGGAGGACCTCGTCCGGCGTGACTTCACCGTCAACGCGATGGCCGTCGCGCTGCCGGAGAAGAAGTTCATCGACCCGCACGGCGGCATGGACGACCTCGCAGCGCGGGTGCTGCGCACTCCGGGGACGCCCGAGGCGTCGTTCTCGGACGACCCGCTGCGGATGATGCGCGCGGCACGGTTCGCCGCGCAGCTCGACTTCGAGGTGGCTCCCGAGGTCGTCACGGCCATGACGGAGATGGCCGGGCGTATCGAGATCGTCTCCGCCGAGCGCGTGCGGGACGAGCTGAACAAGCTCATCCTGTCCGCGCACCCCCGCAAGGGCCTGACCCTGCTGGTCGACACCGGGATCGCCGACCATGTGCTGCCCGAGCTGCCGGCGCTGCGCCTGGAGAGCGACGAGCACCACCGGCACAAGGACGTCTACGACCACACGCTGATCGTGCTGGAGCAGGCGATGGCGCTGGAGGAGGACGGCCCCGACCTCACGCTGCGGCTGGCTGCGCTGTTGCACGACATCGGCAAGCCGCGTACGCGCCGTTTCGAGAAGGACGGCCGGGTCTCGTTCCACCACCATGAGGTGGTCGGGGCGAAGATGACCAAGAAGCGCATGACCGCGCTGAAGTACTCCAACGAACTGGTCAAGGACGTCTCGCGCCTCGTCGAGCTCCACCTGCGCTTCCACGGCTACGGCACCGGCGAGTGGACCGACTCCGCCGTACGCCGCTACGTCCGCGACGCCGGCCCGCTCCTCGACCGCCTCCACAAGCTGACCCGCTCGGACTGCACCACGCGCAACAAGCGCAAGGCGGCCGCGCTCTCACGGGCGTACGACGGCTTGGAGGAGCGCATCGAGCAGCTCAAGGAGCAGGAGGAACTGGACTCCATCCGGCCCGACCTCGACGGCAACCAGATCATGGAGATCCTCGGCGTCCAGCCGGGCCCTGCCGTCGGCCGCGCCTACAAGCACCTGCTGGAGCTGCGCCTGGAGCACGGCCCCATGGGGCACGAGGCTGCGGTGGAGGCCCTGAAGGAATGGTGGGCCAAGGAGGAGCAGGGCTCCTGAGTCTCCGCCTTCACGACACGAGAAGGGGCGCTGTGTTTCACGTGAAACACAGCGCCCCTTCTGGCGTTCCACGGGCCACCTTGTCGGTTGTTTCACGTGAAACGCAGCGTCTTCATGACAGGTCGTGCCTTACTTGACTTCCTTCAGGCACAGGACGAGGTTGTGGCCGTCGCCCGTCTGGTAGTACGCGATCTCGGTACCCGTGACCGTGTTGCACTTGTCGGTGTCGCTGGTGTCGTCGAACTTCTCGATCACCTTGTACTGGGCGTCAGTGGACGAGCAGTCGACGGTCTCGAGGTCGGCCGAGGTCATCGAGCCCTTGTTGTGCATGCAGTCGCCGACGGCGGTCGTCTCCGCGTCGGTCTTTCCCATCTGCCACTTGACCACCGCGATGATGATGGCGATGACGATGAAGCCGCCGATGCGCAGCAGCTTCTTGCTGAAGGGCTTGCCCTGCGCGGGCGGCGGAACGGGCGCGCCCTGCTGCGGGAAGCCCGGCTGGCCCGGCTGGCCCGGCTGGGCCGGCACCGGCGCCTGGGCGTAGGGGTTCTGACCCTGGGCGAACGGGTTCTGTCCCTGGGGCGGCGGAGTGGACATGCGGGGATCCCCCTTGAAGCGCGCTCGTGTGACGCACATAAGAAGCGAATAAGACCCACGTAAGGTAGCGGCCTCCTCTGACAACGCCAGAGGCAGGAGGGGCTCTGTGGCACTGATGTGACACTCAGCGGCGTTCAAAATGGGCCATAGCCATCGCAACCGCGCCGTAGACAGCAGCCACGGTCAGCACGAGCGGCACCGAGCGGCCGTCGGCCGGGAGCATCAGCGCGGCCATCCCCGCCGCGCCGACGAAGGCGATGTTGAACAGGACGTCGTAGACGGAGAAGACACGGCCGCGGAAGCCGTCCTCGACCGAGGACTGGACGATGGTGTCGGTGGAGATCTTGGCGCCCTGCGTGGTGAGCCCCAGGACGAAGGCGGCCGCCAGCAGCGGGCCGGTGGCGAACAGCAGCCCCAGGGCGGGCTCCAGCACCGTGGCGATGGCCGCGCACACGGCGATCCACCGCCCGGCCCCCAGCCGACCCGCCGCCCAGGGCGTCAGCACGGCCGCCGCGAAGAACCCCGCCCCGGACACCCCGAGCGCCAGTCCGAGGAGCGCGAGCCCGTCGTCGGCCTCGGACGTCAGGGCGTACCGGCACAGCATCAGCACCATGACCGTCAGGGCGCCGTAGCAGAACCGCATCAAGGTCATCGCGCCGAGTGCCCAGGCGGCCTCGCGGCGCGGCGGCGCGGCCAGGTGCCGGACACCCGCGGCCAGGTCCCGGGCCGTGCCGGACAGGGCCGTAGCCAGCCGCGGCCGGACGAGGGCGAGGTCGGGGCCCAGCAGCTCCCGTGGGATGCGCAGCGCGGCCAGGGACCCGCACAGATACAGCGCCGCCCCGAGGAACACCACGGCCGCGTCGGAGTCGGCCACCACCAGCCGTAGCCCGAAGGCGAGGCCACCGCCCGCGGTCGCGGCGAGGGTGCCGGCGGTCGGGGACAGGGCGTTGGCCATGACCAGGCGCTCGCTGTCCACCACACGCGGCAGCGCGGCCGACAGCCCCGCAAGGACGAAGCGGTTGACGGCGGTGACGCACAGGGCGGAGACATAGAACAGCCAGTCGGGGGCGCGGCCGACGATCAGCAGCGCGGTCACCGTCGCCAGCAGCGCGCGCAGCACATTGCCGTGGACGAAGACCTGACGGCGCCGCCAGCGGTCCAGCAGCACACCGGCGAAGGGGCCGACGAGGGAGTAGGGCAGCAGCAGGACGGCCATCGCGGAGGCGATGGCGGCCGCGGAGGTCTGTTTCTCCGGGGAGAAGACGACGTAGGTGGCGAGGCCGACCTGGTAGACGCCGTCGGCGCCCTGGGAGAGCAGTCGTACGGCGAGCAGGCGCCGGAAGTTCCCGAAGCGCAACAGGACCCGAAGATCACCTACGACGGCCATGGGGCACAGCCTCACATACGGCGAGGGCCCCCGGGGCGCAATGCCTCGGGGACCCTCACAGAGCCCAGGGAAAGAGCGGTCTTAGCGCTCGACCTCGCCCTTGATGAACTTCTCGACGTTCTCGCGGGCCTCGTCGTCGAAGTACTGCACCGGCGGGCTCTTCATGAAGTAGCTCGACGCGGACAGGATCGGGCCGCCGATGCCGCGGTCCTTGGCGATCTTCGCGGCGCGCACGGCGTCGATGATGACACCCGCGGAGTTCGGGGAGTCCCAGACCTCGAGCTTGTACTCCAGGTTCAGCGGGACGTCACCGAAGGCGCGGCCCTCGAGGCGGACGTAGGCCCACTTGCGGTCGTCCAGCCACGCGACGTAGTCGGACGGGCCGATGTGGACGTTCTTCTCGCCGAGGTCCCGGTCGGGGATCTGCGAGGTGACGGCCTGCGTCTTGGAGATCTTCTTGGACTCCAGGCGCTCGCGCTCGAGCATGTTCTTGAAGTCCATGTTGCCGCCGACGTTCAGCTGCATCGTGCGGTCCAGGATGACACCGCGGTCCTCGAACAGCTTCGCCATGACGCGGTGCGTGATGGTGGCGCCGACCTGGGACTTGATGTCGTCACCGACGATCGGGACGCCCGCCTCGGTGAACTTGTCCGCCCACTCCTTGGTGCCGGCGATGAAGACCGGGAGGGCGTTGACGAAGGCGACCTTGGCGTCGATGGCGCACTGGGCGTAGAACTTCGCCGCGTCCTCGGAACCGACGGGCAGGTAGCAGACGAGGACGTCGACCTGCTTGTCCTTGAGGATCTGGACGATGTCGACCGGGGCCTCGGCGGACTCCTCGATGGTCTCGCGGTAGTACTTGCCGAGGCCGTCGAGGGTGTGGCCGCGCTGGACGGTCACGCCCGTGTTCGGCACATCGCAGATCTTGATGGTGTTGTTCTCGGAGGCGCCGATGGCGTCGGCGAGGTCGAGGCCGACCTTCTTCGCGTCGACGTCGAAGGCCGCGACGAACTCCACGTCACGGACGTGGTACTCGCCGAACTGGACGTGCATCAGGCCCGGGACCTTGGACGCCGGGTCGGCGTCCTTGTAGTACTCGACGCCCTGCACCAGCGACGCGGCGCAGTTACCCACGCCGACGATGGCTACGCGAACCGAACCCATTCCGGTTGCTCCCTGTGTGTGTACTCGGTGAAGCCCTTTTGGGACCTTCACGTGGCGGTGTCGTCGGGCGTATCCGGCCGGGGCGTGTCCCCGGACCGGGGCAGGCCGCCCGTCGCTCCATATGTGGTGTCCTGCTGAGCGGGCTCCCCGGTGGCGGAACCCCGAAGGTCCCGTCCGGCCCGCTCGCTCTCGATGAGCTCGTTCAGCCAGCGCACTTCGCGCTCCACGGACTCCATTCCGTGGCGCTGGAGCTCGAGGGTGTAGTCGTCGAGGCGTTCCCGGGTGCGCGTCAGCGAGGCGCGCATCTTCTCCAGGCGTTCCTCGAGGCGGCTGCGGCGTCCTTCGAGCACGCGCATGCGTACGTCGCGCGAGGTCTGCCCGAAGAAGGCGAAGCGGGCGGCGAAGGTCTCGTCCTCGTACGCGTCGGGCCCCGTCTGCGACAGCAGCTGCTCGAAGTGCTCTTTGCCTTCCGCGGTCAGCCGGTAGACGATCTTTGCGCGCCGGCCGGCGAGGGACGCAGCCAGGGCGTCCTCGGGGGCGCTCCCCGGCTCCTCGATCAACCAGCCGTTGGCGACCAGCGTCTTCAGGCAGGGGTAGAGCGTCCCGTAGCTGAACGCACGGAACACACCCAGTGACGTATTGAGTCGCTTGCGCAGCTCATAGCCGTGCATCGGAGATTCGCGGAGCAGGCCGAGTACGGCGAACTCGAGGATCCCGGAACGCCGGCTCATCGTCGCCTCCTCTCTGCCGCGACCCGTGTGACGGGCCCCTTTGACGGTCCTTATGTCGCGCTGATGTATCGACTCGATACATCACGACGATAGAACGACGGTGCTGGTGCGACAAGAGGGGGGATCGTGAGCGGCGTCACATCACTGATTCGTCGGTGGCAAGTTGCCTGATTTGGGTTGAACTTCGGGGCTAGGCAGGTTTTGGCGGTGCGTAGTCTGTGCGGCATGCATACCGCCGGGAACCGCGTG
Source organism: Streptomyces sp. NPDC096205 (assembly GCF_044763135.1). NCBI lineage: Bacteria > Bacillati > Actinomycetota > Actinomycetes > Kitasatosporales > Streptomycetaceae > Streptomyces > Streptomyces sp. NPDC096205. The sequence continues at coordinate 224,071 of NZ_JBIWFS010000003.1, read as the reverse complement.
ACGCCTGGGGACGTCCTGGTCCCCGGTGCAGTACGGGTGAATGCGGAACAGACCGCGTCCGTACTTCGGGGGGACCGGAAACCAGCTGCCGTTTCCAGGCGCGCAGGGGTGCGCCTGCCCGAGGAGTAGTCGTTCGATGAGCGAGCACCGTCGCAAACCGCCGCAGCCGCAGGGAGGCGGACGGGCCGCGGCCAGACGCGGCCCGTCCGCCTCGTCCTCCGGCCGCCGAGCGGCACCGCGAGGCGCCACCGGGTCTTCCTCCGACGCGTACGGGCCGGGAGGCGAGGAGCCTACGTACGGCGGCCGCGCCGAGGCCCGGCGCGCGGCGCAGCGCAGCGGAGGCGGACGCCGCCGGGCTGCCGAGCCCGGCCGTGGCGGCCGGCGTGCCGCACCTGGTCCGGGCGGTCCCGGGCGGGGCAGGGGGCGGGCGGTGGATCCCGGCCGCAGGCGGATCATCGACTACCCGCGCGCGGGCCGGTACGGCTGGAAGCGCTGGATGCCGTCCTGGAAGCTCGTCTCCGGCCTGAGCCTCGCCTTCTTCGGTGGCCTGGTCGCCATCGCGGGCGTCGGCTACGCGTTGGTGACCGTCCCGAACGTGCAGGACACGGCGACCGCGCAGAACAACGTCTACTACTGGTCCGACGGCACCGAGATGGTCGCCACGGGCGGTGAGACGAACCGGCAGATCATCAGCCTGGCGCAGATCCCGGAGGAGATGCAGAACGCCGTCATCTCCCAGGAGAACAAGACCTTCCGCACCGACAGCGGCGTCGACCCCAAGGGCATCGCCCGCGCCATGTTCAACATGGCCCGCGGTGGCAACACCCAGGGCGGCTCGACCATCACCCAGCAGTACGTCAAGAACGCGATGCTGGACGACCAGTCGCAGACGGTCTCCCGGAAGTTCAAGGAGCTCTTCGTCTCGATCAAGGTGGGCGCCAAGCTCTCCAAGGACGAGATCATGGAGGGCTACCTCAACTCCGCCTACTACGGCCGTAACGCCTATGGCATCCAGGCGGCAGCCCGCGCGTACTTCAACAAGGACGCCATCGACCTCAACCCGGGCGAGTGCGCCTTCCTCGCGGCCACCCTGAAGGGCGCTACGTACTACGACCCGGCGGGCGCCCCGCAGATCGACCCCGCGGAGGCCACGCGGGAGAAGAACCAGCGCCGGGCCCTGCGCCAGCAGCAGGACACCCTCGACAAGATGGTCGAGTACGGCCACCTCGACCCGACCACGCGCGACAAGTACAGGGAGCTCCCCAAGATCCAGAACCCGCGCTTCAACACCGCCCTGAGCGGCCAGATCGGTTACCTGGTCGACCTCGCCAACGGCTACATCGTGAGCCACAGCGAGGAGACCCACATCAGCCAGGACGATCTGCAGCGGGGCGGCTACTCCATCTACACGACCTTCGACAAGAAGAAGGTCAAGGCGCTGGAGGCCGCGGTCAAGAAGGTCCGCAAGGAGAACATCGACCCCAAGAAGCGCCCCGACAAGGACTCGCACGTCCAGTTCGGCGGCGCCTCCGTGGATCCGGCGACCGGCGCGATCAAGGCCATCTACGGCGGTGAGGACGCGACCAAGCACTTCACCAACAACGCCGACGAAACCGGTGCCCAGGTCGGTTCGACCTTCAAGCCGTTCGTGCTCGCGGCGGCGATGACGTGGGGTGTCCGGGATCCCGACGGCCCGGAGACCCAGGCGCAGGACGAGCGCACGGTCGTCTCCCCGAAGAGCCTGTACAGCGGCCAGAACGACCTCAAGATCAAGAACTACGACGGGTCGGTCTGGACGAACGAAAAGGGCAAGGAGTGGCTGCAGGAGAACGACGGCAAGCAGTCGGTCGGCAAGGCGCCCAAGTACATGATCGATCTGCGTGAGGCGATGCGTGAGTCGGTGAACTCCGCCTTCGTGCAGCTCGGCATGGACGTCGGCCTGGACAAGGTCAAGGAGGCCGCGATCGCCGCGGGCCTGCGTGAGGACAGCCTGGCGGGCACCAACTACCCGTCGTTCTCCATCGGCATCTCCGACCCCAGCGCCATCCGTATGGCCGGCTCGTACGCCACCTTCGCGGCCAGCGGCAAGCAGCGCGAGCCGTTCTCGGTGCAGAAGGTCACCAGCAAGGACGGCCCGGTCTTCACGCACAAGACGCAGACGGAGCAGGCGTTCACCTCGGAGGTCGCCGACAACGTCACCGACGTGCTGAAGACCGTCGTCGAGGAGGGCACGGGTACCAACGCGGCACTGCCCGGCCGGGACGTGGCCGGCAAGACCGGTACCACCGACGAGAACAAGTCGGCCTGGTTCGTGGGCTACACGCCGCAGCTGTCGACCGCGGTCACCATGTTCCGTTACCCGGACGACGAGAAGCTCAAGAACCGTACGTTCCTCCCGATGTACGGCACCGGTGACCAGGACTCGATCCACGGTGCGTCGTTCCCGTCGGAGATCTGGCACGACTACATGGACGAGGCTCTGAAGAACCTGCCGGCCGTGAAGTTCCCGGAGCCCGAGCCCATCGGCGAGGTCGTCAACGCCGAGCCGACACCGACGCCCACCCCCTCGCCGAGTGAGTCGGAGGAGGAGCCGAGCCCGACACCGTCGCCGAGCAAGGACAACAAGCCCGACCCGTCGCCCACGCCGTCGCCGTCCGACTCCTGCAACAACTGGTGGAAGTGTGACGAGACCACCACGGGCGGCACGGACACCGGTGGCACGGACACGGGCGGCCTGGACACGGGCGGAACGGACGGCGGAGTCAGTACCTCGCCGACGCCCTCACCGACGGACGGCGGTCCCGGCAACGGCAACGGGAACGACGGCGGAGGCATCTTCGAAGGAACAACTGGTTAGTCACCGCTAGCCGCCGTTTCGCCCGGAGCGGGTGTTTCACGTGAAACACCCGCTGTTCCGCCGAAGCAGGTGTTTCACGTGAAACATCGGGCCGCCGCACCCCACCCGGGTGTGGCGGCCCTCGGCGTTTTCCCAGACATGTACGGCAGGATGTGCCCCATGCCCAGTGCAGAAGGAACGCAAGCCCGCCCGACCGACCCGGTGGCGCCGACCCGGGCCGACTCGGTCGCTGCGAGCGGCAGCGAGCTGATCGGCGGTCCCCTCGGGCGGCACGCCCTGCTCGGTACGTCTTGGTGGACGCCCGTGCGGATCATCGCGCTCGTGGCGATCGGCATGTTCGCCATCGGCCTGGTCCAGAAGGCGCCCTGCTACAACGGGGGCTGGTTCTTCGGCGCCAGCTCGCAGTACACCCACGCGTGCTACTCCGACATCCCGCACCTCTACAACGGTCGCGGCTTCGCGGACGGACTCGTGCCGTACTTCGACCGGCTGCCCGGTGACATGGAGTACCTCGAATACCCGGTGCTGACCGGTGTGTTCATGGAGGTCGCCGCCTGGCTGACACCCGGCAGCGGCAGCATCCAGCACCAGGAGAAGTGGTACTGGATGGTCAATGCCGGGATGCTGATGGCGTGCGCGGCGGTCATCGCCGTCTGCGTCGCCCGCACACACGCACGCCGCCCCTGGGACGGTCTGCTGGTCGCCCTGGCCCCCGCCTTCGCACTCACCGCGACCATCAACTGGGACCTGCTGGCGGTCGCTCTGACGGCCTCGGCGATGCTGATGTGGTCGCGGGGGCGCTCCCTCGCCTTCGGCGTCCTGCTGGGGCTCGCCACGGCCGCCAAGCTGTATCCCTTCCTGCTTCTGGGACCGCTGCTCGTGCTGTGCTGGCGCGCGGGCAAGTGGCGGGAGTTCGGCACGGCGCTGGGAGGCGCCGCCGGGGCCTGGGTGGTGGTGAACCTGCCCGTGATGGTCTTCGCCTTCGACGGGTGGTCGAAGTTCTACACCTTCAGCCAGGAGCGGGGCGTCGACTTCGGCTCCTTCTGGCTGATCATGGCCCAGAACTCGAAGGACCCGCTGGAGACCGAGACCGTCAACACCCTCGCGACCCTGCTGATGCTGCTGTGCTGCGCGGGGGTCGCCGCGCTCGCGCTGATGGCTCCGCGCCGGCCTCGCTTCGCGCAGCTGGTGTTCCTGATCGTCGCGGCGTTCATCCTCACCAACAAGGTCTACTCGCCCCAGTACGTGCTGTGGCTGGTGCCGCTGGCCGTGCTGGCTAGGCCCCGGTGGCGGGACTTCCTGATCTGGCAGGCGTGCGAGGTGGCCTACTTCCTCGGGATCTGGCTGTACCTCGCGTACACGACCAGCGGAGACGCCCACAAGGGCCTGCCCACCGACGGCTACCACTGGGCGATCGGCGTGCACCTGGCGGGGACGTTCTACCTGTGCGTCGTGGTCGTCCGCGACATCCTCATGCCGCAACGGGACGTGGTCCGCAGGGAGGGCGACGACGACCCGTCGGGCGGAGTCCTCGACGGCGCGGAGGACGTCTTCACCCTCGGCCGCGCGGCTCATCCCCCGCGGCACGCGGCCCACTTCGAGGGGCCGCAGGTGGAGTGGGGCACCACGGAGAAGAGTTCGCCCTGAGCGAACAAGGCTCGGAGCCGACATGCAGAAGGCCGTACACGGAGGTCCGTGTACGGCCTTCTGCATGCCCTGCGTGATCCAGCGGGGACCTGGCCCCGCGAGGCTCAGTGGTCGACGAGGCGGTCGAACTGCGTGGTGGTGTGCCGCAGATGGGCCACCAGCTCGTCACCGACCTTCGGCTCGGGGGCGTCGGCCGGCACGAACAGGATCGACACCTGCATGTGCGGCGGCTCCGCGAACCAGCGCTGCTTGCCGCCCCAGACGAACGGAGAAAGGTTCCGGTTGACCGTGGCCAGGCCGGCGCGTGCGACGCCCTTGGCGCGCGGCATGACGCCGTGCAGCGCCTTGGGGGCCTCCAGGCCCACTCCGTGCGACGTACCGCCCGCCACGACCACCAGGAAGCCGTCCGAGGCCGTCTTCTGCTGGCGGTAGCCGAAGCGGTCGCCCTTGGCCACCCGAGTGACGTCCAGGACCGCGCCGCGGTACTCGGTCGCCTCGTGGTCGCCCAGCCACAGCCGGGTGCCGATCCGCGCGCGGAACCGGGTCTGCGGGAACTGCTGCTGGAGCCGGGCGAGTTCGTCGGCCTTGAGATGGCTGACGAACATCGTGTGCAGCGGCAGCCGGGCCGCGCGCAGCCGGTCCATCCAGCCGATGACCTCCTCGACGGCGTCCGAGCCGTCGGTGCGGTCCAGCGGCAGGTGGATGGCGAAGCCCTCCAGCCGGACGTTCTCTATGGCGGCGTGCAGCTGCGGCAGGTCCTGCTCGCTGATGCCGTGCCGCTTCATCGAGGACATCACCTCGATGACCACCCGGGCGCCCACCAGGCCGTACACGCCGTCGATCGACGACACCGAGCGGATCACCCGGTCCGGCAGCGGCACCGGCTCCTCGCCGCGCCGGTAGGGCGTCAGCACCAGCAGGTCACCGCCGAACCAGTCCTTGATGCGCGCGGCCTCGTACGTCGTGCCGACGGCGAGGACGTCGGAGCCGAGCCGCGTGGCCTCCTCCGCGAGCCGTTCGTGCCCGAAGCCGTAGCCGTTGCCCTTGCAGACCGGCACGAGTCCCGGGAACTGCTCCTGCACGTGCTTGTGGTGCGCCCGCCAGCGCGCGGTGTCGACGTAGAGCGTGAGCGCCATGGCCGGACCTGGAACCTTTCTCGTGGCTGCGGTGTATCAGAGGTATGGGAGCTATCGACGGTACCGAAGCGCGTGACGCCCGGTCAGCGACGCGGCTGGTGAAAGCGCGGTCAGCGGCGCGACATGTAGATGTCCAGCGCCTTGTGCAGCAGCTTGTTCAGCGGGAAGTCCCACTCGCCGAGGTACTCGGCGGCCTGGCCGCCCGTGCCCACCTTGAACTGGATCAGGCCGAAGAGGTGGTCGGACTCGTCCAGCGAGTCGGAGATGCCGCGCAGGTCGTAGACGCTCGCGCCGAGCGCGTAGGCGTCGCGCAGCATCCGCCACTGCATCGCGTTCGAGGGCCGGACCTCGCGGCCGATGTTGTCGGAGGCGCCGTAGGAGTACCAGACGTGCCCGCCGACGATCAGCATCGTCGCCGCGGACAGGTTCACACCGTTGTGGCGGGCGAAGTACAGCCGCATCCGGTTGGGGTCCTCGGAGTTGAGGGCCGTCCACATGCGCTGGAAGTACGACAGCGGGCGGGGCCGGAAGTGGTCGCGCACCGCGGTGATCTCGTACAGCCGCTGCCATTCCTCGAGGTCGTGGTAGCCGCCCTGGACGACCTCCACGCCGGCCTTCTCGGCCTTCTTGATGTTGCGGCGCCACAGCTGGTTGAAGTTCTTGTGGACCTCTTCCAGCGACCGGTTGGCCAGCGGCACCTGGTAGACGTAACGGGGCTGTACATCGCCGAAGCCGGCCCCGCCGTCCTCGCCCTGCTGCCAGCCCATACGGCGCAGCTTGTCGGCCACCTCGAAGGCGCGCGGCTCGATGAAGTCGGCCTCGATGTCGCGCAGCCGCTTCACATCGGGGCTCTGGATGCCCGCCTTGATGGAGTTGGCCTCCCAGCGCCGGATGATCACCGGCGGGCCCATCTTCACGGAGAAGGCGCCCTGCTGCTTGAGGTGGGCCAGCATCGGCTGGATCCAGTCGTCGAGGTTCGGCGCGAACCAGTTGATGACCGGGCCCTCGGGCAGATAGGCGAGGTAGCGCTTGATCTTGGGCAGCTGCCGGTAGAGGACCAGACCCACGCCGACCAGCTCGCCGGTCCGCTCGTCGAACCAGCCGAGGTTCTCCGAGCGCCACTCCGCCTTGACGTCGGCCCAGGCCGGGACCTGCATGTGACTCGCCGCCGGCAGGCTCTGGATGTAAGCCAGATGCTGCTCGCGGCTGATGGTCCTCAGGGTCAGGCTCATTCGGGGCGCTCCTCGGGCTGGTGTGTCCCCATGGGTACAGGGGCTCCGGCTCTCGCGCCGAAGCCTACTGCGCCTTGCGAGCGCCCTGCCTGGGCGCACGGCGGCAACGCCCCGGTCCAAGGGCGGCCGGGGCGTGCCACGCCGTGTCGTTCAGCGGTCTCTCAGCGCCGGGGCGGCGCCGGTGCTCTCACCACAGGCCGCCGAAGAGGCCCCCGTGCGCCATGCCGAGGAAGAAGCCGACGGCGCACGCACCGAGGCCCAGGATCAGCCCGAAGCGCTCACGGGTGGTCTCGGAGATCCACTGTCCGTAGGCGCCGGTGATGATCCCCACCAGACCCGTCCAGGAGCTGAGCAGATGGAGGTTGTGGAACATCGCCGTGATGAAGGAGATCGCCCCGAGTACGACGGTCACGGCGAGCAGCGTGTCCTGGAGAGGATGGGCCTTGTCGTCAGTGGCGAACAGGGATCCGGCGGTGTTGGGTCGCAATGCTTGTGCCATGGGGCACCTCCTGCGGAAGGCGGCGCATCGTAGCGCCATACACACCCGATGTGTACAGATTGACGGTCCTGGCGGCCTGATTTCAACCGGAAGCCGGTGTGCGGGTAGTCTGTACCGTCTGCACCGGTGTCTGCCCAGACCGCGGCCCGGGATCTCCCAGTGAGACCCCCGATTGTCAGTGGTGGCCGATACCGTTGTCTACGCATCACAACCCTCCTGCCACGGAACGACCGTGGCCGCTGAGTCCAAAGGAGGTGGGTTCCACATGCGTCACTACGAGGTGATGGTCATCCTCGACCCCGATCTCGAGGAGCGCTCTGTCTCCCCGCTGATCGAGAACTTCCTTTCTGTCGTCCGTGACGGTGGCGGAAAGGTCGAGAAGGTCGACACCTGGGGCCGTCGTCGTCTCGCGTACGAGATCAAGAAGAAGCCCGAGGGCATCTACTCGGTCATCGACCTGCAGGCCGAGCCTGCGGTCGTCAAGGAGCTCGACCGCCAGATGAACCTGAACGAGTCGGTCCTCCGGACCAAGGTCCTCCGTCCCGAGACCCACTGAGCTTCCTCGCTCAGCTGATCTCGGGTTTCGAGTAGCACCGCAAGCAGCCAGCAGCAAACCCGCCGAGAGGTTCCCCCATGGCAGGCGAGACCGTCATCACGGTCGTCGGCAATCTTGTCGATGACCCCGAGCTGCGCTTCACCCCCTCGGGTGCGGCGGTCGCGAAGTTCCGTGTCGCGTCCACCCCCCGCACCTTCGACCGTCAGACCAACGAGTGGAAGGACGGCGAGAGCCTGTTCCTGACCTGCTCGGTCTGGCGTCAGGCGGCGGAGCACGTCGCCGAGTCGCTCCAGCGAGGCATGCGCGTCATCGTGCAGGGCCGGCTGAAGCAGCGGTCGTACGAGGACCGTGAGGGTGTCAAGCGCACGGTCTACGAGCTGGACGTCGAGGAAGTCGGTCCCAGCCTGCGCAATGCCACGGCCAAGGTCACCAAGACCGCCGGCCGCGGTGGCCAGGGTGGTGGCGGCGGCTTCGGCGGCGGTGGCGGCCAGCAGGGCGGCGGCTGGGGCGGCGGCTCCGGTGGCGCCCCGCAGGGCGGCGCTCCCGCCGAGGACCCCTGGGCGACCGGCGCTCCCGCCGGTGGCCAGCAGGGCGGCGGTGGCGGTGGCTGGGGCGGTGGCTCCGGCAACGGCGGCGGCTACTCGGACGAGCCCCCCTTCTAGACCCTCGGGTCAGGGGTGGGGTCGTACCCAAACTTCTTGATCACACAGGAGAAACACCATGGCGAAGCCGCCTGTGCGCAAGCCTAAGAAGAAGGTCTGCGCGTTCTGCAAGGACAAGGTCACGTACGTGGACTACAAGGACACGAACATGCTGCGGAAGTTCATTTCCGACCGCGGCAAGATCCGTGCCCGCCGCGTGACCGGCAACTGCACGCAGCACCAGCGTGACGTCGCCACGGCCGTGAAGAACAGCCGTGAGATGGCGCTGCTGCCCTACACCTCCACCGCGCGATAAGGGAAGGGTGACCGAAACATGAAGATCATCCTCACCCACGAGGTCTCCGGCCTCGGTGCCGCGGGCGACGTCGTCGACGTCAAGGACGGTTACGCTCGCAACTACCTGATCCCGCGGAAGTTCGCGATCCGCTGGACCAAGGGTGGCGAGAAGGACGTCGAGCAGATCCGTCGTGCTCGCAAGATCCACGAGATCCAGACCATCGAGCAGGCCAACGCTGTGAAGGCCCAGCTCGAGGGCGTGAAGGTCCGTCTGGCCGTTCGCTCCGGCGACGCCGGCCGTCTCTTCGGCTCCGTCACCCCGGCCGACGTCGCTTCGGCGATCAAGGCCGCCGGTGGCCCCGAGGTCGACAAGCGTCGCATCGAGCTCGGTGCGCCGATCAAGACCCTGGGCGCCCACGAGACGTCCGTGCGTCTGCACCCCGAGGTTGCCGCCAAGGTCAACATCGAGGTTGTCGCGGGCTGATGCTCGCGATCGGCTGAACAGCTGACAGAAGGGGCCGCACCCGCTGGGTGCGGCCCCTTCTGTGTGTTTCACGTGAAACGTCGGCCCCGTGCTGGGGTGCTCAGAAACGTCGGCCCTGGGTCGGGGCGCTCAGAAACCTCGGCCCTGGCCAGCCCTGGGCAGCCGGGATCAGCGTGTCGCGCCCGTGACGAGCCAGCGGCCCGAGCGGGTGCGCAGCCACAGGGTCGCCATCCGCACGGTCATCATCAGGGTCATCGCGGCCCACAGCGCGGTGAGGCCGCCGCCCAGGGCGGGCACGAGCAGAGCGACCGGGGCGAAGACCGCCAGGGTCAGCAGCATGGCCCAGGCGAGATACGGGCCGTCTCCGGCGCCCATGAGCACCCCGTCGAGGGTGAAGACCACTCCACAGACCGGCTGGGACAAGGCGACGACGATGAGCGCGGGCAGCGCGGTGTCCGTCACGGTGGAGTCGCTGGTGAACAGCGGCAGGAACACCGGCCGGGCCGCGACGACCAGGGCGCCGAGCACCACTCCGACCCCGATGCCCCACTGCACCATGCGACGACAGGCGTCGCGGGCACCCTGGGGATCATCGGCACCGAGGTAGCGGCCGATGATGGCCTGTCCCGCGATGGCGATGGCGTCGAGGGCGAAGGCCAGCAGGCTCCACAGCGACAGGATGATCTGGTGCGCGGCGACCTCGGCGTCTCCCAGTCGGGCGGCGACCGCCGTGGCGATCATCAGGATCGCCCGCAGCGACAGTGTGCGCACGAGCAGCGGCACTCCCGCGTGCGCGGAGGCCTTTATCCCGGTGGCATCGGGGCGCAGAGAGGCCCCGTGCCGCCGGGCTCCGCGGATCACGACGACGAGGTAGGCGACGGCCATGCCCCACTGGGCGATGACCGTGCCCCAGGCGGAGCCGGCGATACCGAGGTCGGCGCCGTAGACCAGGCCCGCGTTCAGGGCGGCGTTGGCGACGAAGCCCGCGACGGCCACGTAGAGCGGTGTCTTGGTGTCCTGAAGTCCGCGGAGCACTCCGGTGGCGGCGAGCACGACGAGCATGGCGGGGATGCCGAGTGCCGAGATCCGCAGATAGGTGGTCGCGTGGGGAGCGGCTGTCTGGGAGGCGCCGAAGAGGTCGACCAGGGATGCAGCGGTCGGCAGGACGAGGGCGATGACGCCGGCTCCGAGCAACAGGGCCAGCCAGATGCCGTCCATGCCCTGGCGTATGGCGGCCTGGAGGTCGCCGGCGCCGACCCGGCGGGCGACGGCGGCTGTGGTGGCGTAGGCGAGGAAGACGAAGACGCTGACGGCCGTCGCGAGGAGGGCGGCGGCGATGCCCAGTCCGGCGAGCTGTGCGGTGCCGAGGTGGCCCACGATGGCGCTGTCGGCCATGAGGAAGAGGGGCTCGGCGACGAGCGCGCCGAAGGCCGGGACGGCCAGCGCGAGGATCTCGCGGTCGTGCTGTCGTCGGGTGGCCCTGAGGGTCGTGGGAGCCTGCGTCATGACTGTCAATGTAATCGTCCACAGGTAAGAGATGCAAAGCATTTGCGCCCCTTACCCATCGTCACTGTGAGTGTGCTTCCCCACAGGTTCGGAACTGATCTTGGCCCGACTGGGGAAGTTTTTCTTCTGCACAGCCGGTGGATGGGAAAGTCGCAGGTCAGGGCCATGGCCGCAGAGACTGTGGGGGCTTGTTCACAGGGCTGTCCACCGGGTCGTGCACAGGTTTCACGGAGTTCTCCACAGCATCTGGGCCGTCGTCCACATGGCCTGTGGATAACCAGATTGGCTGACGGTGCCCGGGGGCCTACCGTGGTCCGGCGCCCGCTCCGTCCGTCGCTCGTGAAAACGACACAAAAACGACGCGCTAGAAACGGAGTTGGGCTTCTCGTTTTGTCAGTGCCGTGCCGTAGAAAAGAGAGGCACGGCGAGGTCCGCTCGGCGGACGGGAGGAGGTGGCTCGGTGAGCATTTCCGAGCCCTTGGACGACCCGTGGGCCGACAGCGGGCCGGGTGATCGTCTGCCCGCCTCCCGTAGGCGTAGCGACGGCGGCCGAGGCCGCGAGGAGCAGCACGACCGCGATGACTGGGAGGGCGGCGGAGGCCCGACCTTCGAGCGGGTGCCGCCGCAGGATCTGAACGCCGAGCAGTCCGTGCTCGGCGGCATGCTGCTGTCCAAGGACGCCATCGCCGACGTCGTCGAGATCCTCAAGGGCCACGACTTCTACAAGCCCGCCCACGAGACGATCTACCAGGCGATCCTCGACGTCTATGCCAAGGGCGAGCCTGCCGACCCCATCACGATCGCCGCCGAGCTCACCAAGCGCGGCGAGATCAACAAGGTCGGCGGCGCATCGTATCTGCACACCCTCGTCCAGACGGTCCCGACGGCCGCCAACGCCGAGTATTACGCCGAGATCGTCCATGAGCGGGCGGTGCTGCGCCGCCTGGTCGAGGCGGGCACCCGCATCACCCAGATGGGATACGCGGCCGACGACGACGTCGACGAGATCGTCAACCGCGCCCAGGCGGAGATCTACGCCGTCACCGAGCAGCGCACCAGCGAGGACTATCTGCCGCTCGGCGACATCATGGAGGGCGCCCTCGACGAGATCGAGGCGATCGGCTCGCGCAGCGGCGAGATGACCGGTGTCCCCACCGGCTTCACCGACCTCGACTCGCTCACCAACGGCCTGCACCCGGGCCAGATGATCGTCATCGCCGCGCGTCCCGCTATGGGTAAGTCCACGCTCGCGCTGGACTTCGCCCGCGCCGCGTCGATCAAGCACAACCTGCCGAGCGTCATCTTCTCCCTCGAAATGGGCCGCAACGAGATCGCGATGCGTCTGCTGTCCGCCGAGGCCCGTGTCGCCCTGCACCACATGCGGTCCGGCACGATGACGGACGAGGACTGGACCCGGCTTGCCCGCCGGATGCCGGAGGTGTCCTCGGCGCCGCTCTACATCGACGACTCCCCGAACCTGTCGATGATGGAGATCCGCGCCAAGTGCCGCCGTCTGAAGCAGCGCAACGACATCAAGCTCGTGATCATCGACTACCTCCAGCTGATGCAGTCCGGCGGCTCCAAGCGCTCCGAGAGCCGCCAGCAGGAGGTCTCGGACATGTCCCGTAACCTCAAGCTGCTGGCCAAGGAGCTCGAGGTCCCGGTGATCGCCCTGTCGCAGCTCAACCGTGGTCCCGAGCAGCGCACGGACAAGAAGCCGATGGTGTCCGACCTGCGTGAGTCCGGCTCCATCGAGCAGGACGCCGACATGGTCATCCTGCTGCACCGCGAGGACGCGTACGAGAAGGAGTCACCGCGCGCCGGCGAGGCCGACATCATCGTCGGCAAGCACCGTAACGGCCCCACGGCCACCATCACGGTGGCCTTCCAGGGCCACTACTCCCGTTTCGTGGACATGGCCCAGACCTGATCCACGCCCTCGGTGAAATGGGCTCGACGTCGGCCGCCCCGACGGGTGGACTGGGCGCATGACACCAGCTCAGGAAGACCTTCTGCCCGCCACGCGCCGGGCGCTGCTGCATCGCGTCGCCGTGGCCCAGGCCGAAGGGCGGACCCCCTCGCTCGTGGCGGCCGTCGTACGGGGCGGGCGGGCCGTGTGGCACGGGTGGCGGACGTCGGTCGACGGCCATGGCCCGGACGAGAATGTGCAGTACAGGATCGGCTCGATCACCAAGACCTTCACTGCGGTGCTCGTCCTGCGGCTGCGCGACGAGGGGATGCTCGACCTCGGCGACCCGCTGGAGAAGCATCTGCCGGGCACCGGCGCCGGAGAGGTGACGATCCGCGAACTGCTCGCGCACACCAGCGGACTGGCCGCGGAGTCCCCGGCGCCGTGGTGGGAACGCACTCCGGGCTCGCTGCGGCCCGAGCTCTCGGACGTGCTGGGAGAGCGACCCGTCCTGCACCCGGCAGGTTCGCGGTTCCACTACTCCAACCCCGGCTATACGTTGCTCGGCGCGCTCGTCGAGAAGCTGCGCGGGGCACCCTGGGAGGACGTGCTGCGCAGCGAGGTGCTCGAACCCCTCGGCCTCAAGCGCACCAGCGGACAACCGCAGGCACCGCATGCGGGCGGCTGGGCGGTTCACCCCTGGGCCGATGTGATGATGCCGGAACCTCTCGAGGACCTCGGCCGGATGGCCCCGGCCGGGCAGCTCTGGTCCACCAGTGGCGACCTGGCCCGCTTCGCGGCCTTTCTGGCCCAGGGCGACGAGCGGGTGCTGAGCGCGGAGAGCCTTCGGGAGATGCGGACCCCCGCGGCTCCTGCCGAGGCCGCCGATCTCGCGGACGGGGCCGCATACGGGCTCGGTCTGCAGATCCAGCACCGGGACGGCCGGCTGCTCGTAGGCCACTCGGGATCACTGCCGGGCTTCCTGGCCAACCTCACGATCAGCGTGGCGGACGACGTGGCTGCGGTGGTCCTCACCAACTGCACCTCGGGCCCGCAGATTTCTGCGGTGGGCGCCGATCTCGTCCGTATCGTCGCCGAGGCCGAACCCCGCATCCCCGAGCCCTGGAAGCCCCTGCCTGAGGCCCACGAGGCTCCGCTGGAGCTGGCCGGGCCGTGGTACTGGGGGACCAGCGCCTTCGGGCTGCGACTGACGGCCGACGGACTGCTCTGGCTGGGGCCGCTGTCCGGCACGGGCCGCCGCTCGCGGTTCCGGGCGAACGGCGACGGCACCTGGACCGGCCTGGAGGGCTACTTCGCGGGCGAGATTCTACGAGCCGTACGCCGGCCCGACGGCTCGGTGGGTCATCTCGATCTCGGCTCGTTCGTGTTCACCCGTAAGCCGTACGACGAGACCGCCGACGTCCCTGGCGAGGTGGACCCGGACGGCTGGCGGGGGATCGGCTAGCGGACCGGCGCGGAGCGAGGGGCTGTGTTTCACGTGAAACCGGGAGCGGCCTGTTTCACGTGAAACATCGCCGCCCCGAGCCCCTCGATGTCGCTGAGCCTCAGAGCGAGAGCTTGAAGCCCACGTGGGAGGCGGCGAAGCCCAGTCGCTCGTAGAAGCGGTGGGCATCGGTCCGGGTCACGTCCGAGGTCAGTTGGACCAGTTGGCACCGCTGGCGCCGTGACTCCTCGATTGCCCACTCGATGAGCCGGGTACCGAGCCCGCTGCCGCGCTCGTCGGCGTGGACCCGGACAGCCTCGATGATCGACCGGGTGGAGCCGCGCCGGGAGAGCCCGGGGATGACCGTCAGTTGAAGCGTGCCGACGATCCTGCTCTCACGCACGGCCACGACCAGATGCTGGTTCGGGTCGGCCGCGAGCCGCTGGTACGCGGTCAGATAGGGCGTCAGGTCGTCGGGTGACTCCCGCTGGGCCCCCAGCGGGTCGTCCGCGAGCATCGCGACGATCGCTGGGATGTCCTCGGCCGTGGCCCGGCGTATCTCAAGATCTTCCATGCCCGCAGCCTAGGCGGGCACCTTCAGCGACTCCACGACCCGTACCAGCGGGGCCAGTTCGGGGTTCTTGGCCGCCTCGTCGAGCGCCTCCCGCAGAGCGCTGTCGTTGGTCGGGCGCGCCTCCTCGAGCAGCTCCAGACCGGCCGGGGTGACGTTGGTGTAGATGCCGCGTCGGTCGGTGGGGCACAGATAGCGCTCGAGCAGTCCGCGGTCCTCCAGCCGGGTGACCAGGCGCGTGGTGGCGCTCTGGCTGAGGACGACCGCGTCGGCGACCTGCTTCATCTGCAGATGGCCGCCCTCGCCGTCGTGCTGGCGGCTGAGGACGTCCAGCAGGGAGTACTCCCGCACGCTCAGGTCGTGCCCGGCCTGCAGGGCGCGCTCGATGTGCGCCTCGATCCTGCCGTGCAGCAGGGAGAGGGCGCACCAGCCCTGGGACAGGGCGGTGAGCGCGGGGTCCGTCGCTGTCATGGGTGTTCCTCCTCCAGAGCGGCTGCTTCCAGGGTAGAGCAGAGGCGCAATTGCCCGCTCTTGCAATTATCAGGCGTCTGCAACTATTGTGATGACACGTAAAGCGCACCTGCAAACATCTGGGAAGGTCTACCCCCATGCCTCTCGCGCTTCTGGCCCTCGCGATCGGGGCCTTCGGAATCGGCACGACGGAGTTCGTGATCATGGGCTTGCTGCCCGAGGTCGCGAGCGACTTCGGGGTCTCCATCCCCACCGCCGGCTTCCTCGTGACCGGCTACGCGCTGGGCGTGATGTTCGGCGCTCCGCTGCTGACGGTCCTCGGCACCAAGATCCCGCGCAAGCGGATGCTGATGGTCCTGATGGGCCTGTTCATCGCAGGCAACCTGCTCTCGGCCCTGGCTCCGGCCTTCTCCCTGATGCTGGCCGGGCGCGTGGTCGCCTCGCTCGCCCACGGAGCCTTCTTCGGCATCGGCGCGGTCGTGGCCGCCGAACTGGTCGCGCCGGACAAGAAGGCCGGTGCCATCGCGATGATGTTCACCGGTCTGACCGTCGCCAACGTCGTCGGCGTCCCGCTCGGCACCCTCGTCGGACAGTCCGTCGGCTGGCGCGTCACCTTCGCTCTCGTCGCCGCGCTCGGTGTGGTCGGCCTCGTCGGCATCGCCCGGCTCGTCCCCGACATGCCCAAGCCGGAAGGGGTCCGGCTGCGTCACGAGCTGGCCGCGTTCAAGAACGTCCAGGTGCTGCTCGCCATGGCGATGACCGTCCTCGGCTTCGGCGGCGTCTTCGCGGCCATCACCTACATCGCGCCGATGATGACCCACGTCACCGGCTTCGCCGACGGCTCGGTGACCTGGCTGCTGGTCCTCTTCGGGCTCGGCATGGTCGGCGGCAACCTCGTCGGGGGCAAGTTCGCCGACCGGGCGCTGATGCCCATGCTGTACGTCTCCCTGGGAGCCCTCGCCGTCGTCCTCGCCCTGTTCACGTTCACCGCGCACGACAAGATCCTGTCGGCCATCACGATCACCCTGATCGGCGCCCTGGGCTTCGCCACCGTGCCGCCCCTGCAGAAGCGTGTCCTGGACCAGGCGCACGGCGCCCCCACGCTGGCCTCGGCCGTGAACATCGGCGCCTTCAACCTGGGCAACGCCCTGTCCGCCTGGCTCGGCGGTCTGGTCATCGCGGCCGGCCTCGGCTACACCGCCCCGAACTGGGTCGGCGCCGTCCTCGCCGCCTCGGCTCTGGTCCTCGCCGTCCTCTCCGCCGCCCTGGAGCGCCGGAGCGGCAACCGGAGCACCGTGGTCGCCGGGTCCGCTGCCGAGCAGGAGCGGGTCGCCGTACACAGCTGACCCTGCAGAAAGACACGTGAGCGCCGGTCCCCGCGAAGGGACCGGCGCTCAGTCGTGCGCCAGCTCAGCCGACGAGCGCTGGTCTCCTCCGAGCCCGGCGCTCACGGCGTGCCCGAGGTCAGCCCGCCGCCACCGTCAGCGGAGCGAACCGTCGGCTCCAGTCACCGGGCAACTCCCCGATGCCGTACGTCATGACGGCGTTGAAGGCGACCGACTGCAGGCCGCGCTCCTTGGCCCAGTCGATCAGCTCGCTGTGCCGTACGTCGATGTCGGTGCGCAGCGGCCGGTCGGTGCGCCCGGCGAGCGAGGCGATGAGAGCCTTGGCCGTCTCGGTGTCACGGGCGATCAGCGGACCCACCACATGGGTGTCCATGTTGGGCCAGGCGGCGGCGTAGCCGATGATCCGGCCGTCCTCCTCGGCGACATGGAGCAGATCGGCGAAGGCCGGCAGCCGGGTGATCATGTGCGTGCGGTCGGTCCCGAAGGCCGGCTCGTCGAGCCGCAGGAGCGAGGTGACGTCCTCGGCGGTGGCCGCCCGGGTCGAGATGCCGGTTCCCGCGCTCTCGGGGCTGAAGCGGCCGCGCAGCATCTCCGCCTGCCCGACGACCTTGAACCCGAGCTCCTCGTACAGCGGAAGGCCGTTGGGGGTGGCGTGCAGGGTCAGGGGGGTGGTGCCCATGGCCGCGACGACATGCCGCATCAGCCGGCGTCCCACGCCCTGCCGGGCGTACCGCTCCGCGACCAGGACCATGCCGATGGCCGCCAGATCGGGGCGGTCCTGAGGGCCGTACTCGGTGACGACGCAGGCGCTCATCAGCCCGCCGTCGGGGTCGTCGATGCCGTACCCCCTCCCGGCCGTGAGGAGAAGGCCCCACTTGTGCTCCTCGCGCGGCCACCCCCTGTTCTCGGACAAGTCGGCGCAGGCGGTGAGATCGCGGAACGTCAGACGGCGGATGGGCAGAGCGGAGAGGGAAGGTGTCGGCACGCAGGTCAGGCTGTCCGACGGGGACCCTCGGCGTCCACCTGTTTGGGCCGAGACGTAGGCCCTTTTGGCCACGCTGTGGCGCACTGCACGGCGGGCCGGCGGATATGCGGTGTTTCACGTGAAACAACGGCGAACGCCGGGCGACGGGCAGCTGCCGCCCAGGGAGCGGACGCCCCGGCACATCGATCACCGCCCCCATTAGCCTCAGGGCCCATGGCACGCCTTCATCTCTTCGATCTGGACGGCACCCTGCTCCATGGCACGAGCGCGCCCCGGGAGATCTCGCGGCAGCTCGGCCTGGAGGCCGAGACGGTCGCCCTGGACCGCGCGGTCTCCACGGGGCTCATCGAGCCGCCGGAGTACGCGGTGCGCGTGCACACCCTGTGGGCGAATCTGACCGAAGATCATGTGGCCGCGGCTTTCGAGGGCGCGCCCTGGCTGTCCCGTATCCGTGACGTGTGGGCCGAGATCAGGAGCCGGGGCGAGTACTGCGCCGTCGTCTCGCTGTCTCCGTCGTTCTTCGTGGAGCGGCTCACCGGCTGGGGCGCCCATGCGGCCTACGGCTCCCGGTTCCCCGCTGTGCCGTTCACCGAGCCGATGGACCCGGCCGGGGTGCTGAGCGCGGCGGCCAAGGTGGTGATCGCCGACCGGCTGTGCGCGGAGTTCGGTGTGAGCCGGTCCGCGTGCGTGGCGTACGGAGACTCGCTGTCGGACAAGGACCTGTTCGCCGTGGTGCCGACGTCCGTCGCGGTCAACGCGGACGACCACCTCGCGGGCCTCGCCACCCACGCGTACGCGGGCAGGGATCTGTGGGACGCCTACGAACTGGTCCGGCACTCCAGCTAACGGCTCAGCCCAGATCGGGCGCGTGCATCGCCCGCACTCCCTCGATGTTGCCGTCCAAGTAGTGGCGCAGCGACAGCGGTACGAGGTGGACGGAGGCGATGCCGACGCGGGTGAAGGGCACCCGGACGATCTCGTACTCACCCGTGGGTTCCTCGATCTCGGGGCCGTGGCGCAGCGCCGGGTCCATCGACTCGAGACGGCAGACGAAGAAGTGCTGCACCTTTACGCCGGTCGCGCCGCCGTCCTCGCCGATGTGCTCGACGGTGTCGACGAAGCAGGGCACGACATCGGTGATCTTGGCGCCGAGTTCCTCGTGCACCTCGCGATGCAGGGCGTCGACGACGGTCGGGTCCTCGGGCTCCACGCCGCCGCCGGGGGTGACCCAGTAGGGATCCATGCCGGGCTTGGTGCGCTTGATCAGGATCAGGTCGTCGCCGTCCAGGAGGACTGCACGGGCGGTGCGCTTGACCACGGGTCGGACGGTCATGGGAGAAATGTGGCCCCGCTTGTTCCACGTGAAACATTGCGAACCGTCACCAACCAAGCTCATGTGGTGACGGGCCTGATGGCCCTCAGGACCAGTCCGCCGCCGCGTGCAGCAGCCACTCGTGCGCCCGGGCGATGTGTGGCATCGCCAGCGTCCCGGTGCGGACGACCAGGAAGTACGTCCGCAGCGGCGGAACGGCGGGCTCGTGCAGGGCGACGACGTCCCCCTGCTCCAGGGCGGCCGCGCACAGATAGCGAGGCAGCACCGCGAGCCCGGCGCCCGCGATCGCGCAGGTGAGCACCGCGCGAAGGTCCGGGACGACGACCGTGCCGGAGGCTGCGGGACGGCAGTCGAAGACGGAGGCCCAGTAGCGCGAGACGAAGGGCAGCGACTCGTGCACCTCCACGACCGGGAGGTTTGCCAGGGCGGAGGCGTCCTTGTCGCTCAGGGCACCAGGGGTGATCCACTCCGCCCAGCGCGGGGCGGCCACCAGCACATGCTCCTCGTCACACAGCGCAGTCGCCGTGAGCAGGGCGCCGCGCGGCTGGGCCGTACTGATGGCCAGATCGTGATGCCCGGCGGCCAGGCCCTCCATGATCTCGTCGGCGTTCCCGAAGGAGACGCGCAAGGCGAATCCCTGGCCGTCGTCGCCGGTGAGTTCCACCAGCGCGGGCAGTGCGCGCTCGGCGATGAACTCGGGCGGCCCCGCCAGATGCAGGGTCCTGAGCGAGGACTCGTCGTCGATCCCGCTCTCCGCGATCTCCACCAGGGCGTCGAGATGCGGCGCGGCCTTGTGGGCGAGTTCGTCGCCGATGGTCGTCGGCGTCACCCCACGGGCCTGCCGCAGGAACAGCGGGCGGCCCAGTTGCCGTTCCAGCGTGCGGATCTGGGAGGTCACGGCCGGCTGGGACAGTCCGAGCAGGGCGGCGGCGCGGGTGAAGGAACCGGCCCGGTGCACGGTCACGAACGTGCGCAGCAAGGCCAGATCCATGGCACGCCCTCTCTTTCGCTGCCCCCGCGGCTCGGGAAGGGACCAACTATAAATTTGTCGATAGGGCTCTGTCGCTACCGTGATTGGACTCTGACACAGAGTCAACTAGCCTTGTCCGAGCGGTTCTTCGCGCGCGGAACCGAGGACGGTCCGAGCCACGAGGGGGGAGGCTCGGACCGTCCGATCGACGTAGGGCACCCCGTGCGGGTGTCTCCCAGCCGGCTACTTCGCCGACTCCGCCAGCGCCCGCAGTACATCCGCCACCAGATCCTCGGCGTCCTCCGCGCCCACCGACAGCCGGACGAAGCCCTCCGGCACCGCGTCGCCTCCCCAGCGCCCGCGCCGCTCGGCGGTGGACCGTACGCCACCGAAGCTCGTCGCGTCGTCCACGAGCCGCAGCGCCTGAAGAAAACGCTCGGCACGCGCACGCGTGGGCAGGGTGAACGACACCACGCATCCATAGCGGCGCATCTGCCGCGCGGCGATCTCGTGCGAAGGGTCGCCGGGCAGCCCCGGATAGCGCACGCCCAGATCCTCGGGCCAGTCGCGCAGCGCCTCGGCGACCGCGAGGGCGGTGGCGCTCTGCCGGTCGACGCGCAGCTGAAGCGTGGCGAGCGAACGGTGCGCGAGCCAGGCCTCCATCGGCCCCGGAATCGCTCCGACGATCTTCCGCCAGCGCCGCACGGCCGTCATCGCCTCGCCCGCGCGGCCGACCACATAGCCGAGGAGGACGTCCCCGTGCCCGGTCAGCTGCTTGGTGCCGCTGGCCACCGCGAAGTCCGCGCCCAGCTCCAGCGGACGCTGCCCGAGCGGAGTGGCGAGGGTGTTGTCCACCGCCACCAGAGCGCCACGCGCGTGTGCCGCCTCCACGAGCCGGCTCACATCGCACACGTCCAGCCCCGGATTGGAGGGCGTCTCCAGCCACAGCAGGCGCGCCCCGTCCAGGACGCCGAGCTGCGCGTCCCCGCCGGTCGGCGCGGTGCGTACCTCGATGCTGTACGCCTCCAGCTGGGCGCGCACCAGCGGCAGCGCCTGGTAGCCGTCGCTGGGCAGCACGACCGCGTCCCCGGCACGCAGCTGCGAGAAGAGCACCGCGGAGACGGCCGCCATCCCAGAGGCGAACACGAGCGTCTCGACGCCGTCGCGCCCGGGCGCCTCCAGCTCGCCGACGGCCCGCTCCAGAAGGGTCCAGGTCGGGTTCTCGTCACGGCCGTAGGTGTACGGCCCCGTCGGCTCGCCCGGCAGATGGAAGTGCGCGGCGAACACCGGCCCCGGCACGGTCGGCTCGTGCTTGACCGGCTCCGGGAGCCCGGCCCGCACCACGCGCGTGCCCTCGCCCTGTCCCGGACCGGTCATGCCGCCCGCCCTTCCAGTTGCTCACGGACCGCGTGGAGCAGGCCGGTGCTCGCCGACTGCACCATCTCCAGACACTCCTCGAAGCCGTCCATGCCGCCGTAGTACGGGTCGGGTACGTCGAGGTCGCCGCCGGCGGTGGGGTCGTACGACCGCAGCAGCCGTACCTTCGCCGCGTCCTGCTCCGTCGGGGCGAGGCGGCGCAGGGCCTTGAGATGGCCGGCGTCGAGGGCGATCACGAGGTCGAGCCGGGAGAACCAGGAGACCTGGAACTGCCGGGCGACATGGTCGCCGTCGTAGCCGTGTTCCTCCAGGACGGCCACCGTGCGCGGGTCGGCGGGGTCGCCCTCGTGCCAGCCGCCCGTGCCGGCGCTGTCGACCTCCACCTCGCCGTCCAGCCCGGCCTCCGCGACCCGCGCGCGGAAGACGGACTCGGCCATCGGGGAACGGCAGATGTTGCCGGTGCAGACGAAACAGACGCGGTACGTCATGGCTGCTCAGTCCTTGTCGGGCAGGATGACGTTCAGCGCCCAGGAGACGATCGAGATGATCAGGGCACCGACGACAGCGGTCCAGAAGCCCTCGACGTGGAAGCTCAGGTCCAGCTTGTCGGCCAGCCAGGACGTCAGCAGCAGCATCAGCGCGTTCACGACGAGGGTGAACAGGCCGAGCGTCAGGATCAGCAGGGGCAGGCTCAGCAGCTTCACCACCGGCTTGACCAGGAAGTTCACCAGGCCGAAGAGCAGCGCCACGAGCAGCAGCGTGCCGACCTTCTTGCCGGTGCTGCCCTCGGTCAGGGTGATCTTGTCCAGCAGCCACACGGCGACTGCGAGGGCGCCGGCGTTGGCGAGTGTCTTGACTAGGAAATTCATCATGTGTCTGATCGTGGCAGACCAGATCCGCTACGAGCAGGGGCGCGAGGCAACAACGCGATGAAGGCATTCCGGCTGGACGAACTGGAGGCGGAGCGCGCCGCCAACGATGGCGCCTACCTGCAGTTCCTGCGGGAGCGGAACATGTCGGTCGGTCTGTACGCGCTCGCCGCGGGCGAGCACGATCCGCAGCAGCCGCACAACCAGGACGAGGTGTACTTCGTCGTCAGCGGCCACGCCTCGATCACCGTGGGCCTGGAGACCACCCAGGTGGCCCGCGGCAGCGTCGTCTACGTCCCGGCCGGAGTGCCGCACAAGTTCCACCACATCAGCGAGGACCTGCGGGTTCTCGTGGTGTTCTCTCCGCCCGAGAGCTGAGGCCGGACCCTGGATTCCCTAGGGGACCGGTCAGGGGAGGACAAGGGGTGCGAGACCCCCGCCGGGCCCCTCCTCCGCCCTAGCATCGAAGCAGGACATCGGAAGATCCCGAAGGGCGGCAAGAGCCCGGAGGGACGGGAGAGAAGGACGAGGGCGATGCGAGAGATCTTCGCGGGACTGCCGTGGTGGGTGAAGTGGGTCGCGGTGCCGATCATCGCCCTGGTGGTGTTCGGCGGGCTGATAGCCGCGGTCGCCAAGTTCGTCGTCGCCCTGCTGTTCAAGCTGCTGATCTTCGTGGCCCTGGTGGGTGGACTCATCTACGTCGTACGGAAGTTCACCGCGGGCTCCTCCTCCCGCGGCGACTGGTGACCGTACGAGGAGCCGGTGGAGGGCAAAGCCGGTGAACGACAAAGCCGGTGGGCGGCAATAGGAACCACCGGTTCCCTCGGGCGAGGGAAGTTTTGCGGGCGGGCCGTCCGCAGGCGGTGACGGGCCGTTAGAGTCCGGAAATCGACGCGGGAATCCCCCGCGAACGGCGTACACCCCCGTACACCCCTCCCGTGTCCCCCCGCACGGGCAGCACCCTCGCGCTTCGGGAGTGACCCCTTGGCCACGGCTGACACCACCGCCCCCGCTTCCCCCCACGCACCCCCCGACCCCGCCCGGATCCTCACCAGGCCCCCGGAACAGCCGGCCCCGGCGGGAGCACGGCCTCCGCACCCGGCCACCACCACCCTCATCGGCTCCGTCCAGCGAGCGATGCGCCTGCTGGAGTGCGCCGCCGGACACCAGCACGGAGCCCCCGCCAAACAGCTCGCCAGGGAGACCGGCCTGGCCCTGCCGACCGCCTACCACCTGCTGCGCACCCTGGTGCACGAGGGCTATCTGCGCCGGGACAAGGGCCTGTTCTTCCTGGGCGAGGCAGCCGAGCGGCTGAGCAGCAGCGGAGCACAGCAGAAACGTCGCAGCACGGTGGTCGAGGCCCTCGCGCAATGGCGCGATTCGATCGGTGTGCCGGTGTACTACGCCCAGTACCGCGACGGCGAGATCAACGTCGTCTGTGTTTCCGACACCCCGGGCAACCCCGCCGTGGAGGAGTGGGCCGACTTCCGCGAGACCGGACATGCGCACGCCATCGGGCAGTGTCTGCTGTCCCAGCTGGACCATGAGGCCCGTCGCGACCACCTGGAGCGCTATCCGGTCCAGGCCGTCACCCCGTACAGCGTGCGGGACACGGATGCCATGCTGCGCCGGCTCGACCGGATGGAACGGATGGCTCCGGTGATCGAGCGTCAGGAGTACGCGTTGGGCACGGTCTGCGCGGCTATTCCGATCACTGTGGGTAGCAGCGCAGCCACGATGGCCATCTCCCTGCCGCTCCAGCACGAGGCCCGTCTGCACTCCGCAGCCCGGCAATTGCAGGGTGAAGTCGAGCGTCTGCTGGGTTCGCTGGCGATCTCTATCAGTATCTGAAAACTCACTCCTTGTGATCTGGTGTGCACGTTGAGCAAGATGCCACCACGATCAGGGTTCATTCCCGGCCAGTCCACGGCAAAGACGGGGTAGGCGATGCGCGAGTCGGTGCAGGCAGAGGTCATGATGAGCTTTCTCGTCTCTGAGGAGCTCTCCTTCCGGATCCCGGTCGAGCTGGGCTACGAGACCTGTGATCCCTACGCCATTCGGCTGACTTTCCATCTGCCGGGGGATGCCCCCGTGACATGGGCGTTCGGGCGCGAGCTGCTCATCGACGGAGTCGGTCAGCCGAGCGGCGAGGGCGACGTGCGGGTCGCGCCGGTCGAACCCGAGTCCTTGGGCGAGGTGCTGATCCGACTTCAGGTCGGCAGCGACCAGGCGCTGTTCCGCTCCTCGACGGCACCGCTGGTGGCGTTCCTCGACCGCACCGACAAGCTGGTGCCGCTCGGTCAGGAGACCTCGCTCGCGGACTTCGACACGCATCTCGACGAGGCTCTGGATCGCATCCTGGCCGAGGAGCAGAGCGCGGGGTGAGGTGGGACGTGCACTGAGGTGGCGTAACGCTTCATCAGGGTCCGTGCGCGCAGACGCATGACGCTGTGCCTCGCTTTGAGGCGCATGACGCTGTGCCTCGCTTTGAGGCACATGACGCTTCCGGGCACATGGCGAGGCACGGCGGCAGCCCTCAGCGCTTGCGGCGGCGGCCCCTGCCGGTCCGGGCCGCCGCGGCGGGAGTCGGACTGGCCTCCGAGGGTGAGAGGGCCGGACGGTCGGCGGAGACCATCAGCGCCGCCAGGGCGGTCGTGACCGGCACCGAGGCCACCAGGCCGATCGAGCCCACCAGCGTACGGACGATCTCCTCCGCGACCAGCTCGCTGTTGGCGACCGCTCCCACACTGCTCTGCGCGATCGAGAAGAGCAGCAGCAGCGGCAGGGCCGCGCCCGCGTAGGCGAGGACGAGGGTGTTGACGACCGACGCGATGTGGTCGCGGCCGATTCGGATGCCGGCGCGGTACAAGCCGCGCCAGCCCATCGTCGGATTGGCCTCGTGCAGCTCCCAGACCGCCGACGTCTGGGTGACCGTGACATCGTCCAGCACACCGAGCGAGCCGATGATGATGCCCGCCAGCAGCAGACCGCTCATGTCGATCGACGGATACAGCCCGTGGATGAGGCCGGTGTTGTCGTCCGTGTTGCCGGTGAGTGCCGCCCAGTCGATGAACCACGAGCCGAGCACGCCGATCAGCAGCAGCGAGATCAGCGTGCCGAGCACAGCCACCGAGGTCCGCGCGGACAGTCCGTGGCACAGATACAGCGCGATCAGCATGATGGCGCTCGCCCCGACCACCGCCACGACCAGCGGGTTCGAGCCCTGCAGCACCGCGGGCAGGATGAAGAAGTTGAGCACCAGGAAGCTGATGGCCAGCGCCACCAGCGCCATCACGCCGCGCATCCGGCCCACGAGGACGACGGCGATCGCGAAGATCCCGGCGAGTACGCCCAGCGGCAGCCGCCGGTTCACATCGGCGACGGAGTACTGCAGGTCCTTCGGGGCGGAGGGCTCGTAGGCGACCACGACCTCCTGGCCCTCGTGCAACTGCCGCGACTGGTCGGGCTGCACGATCTCGGTGAACGTACGCCCGCTGTCCTTGCCCGAGTCGACCCTGATCGTCGCCCGCTTGCAGCTGCCGTTCTCCTGCTGCTGCGCGGAGGAGCCCTCCGCCGTGGAGGTGTCGCCGGTCGGGGGGACGCCGGAGGCGTTGACCGACTTGCAGTCCACCCGCTCGACCTTGGTGACCGTCGCCTGTTCCGTCTGCCGGTCGAAACCGACACCCGTGCGCTCGTGCTGCGGCGCGCCGCCGGGCCACAGCACGGCGAGGCCCACGACCACCGCGGCCGCGAACGGGACGAGGATCGCCGCGATCACCTTGCGCAGATGCTTGGAGACCGGCGCGGCAGGCCCATGACTGTGACTGTGCCCGTGCGAGTGCCCCCCACCGGCACTGTGGCCTCCACCGGCACCGTGGCCGCCGCCGGAACCGTGACCACCCCCAGCACCGTGGCCGCCGCCGGAACCGTGACCAGTCCCAGCACCGTGGCCGCCGCCGGAAGCAGGGCCGCCGCCCCGTCCGCTGTCGGCCCCGTAGCCACCCCCGGCTCCCCATCCGCCGTCAGCCCCGTGCCCGCTTCCGGGTCCACGCCCGCCGCCGGCCCCAGGGGCTTCGCCGTTTCCACGCCCGTGACCCGAGGCGTGGCCACCATCGGTCCCGCGGCCCTGCCCGGTCCCGTAGCCCCCTCGGGCCCGTTGCCCGGCTCCGGCGCTGCTGCCGTACCCCGTTCCATCGGCGGGGTACCCGGCCTCGTGGCCGCCCTCGTGGCTGTCACCGTGGCCCCCGAGGGGTTCGTCACGGCGCGGTTCGGGCGGCGGAAACGGGGGCTGCTGTGTCGTGGTCACCGACCGATCATCGCAAGAACGGCAGGGGCCCCCTGTTCACCGCGCCCGAAGTGACGCTAGCGTGGAGTCACCTTTGTACACGCGGGAGCTCGGAGCACCGGGCTGAGAGGGCGCTGACCTTCGTCTTCGCGATGTTTCACGTGGAACACGTCGTGTTCCACACGAAACACCGGGAGACGGCGAACGCTGCGTCGACCGCCGAACCTGTTACCGGGTAATGCCGGCGTAGGGAGTAGGTCTCATGACCAGCAAGGACGTACGCACGCCTGCCTCCGCGCAGCCGCAGACCTCTGTGGTCTCCGACAGCGACGACGTCAGGAAGTCCATCGGATGGCACAAGGGGTATGTCGAGGGCTCCCGCCCCGACATGCGCGTGCCAGTCCGTCAGGTGCACCTCACCAACGGCCAGTCGGTCACGTTGTACGACACGTCAGGCCCTTACACCGATCCAGCCGTCGATACGGACGTCCGCAGGGGCCTGGCGCCGCTGCGGGAGAACTGGATCATCGCCCGCGGCGACACCGAGGAGTACGCGGGCCGCCCGGTCCGCCCCGAGGACGACGGCCTCAAGCACACCTCGCCGCGCGGCGGTCTGCGCAACCTCGACGCGGTCTTCCCGGGCCGCCCCCGGCTGCCGCGCCGGGGCCGTGACGGGCAGGCCGTCACCCAGCTCGCATACGCGCGCCGGGGCGAGATCACGCCCGAGATGGAGTACGTGGCCATCAGGGAGAACGTTTCCCCCGAGGTGGTGCGCGAGGAGATCGCGGCGGGTCGGGCCGTGCTGCCGGCGAACATCAATCACCCGGAGATCGAGCCGATGATCATCGGCAAGCGGTTCCTGGTGAAGGTCAACGCCAACATCGGCAACTCGGCGGTGACGTCCTCCATCGAGGAGGAGGTCGAGAAGATGACCTGGGCGACCCGCTGGGGAGCCGACACGGTCATGGACCTGTCCACCGGCCGCAACATCCACACCACCCGCGAGTGGGTGCTACGCAATTCCCCCGTGCCCATCGGCACCGTGCCGCTCTACCAGGCCCTGGAGAAGGTCGATGGCAGGGCCGAGGAGCTGACCTGGGAGATCTACAAGGACACGGTCATCGAGCAGGCCGAGCAGGGCGTGGACTACATGACCGTCCACGCGGGCGTCCGGCTGCCGTATGTGCCGCTGACCGCCAACCGCAAGACGGGCATCGTCTCGCGCGGCGGCTCGATCATGGCCGCGTGGTGCCTGGCGCACCACAAGGAGAGCTTCCTCTACGAGAACTTCGAGGAACTCTGCGAGATCCTCGCCGCGTACGACATCACGTACTCGCTCGGCGACGGCCTGCGCCCGGGCTCGATCGCGGACGCCAACGACGAGGCACAGTTCGCGGAGTTGAGGACGCTCGGGGAACTCAACCAGATCGCCAAGCGTTTCAATGTACAGACGATGATCGAGGGCCCCGGTCACGTCCCGATGCACAAGATCAAGGAGAACATCGACCTTCAGCAGGAGATCTGTGATGAAGCTCCGTTCTATACGCTCGGCCCGCTGACCACGGACGTCGCGCCCGCGTACGACCACATCACCTCCGGCATCGGTGCCGCGATGATCGCCTGGTGGGGCACGGCCATGCTGTGCTACGTCACGCCCAAGGAGCACCTGGGCCTGCCCAACCGTGACGACGTCAAGACCGGCGTCATCACCTACAAGATCGCTGCGCACGCCGCCGACCTCGCCAAGGGGCACCCGGGGGCTCAGGAGTGGGACGACGCGCTGTCCGACGCCCGGTTCGAGTTCCGCTGGGAGGACCAGTTCAACCTGGCCCTCGACCCGGACACGGCACGGGAGTTCCACGACGAGACCCTCCCGGCCGAGCCCGCCAAGACGGCTCACTTCTGCTCCATGTGCGGGCCGAAGTTCTGCTCGATGAAGATCTCCCAGGACATCCGCCGTGAGCACGGCGGCACCAAGGTGGAGATCGAGGAGGGCATGGCCCAGAAGTCGAAGGAGTTCGCGGAGGCCGGCAACCGGGTGTACCTGCCGCTCGCGGACTGAGACCGACACATGGGCGGCCCGCCGCAGGGTGCGGGTCCGCCGAAGCCGTCGGTGGCCCGGTGTGCGGCTTGCGCTCCCCGCGTGGGGGCGCAAGCCGGGGTCAGTCCGGCTGGTGCTCGGGGCCTCCGAAGTCGGGGCTGCTGAAGTCCGGGCTGCTGTAGCTCGGGCGAGGGCTCCTGGAGGGTCCCTCCCCGGGGCTGGTGAAGCCCGGGCGGTCGTAGCCGAGGTGGGGCATGCGGCCGGCGGGTGCCGACGGAGTCGTGCGGGGCAGGGGGACAGGGCTGGACGCGGCGAGCGCGTCGCGCAGGAACGGCACGATGCCGCGCTCCAGCAGGGCCTCCCGCCAGGCCTGCCTGGCCTGGTCCAGTTCCCCGCCCGGATCGTCGTAGGAAGTGGGGGCCGGTGTGGGCCTGTTGCGCAGGGCGGTGAGCAGCAGTCCGACGGCGGCGACCAGGATCGCGAGGGCGGTCAGGGCGCCGAACACCCACCCGGTCGTGAGCAAGGTGTCGGCGAACGACCGATCGGGATCGAGCATCTTCAGGAGGTAACCGACGAGCAGGAAGATCGCCGCGGCGGTTCCGGCCAGGACCGGGGCGAGGACGGCGACGACCGCGACGGCCCCCGCGCCGGCGGTCTCGGTGACCTCCCCCATGACCGAGGCGAGTCCCACCGCGCCCGAACCGGGCTCGGCGGAGCCGGACTCGCGCAGGGACGACGAGGCGGACGGTGCGGGCCGGCGCAGTTCGTCGCGGACCTTCACATAGTGCTGGTACTCGGTCGCCGCGGCCGTGGTGATGAGTGCGGTGGCGCCCAGCGCCATGGTGCGCAGTTGTTCGGGGTTGAGCCGCTGTCCCACAGCGGCCAGTTCAGGACGGTGCGGGGCGGAGCGCAGCGCCTCATCGAGGATCCGCTCGTATTCCTGGCGGTCCTCGCTCAGCAGATGCTGCGGAACGCTGTTCATGTGCATCCCCGATGCTCCGTAGGGCTTGGGGCTCGCATGCTGACGAGCCGTCGGGCAGAAACGGAGGGGAGCCTGCTACGGATAAGGCGATGGTAGAGCGGTGACGGCACACGGTGACAGGGGGTTTGCAGAAATTGGCCCCTGGCCCGCGCCGTCGCTTTCCGGGCCTGCGACGGGGTACGCCTGCCCGGTGAAGGCTCAGCTATCCAGCGGGAGTTGCTGCACCAGCAGCTTTCCGGCCATGGTCACTCCGCCGTCCATGGCGATGGCCAGGCCGTCGGCATAGACATGCGGTCCCTCGACCACGGGGCCGGAGCGGTCCTCGCCGTCCTCGGAACCGACCTCGCCGAGGAGGTAGGGGATGGGGCTGTGGCCGTGGACGATGCGGCTGCCGCCGAAGACGTCGAGCAGGGAGCGCACATGGTCGGCGCCGCCCTCGTCGCGGAAGGAGAAGCGCTTGGTGAACTTGCGGAACAGATCCCAGACCTCGTCCGCGTCGTTGCGGGTGAGGGTCTCGCGGATGGTGTCGTTGACTTCTTCGATGGAGCCGCCGTAGTCGAGATAGGCGGTGGTGTCGGAGTGCACCAGCAGATGGCCGTCGACCTGCTCGAGGGCGTCGAGGCGGGACATCCACTGCAGGTGGTGGTCCTGGAGGCGGTCCATGTCGGTCTTCTGGCCGCCGTTGAGCAGCCAGGCCGCCTGGAAGGTGGCGGTGCCCGCGCCGGAGTTGACGGGGGTGTCGCCGAACCGTTTGGCGCCGATGAGCAGCAGCTCGTGGTTGCCCATCAGGGCCTTGCAGTAGCCGCCGGCCGCGGCGGCCTCGGCGGACAGCCGCATCACGAGGTCGATGACGCCGATGCCGTCCGGACCGCGGTCGGTGAAGTCGCCGAGGAACCACAGCCGGGCGGTGCCCGCGCACCACTGACCGGCGGAGTCGATCAGGCCCTTCTCCTGAAGGGCGGCGATCAGCTGGTCGAGATAGCCGTGCACGTCGCCGACCACGAACAGCGGGCCGGGGCCTGCCGTGGGCTGGGGGGCGGGCGCGGGGGCCGGGTCGACGGTGACCTGCAAGGTGTCACCCCGATTGATGACAGGCAGATCGCGCTGCGTGGGGGTGTACCCCTCCGGGTAGTCGGCCGGCTCCGGGGCAGGGGCGGCCGGCTCGCCGGGGTGGCTGCCTTGGGCGGGGTAGGGGCCGGTCTCGTGGACGTACGCGGGCACCCGGAAGTCGCGCAACGTCGCCGTCCGCTCCACCTCGGGTCCCTGACCGGCCCCCTGAGTCATCGACCCCTCCACCATCGCGCCGCATCTGCACCGATCGGACTGCCTGGTCGCAGCGGCCCGTGATGCCGTGGGCCCATCATAGGAATGCGGATCGTGCCATGTGATGACCCAGGGGTGGTGAAAAGGAGCGGAACTCCGGTTCACCGTGGCTTTCGCCCCGATTGCGCCGGGCTTCGCCCGGGCCGTTGCCCGGTCCCGCGCCGACCCGCGCTATCCCTTCTCGGGGGAGCGCGGGGGGCTGACGGTCCGCCGCGGCGGGCGCCGCTGCGAGGAAGTGCGCACGATCAGCTCCGTCGGTATCACCTGCTCGACGGGATGGTCCGACTCGACCCCCTCGATGGCGTCGATGAGGAGCTGGACCACGGCTGTGCCGATGCGGCGCGGCTTGAGGGACAGGGTGGTGATGGGCGGCTCGGTGTTGGCGTACACGGTGGACTCGCTGCAGCACACCAGCAGCAGGTCCTCGGGCACGCGCAGCCCGTAGCGGCGGGCGGCGGCGAGCAGGTCGGTGCCGTTGGGGTCGAACAGTCCATAGACGGCGTCGGGGCGGTCGGGCCGGGCGAGCAGCCGGTCGGCGGCGACGGCGCCGGCACAGGGGTCGTGCGCCGGGTAGGCCTCGTAGACCGGGTCCTGGCCGACGCGTTCGCACCAGCGCAGATAGGCCGTGGTCGACAGGTGGGTGTAGGTGTCGGTGGTCGTGCCGGTCAGCAGGCCGATACGGCGGGCGCCGGCGTCGGCCAGATGGTCGAGGATGCCGAGGACGGCGGCCTCGTGGTCGTTGTCGACCCAGGCGGTGACGGGAAGCGAGCCGGCGGGGCGGCCGTCGGAGACGACCGGTAAACCCTGCCGGACGAGCTCGCTGACCACCGGGTCCTGGTCGGAGGGGTCGATGACGACCGTGCCGTCCAGGGCGACGTTGGACCACACGTCGTGGCGGGAGGTCGCGGGGAGGATGACGAGGGCGTAGCCGCGGGCGAGCGCGGCGGAGGTGGCGGCACGTGCCATCTCCGCGAAGTACGCGAACTCGGTGAAGGTGAAAGGTTCATCCCCGTACGTCGTCACGGTCAGGCCGATGAGTCCCGACTTGCCGGTACGGAGGGTTCGGGCGGCGGCCGAGGGGCGATATCCCAGCCGGTCGGCGACCTCGCGGACGTGGCGGCGGGTGGCGTCCGGGAGCCGGCCCTTGCCGTTGAGGGCGTCGGAGACGGTTGTGATGGAGACTCCGGCGGCGGCGGCCACGTCTCTGATGCCCGCCCGTCCCGGCCGGCTGCCTCGCCGTGAGGTTTCCGCGCGGCTCACCTGGTGCTTCCCTGCTGCTGTCATGGCGTGCCGATAGTAGGGCTCTTGCGGTGGGGTAGTGCGGACGCATATGCACCCGTTGACAGGCACGTTTCTGCAAGGCGGCGATGGGTGAAATGCCTTTGAAAGCAAGGGAGTTGACGGACTCTGCTGTAGTACGTGGCTTGTCGGCGCGCACCCGCCTGCCAAGTGCCCGATGTCTCGAAGAGGTCTCAACTCACCTTCACGAGGGACGCGCGCCACGGCGCAAGCCACCGGCGCATAGATATATGTATGGTGCGCCCCCGATTCATGGCTCTTCGTGCGGTGATGCCCCTGATGTCGGTGGGGCTCCTGGGGCGGTCCGTCCTCCGGTCAGGCTCCGCTTCGGCTCCGCTCCGGCTGAGCGCCGGCTCGATGCCGCTCGCTGCCGACTCCGGCCCATGAGGTGTGCCCGGACCCATACGCAGCGAGGCCGAATCCTCTTAAGGTGAGAAGCATTGGAAGCCGGCGGTGCTGATGGTCCGCCGGTGATCGCGAGGAGGACTGCGGTGAGCGAGACGAGCCCGAAGCTGCGCGCCGAGCTGGAGGGTATCCCCACCTACAAGCCGGGCAAGCCTGCCGCGGCCGGGGGGCCGGTGGCGTACAAGCTGTCCTCCAACGAGAACCCCTATCCCCCGCTGCCGGGCGTCATGGAGAGCGTCACCGCGGCGGCCTCCTCCTTCAACCGCTACCCGGACATGGCCTGCACGGGCCTGATGGCGGAGCTGGCCGAGCGCTTCGGTGTGCCGGTCTCGCACGTGGCCACCGGCACCGGTTCGGTCGGTGTCGCCCAGCAGCTGCTCCAGGCCACCTCCGGCCCCGGCGACGAGGTCATCTACGCCTGGCGGTCCTTCGAGGCGTACCCGATCATCACCCAGATCAGCGGCGCGACCTCGGTGAAGGTGCCGCTGACGCCCGGCGATGTGCACGACCTGGACGCCATGGCCGACGCCATCACGGACAGGACCCGGCTGATCTTCGTCTGCAACCCCAACAACCCGACCGGCACGGCCGTACGCCGGGCCGAGCTGGAGCGCTTCCTGGACCGGGTGCCCGGCGATGTGCTGGTGGTGCTGGACGAGGCCTACCGCGAGTTCGTCCGGGACAGGGAGGTGCCCGACGGCGTGGAGCTGTACCGCGACCGGCCGAACGTCTGCGTCCTGCGGACCTTCTCCAAGGCGTACGGCCTCGCCGGGCTGCGCGTCGGGTTCGCGATCGCGCACGAGCCGGTCGCCGCGGCGCTGCGCAAGACGGCCGTCCCGTTCGGAGTCAGCCAGCTCGCGCAGGACGCGGCGGTGGCCTCGCTGCAGGCGGAGGACGAGCTGCTCGGCCGGGTCGGCTCGCTGGTGTGCGAGCGCACGCGTGTGGTCGACACGCTGCGCGCCCAGGGCTGGACGGTGCCCGACACCCAGGCCAACTTCGTGTGGCTGCGGCTGGGGGAGCGCACGGCGGCGTTCGCGGCTGCCTGTGAGCAGGCGGGGGTCGTGGTGCGGCCGTTCCCCGGCGAGGGTGTGCGGGTCACGGTCGGCGAGACCGAGGCGAACGACATCCTCCTGAAGACGGCCGAGGGCTTCCGCAAGGAGGTCTAGTCGGTCCTGTCGAAGGAGTTCCAGTCGGTCCCGGTCGAAGGAGTTCCGCTCAGTCCTGGCCGAAGACGTCCTGGGCCGTTCTGGCCAAGGGGTCCGGTCAGTCCTGGCCGTTGATCACTTCGACCCGGATCGGGTCGCCGGCTCGTACCGTCGCCAGCAGGCGGGGGTCGCCGTCGAGGCGGCCGAGGACGTTGCACGGGCTCGCGAGGCGACATTCGTCACCTCGCGAGATCGGCGTGGGGCCGTAGGGGAGTGCGAGGGCGTCGCCGTCGGTCCAGAAGGCGACCGTGCCTGGCTCGACGACCTGTCGGGCGTCCGTTTCACGTGAAACCGACACGCTTGTGTCGAAGTAGACCTCCTCGCCCCATGTCTGGGCTGTGGAGGTGAAGGGGAGCGCCTTGACCAGGGCCTGTGTGGTCGGGGTGCTGTCCAGGGTCGCGGTGAGATGACCCGCGGGCCAGGAGATCCGTATACGGGTCGGTGAGTGCTGCGTCTGCATGGCGCGCAATTCAACAAGACGTTGAAGTCTCTGCCAAGGGGTTGACGCGAAGGCCAAGGAGGGACCCCCCCTCCCGGGCTGAAAATCAGTGCGTCATAATTGCTTGTGAATGTGAACGCGTTCACAAGCGTGTCCCGGTTGCTCCATGTTGTGTGCGGCAAAAGGGGCAAACCGCCGCTGTATCCACGGCGAGTAAGGAGACGACGACGTGGAATTGGCTCTGGCGCCGGAGACTTTGGCGCGTTGGCAGTTCGGCATCACCACCGTCTACCACTTCCTGTTCGTTCCGCTGACGATCTCGCTCGCCGCCCTCACGGCCGGCCTGCAGACCGCCTGGGTCCGGACGGAGAAGGAGAAGTACCTCAGGGCCACCAAGTTCTGGGGCAAGCTGTTCCTGATCAACATCGCCATGGGCGTGGTCACCGGCATCGTGCAGGAGTTCCAGTTCGGCATGAACTGGTCCGACTACTCGCGCTTCGTCGGTGACATCTTCGGCGCCCCGCTCGCCTTCGAGGCGCTCATCGCCTTCTTCTTCGAGTCCACCTTCATCGGCCTGTGGATCTTCGGCTGGGACAAGCTGCCCAAGAAGATCCACCTGGCCTGCATCTGGATGGTGTCGATCGGCACGATCCTGTCGGCGTACTTCATCCTCGCGGCCAACTCGTGGATGCAGCACCCGGTCGGTTACCGGATCAACGAGGCCAAGGGCCGGGCGGAGCTCACCGACTTCTGGCTGGTTCTCACCCAGAACACCGCGCTCGCCCAGGCCTTCCACACCCTCTCCGCGGCCTTCCTCACCGGCGGCGCGTTCATGGTCGGCATCTCCGCCTTCCATCTGCTGCGCAAGAAGCACATCCGCGAGATGAAGACCTCGCTGCGGCTCGGCCTGGTCACGCTGGTCATCGGCGGCATGTTCACCGCGGTCAGCGGAGACGTGCTCGGCAAGATCATGTACGAGCAGCAGCCGATGAAGATGGCCGCGGCCGAGGCCTTGTGGGACGGCGAGTCCCCCGCTCCCTTCTCCGTCTTCGCCTACGGCGACGTCGAGAAGGGCCACAACAAGGTCGCCATCGAGATCCCGGGCCTGCTGTCCTTCCTGGCCAAGGACGACTTCACGTCGTACGTGCCCGGTATCAACGACGTGCAGAAGGCAGAGCAGGAGCGGTTCGGACCTGGTGACTACCGGCCCAACGTGCCAGTCGCCTACTGGGGCTTCCGCTGGATGATCGGGTTCGGCATGAGCTCCTTCACCCTCGGAATGGCCGGGCTGTGGCTGACCCGCAAGAAGTTCCTGCTCCCCCAGCACCTGAGGGTCGGCGAGGACGAGGTGCCGCAGCTGGTGCTGTTCAAGAACAAGGCCCTCGGCCCGAAGCTGACCACCTGGTACTGGCGCATCGCGCTCTGGACCATGGCCTTCCCGCTGATCGCCAACTCCTGGGGCTGGATCTTCACCGAGATGGGCCGCCAGCCGTGGGTCGTCTACGGCGTGCTCCGGACCCGTGACGCCGTCTCCCCCGGGGTGTCCCAGGGCGAGGTGATCACCTCGATGATCGTCTTCACCACGCTCTACGCGATCCTCGCCGTCGTCGAGGTCAAGCTGCTGGCCAAGTACATCAAGGCCGGCCCGCCCGAGCTGACCGAGGCCGACCTCAACCCGCCCACGAAGATCGGCGGCGACTCCCGAGACGCCGACAAGCCGATGGCCTTCTCGTACTAGGCCGAGGGAGCTGCACAGTCATGGAACTGCACGACGTCTGGTTCGTCCTGATCGCCGTCCTGTGGACCGGTTACTTCTTCCTGGAGGGCTTCGACTTCGGGGTCGGCATCCTCACCAAGCTGCTGGCCCGCAACCGGCTCGAGAAGCGGGTGCTGATCAACACGATCGGCCCGGTCTGGGACGGCAACGAGGTCTGGCTCCTCACGGCAGGCGGTGCGACCTTCGCCGCCTTCCCCGAGTGGTACGCCACCCTCTTCTCCGGCTTCTACCTGCCGCTGCTCGTCATCCTGGTCTGCCTGATCGTCCGGGGCGTCGCCTTCGAGTACCGGGCCAAGCGGCCGGAGGAGAACTGGCAGCGCAACTGGGAGACCGCGATCTTCTGGACCTCGCTGATCCCCGCGTTCCTGTGGGGCGTGGCCTTCGCCAACATCGTGCGCGGCGTGGAGATCGACGCCGACCTCGAGTACGTCGGCGGCCTGCTGGATCTGCTCAACCCGTACGCGCTGCTCGGCGGTCTGGTGACGCTGACCCTCTTCACCTTCCACGGCACGGTGTTCACCGCGCTGAAGACCGTCGGTGAGATCCGGGAGCGGGCGCGGGGGCTGGCCCTCCGGCTGGGTCTGG
Organism: Streptomyces sp. NPDC096205; assembly: GCF_044763135.1. Classification (NCBI taxonomy): domain Bacteria; kingdom Bacillati; phylum Actinomycetota; class Actinomycetes; order Kitasatosporales; family Streptomycetaceae; genus Streptomyces; species Streptomyces sp. NPDC096205. The sequence goes on along the minus strand of NZ_JBIWFS010000003.1, from coordinate 187,600 downwards.
TGACCGCCGTGGTCGCGCTGGGCTTCCTGCTGTGGACGCAGGCCGACAGCGGTGACGGCAAGAGCCTGGTCGCACTGGTCGTGGCGGTGGCAGCGCTGGTCGCCGCGCTCGTGGCGAACCAGGCCGGGCGGGAAGGATGGTCGTTCGCCCTCTCCGGCGTCACCATCGTCGCCCTAGTGGCGATGCTCTTCCTGTCGCTCTTCCCGAACGTCATGCCGTCCTCGCTCGACGAGAACTGGAGCCTGACGGTCACCAACGCCTCGTCGAGCCCCTACACCCTGAAGATCATGACCTGGTGCGCCGCGATCGCCACACCGATCGTCCTGCTCTACCAGGGGTGGACCTACTGGGTGTTCCGTAAGCGGATCGGCACGCAGCACATCGCTGTCGACGCCACGCACTGAGTCCGACCGGGAGGGTGTTTCACGTGAAACAACCTGTGGTGTTTCACGTGAAACACCGTCAAACACCCTCCCTGGACCGAAGGGCATGTTTCACGTGAAACCGATCGATCCCCGTCTCGTACGTCACGCCCGAGCCACGCGGCTGTTCCTGGCGGCGGTCATCGCCCTGGGCGCCATGGGGGCGGGGCTCGTCATCGCCCAGGCGATGCTCGTCGCCGAGGTCGTGGTCGGCGCGTTCCAGCGCGGGCTGGCGGTCGGTGAACTCCGCACTCCCCTGCTGCTGCTCGTGGCCGTGGCGGTCGGCCGCTCCCTGGTCGCCTGGCTTACCGAGCTCGCTGCTCACCGGGCCAGCGCCGCCGTGAAGTCCGAGCTGCGCGGGCGGCTGTTGGAGCGTGCCGTCCGGCTCGGGCCGGGCTGGCTCGGCGGGCAGCGGACCGGCTCGCTGGTGGCGCTCGCCACGCGGGGCGTGGACGCGCTCGACGACTACTTCTCCCGCTATCTGCCGCAGTTGGGCCTCGCGGTGGTCGTGCCGGTGGCGGTGCTGGCCCGGATCGTCACCGAGGACTGGGTGTCGGCCGCGATCATCGTCGGCACCCTGCCGCTCATCCCGGTCTTCATGATGCTGATCGGCTGGGCCACCCAGGCACGGATGGACCGCCAGTGGCGGCTGCTGTCCCGACTGTCCGGCCACTTCCTGGACGTGGTCGCGGGGCTGCCGACGCTGAAGGTGTTCGGACGGGCCAAGGCCCAGGCCGACTCGATCCGGCGGATCACCGGCGAGTACCGCCGGGCGACGATGCGGACCCTGCGGATCGCCTTCCTCTCCTCCTTCGCCCTGGAGCTGCTCGCCACGATCTCGGTGGCCCTGGTCGCCGTGACGATCGGCATGCGGCTCGTCCATGGCGAGATGGACCTCTACACCGGCCTGGTCATCCTGGTCCTCGCCCCGGAGGCGTATCTGCCGCTGCGGCAGGTGGGCGCGCAGTACCACGCGGCGGCGGAGGGTCTCGCGGCCGCCGAGGAGATCTTCGAGGTGCTGGAGACACCGGTCCCGGATTCCGGGAGCCGCCCGGTGCCCGCCGGGGCGCTCTCCTTCGAGGGCGTCTCCGTCCGCTATCCCGGACGGTCCGAGGACGCCGTCGCCGATGCCACCTTCACCGTCGAGCCCGGGGAGACGGTCGCGCTCGTCGGACCCAGCGGCGCAGGCAAGTCGACGCTGCTGAACGTCCTGCTGGGCTTCGTGCGGCCGACCGCGGGCCAGGTGCGGATCGGTGGCACGGACCTCGCCGACGTCGACCTGAAGCAGTGGCGTGCGCAGGTCGCCTGGGTGCCGCAGCGGCCTCATCTGTATGCCGGGACGATCGAGGAGAACGTCCGGCTCGCCCGGCCCGACGCCGACGCCACGGCCGTACGACAGGCCCTGCGGGACGCCGGGGCGCTGGAGTTCGTGGACGCGCTGCCCCTCGGTGCCGACACCCTGCTCGGCGAGGACGGGGCCGGGCTCTCGGCCGGGCAGCGGCAGCGGCTCGCGCTCGCCCGGGCCTTCCTCGCCGACCGGCCCGTGCTGCTGCTCGACGAGCCGACGGCCGCGCTCGACGGAGAGACCGAGGCGGAGGTCGTGGCCGCGGTACGCCGGCTGTCGGCCGGACGCACGGTCCTGCTGGTCGTCCACCGCCCGGCCCTGCTGTCGGTGGCGAACCGGGTCGTACGGCTGGAGTCGACGGGAGAGGCGCCCATGGGCCCTGCGCGACCCGCCTCCACCGAACCGGTGAAGCCGGCTCCCGCCCGTCAGGCGGAATCGGCCCGGGCTCAGAAGACCGAAGAAGCTCCCGCGGAAGCACACTCGCGCCACCCGCTCGCCCGGGTCCGGGCCATGGCTGCCCCCCGGCGCGGTCGGCTGCTTCTCGCGCTGCTGCTGGGCAGCCTGGCGCTGGGCAGTGCCGTGGGGCTGATGGCGACGTCCGGGTGGCTGATCTCGCGGGCGTCGCAGCAGCCGCCGGTGCTGTATCTGATGGTGGCCGTGACGGCGACGCGGGCCTTTGGGATCGGCCGGGCCGTGTTCCGGTACGGCGAGCGGCTCGTGTCGCACGAAGCGGTGCTGCGGATGCTGGCCGACACCCGGGTCGCGGTGTACCGGCGCCTGGAACGGCTGGCGCCCGCCGGGCTGCGCGACACACGCCGGGGTGATCTGCTCAGCCGTCTGGTGGCCGACGTGGACGCGCTGCAGGACTACTGGCTGCGGTGGCTGCTGCCTGTCGGCGCGGCGACGCTGGTGTCGGCCGGGTCCGTCGCCTTCATGGCCTGGCTGCTGCCGGAGGCGGGCGCGGTCCTCGCGGCCGGACTGCTGGCGGCCGGTGCCGGGGTCCCGCTGCTCACGGGCGCGGTGGCGCGGCGTGCCGAACGCCGGCTCGCCCCCGCCCGAGGGAGGCTCGCCACGCACGTGGCCGACCTGCTCACCGGCACCGCCGAACTGACCGTCGCGGGCGCCCTGCCCACCCGTACCGCCGAGGCCCGTAGGGCGGACGCGGAGCTGACCCGGATCGCCTCGCGCACCGCCACCGCGACCGCGCTGGGCGACGGGCTCACCGCGCTGATCTGCGGTCTGACCGTCGCGGGGGCGGCTCTCGTCGGCACCCAGGCGGTCGCGGCCGGGCGGCTGAGCGGTGTGGCCATGGCCGTCGTCGTACTGACCCCGCTGGCCGCCTTCGAGGCCGTCCTCGGGCTGCCGCTCGCCGTGCAGTTCCGGCAGCGGGTACGCAAGAGCGCCGAGCGGGTGTACGAGGTGCTGGACGCCCCCGAGCCCGTGCAGGAGCCGGGCCAGCCGCGGAAGGCGCCCGCCTCGCCGTTCCCGGTTGTCGTCAAGGCGCTGACCGCCCGGCACGCGGGGCAGGACCGCGATGCCCTGGCCGGCCTGGACCTGCGGCTGGAGAAGGGCCGCCGGGTGGCCGTGGTCGGCCCGTCCGGGTCCGGCAAGACGACCCTGGCACAGGTGCTGCTGCGCTTCCTGGACGCCGAGTCCGGCTCGTACTCCCTGGGCGGCGTGGACGCCTACGCGCTGGACGGCGACGACGTACGACGGCTAGTCGGCCTGTGTGCGCAGGACGCGCACCTCTTCGACAGTTCCGTGCGCGAGAACCTGCTGCTGGCCCGGCGGGAGGCGACCGATACCGAACTGCGTGAGGTGCTGCACCGGGCGCGGCTGCTGGACTGGGTCGAGGGCCTGCCGGACGGGCTCGACACGCTCGTGGGGGAGCACGGGGCCCGGCTGTCCGGCGGACAGCGGCAGCGGCTGGCGCTGGCCCGCGCGCTGCTCGCCGACTTCCCGGTGCTCGTCCTCGACGAGCCGGCCGAGCATCTCGACCTGCCCACCGCTGACGCGCTCACCGCCGACCTGCTGGCCGCCACCGAGGGCCGTACGACGCTGCTGATCACGCATCGGCTGGCCGGTCTCGACGACGTCGACGAGGTGATCGTGCTGGACCGCGGGCGGGTGGTGCAGCGGGGCGGCTTCGCGGAGTTGACCGCCGTAGAGGGGCCATTGCGGGAGATGGCGGCGCGCGAGGAGGCGACGGAGGCCCTTCTGGCGGAGGCGCGTTAGGCCGTTCACGTTGCTCGGCGGGACGTCCCGTCGACACGGTCGTCGGGCCGCGCAGCACCCCATTCGCAGCAAGGTGTCCCCCAGCCGTACGACGTGAACAGGACGCGGGACACCCGGGCGGGCCACGATCGCTGACATGCCCTCATTTCGCCGTCGCCCGCTGCTCGTTCCGGCGCTGCTGTGTGCGCTCGCGGTGCTCGCGGCCCGCCCGCACGCGGACGCGGACGCGGGCGGGGGCGGGGGCGGTGCCGACGGCGGTACGGCGGCGGAGGTGGCGCGGCTGTACGCGGACGCGGCGGTGGCCACCCAGCAGTACGAGGAGGGGCGGCGCGAGGCCGACACGCAGCGGGCGCGCGCCCAGCGCTACGAGGAGCTGCTGGACCGTCAGCGGCGCGAGATCGCGGTGCTGCACGAGGACCTGGGCCGGATCGCGCGCGCCCAGTACCGCGAGGGCGGCGGGCTCCCGGTCGCCGCGCAGATCGTGCTGGCGGGCAGCCCCGAGCAACTCATGCGCGGCCAGCATGTGTTCTCCCAGGCCAACATGGCGGTCGACAATGCGATCGGCAAGAGCCGCCGGGCACAGGAGCGGCTCGTGGCGGACGAGGCGAAGGCCGCGGCGGCGTGGCAGGAGCTGGAGAAGCGGAACGGCGAGCTGGCCCAGCTGAAGCAGTCCATCGAGCACAAGCTGGAGGAGGCGCGCACGCGGCTGCAGGGGGAGGCGGACGCGTCGGCTCTGGCGGGCTCCTGCCGGGGCGTGGCACGGCTGGAGCAGCCGCCGGCCTCGTACGCACAGGGCTGGGTCGCGCCGGTGGAGACGTACGAGCTGTCGGCGGGCTTCGGCAGCGGCGGCGAGCGCTGGGCGAACCGGCACACCGGGCAGGACTTCGCGGTGCCGATCGGTACGCCGGTGCGGTCGGTCGGCGAGGGCCGGGTGGTGGCCGTGTCCTGCGGGGGCGCGTTCGGCATCCAGATCGTCATCGAGCACCCGGGCGGCTACTACACGCAGTACGCGCACCTCGCCTCGGTGGCTGTGGACCAGGGCGAGCGGGTGACGGCCGGGCAGTGGATCGGGCAGGCGGGAACGACCGGCAACTCCACCGGCCCGCATCTGCACTTCGAGGTGCGGGTCACGCCGGAACTGGGCTCGGGAGTGGACCCGGTGCCGTGGCTGGCGGCGCGCGGGGTGCCCCTGGGATAGCCCCTGACCTGGTCCTTGGCCGGAGGTCAGGCCCTCTGCGCCTCCGCGAGCAGTTGCTCGATCACCACGGCCACGCCGTCCTCGTTGTTGGCGACCGTGCTCCCGGACGCCGCGGCGATCACATCCGGGTGGGCGTTGCCCATGGCGTAGGAGCGGCCGGCCCAGGTGAGCATCTCGACGTCGTTCGGCATGTCACCGAAGGCGACGACCTCCTCGTGCGAGATGCCGCGCTCGGCGCAGCACAGGGCGAGGGTGCTGGCCTTGGAGACCTCGGGGCCGCTGATCTCCAGCAGGGCGCTGGGACTGGAGCGGGTGACGTTCGCGCGGTCGCCGATCGCGGTGCGGCCCAGGATGAGGAAGGCGTCGGGGTCCAGCGTGGGGTGGTAGGCGAGGATCTTGAGCACGGGCTCGTCGGCCCCGGGCGCGTCCGGCCCCAGCAGTTCCTCGGCCGACGCCAGGGTGTCCGGGACCTCCATGTGCAGCTTGGGATAGTCCGGCTCCTGGTTGAAGCCGTACGTCTGCTCGACCGCGTACACCGTGCCGGGCGCCGCGTCCCGCAGCAGGCGTACGGCGTCCAGCGCGTTTTTGCGCGGCAGCTCGCGCACCTTGACGAACCGGTGGGCGCCCGGGCCGCCGTGCAGGTCGACCACGGCGGCGCCGTTGCCGCAGATGGCCAGGCCGTGGCCGTGGACGTGCTCACTGACGACGTCCATCCAGCGGGCGGGTCGGCCGGTGACGAAGAAGACCTCGATGCCGGCCTCCTCGGCCGCGGCCAGTGCGGCGACCGTCCTCGGGGAGACGGACTTGTCGTCGCGCAGCAGCGTGCCGTCGAGATCGGTGGCGATCAGCCGCGGGCGGATCGGGGCGTCGGGGGAGGCCGGGGGCTCGGGCTTTCTCGTCGCTGAGGTCACCGGGCCATTCTCGCGCATATGCCCGCACGGGCGTGCGGGCATCCGCACATCTGAGGCCTCCCTCGTCGAGGATCAGCCCAGCTCCGCGACCGCATCCATCGCGATCTGCTCGAACACCTTCTGCTCGGCTGCGAAGACCGAGTCCGGGATCGGCCAGTGGATCACGATCTCGGTGAAGCCCAGCTCCTGGTGGCGACCCGCGAAGTCGACGAACGCGGACAGCGACTCCAGCGGGCGCCCCCGGTCCGGCGTGAAGCCGGTCAGCAGGATCTTGTCGAGCTGGTTCACGTCCCGCCCGATGGCCGCACACGCGTCGGCCAGCTTCTCGGCCTGTCCGCGGATGGCCTGCACGGACTGCTCCGGCGTGCCGTTCTCGTACAGCTTGGGGTCACCGGTCGTCACCCACGCCTGCCCGTACCGCGCGGCCAGCTTCAGCCCGCGCGGGCCGGTCGCCGCCACCGCGAAGGGCAGCCGGGGCCGCTGCACACAGCCAGGGATGTTGCGGGCCTCGTGCGCCGAGTAGTAGTCGCCCTCGTACGACACCGAGTCCTCGGTCAGCAGCCGGTCCAGCAGCGGCACGAACTCGCCGAACCGGTCGGCCCGCTCGCGCGGGGTCCACGGCTCCTGGCCCAGCGCGGTGGCGTCGAAGCCGGTGCCGCCCGCCCCTATGCCGAGGGTGACCCGGCCACCGGAGATGTCGTCGAGGGAGATCAGTTCCTTGGCCAGCGTCACGGGGTGCCGGAAGTTCGGCGAGGTGACCAGCGTGCCCAGCCGCAGGCGCTCGGTGACCGCTGCGGCAGCGGTCAGCGTAGGAACGGCGCCGAACCAGGGCCTGTCACGGAAGCTGCGCCAGGACAGGTGGTCGTAGGTGTAGGCGGTGTGGAAGCCGAGCTCCTCAGCACGCAGCCACGCCTCACGACCTCCCTCGTGCCACCGGCGGTACGGAAGGATCACAGTGCTCAGACGCAGACTCATGCATCGAGCGTATGCGGCTGCGCTGTTTCACGTGAAACAGTCACCGAACGCGGTCGGCGCGCCACGGGTCAGTGGCGATCACCCAGGGCAGTGGCGATCATCCCGGTCAGCGGTGATCACCCCGGTCAGAGGCGCTCAACCCGGTCAGTGGCGATCATCCCGGTCACTGCGACGCGGGGAAGCGCAGATACCGCGGCGGCACCGCCTTCGTCAGCCACACCCCGTTGGCGCTGACGTGGAAGACATGGCCGTCGCGGTGCATGGCGGCCGCGTCCACCGAGAGCACGACGGGGCGGCCGCGACGGGCGCCGACCCGGGTGGCGGTCTCACGGTCGGGGGACAGATGCACGTCGTGGCGGTTCATGGGCCGCAGCCCCTCGGCGCGGATCGCGTCCAGGTTGCGGGCCACGGTCCCGTGATAGAGGTGCGGCGGCGGGACCGCCGCCGCCAGTCCGAGGTCGACCTCGACGCTGTGGCCCTGGCTGGCGCGGATGCGGGTCCCCTCGACGGCGAAGCGCTTCTTGTCGTTCGAGGCCACCACATGGTCCAGCTCCTCGCGCGTGAAGCGGAACCCGTGCGTGGCGGCCGCCTCGATCAGGGTGTCGATCTCCACCCAGCCGCCCTCGTCCAGCGTGAGCCCGATCCGCTCCGGCTGATGGCGCAGATGCTTGGAGAGGTACTTCGACACCTTCACGGTGCGTTGTTCGTTCATGCGACTCAGCATGACGACCGAGACGCGGATCACGCGACGAGTTTTGCCGGGCAGGTTTGATCCACAACCAACTCAGGTTACCCACAGCCCACTTGGCAGAACTGTGGACAACCCGAGCCCGATATTGGATAGTTCGCGAAATTGCCTGTGCCGACCGGGAAGTTGATCAACAGCCACGGCCGAAGGGCCCCTTCAACGTCAGAGCTTCGGCTCGACGCGGGCAAGCCTCCTCAACAGGCCTGGAGCGAAACGGGACAAGGCGTGTGCGCCCCGCGCCTCAGGGGTGACCGGGACGACCGCCTCGTTGCGCACAACGGCACGCAGGATCGCCTGGGCGACCTTTTCCGGCGGGTAGTTGCGCCTGCCGTACAGCCGCGTGCTGCTCTTCTGGCGGCGCCTCTCCTCGTCCTCGCCGACACCGACGAACCGCGCCGTGGAGGTGATGTTGGTGTTGACCAGGCCGGGGCAGATCGCGCTCACCCCGATTCCCTGGCCCGCGAGTTCGGCGCGCAGGCACTCGCTGAGCATCAGCACGGCGGCCTTGGAGGTGCTGTAGGCGGGCAGGGCACGCGAAGGCTGGAACGCGGCGGCGGACGCCGTATTGACGATGTGGCCGCCCTGGCCGCGCTCGGCCATCTGCCGTCCGAAGAGGCGGCAACCGTGGATGACGCCCCACAAGTTGACGTCGAGGACTTTCTTCCAGTCCTCCGGTGTGGTGTCGAAGAAGGAGCCGGACAGTCCGATGCCGGCGTTGTTCACGAGTACGTCGACCACGCCGTACTCCAGCGCGACCTTCTCGGCGAGCTTCTCCATGGCCTGCGCGTCGGAGACGTCGACGGCCTCGGCCCAGGCGGCCGGTGCGCCGATCAGCTGGGCCAACTCGGCGGTGCGGGCGGCGCTTTCCGCGTCGCGGTCGACGGCGATCACACGGGCGCCCGCCTCGGCGAACGCGAACGCCGTGGCCCGGCCGATGCCGCTGCCTGCCCCGGTGACCAGGACCAACTGGCCGCCGAAGCGGTCGAAGTGGCGGCCTGTCGGCTCGACCTCTGTGCGACCGCCCTCGATGCCGTTGACGAACTCGGTGATCCAGCTGGCCAGTTGCTGGGGACGAGTGCGGGGGACCCAGTGCTTGGCGGGCAGTGTGCGACGGGTGAGCTGCGGCGCCCACAGTTCCAGTTCGTCGTAGAGCCGCTCGGACAGGAAGGCGTCGCCCAGCGGCGTGATGAGCTGCACGGGCGCGTGGGCGTAGGCGTCGGGGCGTGGCCTGCGCAGTCGTGCCCGGACGTTGTCGCGGTACAGCCAGGCGCCGTGGGCCGCGTCCTGGGGCAGCGACGAGGTCGGGTAGCCGTCGGCGGGCACCCGCTCGACCCGCTCCAGGATGCCCGGCCAGTGCTTGCCGAGCGGTCCGCGCCAGGCCAGCTCGGGCAGGACGGGGGTGTGCAGGAGGTAGACGTACCAGGACTTGGCGCCTTGGCCGAGGAGTTGGCCGATCCGGCGCGGAGTGGGGCGCTTCATCCGCCGCTGGATCCAGTGGCCGAAATGGTCGAGGGACGGGCCGGACATCGAGGTGAAGGAGGCGATCCGTCCCTCGGTGCGCTTGACGGTGACGAACTCCCAGGACTGCACCGAGCCCCAGTCGTGGCCGACCAGGTGCACGCGCCGGTCGGGGCTCACCGCGTCTGCGACGGCCAGGAAGTCGTCCGTCAGCTTCTCCAGCGTGAACCCGCCGCGCAGGGGCTGCGGGGCGGTGGAGCGGCCGTGGCCGCGGACGTCGTAGAGGACGACGTGGAAGCGGTCGGCGAGGCGCGGCGCGACCTCGGACCACACCTCCTTGCTGTCCGGGTAGCCGTGCACGAGCAGCACCGTCGGCTGCTCCGGGTCACCGAGTTCGGCGACGCACAGTTCGACGCCGCCGGTCCGCACCCAGCGCTCACGCGCGCCTTCGAGCATGGTCACTTCTCCTCCGCCCAGCGCCGCACGTGCGGCAGATCGTCGTCCAGCCAGAAGGCGCTCTCCTCGGGGTCCCGCGAGTCGGTGACCACCAGGATCTCCTCGAACTTCGCGCCGGTGCCCCGGAAGCCGAGATGGGGCTCGACCGCCCACAGGCCCGGCTGCGGCGGATGGTCGGAGAAACGGTACGGCGACCACAGCGGCGACCACCCCTCGCGATGGCCGTGCAGCGCGTCCGAGGCGAGACCCTTGAGGGACTGGGTGCCGAAGCCGAAGATGTGCGGCGAGAAACGGCGGGGCTTGACCCGGTCGACCTTGTGCGCGATCACTCCGAAGGGGTAGGCGCGGTGCCGGTTGGCGTAACCCTGGCGGACCATGAGGCGCTCCACGTCCTCATAGATCTCGCGCAGCGAGCGGCGTTCGCGCACCTCGCGCAGGATCAGCTCGCGGTGTGCCTGGAGGTCGTCCATCAGCCGGTTCTGGACGGGGTTGAGGCCGAGCGAGCCGGAGTAGCCGATGTCCGCGGTGCAGCCCTCGTAGACCGGGGCCATGTCGAGGATGAACGGCATGCCCGGCTCCAGGGCCCGGTCGGTGGGGAAGAACTGCAGGGGGATGCGGAAGTTCGCGAACGCCGTGCGGTCGCCGAACCAGGCGAAGGGCAGGTGGAACCAGTCCCTCACGCCCCGCTCGCGCAGCCATGCCCGCTGCATCCGGGCCGCCTCACGCTCGGTGACGCCCGGCTGAAGCTGGGCCGCCACCGCTTCCGCGCACTCGTAGGCCAGCCGCTGCACGGTCCTGAATCCGTGCAGCTCCGTGGATATCTCGCCTGCCACTGCCGTCGTCATGCCGCCCCGTCCCACCCGGTCCACACTGACTGCGGTACGTGTCCGTAACTTGACACCGCCGAATCTCGCACCTTGTTAGAGCTGGCGTCAATAGGGCGGCCATGGTGCTGTGTGCCACCCGACCTCAGGGTGACCCTGAGTTCCCCGTACGACTCCAGGGTGACCCCAAGACGGCTCTGGAGTCTGACGACGTCCGTGGCCCACGTCACTACTGTCGAAGACGTGACTGTGATCGCGACCGAAAGCCTGAGCAAGCGGTTCCCCAGGGTGACCGCGCTCGACCGGCTGTCCGTGGACATCGGAGCCGGTGTGACCGGACTCGTCGGAGCCAACGGCGCCGGCAAGTCCACCCTCATCAAGATCCTCCTGGGCCTGTCCCCCGCCTCCGAGGGCCGTGCCGCCGTGCTCGGACTGGACGTCGCCACCGAGGGCGCCGCCATCCGCGAGCGCGTGGGCTACATGCCGGAGCACGACTGCCTGCCGCCCGACGTCTCGGCCACCGAGTTCGTCGTGCACATGGCCCGCATGTCCGGCCTGCCGCCCACCGCCGCCCGCGAGCGCACCGCGGACACGCTGCGCCATGTCGGGCTGTACGAGGAGCGCTACCGCCCCATCGGCGGCTACTCCACCGGCATGAAGCAGCGCGTCAAACTTGCCCAGGCCCTGGTGCACGACCCGCAGCTGGTGTTCCTGGACGAGCCGACCAACGGCCTCGACCCGGTCGGCCGGGACGACATGCTGGGCCTCATCCGCCGCATCCACACCGACTTCGGCATCTCGGTCCTGGTCACGTCCCACCTGCTGGGCGAACTGGAGCGCACCTGCGACCACGTCGTCGTCATCGACGGCGGCAAGCTCCTGCGCTCCAGCTCCACCACCGACTTCACCCAGATCACCACCACCCTCGCCATCGAGGTCACCGACACCGACGAACACCCCGACGGCACCCGCGCGGTGCGCGAGGCGCTCCACGCGCGCGGGGTCACCGTCCAGGACGGCAGCGGCCTGCCCGGCGCCGGACACCTGCTGCTGCTCACCGCGCAGGGCGAGGAGACCTACGACCTGGTCCGCGACACCGTCGCCGACCTCGGCCTCGGCCTGGTCCGCATGGAACAGCGCAGGCACCACATCGCCGAGGTCTTCAGCACCGCTGACGAGAACAGCGACGAGCACCGGAAGGAGGCCGTCGGCCATGGCAGTTGAGCAGTCCCTGTCACAGCCCCTGGCAGCGGGCGACCAGACCCGCATCCACAACATCGGCTACCGCAGCTACGACGGCCCCCGCCTGGGCCGCTCCTACGCCACGCGATCCCTGTACTCGCAGTCCCTGCGCGGCGCCTACGGCCTCGGCCGCTCGGTGAAGTCCAAGGTGCTGCCGATGCTGCTGTTCGTGGTGATGTGCGTGCCGGCGGCCATCATGGTCGCCGTCGCGGTCGCCACCAAGGCCAGCAAGCTGCCCGTGGACTACACGGAGTACGCGATCTTCCTCCAGGCCGTCATCAGCCTGTTCGTCGCCTCCCAGGCGCCCCAGTCCGTCTCGCGCGACCTGCGCTTCAAGACGGTCCCGCTGTACTTCTCGCGGCCCATCGAGACCGCCGACTACGTCCGCGCCAAGTACGCGGCCCTGGCGTCGGCGCTGTTCATCCTCACCGCGGCCCCGCTGCTGGTGCTCTATGTGGGCGCGCTGCTGGCCAAGCTCGACTTCACCGACCAGACAGAAGGATTCGCGCAGGGTCTCGTGTCCGTCGCACTGCTCTCGCTGCTCTTCGCCGGGCTGAGCCTGGTGATCGCCTCCGTCACCCCGCGCCGCGGCTTCGGCATCGCCGCCGTCATCGCCGTGTTCACCATCTCCTACGGCGCCGTCTCCGCCCTCCAGGGCATAGCCGAGCTCCAGAACAGCAGCGACGCGATCGCCTGGATCGGCCTGTTCTCGCCGGTCACCCTCATCGACGGCGTGCAGACCGCCTTCCTCGGCGCGACCTCCTCCTACCCCGGAGGCCTCGGCCCGTCCAGCGGGGAGGGCGCGGTGTACGTGCTGTTCACCCTCGGCCTGATCGCCGCGAGCTACGGCCTCCTGATCCGCCGCTACAAGAAGGTGGGCCTGTGACCACCCTCAAGATCGACCACGTCTCCCGCTGGTTCGGCAACGTGGTCGCCGTCAACGACATCACCATGTCCATCGGCCCCGGCGTCACCGGCCTGCTCGGCCCCAACGGCGCCGGAAAGTCCACCCTCATCAACATGATGGGCGGCTTCCTCGCCCCCTCCACCGGCACGGTCACCCTCGACGGACAGCCGGTGTGGCGCAACGAGGCCATCTACCGGCACATCGGCATCGTCCCCGAGCGCGAGGCGATGTACGACTTCCTCACTGGGCGTGAATTCGTCGTCGCCAACGCCGAGTTGCACGGCCTGGGCGCCAAGGCGGCCCAGAAGGCGCTGGCCACGGTCGAGATGGAGTACGCGCAGGACCGCAAGATCTCCACCTACTCCAAGGGCATGCGCCAGCGCGTGAAGATGGCCAGCGCCCTGGTGCACGAGCCCTCGCTGCTGCTGCTGGACGAGCCGTTCAACGGCATGGACCCGCGCCAGCGCATGCAGCTGATGGACCTGCTGCGCCGCATGGGCGACGAGGGCCGCACGGTGCTGTTCTCCTCCCACATCCTGGAGGAGGTCGAGCAGCTCGCCTGGCACATCGAGGTCGTCGTGGCGGGCCGGCACGCGGCCAGCGGTGACTTCCGCCGCATCCGCCGCCTGATGACCGACCGCCCGCACCGCTACCTCGTGCGCTCCAGCGACGACCGCGCCCTCGCGGCCGCGCTGATCGCCGACCCGTCCACGTCCGGCATCGAGGTCGACCTCGCCGAGGGCGCGCTGCGCATCCAGGCCGTCGACTTCGGGCGCTTCACGGCGCTGCTGCCCAAGGTGGCCCGGGAGCACGGCATCCGGCTGCTGACGGTCTCGCCGTCCGACGAGTCGCTCGAGTCCGTCTTCTCTTACCTGGTCGCGGCGTAGGAGGCCAAGATGTACGACCCCACAGTCGCCCGGCTCACCTATCGGGCCCTGCTCGGCCGTCGCCGGGCCCTTGTCCTCGGCGCGCTGCCGCTGCTGCTCATCGGGATCTCCGTGGTCGTCCGCGGGCTCGCCGGAGCCGACGACCAGACCGCGTCCGACCTGCTGGGCGGGCTCGCGCTCGCCACCATGGTGCCGATCATCGGTGTCATCGCCGGTACCGGCGCGATCGGTCCGGAGATCGACGACGGTTCTGTCGTCTACCTGCTGTCCAAGCCGGTGAAACGGCCCACGATCATCTTCACCAAGCTGATCGTGGCGGTCGCGGTGACGATGGTCTTCTCCGCACTGCCCACCTTCATCGCCGGGTTCATCCTCAACGGCAACGGCCAGCAGATAGCGGTCGCCTACACGGTCGCCGCCCTGGTGTCCTCCATCGCCTACGCGGCCCTGTTCCTGCTGCTGGGCACGGTGTCGCGGCACGCGGTGGTCTTCGGGCTCGTCTACGCGCTCGTCTGGGAGGCCCTGTTCGGCTCCCTGGTGCCGGGGGCACGCACCCTCAGCGTCCAGCAGTGGTCGCTGGCCGTGGCCCACAAGGTCGCCGGCGGTGAGCTCGTCACCTCCGACGTCGGACTGACCACGGCGACGGTGCTGCTGGTCGCGGTGACCGTGCTCGCCACCTGGTACGCCGGGCAGAAGCTGCGGTCGCTGACGCTGGCGGGTGAGGAGTAGACGCGGCGCCTACTGACGGGGGCTTCACCCGCTTACTGACGGGGGTTTCACCCCCGTCCCCGCACACTGGGCACAACGTGGGGCGTACGGCTGGGAGGAAGGGCATGGCAGACGCGCAGTACGACGGCCGCGAACAGCGTGCTGATGTGTGGGACGACCTCGTCCTGGACGAGGACTTCGTCCGCGCCGCCGAGACCACCGAGCCGTCCGCCCGCGCCCGTATGCTCGCCGCACGCTGGCGCCGCGAGCAGCCCGAGCCGCAGCCCTGGCGCTCCGACGAGCCGCCGGCCGGATGGTTCTTCAGCAAGGCGCGCAGGTGGAGGTGGCGGCGGCGCTAGCGGTCGTACGCCTGTTTTATTCGGTGGCGCCCAACTCCCCGACGCGGCACAGTGGTCGGTGACCGGCACCACGATCTGGGAGAGGAGCGAGGCGATGTCCATGCACGGCAGTACGCCGCGCTCCCGACAGGGCAGCCGGCGGCAGGCTCCGGTGTAGTTACCCCACCGTCGAGCCGACCGCATCTGTGTTGCCCGGGGCGGCCGCTTCGAGCACGCGAATCCCACTTCGCGTGAGGCCGCCCACCCGGAGGATTGGCCGAGTGGTAAGGCACCGGCTTGCTAAGCCGTGGTCGGGGGAGACCCCGCGCACGTTCGATCCGTGCATCCTCCGCGAGACGTTGCCACTGGGGGTTGGTGGGACTCCGGTAGTCACACCCCGCGTGCGTCGGCGATCTGGTCCAGGTCGTAGGCGCGTGATCGGATGGCCGCCGAATGTAGCAACCGGCGTGGACCGAGGCCGTCCGGGGCGGGCCGGGTCGGACCGAAGTATGAGCGTATTTGCAGCACGGGATGGCCTGGCCCAGGCATGTCGGGCGAGAGAGCACTCGTGTGGCCGTATGGTCAGTGTGTCCTGATACGGGAAGAGTTGTCGCTTCTAGCATGTGCGGGCATGTTCTCCCTCCTCCATGGCCCGCTCCATGACCCTCTTCATGGCTCTCTCCGCGGCCGTCTTCATCGCCTTCGGCAGCTGCCGGTCCGGGCCGGTGCCGCGGCCGCTGCGGCGCTGGCGCTCCTGCTCGCCTCGCCCGGTCCCGCGCATGCCGCCTCCGGCGACCTCGATCCCTCGTTCGGCGGCAACGGAAAGGTGGTCAACCTCGACATCTCCGCCCCGGAGGACGGGCACGGTCTCGCCGTACAGGACGACGGCAAGCTGGTCGTGCTCGGAAGCTTCTACGGTGAGGGCACCGGCCCCGACTTCGCGATGGTGCGGTACAACCCCGACGGCACCCTGGACAGCGGCTTCGGTAACCAGGGCATTGTCACCACCGACTTCCAGCAGGGCGAGGAGGTGTCCCGCGGCGTCGCGCTGCAATCGGACGGCAAGATCGTCGTCGTGGGCACCTCGCAACGGCCCGGGTCCGAGGGCTGCTGCTGGTTCACGGTGGCGCGCTTCCAGCCCAACGGGGCTCTGGACACAGGCTTCGGCGACGGCGGTCGTACGATCACCGACTTCGGCGACGACGGCGCCGCCGACGCCTACGCGGTCACCGTCCAGTCCGACGACCGGATCGTCGCCGTCGGCCAATCCGGCGGTGACATCGCGGTGGCCCGCTATGACTCCGGCGGCAACCCCGACCCCACCTTCAGCGGGGACGGCCGGCTGAAAACGCACTTCTCGGGAGGCGACATCTCGATCGCCCAGGATGTAGCGGTGCAGTCCGACGGCAGGATCGTCGTCGCCGGAGGTGTCGGACTCGGCAACCCCGGTTATCGGCCAGGCTTCGCGCTCGTCCGCTACAACACGAACGGCAGCCTCGACACCGGCTTCGACGGTGACGGCAAGCGGGTCGTCAGCTTCAGCGGAGAGGCTCAGGGGTACGGGCTGGTCCTCGTCCCGGGCGGCGACATGGCGGTCGCCGGATACGTCACTCCCTCCGGCGGCAACAGCCGGTTCGCGCTGGCCCGGCTCAACTCCGACGGCTCCCTGGACACCGGATTCGATGGCGACGGCAAGGTGACGACGCCGTTCTCGGCCAGCGCCCGCGCCCACGACCTGGCGCTCCAGTCCGACGGCAAGCTGGTCGCCGCCGGCAGCCGCGGTGGTGACTGGGCGTTGGCGCGCTACAACACGGACGGCAGCCTCGACACCGGTTTCGCCGGTGACGGCAAGGTGGTCACCGACTTCACCGTCGGCCTCTCCGACCATGCGCGCGACGTCGCGGTGCAGCCCGACGGCCGGATCGTGGCCGCCGGGGACGCCGAGACGTACCTGGCCCTGGCCCGCTACCTGCCCTGACGGCACGCCTGACGCGGCAACCTGAGGC
The DNA here is from genome assembly GCF_044763135.1 of Streptomyces sp. NPDC096205. Lineage (NCBI taxonomy): Bacteria > Bacillati > Actinomycetota > Actinomycetes > Kitasatosporales > Streptomycetaceae > Streptomyces > Streptomyces sp. NPDC096205. Next base: position 170,940 of record NZ_JBIWFS010000003.1, on the reverse strand, counting down.
GGGCCCGCTAGCCGAGCAGCCGCTCCAGGACCACCGCGATCCCGTCCTCCTCATGGGACGACGTCACCTCGTCGGCCACGGCCTTCAGCTCCTCGTGGGCGTTGGCCATGGCCACTCCCCGGGCCGCCCACGCGAACATCGGGATGTCGTTGGGCATATCGCCGAAGGCGATCGTCTCCGCGGCCTTGATGCCCAGTCGACGGGCCGCCAAGGACAGCCCCGTCGCCTTCGACAGCCCCAGCGGCAGCAGTTCGACGATGCCCGCGCCGGCCATGGCGACGGTGACGAAGCCACCGGCGGCCTGTCGGGAGGCCGCCGCCAGCTCGTCGTCGGACAGCTCCGGATGCTGTATGTAGATCTTGTTCAGCGGGGCCGACCACAGATCGGCCGCGTCCGTGAACGGCGTCGCGGGGAGCTCACCGGTGAGGGCGTAGCCCGGTCCCACCAGTACGTCGCCGTCCAGACCGTCACGGCTGGCGGCCAGATACAGCGGGCCGACCTCCGCCTCGATCTTGGCGACGGCGACCCCGGCCAGCTGCCGGTCCAGGGTCACCGATGTCAGCAGGCGGTTCTCCCCGGCGTGATAGACCTGCGCGCCCTGCCCGCACACCGCGAGGCCCTGGTAGTCCAGGTCGTCGAGGATGTGCCGCGTCCAGGGCACGGAACGCCCCGTGACGACGATGTGCGCGGCGCCCGCCGCGGTGGCCGCGGCGAGCGCGTCACGGGTGCGCGCGGAGACCGACCCGTCGGAGCGCAGAAGCGTTCCGTCGAGGTCGGTGGCGATCAGCCGGTAGGGGAACCCGGAGGTCACTTGGCCACCGGCTCCAGCACCTCGCGGCCGCCGAGGTACGGACGCAGCATCTCGGGCACCCGCACGGAGCCGTCGGCCTGCTGGTGGTTCTCCAGGATCGCCACGATGGTGCGCGGTACGGCGCACAGCGTGCCGTTGAGCGTGGCCAGCGGCTTGACCTGCTTGCCCTCACGCACACGCGTCGACAGCCGGCGGGCCTGGAAGCCGTCGCAGTTGGAGGCCGAGGTCAGCTCGCGGTACTTGCCCTGCGTCGGGATCCACGCCTCGCAGTCGAACTTGCGCGAGGCGGAGGCACCCAGGTCGCCCGAGGCCACGTCGATGACCTGGAAGGGCAGCTCGAGGCCGGTCAGCCACTGCTTCTCCCACTCCAGGAGCCGCTTGTGCTCGTTCTCCGCGTCCTCGGGGGCGACGTACGAGAACATCTCGACCTTGTCGAACTGGTGCACACGGAAGATGCCGCGCGTGTCCTTGCCGTAGGTGCCGGCCTCGCGGCGGAAGCAGGGCGAGAAGCCCGCGTAGCGCAGCGGGAGCTTGTCCGCGTCGATGATCTCGTCCATGTGGTACGCGGCGAGCGGGACCTCGGAGGTGCCGACGAGATAGAAGTCGTCCTTCTCCAGGTGGTACACGTTCTCCGCGGCCTGGCCGAGGAAGCCGGTGCCCTCCATGGCGCGCGGGCGGACCAGCGCGGGGGTGAGCATCGGGATGAACCCGGCCTCGGTGGCCTGGGCGATCGCCGCGTTGACGAGGGCCAGCTCCAGCAGGGCGCCGACACCGGTCAGGTAGTAGAAGCGCGACCCGGACACCTTGGCGCCGCGTTCGACGTCGATGGCGCCCAGCGCCTCGCCGAGCTCCAGGTGGTCCTTGGGCTCGAAGCCCTCGGCGGCGAAGTCGCGGATGGTGCCGTGCGTCTCCAGGACGACGAAGTCCTCCTCGCCGCCGACCGGGACGTCGGGGTGCACGAGGTTGCCGAGCGCCATGGCGAGGCGCTTGGTCTCCTCGTCGGCCTCGTGCTGCGCGGCCTCGGCGGCCTTGACGTCGGCCTTGAGCTGCTCGGCCTTCTGCAGGAGCTCGGCGCGCTCCTCGGGCGAGGCCTTGGGGATCAGCTTGCCGAGCGCCTTCTGCTCGGAACGGAGCTCGTCGAAGCGGACGCCGGACGACCTGCGCCGCTCGTCGGCAGACAGGAGAGCGTCGACGAGCTCGACATCCTCTCCACGGGCGCGCTGGGACGCGCGCACACGGTCGGGGTCCTCACGGAGCAGGCGAAGGTCAATCACGTGGTCAAGGCTACCGGGGACGGATGACGGCCCACGACTCACTATTCCGAGCGGCGGCTTACGTACCGTTATGGGGGAATTGCCTGCCGTGTCGATGTCTGTCGACGCCTGCTGATGTCCTGTCGATGCCCGTCGGGGGCGTGTCAATAAAAAGTGTCTCACTCCCTGGGACGGGGCAGGCCCGGGGCGCCCTGTTGACCGGATCTCCTTGTGGAGAACGGGATTTGAGGGGCCTACGGCCTGGCTTTGTCCACAGGGATCCACGACTCCCGAAAGTTATCCACAGGCTGTGTGGAAGATCTGTGGACGTCGGAATTGATCACTCCGCTAAGCGTTGTCGCCCCCTGCGATTCCCTGGGCAAACCTTGAATAGGCCCACCTTCGAGTGGAAATGCGTCGCCCCAAAGGATTGATCAAAGGAAACGAGTGGACGAAGGGTGACTTACATCCTGGTGGGCGCACTTGATCCATCCAGGGTGATTTGTCGACTGCATGCCGCTTCGTTGTCGACTTGTGCACAGGTCGAGAAGCAGACCTGTGGATAACTTCTGTGGATAACGAAAATCTGACTAGAAACGGCCGTCCTGGCAGCGGGCCACCCAGTCGGCCGCCGTGACGAACTCGTCGTCCGACGTCCCCTGTCGCGGGGCGCTCACGTCCTCCACGCCGATGTCCGCGCGCGGGTACGAGCCCAGGTAGCGGACCTCGAGGCAGATCCGCTTCAGCCCCATCAGGGCCTCGGCCACCCGCCGGTCGGAGATATGGCCCTCGGCGTCGATGCAGAAGCAGTAGTTGCCGATGCCGGCGCCGGTCGGGCGGGACTGCAGCAGCATCAGGTTGATGCCGCGCGTGGCGAACTCGCCGAGCAGGTCACGCAGCCCGCCGGGGTGGTCGTCGCGCTGCCACAGCACGACGGACGTCTTGTCGGCCCCCGTCGGCGCGGCGGGCCGGGCCGGACGGCCCACGAGCACGAACCGCGTCTGCGCGTTCTCCGCGTCGTGGATCTCGGTCTCCAGGGCCTCCAGGCCGTACCGGGCGGCCGCGAACTCACCGGCGAACGCGGCGTCGTACCGCCCCTCCTGGACCAGCCGGGCGGCGTCCGCGTTGGAGGCGGCCGACTCCCAGTGGACGTCCGGGAGGTTCGTCTTCAGCCAGTTGCGCACCTGCGGCTGGGCGGCCGGGTGCGCGGAGACCGTCTTGATCTCCGACAGCTTGGTGCCGGGCCTGACCAGCAGCGCGAAGGTGATCGACAGCAGCACCTCGCGGTAGATCATCAGCGGCGCGCCCGCGACCAGCTCGTCGAGGGTGGTGGTGATGCCGCCCTCCACGGAGTTCTCGATGGGCACGAACGCGGCCTCGGCCTCGCCGGTGCGGACCGCGTCCAGCGCGGACTGCACGGACACATACGGCACCAGCTCCCGGGTCGCCGCCTCCGGGAGCGTGCGCAGGGCGACTTCGGTGAAGGTGCCCTCGGGGCCGAGATACGCATAGCTCGCTGGCATGCCCTCACCCTAATGGCCGCAAAGGCCCCCGGCGGGCCCGTCTCATGACAACCACCCGTGCGGGTGGTTTGAAACGCCCCGGCCTCAGCCCTGCAGACCCTGACCCACCCCCCTCAGCCCTCCAGGAGGCGCTGGCCCACGTACTCCCCCTCCGCCGCCCCGCCCGGCACCGCGAACAGCCCGCTCGCCTCGTGTCGTACGAACGCGGACAGCGCGTCCCCCCGGTCCAGCTTGCGCTGCACCGGTACGAAGCCGCGCAGCGGATCGGCCTGCCAGCAGATGAAGAGCAGTCCCGCGTCGGGCACCCCGTCCGTGTCGATGCCGTCGTGGAAGGAGAAGGGCCGCCGCAGCATGGCCGCTCCGCCGTTCTGGTCCGGCCGGCTGATCCGCGCGTGTGCGTTGATCGGCACGACCAGGTTGCCCTCGGCGTCGACCTTCTCCAGGTCCATCTCGGTCGTCTCCGAGCCCCCCGACAGCGGGGCCCCGTCCGCCTTGCGACGCCCGATGACGTCCTCCTGGGCCTTCACCGACAGCTTCTCCCAGTCGTCCAGGAGCATGCGGATACGGCGTACGACGGCGTAGGAGCCGTGCGCCATCCACGCCGGGTCCTTCGAACCGGAGGAACCCGAGGAACCGGAGGAACCCGAGGAACCGGAGGAACCCGAGGAACCCGAGGCAGGCACGAAGATGCGCCGGTCGAAGTCCGGCTCGGCCGGCTTGGGGTTGCGTGTGCCGTCGACCTGGCCCATGAGGTTGCGGGCCGTCATGGGGTGGGCGGTGGCACCCGGCGACCGGTTGAAGCCGTTCATCTGCCAGCGCACCCGGGCCGCGGACCCCGCGTCCTTCTGGATCGCGCGCAGCGCGTGGAAGGCGACCAGGGCGTCGTTCGCGCCGATCTGCACCCACAGATCGCCGTTGCTGCGCGACTTGTCCAGTCGGTCGGAGGAGAAGTCCGGCAGCGGGTCCAGGGACACCGGCCGCTGCTTCTCCAGGCCCGTACGGCCGAAGAAGCTGTGGCCGAAGCCGAAGGTGACCGTCAGGGACGACGGGCCGGCGTCCTGCGCGATGCCGGTGTCGTCGTGGGCCGAGGGCTCGCCCGCCATCAGCCGCCGGGCCGTGTCCGACCAGCGGCGCAGCAGCGCGGCGGCCTCCCTGCGCCCGGCGCCGGGGGCGAGGTCGAAGGCGACGAGGTGGCCGTGCGCCTGGAGCGGGTCGGTGATGCCGGGCTGATGTTTCCCGTGAAACATCGCCTGCCCCGCGCCCACCGAGCTGAGCGGGGTCGCCCCGGCGGGCGCGGCCGCGTAGCCGACGGCACCGCCCGCCGCGCCGAGCGCGAGCCCGGTGGCCCCGGCGGTGGCGAGCAGGGTGCGCCGCGAGACGCCCTCACCGGCCGGGGCCTCGGCAGCGGCGGGTGCCTCCACGGAGGTCCGGGCCTGGGGGATGGACTGGTCAGCCATGTGGTTCAGCCGATCTTCGCGTTCTTGTCCACGGTCACCTGGTCGATGTCGGAGGTGCGCACGGTCACGGCGACCTTCCAGTCGCCGGCCATGGGGATCTGCACCCCGCTCGCCGCCCAGTGCCCGGTGGTGATGTGATCCGGGACGACGGGCAGCGGCCCGACGTCCTTCGACTCGAGGGTGAAGGAGAGCTTCACCTCGGGGACGTCGAAGGCACGGCCGTTGGGCCGTTCGACGTAGACGTGCAGCTCGTTGCCGCCGACCCGCGCGGGATCCAGGTCCACGCGGACGACGCCCTTGCCGTCCTCGCCGCCGGTGTCGAACGGCATGTCCAGCGTGAGCGTGCCGGACGCCGAGGCCTCAGCCGCCGACGCCGTGGCCGCCTTGGCCTCCTCCTCCGTACGGCCCGGCTCGGTCGACGTCAGCATGGTGGTCACGGCCAGCACCACGACGGCCACGGCCGCCTCGGCGAGCACCGAGCGCCGCAGCCCGAACCGCCGCGGGTCGGCGTCGCGCGCCTGCTTGCGCCGCGCGGCCTCGGCGGCGGCCTTCTGCCGCGCGAGCTGAGCGGCCCGCGCCGGATCGGAGGCCCGCGTGCGGGTGTTCTCGGTGTCCCCGGTGTCCCCGGTGTCCCCGGTGTCCCCGGTGTCCCCGGTGTCCCCGGTATCCCCGGTATCCCCGGTGTTCTCGGCGTCCGACGCAGCCGCGCCTACGGCCACCCGCTCCCGCTCGGCCCCCGCCGGTGCCTGCGCCAGCTGGGACGTCCACCGCCGGGAGATCCACGCGATGCCCACCAGCAGCACCACGAGCCCGATCTTCACCAGCAGAAGCTGCCCGTAGCGGGTGCCGGTCAGCGCCGACCAGGAGCCGAGCTGCCGCCAGCTCTGGTAGACCCCGGTCGCCACCAGCGCGACCACGCTGCCGAAGGCGACCCGCGAGAAGCGGCGTACGGCGGTCGAGTCCAGCGGGGTCTCCACCGGCGCCCGGTAGAGGGCGACGAGGAGCGCGCTCAGTCCGCCGAGCCAGGCGGCGACGGCCAGCAGATGGACGACGTCGACCGGCATCGCGAGCCCCGGCTGCAGCCCGGTCGAGGCGTGCTCTGCCATCGCCCAGCTCGCCGCGAGACCGGCGGCCACGACACCGCCGCCGACCGCGAGCCCGAACACCAGATCCCGCTTCTCGTCCCCGTCCCGACGGTCGTACGCCCCGAAGAGCACGGCGATGAACAGCGCCGCCGCCGCGAGCAGCAGCAGCCGGGAGACCAGGGCGGCGCCGGTCTTGGTCTGGAGCACCTGGCCGAGCAGGTCCAGGTCGAAGACGTCGCCGAACTTCGACGAGGTGGTGTACGAGCCGCGCAGGAGCAGCAGCGCCAATGTGGCGGCGGTCAGCGCGACCCAGCCGGAGACGACCAGCCGCTGCACGGCCCGCACCCCGGCGCCGCGCGGCCAGCAGGCCGGCACGAAGGCGCAGCCGCCGACCAGGACGATGAACCCGGCGTACGACACATAGCGCCCGAGCCCGTAGAGCCGGCCGACCAGGCCCTCGCCCGCGGCCTGTCCTTCGACGGACACGGACGTCGAGGAGGGCGCGCCGATGGAGAAGGTGAAGGCGCCGGAGACGGGATGGCTGTCGGCGGAGACGACCTGGTAGGTCACCGTGTAGGTGCCGTCGGGCAGCCCCGAGTGCAGCTTCACGGCGTACGTCGTGCCGCCGGTGCCGGCCGCCTCGCCGGTGTCGGCGCGCTTGCCCTTGGGGTCGAACACGCGCAGCGAGTCGTCGGACAGGGAGACGGTCTCGGAGAAGGTGAGCGAGACCTGCTGCGGGGCCCGGTCGACCACCGCCCCCTGCCGGGGGTCGCTGCCGGTGAGCGCGGCGTGCGCGGAGGCCGGTGCGGCACCGGCCAGCAGGGCGCCGGCGACGGCCAGGAACAGCAGCACCAGCGTGCGGACGCGCGGGGCGATGGCCTGCGTCAAGGTGGTCCCTCCCTCAGTTCCCGGACGTGGGGCGGTAGGTGGCCGGCTTGACCGGCAGGTCGACCTCGACCGGGTCGAGTCCGGTGAAGTGCAGCGTTATCGGGACGGTCTGGCCCTCCCGCGGCTGCTGCGCGAGCTGCTCGAACATCAGATGGCTGCCGCCGCTCTTCAGTACGAGCGTGCCGTGCGCGGGCACGTCGAGGGAGGTGACCTCCTGCATGGCCCCGCCGTCGGTCTCGTGGACGGTGACCTCGCCGAGGTCGCTGGTGACCTCGGTCAGCTTGGCGTCCTCGTCGCCCTTGTTGGCGATCGTCAGGAAGCCCGCGGCCATGTCGGAGACCGGCTGGGGCATGTAGGCGCCGCTGACGCTGAGGTCGGGCCCGGTGGACTCGTCGCCGCCGCAGCCGGCCAGCGTCAGCACCAGTACGCCGGTCGCCCACCACAGGCGCCTCACGGGTTCTCCCCCTTGATCAGCTTCGGCAGGTCCGCGGTGTAGTCGTCGACGGTGGCGTCCTCGCCGTAGAGCACGTACCCGGCGTCGGTCTTCGGGGAGAAGGCGATGACCTGGGTGCCGTGCATGGAGACGACCTTGCCCTTCTCCTTCTTCGGCGCCTCGATGGAGATGCCGAGGGTGCGGGCGCCGGCCTGGACGGTGGCGAAGTCGCCGCTGAGGCCGACGACCTGGGGGTCGATGCCCTTGAGCCACTTGCCGAGGGCCTCGGGCGTGTCCCGCTCGGGGTCGGTCGTGACGAACACGATGCGCAGCTCGTCCTGCTGGGCCTTCGGCAGCGACTTCTTCGCCACGGCGATGTTGTTCATCGTCAGCGGGCACACGTCGGGGCAGTTGGTGTAGCCGAAGTAGATCAGCGTCGGCTTGCCGGCGGTCTCCTTGCGGAGGTCGTACGTCTTGCCGTGGGTGTCGGTGAGCACCATGTCCGGCTTCTGGAACGGGTTCTCCGACAGGACGGTGGCGGCCTTGTCGGAGCCGGGCTCCTCGGAGACGACGGAGACGGGCGAGGCGGCGCTGTCGTCGTCCCCGCCGCCGCACGCGGACAGGGTCAGGGAGGCGGCGGCGAGGAGCGCGGCCGCCGCGAACTTCGTACGCAGAGGGTGCAGAGAGTGCATGGAGAGATGTCCCGGAGGTGAGTGCTCCGGCGGGCGCCGGGACCCCGCGAGGTCCCGGCGCCCACCGAGGTGGGTGGGTCAGGCAGAGCGCCGGCGTCCGGCCAGGACGCCGTAGGCGACACCGGCGGCGCCGACGACGATGCCCACGATGCCGAGCACCCGGGCGGTGGTGTCGGAGCTGTCGCCGGAAGCCGCCTCCTCGGTGGCGGAGGTCTGGGCGGCGGCGTGGTCCGCGTCGTCGGACGGCGCGTCGGAGGGCTCGGCGGTGGCGGAGCCGGAGCCGTGGTGGCCCTCCTCCTCGGCGGCGGACAGGGCGAGCACCGGCGCCGGGTTCTCCGGCTCCTCCGCGCCCTCCTGCACCTCGATCCAGCGCACCACCTCGTTGTTGGAGTACGTCTGGATCGCCTTGAACACCAGCTCGTCGGCGTCCTCGGGCAGGGCGCCGATGTTGACGGGGAACTTCTGGAAGAAGCCGGGCTTGATGCCGCCGCTCTTCGCGGTCCAGGTCACCTTGGTGACGGCCTCGGTGATCTGCCGCCCGTGCACCTCCAGCGGCTTGTCCAGCTTCGCCTTGGTGATCTTGATGTCCCAGCCGTTGATCGGCTCCGGCATCACCGAGGACAGCGGGTGCTCGGCGGGGAAGTTGACCTCGACCTTGGTGGTCGAGGCGTTGTCGCGCTCGTTGGGCACCTTGAAGTCGACGACCGCGTAGCCGCCCTTGGCCGCGGCGCCCTCCGGCTGGACGCTGACGTGCGCGAGCGCGGGGGAGGACAGGGCGAGGACGGCGGTGCCGGAGACGGCAGCGGCGGCGGCGATACGGGAAACCTTCATGACAGCAAGCACTCCACTTCGAGACTTCGGGAGATCCGGTGATCCCAGTGATCTGGTGATCCGGTGAATCCGGTGATGAAGAGGGATACGAGCGCGCGCAGGTGACCGCCGGTCAGCGGTGAGGACGTCACAGAGGGCGGCGGAGATCGGCGCACACGCGTGTGCCGCTCGGCGCGGCCGTCCCTCCCACCGGATCGCGGAGGATCCCGGGGCGGTGCTGCGGTCGCGTCAGGCGGCGAGGGCGAGCGCGGCGGCGGGCGGGCCGCGCCGGATCACCGTGTGCTGGAGTGCGGTCGTACGGAGTTCAGGAGGCGCGAGAGCAGCGGCGCGTGTCGGCAGCGGACCTGCCACGGGCGCGCCCGGAAGCCCGGCACGCAGGGCGCGCACCAGGGCGAGCGCCCCGCGCAGGGAACGTACGAGCGCCCCCTCGGCGACCCCGTGCGCCGACAGCCGGACCAGCCGCAGCAGGGCCAGATCGCCGTGGCGCAGCAGCCAGCCGACGGCCAGCGCCGCGAGGGCGTGACCGAGCAGCATGGGCAGCGAGGGCAGCAGCGACGCGGAGGAACCGGCCGTGGTGGACAGCGCGTCCGCCGGATCGTGCGCGGTGTGCACACCGGCGCCCGCGCCCGCGCCGCCCGTCGGCAGCAGGCGCGCGTCGGTGAGGATGCGCTGGGCCTGGGCGGGGCTGAGCGCCGCCGCGGTGGTCCCGCACAGCAGGCGCGCGGCCCGGTCGACCAGTGCGGTGTCGCTCCCGGCCGGGGCGGCCATGACCGCCGTACCGTGCTGGCCCAGTCCGAACAGGGTGTGCAGCACCGTCTGTCCGACCGTCAGCAGGGCCGCGATCCCGGGCAGGGTGCGCTCGCGCCCGGCGAGCGGCGCCGCCACCACGAGCACGGCCACGAAGCCCGCGCCCAGCGCCCACAGCGGAACGGCGGCGCAGGAGGCGAGGGCATGTCCGGCCCCGGACAGCACGACACAGACCGCGGCGAACACCGCGGCCCGCAGGATCCGGAGCCGGACTCCGGAGCGCATCGCGCGCGCGTGGGGGGCAGACATGGCGGGCTCATCATCGCACTGGCCTTATGGGCGCCATACGGCAGGTCCACAAGATTCCGTACGCGTCCTACGATCCGGAAGATCACCTTCTGCCCGGACCGCTCCCCTCCGGCGCCCTCCCGCCCCACATACACCGAATGGCGCGCCCGGCACATCCCCCATATGGGCGGCATCACGCTGAATGAACGCTTACGTTCGGGCACTCGTGGCAATAGGTATCGGTATGTCGAGCCGCGGCCAGGAGGCTGGAGCATGAGCATCTGGTGGTCACTCCACTTGCGGCGCGAGGCCGCGAGCGTCCCGCTCGCCCGGCGTCTGCTGCTCGGCACGATGGAGACCGCGGGGGTGGACCCGGACATCTCCTACGACCTGTCGGTCGCGCTCACCGAGGCCTGCGCCAACGCCGTCGAGCACGGCGGGGGCGCCGCGGGCGGGAGCACGTCGGAGGCGTACCGGGTCACCGCCTACCTCGACGGCGAGAAGTGCCGCATCGAGGTCGCCGACTCGGGCCCCGGCTTCGCCCGCTCCCCGGCGGCCCGGCCGGCTCGCTCGGACGCCGAGCACGGCCGGGGCCTGTGCCTCATCGAGGAGCTCGCCGACCACGTCCACATCGGCAACAAGCCGGGGCGGGGCGGGGCGGTGGTGAGCTTCGACAAGATGCTCAAGTGGCGGGACAACGCTCCACTTGTGACAGCGTCCTGACCTCGGGCTGGGTAGCCGCCTCGGCATCGGCCAGGACCGCCGTGTCGGCATCGGCTCCGGCTGCCGCCTCGCCGTCGGCCCGTCGCCCCGTCGCCCACCGCGAGACGGGACCCATCCCGTACGACGCCGCCACCGTCGCCGCGCCCAGCAGCAGCCAGCCCGGGGTGCCCCACTCCACCACCAGGGTCGTCAGCACCAGCGGGCCGAGGGTGCGGGCGACGGTCACGCCGGTGCCGAACAGGCCCTGGTACTCACCGACCCGACCCTCCGGCGCCAGGTCGAACGACAGCTGCCAGGACCCCGCCGACTGCCCCATCTCGGCGATCACCTGAAGCACCGCCCCCAGCACCAGGAACCCGACGGCCGCCCACAGCGAGGCCCCCGCCGACAGCGCGAACACCGCGCACGCGGCCAGCATCACCCAACCGGCGTGCCGCAGCGCCCGGTTCGCGGAGCCGACCCCGGTCACCCGCCGGGCCGCCCGCACCTGGAACAGCATCACCGCACCGGTGTTGAGCACGAACAGCGCCGACAACAGCCAGGCCGGGGCGTCGGTCCGCCGGGTGATCCACAGCGGCAGCACCAGGCTCAGCAGCGGAAGCCGCAGCAGCAGCACGGTGTTCAGCAACGCCACCAGCGCATACGGCCGGTCCCGCAGCACCCCCAGCCGATCCGGTGCCCCGCCGCGGCGCCGGTCCCCCGTCGCCGGCGCCACAGCGGGAAGCCTCAGCAACAGCAGCGCACAGACCAGGAAGCTCACCGCGTCCAGCGCGAACACCGCCAGATAGGCGCCACGCGTCCCCGCCTGCAACGCGAGCCCGCCGAGCCCCGCCCCGACCGCCAGACCGGCGTTGAGGGTGGACTGCAGATGCGCCAGCAGCCCGGTGCGCTCGGCGGCGGACACCAGCCCTGCCAGCAGCGCCTGCCGGGCCGCCGCGAGCCCGGACTGCGCGGCCGCGTACGCGCAGGCCACCAGCACGAACGGCACGAACCCGCGCACCACGGTGAAGGACGCCACCGCCAGCGCCGTGGCGAAGGCCAGCAGCACCGCCGTACCGCGTGCCCCGCGCCGGTCGGCGAACCGCCCGAGCGGCACCCCCACCAGCGACCCGACCGCCCACCCGAGGGTCAGCCCCAGGCCCACGCGCGCGGGGGCGAGGCCGACGATCTGGGTGAAGTAGAGGGCGGACGTCGTGTAGAAGGCGCCGTCGCCGACCGAGTTGCTCAGCTGGGCGAGGGCGAGGGTCCGGCGCGGACCGGCGGGAGGGACGAGCGAGTTCGTCATGCCTACGACACTAGGAGCGCGGTGGACCGGCGGGCAGACCCAATTCCCGGCCTGATCATTGGCCCAATTCTGCCGGGCATGCAGCTCGGCTCCCAGCCCGGCATCCAGGACTCCTGGGGTCCGCCCGGCCCTCAGCCCAGCACCCTCACCAGCACATCGAGCGCCTCCGCATAGGCCGATTCCCGAGGGGTCCCGTATCCCACGACCAGACCCTGCGGCCGCCCCGCACCGGGCTCGTGCCAGTGGTCCCCGAGCCGCCCCACCGCGAGGCCGTGCGCCTCGGCCCGTCCGAACGCCGCCTCCTCGTCGTCGACCTCCACCAGCGCGTGCAGCCCGGCCGCGATCCCGCGCACCCGCCGCCGCGTGCCCAGCCGCTCCAGGAGGAGGTCCCGGCGGCGCCGGTAGCGCAGTCGGCAGGCCCGTACATGACGGTCGTAGGCATGACTGCCGATCAGTTCGGCGAGCGCCAGCTGTCCGAGCACCTCGGTGTGATGGTCGCTGTACAGCTTCGCCTCGGCGACCGCGTCGACCAGATGCCGCGGCAGCACCATCCAGCCCAGCCGCAGCGCGGGCCCGAGCGTCTTGGAGGCGGTGCCCACATAGACGACCTGCTCCGGCGCCACCCCCTGCAACGCCCCGACGGGCTGCCGGTCGTAGCGGAACTCCCCGTCGTAGTCGTCCTCGACGATCAGTGCCCCACGCGCGCGTGCCCAGTCGGTGAGCGCACGCCGCCGCTCGGGACGCAGGGTGACCCCGGTCGGGTACTGATGCGCGGGCGTGACGACGACGGCGGCCGGGTCCCTCAACGCCTCGACACGGAGGCCTGATTCGTCCACCGGCACGGGCACCACGGTTCCCCCGCCCCGCCGCACCACCTCCCGGTGGAACGCCAGCCCCGGGTCCTCCATGGCGAACTCGCCGCCCCCGAGCACCCGCGTCAGCAGCGCGAGCGCCTGCACATACCCGGAGGTGACGACGATCCGCTCGACCGGCGCGACCACACCCCGTGTCCGCCCGAGGTACTCCGACAGCACGGCCCGCAACTCGATCCGCCCGCGAGGGTCCCCGTAGTCGTACGCCGCGGACGGCGCCGAGGCCATGGCCTTGCGCACGGCCCGCGACCAGGCCGCCACCGGAAACGTGCCCACGTCCGGGCTCCCGGGCCGCAGATCGTGGAGCGGCCCACGCGCGCGTGCGGCGACCTCCACCGGCGCGGCGGCGACCGGCAGCAGCGCCGCGACCTGCGTCCCGGCGCCCTGCCGAGCCGTCAGATACCCCTCGGCGACGAGCTGGTCGTATGCGGCCTTGACGGTCCCCCGCGACAGCCCCAACTCCTCCGCGAGCCGCCGAGTGGCAGGCAACAGAGCCCCGGGAGCGAGCCGCCCGTCCCGAACGGCGTCGCGCAGGGCTCGCTCAAGCCCCGCACGAAGCCCAGCAACGGGGTCGGCTTCTAGATGCAGATCCAGCCCAACGCTGCCAGGGGCGCGGGGAACGGCGCGATCAACCACGAACGACCCGCAGACGGCAGATCAGCGACGGTCCCCCTTGAGAGCCGCCATCCACGCCTCGACCTCCTCAGAACGCCGAGGCAGACCAGCGGACAGATTCCGGTTTCCGTCCTCCGTCACCAGGATGTCGTCCTCGATCCGCACCCCGATGCCCCGGTACTCCTCGGGCACGGTCAGATCATCGGCCTGGAAGTACAGCCCCGGCTCCACGGTGAGGCACATCCCCGGCTCGAGGACGCCCTCCACGTACGTCTCGGTCCGCGCGGCAGCGCAGTCGTGGACGTCCATGCCCAGCATGTGCCCGGTCCCGTGCAGCGTCCAGCGCCGCTGGAGCCCCAGGTCCAGGACCCGCTCGACCGGCCCCTCGACCAGGCCCCACTCGACGAGCTTCTCGGCCAGCACCCGCTGGGCCGCGTCATGGAAGTCCCGGTACTTCGCGCCCGGCTTCACCGCGGCGATGCCGGCCTCCTGGGCCTCGTACACGGCGTCGTAGATCTTCTTCTGGATCTCCGAGTAGCGGCCGTCGACCGGCAGGGTCCGCGTGACGTCGGCCGTGTAGTACGTGTGCGTCTCGACGCCCGCGTCGAGCAGCAGCAGGTCGCCGGAGCGGACGGGACCGTCGTTGCGCACCCAGTGCAGCGTGCAGGCGTGCGGACCGGCCGCGGCGATGGTGCCGTAGCCGACATCGTTGCCCTCCACGCGCGCGCGGAGGAAGAAGGTGCCCTCGATGTAGCGCTCGGAGGTGGCCTCGGCCTTGTCGAGGACCTTCACCACGTCCTCGAAGCCGCGCACGGTCGAGTCGACGGCCTTCTGCAGCTCGCCGATCTCGAACTCGTCCTTGACCAGGCGCGCCTCGGAGAGGAAGACCCGCAGCTCCTCGTCGCGCTCGGCGGTGACCTTGTCGGTGAGCGCGGCCTCGATGCCGGCGTCGTAGCCGCGCACGACGCGGACCGGGCCGGTGGCCTCGCGGAGCTTGTCCGTCAGCTCGCGGACGTCGGAGGCGGGGATGCCGTACAGCTGCTGCGCCTCGGTCAGGGAGTGCCGGCGGCCGACCCACAGCTCGCCCTGGCCGGACAGCCAGAACTCGCCGTTCTCCCGGTCGGAGCGCGGCAGCAGGTAGATCGTGGCCTCGTGGCCCTCGCCCTTGGGCTCCAGGACGAGGACGCCGTCCTCGGTCTGGTTGCCGGTGAGGTACGCGTACTCGACGGACGCCCGGAAGGCGTACTCCGTGTCGTTCGAGCGGGTCTTCAGGTTGCCGGCGGGGATCACCAGGCGCTCGCCGGGGAAGCGCGCGGACAGCGCGGCGCGGCGGGCGGCGGTCTCGGCGGCCTGGGCGATCGGCTCCAGGTCGCGCAGCTCGGTGTCGGCCCAGCCGCTCTTCATGTTCTCGGCAAGCTCGTCGGACACGCCGGGGTACAGACCGTTCTTCCGCTGCTTGACGGGGGCTTCTTCAGAGGTCTCCGGGCCCGCTGCGGCAACAGCGTCGTCGGGCACAGCCGGGAGTTCGTCGGCCACGGTCATCCTCCTTGGTACGGCATTGGACCATGTCCATCGTACGGTCGTACGTAAGGTGCCCAAGGCCCCAAGGACCTGTTACCAGCCTCACTCGAAGCGGGCCGCCATGAGCACGACATCCTCGTCGCTGTCGGCCGAATCCAGCCCGTCCGGCAGTACGGTGCGCAGCACATGGTCGGCGAGCGCCTCGGGGTCGCGGCGCACGGCCCGCGGGGCGCCCGAGGCGGCGGCGTGCAGCCGGGCGAAGGCGCGGTCGACGGGGTCGCCGGTGCGGTGCAGCAGGCCGTCGGTGTAGAGCAGAACCGTCTCGCCCTCCTCGGCCTCGATCTCCACGCTCGGCGCCTCCCAGCAGGCGAGCATGCCCAGCGGCGCCGACACGGAGGTCTCCACGAACTCGGTGCGCCGCTCGCCGACCAGCAGCGGCGGGCAGTGCCCGGCACCGGCCAGGGTGAGCTTGCGCCCGGCGGGCTCGCAGTAGGCGAACAGGGCGGTCGCGGAGCGGGCGGGCTCGGTCAGCCGCAGCAGCAGCTCCAGGTCGGACAGGACGGCGACCGGGTCCTCGCCCTCCATCACGGCGTACGCCCGCAAGCTGGCGCGCAGCCGGCCCATCGCGGCGACCGCGCTCGGCCCCGACCCGGTGACCGAGCCGACGGCGAGCCCGAGGGCCGCGTCGGGCAGCGGCAGGGCGTCGTACCAGTCGCCGCCGCCGAGGGCGCAGGTGCGGTGCCGGGCGGCGAGCTGGACACCGGCCACGCGGGGGAGGCGGGAGGGCAGCAGTTCCTCGGACATGGTGGCCATGCAGGCGCGCGTGTGCTCGACCTCCAGCAGCCGCGCGAGGTGCTCGGTGGCGTAGCGGGCGTAGAGGCCGACGAGGTGGCGCCGGCGCTCGACCGGCTCGGCGGGCTCGTCGTACAGCCACACCGCGGCGCCGAGACGGCCGGCGGACTCGGTGGACAGGGGGAGGGCGTAGCTGGCGGCGAAACCGAGGCGGCGGGCCACCTCGCGGTGGCGGGGGTCGAGGCCGTCCTCGGCGAGCAGATCGGAGCGCACGATCTCGGCCACGCCGCCGGGCAGCCCGGCCGGGGTGTCGAGGAGTTCGCCGTACGGCAGTGAGCCGCGCGGCACGGTCTCGATATGGCCGAGATCGGCCGGGGCGAGTCCGAGGCCGACGGTCGTGCGCGGGCCACGCTCCGCGCCGGGTTCCAGGACGACCAGACCGCGCCGGGCACCCACCAGGGCGGCTCCGGCGCGCAGCAGTTCCTGGACGGCGTCGGCCATGGTGTCGGTGCGGACCAGGCGTTCGGTCAGTTCGTGCAGGGTCGTGAGGTCCGAGACCCAGCCGGCGAGGCGGTCCTGGAGCAGGATGCCGGGGCCGGTGGTGACGGAGGAGACGTCGGCTGCGACGGGCGCGGGCGCGACAGTGTGTGCGGGCGAGGGAACCGTTGAATCGATTCCGGCCACTTTCGGAGGGTGCGGGGCGTTCATGGCGTCCGGCTTTCCGACCGGTTCGTTTTGCTGAAAAGCATCGCAAACCCCCATGTCATTCTGCACTGCTGCAGTGTCTCCACATGTACACGCACTCGTGAGGGGATGTCCAGCATTGTCCTGCCGGGATTCCTGGTGTCCATGTGCCTTCCGGGATGGGTGGACGTTCCTCTTGCAGAAAGGCAAAGTTGGCTTAAAACAGACTCGGGCAACGCCCTCTTGCGGTCGACTGGGCTTGCTCGACGGAGCGTCACAGCGGTCGTGATGGGTACGTACTCGGAGAAGGCCAGGGGTGGTTGGGGGCCACCCGGAACCTGGCGACGGACCCGGGCGTCCTATCCACCGACGACCGTGCCCCATCCTCCCGTGGCGGAGGCGGAGAGAACTACGCGGGACGGCAAACGCCAGACTTCGCCACCCCACGCCACGCCCGTGCAGCAGCAGAACCGGTACGACGAGTACGACGCGCACGGCGAGTACGGACAGACGAGTACGGACAGAACGGTCGGCACGGCCCCGGTGGCCCGCCGGCAGCATCGGCCGCCGACACGGCCGAAGCCCGACGCTGGATCCGTCAGGGATGATCCCCGTGTTGTTCGCAGGGGTGTTTCGCAGGGGTGTGATGCGCCGGCAGGTACGCACAGTGCAGTGATCGACACATGGTGTATGTGGCCCACGGTGTTGCCAGGCGTGCAACGGAAAGGAACGAGCGCTGATGCGCGAGATCCTCGGAAGGCGACGCAGGCTCCTGTCCAGGCGTGGTGACGGGAGGCCTGAGCTGATCGGCACGGCCCTGACCATCGCGACTCAGTGGCAGTGGCCCGTACTTCCCGGCGTGGCGGCCGATCCGCAGGGGCGCTCCCGCTGCGGCTGCCCCGACCCCGAGTGCACGGTGCCCGGCGCCCATCCCTTCGACCCCGGGCTGCTCGCCGCCAGTACCGACGAGCGCATGGTCCGCTGGTGGTGGACCAACCGGCCCTCCGCCCCGATCGTGCTCGCCACCGGCGGCCAGGCCCCGTGCGCGGTCAGCCTGCCCGCCGCGGCCGCCGCGCGTGCACTGGCCGCGCTCGACCGCGGCGGCATGCGCCTCGGCCCGGTCGTCGCCTCGCCCACGCGCTGGTCCGTCCTCGTGCGGCCGTACACGATGGAGCAGTTGGGTGAGCTGCTCTACGCCAAGGACTTCGTGCCCGGCTCCCTGCGCTTCCACGGCGAGGGCGGCTACATCACCCTTCCCCCGTCCTCGACCGGCGAGGGCGCCGTCCGCTGGGAACGCGCACCGCTGCCCGGCTCGGCCTCGCCCTGGGTCCCCGACGTGGAGGCCGTGGTGGACGCGGTCGTCGACGCCCTCACTCGTACGGGTGTGAGCGCCCCCGAGTTGTAAGGGTGTCGGGCGCGCGGGGAACCGGGCGCCCGTTTTTGCTCGTTATCGTCCCCCTCATGAACCTTCGTCTCCTCGCCCTCGCGGGCGTCGCGGCGTGCGCGATCGCGCTGCCGCTGGCCGTGGCGTCCGCGGGGCCCGCGGGGGACGACGAGCGCACGACCGTACGTCTGCCTGCGCATGCCTCGCGCGAGGTGCGGGAGGCCGGTGTGGCGGGGGCGTCTGGTGCCCCCGGTGCTTCTGGGGCCTCCGGTGCTTCTGGGGCCTCCGGTGCTTCTGGGGCCTCCGGTGGTTCAGTTGGGGCCGAGGGGGCCAGTGGGTCAGGTGGGTCCGGCGGTGCCGGCTCGGGCGGCGTCGGTGCGTCCGGCGGGCTCGGTACTTCCGATGGGGTCGGTACGTCCGACGCGTCCGGCGGCGTCGACGCCAAGGGCTCTTCGGCCGGGGCCGCGCGTACGCCGCTGCTGCTCGGCGTCGGTACGGCCACCGCGGCCCGCTGCGGACCCGAACTCACCTCGCCCGAGGGCGTGGAGGCGCAGACCTGTGTGCTGAGCCAGGGCGATGACACCTGGGCGCGCACCTACTACCGCAACGGCACCGGGGAGCCGCTTCGGGCCGTGCTGAGTCTCATGGGGCCCGGTGCACGGACGGTGCAGATGCGCTGTGCGGTCAGTGCCGGGGACGAGCCGGCCTCGTGCGAGACGCCCCGGGAACGCACTCGGGCGGCGGCGGGTTACACCGCGGTCGCGGAATTCGCGGGCACTCGCCCCGACGGGCCGCTGTTGCTGCGGTCGGGGAGCAACTCCTAGCGCCGACCCCGGCGGAAACCGGTCGGACCGCTCAACTCCCCTTCGCTCACGGCGAGTTGACGCGCGGCCGCGTTCCGTACAGCCGGCCGTGCGACGGTCCGGAGACGCAAAGACCCGGTTGCTGGCGACGGGGGATGCACCAGCAACCGGGCTACTGGAACGGTAACAAGAGATCGGCTGTTCGCAAATTCGATCTCCGATTTTCCTCGGCTATTCGGACACCGATCGGGCGCTCGCGGAGCGGGAATCGGGCGCGATGCCGTCGCGGCCGGGGAGCCGGGGGTGGCTGACCGGTCGGTCAGCCACCCGCTGTGCGTCAGCTGAGCGTGACCTGTCGGTTGGTCAGACCGCCGCGGGCGCGGCGCTCCTCCGGGGTGAGCGGCGCGTCCGTCGCGAGGGCCGTGGCGAGGCGCTCGGCGAACTCGGCGGCCGGCTTCTCCACGTCCTCGGCACCGACCCCGCTCGGCAGGTCCCAGACCGGGACCGTGAGCCCGTGAGCACGGAAGGAGCCCACCAGACGGGTGCCCTCGCCCAGGCTGGAGCTGCCCGCGGCGTGCAGGCGCGCGAGCGCGTCCAGAAGCTGCTCCTCGGGGTGCGGCATGACCCACCGCAGGTGGTTCTTCTCCGGGGTCTCGCACCAGTAGGCCGCGTCCACGCCAGCCAGCTTCACGGTGGGGACGGCGGCGGCGTTGGCCCGCTCCAGGGAGGCGGCCACCTCCGGCGTGGCGTTCTCCGCGTCCGGGACCCAGAACTCGAAGCCGCTGTGCACGACCGGCTCGAAAGAGGCGTCCGCGTCGAGCAGATCCTGCAGCCGCGGACCGTCGGCCGGGGCGCGGCGGCCCTGCACGGGCGTGCCCGGGTCGGCCTCCAGGGCGCGCTGCAGGGTGTCGGCGAGGTCGCGGCTGATGTCGCCGGACGCCGTGTCGTTCTGCAGGCCGAGCAGCACCGAGCCGTCCTCGCGGCGCAGCGCGGGCCAGGCCATCGGCAGCACCGTCGCCAGCGTGACCGAGGGGACGCCGTCGGGCAGGCCGCCCTTGAGCGTCAGCTCCGCCGTCGCCGCCGGAACCAGCTCACGCAGCGCGACCCAGTCGCACTCGCCCGCGAGGCCCTCGAACGGACGGTGCACCAGCTCGGTCACGGCCTGCGCGGCGGCCCGGCCGTGACAGGCCTTGTAGCGGCGGCCGCTGCCGCACGGGCAGGGCTCGCGGGCACCGACGACCGGGATCTCTCCGTCGGTGAGCTGGGGCTGCTTGGCCTTTGTCTGGGGTCGCTTCTTGGCCATCGTGGGGTCTCCCGGTTACGGCGCGTCTCGTACGGGCGCCGAGCCTAGCCGTTCGCGCCACGAGCGACGGGACCCTGTGGACGACGGGGCGATTGTGGACAACCGCGCCGGTGCCGGAGGGGGCCTTCAGTCCAGGTCGTCGAAGGCGTCCGCGAAGTCCAGCCCCGCGATGACCGGCACCGCCGGGGCTGTGACGCGCGTAGCGAAATCGGCGCGGCGGTGCCCGGCATCAGGATCATGAACGTCGTCGTGGACCACGACCCATACGGTGACCTCGCCGCAGGCGTCGTCGCGTACGCCCCAGTCGTCGGAGAGCGCGGTGATGATGTTCAGCCCGCGGCCGCCGTGCGCGGTGACCGACGGGGTGGCCGGGGCCGGGCGGGTCGGTCCACCGCCGTCCGTCACCTCCACCACGAGACGGCCGTCCGGGTCCACGCGCCATGCGGCCCGGACGTCACCGTCTCCGGCCAGGGCGTCGCCCAGGGGCCGGCCGTGTTTGCACGCGTTGCTCAGCAGTTCGGAAAGGATCAGTACGGCGTCGTCGATGACCGATTCCGCCACCCCACCACTGCGCAGCTGATCGCGCATACGGTGTCTCGCTTCCCCCACGCCCGCAGGGCCATGGGGTACGGCCATGCTCGACGACGTGGGCACCTCCTGTGCCACCACCAACGCCACCCCCGAGACCTCCTTCGCCCCACGCCACGGAGTGGATGCCCCATTGGCCTGTACCGGAAACCGGCCAATACGGTTCCGGTGACGCATTCGCAACGATCGAACACGCAGCGAACGCGCCGGTGCACTCCCCGTGATCGCAAGGGGCGTGAACATGTGTTCAGCGGCGGCCGAGAAGCTCCGCCACCGCGCGCGGGCGGTTGGTGATGATGGCGTCGACGCCGAGATCGAGGCAGAGCGCGACGTCCTCGGGCTCGTTCACGGTCCACACGTGCACCTGGTGGCCGGCCCGCTTGAGGCGCTCGATGTACGCCGGGTGGTTGCGCACGATCCGCATCGACGGGCCCGCGATGTGCACCCCGGCGGGCAGCCGGCCGTCGCGCAGCCGGGGCGAGACGAACTGCATCAGATAGACGGTCGGCAGGACCGGTGCCGCGGCCCGCACCCGGTGCAGCGAGCGCGCCGAGAAGCTCATGACGCGCACCGGGGACTCCTCGGCGGAGGCCGGGGAGTCGAGGCCGAACCGCTTCAGCAGGAGAAGCAGCCGCTCCTCGACCTGGCCGGCCCAGCGCGTGGGGTGCTTGGTCTCGATGGCCAGCTCCACCCGTCGCCCGGCGTCGGCGACGAGTTCGAGCAGCCGCTCCAGGGTGAGCACGGAGGTGTCCGCGGGGTCCTCGGGCCGGGTCTCCCAGTCGGGCTCCTCCTGGCCCCGCTTCCAGGAGCCGAAGTCGAGGGCGGCGAGGTCGGCGAGCTCCAGGGCGGAGACGGCCCCGCGGCCGTTGGACGTACGGTTGACGCGGCGGTCGTGCACGCACACGAGGTGCCCGTCCGCGGTGAGCCGTACATCGCATTCGAGGGCGTCGGCGCCGTCCTCGATGGCCTTCCGGTACGCGGCCAGGGTGTGCTCCGGGGCGTCCTCGGAGGCCCCTCGGTGGGCGACGACCTGGACGTGGTGCTGTCGAGCGTGGGTCACCGCGTCATGGTGCCACCGTCCGGGGGTACGTGTGACGCCCGAGTGGCATTCCGATCGCCTACGCGATGGACCGGCCATGCGCCCGATAAGCGAAGAATGTTCTATATAAAGGATGGCCCTGGACCCACAGGCACCGCTTATGGTGCTCTGACGGCCCGTGGGAAAAGCTGACGGCATACAAAATTGCAGCTGCGCAGCGACGACAGCCGTGGATCGAGGAGAGAAGCTGTGAGCACCGAGAACGAGGGCACCGAGGTTCCCCCGGCCCCGTCCGCACCTCCCGTGCCGGTGGACACTCCCGCGGCCTCCCCGCAGACGCCCGAGAGCACCGCGCCGGCGCCTTCGACGCCTTTGACACCTCCGACGCCTTCGACACCTCCGACGCCTTCGACGCCTTCGACGCCTTCGGCACCGGAGAGGGACCAGGTCCAGGAGGCGGCGTACGCCCAGGCCGCCCCGCAGCCCCCGGCCCCCGCTCATGGCGCTCCCGCACAGCAGGCCGCCTGGCCGCCCCCGCCGGCGCCTGCCTACGACGGCGGTGGCGGTGGTCAAGACGGCGGCTACGGCGGCGGTGGTCACGACGGCGGATACGGCGGCGGATACGGCGGCACGGACCCCGCGCCCGCCTGGGGAGCCTCGTACCAGGCGGCCCAGCCGCCCGTCCCGAAGCAGCAGCGGCGCGGCCGCGGCGGGCTGCTCGCGGCGGTGCTGGTGGCCGCGCTGGTCGCGGGCGGACTCGGCGGCGGCCTCGGCTACACACTCGCGAAGGACGACGACACCAGCTCCACCACCGTCTCGGCCGTCGACAGCGGCGGCGACCTCAAGCGCGACCCGGGCACGGTCGCGGGCGTCGCCGCCCGCGCGCTGCCCAGCACGGTCACCATCCAGGCCGAGTCCAGCAACGGCGAGGGCGGCACCGGCACGGGCTTCGTCTTCGACACCGAGGGCCACATCGTCACCAACAACCACGTGGTGGCGGAGGCCGTGGACGGCGGCAAGCTGTCGGCGACGTTCCCCGACGGCAAGAAGTACGACGCCGAGGTGGTCGGCCACGCCCAGGGCTACGACGTGGCGGTCATCAAGCTCAAGAACGCCCCCTCGGGCCTGAAGCCGCTGACCCTCGGCAACTCCGACGACGTGGCCGTCGGCGACTCCACGATCGCCATCGGCGCCCCGTTCGGGCTGTCCAACACCGTCACCACCGGCATCATCAGCGCCAAGAACCGCCCGGTCGCCTCCAGCGACGGCTCCGGCAGCCTGGCCTCCTACATGAGCGCCCTGCAGACCGACGCCTCCATCAACCCGGGCAACTCCGGCGGCCCGCTGCTGGACGCCAAGGGCAACGTCATCGGCATCAACTCCGCGATCCAGTCCACCAGCAACGGCGGCTTCGGCTCCGGCCAGTCCGGCTCCATCGGCCTGGGCTTCGCGATCCCGATCAACCAGGCCAAGTACGTCGCCCAGCAGCTGATCAAGACCGGCAAGCCGGTGTACGCCAAGATCGGCGCCTCCGTCTCCCTGGAGGACACCACCGGCGGCGCCAAGATCACCGACACCGGCGCGAGCGGCTCCGACGCCGTCGAGCCGGGCGGCCCCGCCGCCGAGGCCGGCCTCAAGCCCGGCGACGTGATCACCAAGCTCGACGACACCGTCATCGACTCCGGCCCCACCCTCATCGGCGAGATCTGGACCCACCAGCCCGGCGACAAGGTCACCCTCACCTACGAACGCGACGGCAAGATCAGGACCACCGACCTCACCCTCGCCTCCCGCACCGGCGACAACTGACCCACGCGCCGCCTCACCAACCCGTTACTCTTGTCCCCGCGCCGCCCGCCCACCGTGGGCGCCGCGGGGAGGCGTGCCCGAGCGGCCTAAGGGAACGGTCTTGAAAACCGTCGTGGCAGCGATGTCACCGTGGGTTCAAATCCCACCGCCTCCGCGCAGAGCACAGTGAGAACGGCCCCCGACCGGATGCACCGGCCGGGGGCCGTCGCGTTGTCCGGGGGCCGTTGCGTGTTTTGGGGCCCCGCCGATGTCAGTGCCCGCTGTTACTGTCCGGCCGTTCTCTTGGACTGGTTGGGGAGGGGCGTATGGGTGCGTCCGGGTGGGACTACTCGGTGCCGTATCAGGAGGATCTGGGGGCGGCGTTCGAGGGGTTGCGGCGCAGGGTTTTCGAGCAGCGGGACTACCACTGGGGACCGGGGGACGCGTGGCTGCCGGAGGAGGAGCGGGAGCCGTGGCCGGAGAGCGAGGAGGAGCTCTGGGCGCATGAGCTGGTCCAGCACGACGGCACGCACTCGATCCTCGACATCTTCCGGCTGATCGGGCCGGACGACGAGCCGGAGATCGGGACGGTCAAGCCGGTGACCGAGGAGGAGGCCCTGCATGTGCTGGGGGCGCGCAAGCTCACGCGGGCCGATGTGCCGCGGTTCGAGGAGTTCGACCACTGGCGCTGGTACGGGCGTTGTGCCGTCCTGCACGATCAGCGCGGTGAGCCTCGGGAGATCTATTTCTGGGGGTACTCCGGCGACTGAACCCGGGCCGGGATCTGAGTAGTTGTGCTCATGTGCCGTCCCTGACGAACCGGGATGCTGGCCCGTATGCGGTCAACGGGGCAACATCCGCTGACGGACGAACGGGCCCGGCCGTCCGTCGGTGAGCAGGTCGGGGTCTGTGTCGCGCTGCTCGTGCTCGATCTGATGGTCATCGCGTATCTGGTGATCCTCCGCTACGGGATGGCG
The DNA here is from genome assembly GCF_044763135.1 of Streptomyces sp. NPDC096205. NCBI lineage: Bacteria > Bacillati > Actinomycetota > Actinomycetes > Kitasatosporales > Streptomycetaceae > Streptomyces > Streptomyces sp. NPDC096205. The sequence continues at coordinate 146,558 of NZ_JBIWFS010000003.1, read as the reverse complement.
AGTTGGGGCGACGCCTTCGACAGCGGCAATGCGCCCGACGCGCCCGAGGAAGCCGTGCGGGGGATGTGGATCCTGGCCGGTGGCGCGGTCGTCACCGGTGGGGGGCTTCTGCTGCTGCGGTGGTGGGTACCGGGCTTCCTCCAACTCGCCGTCCTGGGCGCCGGAGCGGCGCTGCTCGGCTCCTACGGCGCCGGCCCCTGAGGCTCGGCCGGTGCGCCGTGCGTCCCTTTCGGGTGACGGGTTCGTCCCGGATCCGTGACGTAAGGGTTTTCTGTATCGCGGCAGGTCAGGGCCATTGGCTACGGTCCCCCGACCGACCGGACACGGCCGTCGGGGCCGTGCGGGGACAGGGGGGACGAGACGATGAACACCCGAAGCCGTCGTAGATCTGCTGCCGTGATGCTCGTGGCTGTCGCGCTGGGTGCCGTGCTGACCGGGTGCAAGGGGGACGAGGCCCGGGCCGTCGGGCCCGGCGCGAGCGCCACGCCGTCCGGCGGCGCTGGTAAGGGGGACGGCTCGTCCTCCGCTGTCCCTTCCTCCTCGCCCGACGACGGCAGCGACGCCCCTGACGCCCCGGCCGGTACGCCCGCCGGTACCGCCACGCCCGCCGGCAAGCCCGCCGACTGTGTCACCAAGGCGCCGTACCCCGAGGACTACGACCCCGACGAGTTCGCCCTGTACGGCTACGAGGAGCTCGACGGCATCACCGACAAGGTGAACCTGATCATCCAGCACGGGGCGTGGGGCTGCCCGGAGCCGGACACCGACGGGGCGCCCTTCGTGGTGTCGGGCGAGGAGTCCCGCTGGGCGCTGGACCAGGGCGCGTACGTCACCGCGACCAACCCGATCGTCGAGAGCACGGAGAACCAGCGGATCGGCGTACAGGAGCTGCTGGACTGGCTGGACGCGCACCCGGACTCGGGCCTGGTGTTCAAGTACGAGCTGGGGGACGACGGGGCGATCCACCGGCTCGACGAGGTCTTCACTCCGTGACCTCGGTCTGGCCCTGGTCCGACCCTGGTCCGATCCGGGGTCCGACGCTGGTCTGACACCGGTTTGGTCCGGGGGCTGACCCCCGTCAGACCCCCGTCATCCGCCGCGCCGACGCGACCGTCGCCCGGGCCTCCCGCTCCGTGAGCCCGGTCGTGCGGGCCGCGTCCACCAGGGCATCGGCGAGGGCAGGGCCGATGCCGTTCTCGTAGGCGCGGCAGGCCGCCCAGAACAGGCGGGTGTTGCGCTGGCCCTCATGGGCGGCCAGGACGAACTGGATCAGGCCGTGACCGTGGCCGCCCCCGGGGCTCCCCGCGGAGGCGCGCGGCGGCGGCAGCAGCAGTCGCAGCAGGGCGGGCGGGCAGGGCGCGGGCGGCAGCCGGTCCGTGCCGGGCGCGGCCGCGTACACGCCCTGGTCCGTGCGGGAGCCGGGGCCGACCAGGTAGCCGCCCGCGCCCCGGATGTCGATGCCGGGGGCGAGGCGGCCGGCGGAGTTGGGGACGACCACGTCCGGCGGGCCGGTGAGCCAGATGTGACGGCCGCCGGAGGGGGTCTGCACGACGACCGTCGGTGGGATCGTGAACAGGTGACGCAGGGCCAGCTCGCGCAGGGCGGCCGGGGCGTCCTGGCCGGACTTCACGTCCAGGTCGACGCCGATCAGGTGGTGCGGGGGCAGTCCGCAGGCGATGCCGTAGCCGGTGGCCCAGGGCGCGGCGGCGAACAGGGCGCGGATGCGGGCCGGGTCGGTGGAGGCGTCGTACACGCCGTGCCCGAAGCGGCCGCACTCGCCCCGGCAGGGCCGTTCCGAGCCGTGGTGCGGGGAGCGCAGGGCCGGGAGCTTGGTGCGGGACAGGGGGATGACGGCCAGACCGCGTTCCGCGGCCGACAGCGCGTGTGCCAGGGCCAGTGTGCAGGCCTGCCGGTCGATGGTGGCCATGACTTCATTTTCGTACGGATGTTCGAAGAAGGGAAGAGGGGACCGGTGCGGCGCGCCCGGAGTGGCTGGAACGGCCGGAAAGTGCCGGAACGCTTCACCCCTTGCGGCGCTTGGGCGTGAGTCACCCGAACAGCCCTGACCTGCGGATTCCCGCACGGGAAAGATGCTGAAAGGGGTTTATCGACTTGTCATCACGCTTGAGGGCGAATCGGGGCTTCCGTGGTGGTTCGCCGGGGATTCGGTGGGCAACTCTGGACTCGCGACGTCGAACACAGCACCGGGGCGGTCGGCCAACTGCCTTGGTACAAGCCGTACTTCGCGCACGAGCGGCCCAACGGGCCGGTGCGCACCTGGTTCTGGAGGAAATACATGGCAAGCATCCGTACCGCCCGCGTCATCGCCGCCGTCTCCGCTCTGCCGCTCGCGGCCGCCCTCTTCTCCGGTGTCGCGGTGGCGGACAACGGCGCCTTCGCGGACAACGGATCCAGCGCAGCCGTCACCAACGCGTTCCAGGGCATCGTCGGCAGTGGCGTCGGCGGGGACAACAACGGCAACTCGTCCACCACCCAGCAGCAGGCGATCGGCTCCGGCGCCTCGAACCAGAGCAACACCGCCCAGGTCGACGGCTCGGCCTTCACCGGGATCAACCAGGGCAACGACAACGTGTCCGTCGGCTTCACCCCGCTGTGGTGGTGAACTGAGGGGGCCCTGCCCCCTGCGTGGCGTGCTCTCCGTGGGGTGTGACAGCGACTGCGCGGCGGTGCTTCGGCGCCGCCGCGCAGTCGTGTTCTTGACACTTCCGCGCACCTGACGGACAGTCAGAAACTGTCGTGCGAACGGCCCTTGTCCGGGAGGAGGTAAGCCGTGACCGACGACCTGGCCGTACGGCTGAAGGCCTACGAGGGGCGGCCCGCCGTCGCCGGGGCGACCGGCAAGGACCCCGTCAACGCGCCCATGATCCGGCACTGGTGCGAGGCCCTCGGCGACACCCACCCCGCCTACACCGGCCCCGACGCCGTCGCGCCGCCCGCCATGCTCCAGGTGTGGACGATGGGCGGGCTCAGCGGCCACGAGGCCCGCACCGACGCCTACCAGGAGCTGCTCGCGCTGCTCGACGCGGCCGGCTGCACCTCCGTCGTCGCCACCGACTGCGAGCAGGAGTACCTGCTCCCGCTGCGACCCGACGACACGGTCACCTTCGACACCGTCGTCGAGTCGGTCACCGGGCCCAAGTCGACCCGGCTGGGCAGCGGTTGGTTCGTCACCACGCGGACCGACATCCGCGCGGACGGCCGCCTCGCCGGCGTTCACCGCTTCCGCATCCTCAAGTACGCGCCGCGTGGCACACGAAAGGAGCGCCGCCCGCGACCCGTGATCAACCGCGACAACGCCGCCTACTGGGAGGGCGTCGGCCGGCACGAACTGCTGGTCCAGCGGTGCACCGCGTGCCGCGCCCTGCGTTTTCCCTGGCTGCCCGGCTGTCCGGACTGCGGCTCGCCCGACTGGGACACCGTACGAGCGAGCGGGGAGGGCACGGTCTTCAGCTACGTCGTCCTGCACCATCCGCCCTTCCCGGCCTTCGACCCTCCCTACGCCGTCGGCCTGATCGAGCTGGCCGAGGGCGTGCGGATCGTCGCGGACCTGGTCGGGATGCCGTACGACAAGGTGCGGATCGGGATGCCGGTGCGGCTGGAGTTCCTGCGCTGCGACGAGGAGTTGACCGTGCCGGTGTTCCGGGTGCGGGAGGCGGCGGCGTGAGGGGCGGAGACCGGTTGCCGCCGCCGGAGACCGTGAGGGCCGGGGACCGGTTGCCGGCGCCGGAGACAGTGAGGGCCGGGGACCCGCTGCCGCCGCTGGAGATCGAGGTGACGCGGACGCTGGTCGTCGCCGGGGCGATCGCCTCGCGCGACTACCAGGACGTCCACCACGACCCCGAGGCCGCCCGGCGCGGCGGCGCCCCCGACATCTTCCTGAACATCCTCACCACGAACGGCCTGGTCGGCCGGTACGTCACCGACCGCTTCGGCCCTACGGCGGTGCTGCGCAGCCTCGCCCTGCGCCTCGGCGCGCCCGCCCATCCGGGCGACACCCTGCGGCTGACCGGCGTCGTGGAGGAGAGCGAGGGCCGGCGGGCCGTGGTCCGGGTGAGCGGGGACAACGCGGCCGGGCGGCATGTCACGGCCACCGCGGAGGTGACCTGGTGAACAGAGGCGTCGCGATCGTAGGGATCGGCGCGACCGAGTTCTCCAAGGACTCCGGGCGCAGCGAGCTGCGGCTGGCGGCGGAGGCGGTGCGGGCCGCGCTCGCGGACGCGGGGCTGGCGGTGGCCGACGTGGACGGCATGGTCACCTTCGCCATGGACACCAGCCCTGAGATCACCGTCGCCCAGGCCTGCGGCATCGGCGAGCTGTCCTTCTTCTCCCGCGTCCCGTACGGCGGCGGCGCGGCCTGCGCGACCGTGCAGCAGGCGGCGCTCGCGGTCGCCTCCGGCGCGGCCGAGGTCGTCGTCTGCTACCGCGCCTTCAACGAGCGTTCCGGCCGCCGCTTCGGCTCCGGCGTACGGCACCGGGAGCCGACCGCGGAGGGCGTCGCGCTGGGCTGGGTGATGCCGTCGGGGCTGCTCACCCCGGCGTCCTGGGTGGCGATGGCCGCACAGCGCTATCTGCATGTGCACGGGCTGACGGCGGAGGTGTTCGGGCATGTGGCCGTCGCCGCCCGCCGGTACGCCGCGACCAACCCGGCCGCACACTTCCACGGCCGCCCGATCACCCTCGCCGACCATGCCGCCTCGCGCTGGATCGCCGAGCCGCTCAGGCTGCTCGACTGCTGCCAGGAGACCGACGGCGGCCAGGCCCTGGTCGTCACCTCCCTCGACCGCGCCCGCGACCTGCCCCACCCGCCGGCCGTCGTCGCGGCCGCCGCCCAGGGCGCGGGCCGGGGCCAGGAGCAGATGACCGGCTTCCACCGCGGGGACCCTGCCGTGCTGGACGAAGCCCGGGTCGTCGCGCGGCAACTGTGGCGCGGGGCGGGCCTCGGGCCGGGCGACATCGACGTGGGCATCCTCTACGACCACTTCACCCCGTTCGTCCTCATGCAACTGGAGGCCTACGGGTTCTGCGGGCCCGGCGAGGCCGCCGGCTTCGTCTCCGACGAGCGCCTGCCCCTGAACCCCCACGGCGGCCAGCTCGGCGAGGCGTATCTGCACGGCATGAACGGGGTCGCGGAGGCGGTACGGCAACTGCGCGGGACCTCGGTGAACCAGGTGGCGGGGGCGGGGCGGGTGCTGGTGACGGCGGGGACGGGGGTGCCGACTTCGGGGCTGGTGCTGGTGGGGGACGGCTGAGCCCCAGGCTGTTTCCGGACGTCATGCCCGTTCTGTCCTCAGGGTCCACCCTGAGACCATCCCGCACCGTCCTCCACCCCCCGTCCACCTACAGGAGGTGGAGCCAGCCCCACCCCTACAACCTGAGGGGGACCGCGCTTCGGGACCTGCGGCCGATCCGCGTGGGCGGCCGCGCTCCTAGCGTGGAGTGCATGACCACACTCGTCTGCACCAGCGCCCCGGAGACGGCCCGACCGGCGGGTCGGGCGCTGCCGTACGCGACGTACCCGTCGTTCTCCTCGTACGTCAGAGCCCGCCGCCCGGTGCTGCTGCGTACCGCGCGGTCGCTGACGTCGAACCCGAGCGACGCCGAGGATCTGCTGCAGACCGCGCTCACGAAGACGTACGTCGCCTGGGAGCGCATAGAGGACCACCGCGCGCTCGACGGCTATGTGCGCCGCGCACTGCTGAACACCCGCACCTCGCAGTGGCGCAAGCGCAAGGTGGACGAGTTCACCTGCGACGAGCTGCCCGAGCCGGAGCCGCTGCCCGGTGAGGGCGACACCGCGGAGCGGCAGGCGCTGCACGACGCGATGTGGCGGGCGATCATGAAGCTGCCGGCGCGTCAGCGGGCGATGGTCGTGCTGCGCTACTACGAGGACCTCAGCGAGGCGCAGACCGCGCAGGTGCTGGGCGTGTCCGTCGGCACGGTGAAGTCGGCTGTCTCCCGGGCGCTGGGCAAGCTGCGCGAGGACGCGGAGCTGGGATTCGTCCGCTAGCGGACCCGGCTCCGGGGCGACCCCTGAGGCGACCTCCGGGGCGGCCCGGATCTGATCGATCATTCTCCCTAGTGACATACCGCGCGGTATGTGCGCAGAATCAGCGCATCCCTTACCGCCGCGTAGGCAATGTCGCCCCCGGGAGGACGCCGTGCTGAGCACCATGCAGGACGTACCGCTGCTGATCTCGAGGATCCTGACCCACGGGTCGACGATCCACGGGACCTCGCAGGTGACCACCTGGACGGGTGAGGCGGAACCGCACCGCCGCTCCTACGCCGAGATCGGCACCCGCGCGGCCCAGCTGGCGCACGCCCTGCGCGAGGACCTCGGCGTACAGGGCGACGAACGGGTCGCGACCCTGATGTGGAACAACGCCGAGCACGTCGAGGCGTACTACGCGATCCCCTCCATGGGCGCGGTCCTGCACACCCTGAACCTGCGGCTGCCCGCCGACCAGCTGGCCTGGATCGTCAACCACGCCGCCGACCGGGTGATCATCGCCAACGGCTCCCTGCTGCCGCTGCTGGCCCCGCTGCTGCCGCACCTGAAGACGGTCGAGCACGTCGTCGTCTCCGGCCCCGGCGACCGTTCGCTGCTCGCGCAGACGACCGCGCAGGTGCACGAGTACGAGGACCTGATCGCGGGCAAGCCGACCGCCTACGACTGGCCCGAGCTGGACGAACGCCAGGCCGCCGCCATGTGCTACACCTCCGGCACGACCGGCGACCCCAAGGGCGTGGTGTACTCCCACCGCTCGATCTACCTGCACTCGATGCAGGTCAACATGACCCAGTCGATGGGCCTCACGGACGAGGACACGTCTCTCGTGGTGGTCCCCCAGTTCCATGTCAACGCCTGGGGCCTGCCGCACGCCACCTTCATGACCGGCGTCAACATGCTGATGCCGGACCGCTTCCTGCAGCCGGCCCCGCTGGCGGAGATGATCGAGCAGGAGCGCCCGACGCACGCCGCCGCCGTCCCCACCATCTGGCAGGGCCTCCTGGCGGAGCTGACCGCGCGGCCGCGTGACGTCTCGACGCTCGTCCAGGTCACCATCGGCGGCTCGGCCTGTCCGCCCGCCCTGATGGAGGCCTTCGACAAGCTCGGCATGCGGGTCTGTCACGCCTGGGGCATGACGGAGACCTCTCCGCTCGGCACCATCGCGCGGCCCCCCGCCGAGGCCGTCGGCACCGACCGCGAGTTCGCCTACCGCCTCACCCAGGGCCGCTTCCCGGCGAGCGTCGAGGCCCGGCTGAGCGGCCCCGGCGGCGAGCGCCTGCCCTGGGACGGCGAGTCCGCGGGCGAGCTGGAGGTCCGCGGCCCGTGGATCGCCGGCGCCTACTACAACGGCCCCGACGCCGAACCCCTGCGCCCCGCCGACAAGTTCAGCGAGGACGGCTGGCTGAAGACGGGCGACGTAGGCACGATCTCCCCGGACGGCTTCCTCACCCTCACCGACCGCGCCAAGGACGTCATCAAGTCCGGCGGCGAGTGGATCAGCTCGGTGGAACTGGAGAACGCCCTGATGGCCCACCCCGAGGTCGCCGAGGCCGCGGTCGTCGCCGTCCCCGACGACAAGTGGGGCGAGCGCCCCCTGGCCACGGTCGTCCTGAAGGAAGGCGCCACCGCCGACTTCCACACCCTGCGCACCTTCCTCGCCGACCAGCGCGGCATCGCCAAGTGGCAACTCCCCGAGCGCTGGACCCTCATCGAGTCCGTGCCCAAGACGTCCGTCGGCAAGTTCGACAAGAAGGTGCTGCGCAGGCAGTACGCGGAGGGCGAGCTGGATGTGACGCAGCTCGGCTGACGTACCCGTACGACGAAACAGCCCCCGGTGCGTGCCGGGGGCTGTTCGTCATGAGGGGGTTTCGGGGGAGGACGGCAGATGGTCCACCACGTAGGTGCCCAACCCGACCTCGCCCCGCGTCCACCCCTGTTCCCGCACGAACTTCATGGCCTTGGCCGCCGTCGCGTTCACCACGCCGAACTCCTGGGCGATCTCCAGCGTCGAGGGCACGCGGGCACCCGGCGGGTATGTGCCGTCCTGAATCCGCCGGATGATCTCCGCGGCGATCTGGCGCCAGAGGGGACGCGTGCGATCAAGGGTCATGCCGGGGCGTCCGGAGCGGGCGGCAGCGGGTCGGCCACGAACGATCCGCGTGCCCGCACCGTCACGACCAGGCCCTGGTCCCGGAGGATGCCCAGCGCACGGCGGACGGTGCCCGGGCCGACCTTGTAGTCGTGGGTCATGGTCAGCTCGCCGGGCAGCCGGGTGCCGGGCGGGTACTCGCCGGAGCGCCTGAGATCGCACGCAGCGTGCTCGCAACAGGCGAGGCCCAACCCACACAGGCAGCCGACATCTACGCGCTGGGCGCCTCGCTGCTCATCTCCGCCACCGGTCGGCGGGCTGTCGAGTACCCGGACGATGCTCCACGCCCCGTCCAGAGGGCGGCCGTGGCGAGCGGGCGACGGCGGGCCGTGGAGGTGCGTGGCGAGATGGGCGAGGTGATCGACGCCATGCTCAGCCACGCTCCCGAGGACCGGCCGACCATTGACGAGGTCGGCAAGGCGCTGAGCTGTCTCTGACGCCCCGCCGCGGCGCTGCTCACCGGCTTCGGTGGGCCCCCGGCGCAAACCGGGGGCCACCCGGGATCAGGCGATGTGGTTGAACTTGCCGCCCTCGCCCGCGTACAGCCCCGTCGTCTGACGGGTGAACGGGGTCGTCGCCGAGCCCGTAGAGCGGTAGACGTACGTGCCGTTGGGGCCGTAGCCGATCAGGTCGGGGCGGCCGTCGGCGGTGACGTCGGCGGTGCCGACGAGGTGGGAGAAGCCCTTCCAGCCGGTGCTGACCTTGATGCGGCCGGTGAAGCCGCCGCGGCCGTTGCCCTGGTAGAGCCACAGGACGCCGGAGGTGTCGCGGGCGACGAGGTCGCCGGCCGAGGTGCCCGCGATGTCGCCGAGGGCGGTGATCTGGTTGTAGATCTGCCAGCCGGTGGCCACCTTGACGCGTGCGGTGAAGGGGGCGGTCGCGCTGCCGGTGCCCTTGTAGAGCCACAGTGCGCCGGAGGTGTCCGTGGCCAGGACGTCCGAACGGCCGTCTCCGGTGAGGTCGCTGCCGCCGGTGATCTTGTTGTAGATCTGCCAGCCGGTGCCGGCCTTCACGCGGGAGGCGAAGGTGCCGTTGCCCTTGCCCTGGTAGAGCCACAGGACACCGGAGGCGTCACGGGCGACGACATCGCCCGCGGACGTGCCGCCGATGTTGCCGACCGCCTCTATCTGGTTGTAGATCTGCCAGCCGGTGGCGACCTTCGTGCGCTTGGCCGGGGTGACCTGGCCGCCCGAGGGCCAGTCGAGGAGGTCGTCCCGCCACAGCACGCCGGAGGCGTCCCGCGCGAGGACGTCCGTCGAGCCGTTGTCGTTGAGGTCGTGCGGGTTGGCCTGCCGTGTGACCTGCAACGTCCCCGAGGCGGTCGCCGGGCCGCCGATGCCGTCGGCAGGGGTGGCGGAGATCTGCCAGGTGTAGTCGCCGTTCGGGGCGCTGATGCCGTCCAGGACGCCGTCCCAGGTGAAGCCGAAGCGGCTGCCGGAGAGCGGCTGGGCCAGGTGCTGCGTGAGCTTTTTGCCGGTGGCCACGTGGGTGAGGGTGACGTCCACGGTGGCGTTCGGGCGGGACAGCGTCCACTCCATCGGGACCGTGGTGCCCGGCTTCTCCAGGCTCACCGAGGCCGGGACCTGCGCGTCGGTCACCTGCACGGCCAGGACCCGGCCGGTCTGCGCCACGAGGGTGGCGCTCGGACGGCCGTCGTCCCCGTCCCAGATCCGGAACAGTCCGTCGGCCTCGGCCGTGGCGCCGCGCACGAGCAGGCTGCCGTCCGGCGCGTGGGCCACGCTGGAGAAGTGCTCCAGGAGTTTGTACGGCGCGGCGGTGGAGGTCTTGATGCTCCGGGCGTACAGCGGGCTCAGTGTCTCGGCGTCGGCCTTGCCCGGGACGCCGTAGAGCAGCGTGTCCCGGCTGATGCCGGCGATGACGGCCCCACTCATGGAGCTGTCCATGGCGAACCGCTGGTGGGCGTACGTCCCGTCCACGACGAGTTCGGTGACCCCGGACCGGTACTCGACCGCCGCCTCGTAGTCGGCGCTGTAGGCGCCCGTCGACTCCTGGGTCCACCGGGCGGTGCTCCACCTGCTGCCCGACTCCAGCGTCTGGCCGCTGTCGACGGTCGTGCGCGTCCTCCAGAATTCGGTCCGGTACGTCGCCGAGCTCGGGAACACCCGGTTGCTGCTCAGGACGAGCAGAACGTCGCTCGTGGAGGCGACGACCTTGAAGTCCATGCTGTAGGGGCTGGCCGAGCGCTTCGTCTTCTTGGCGAGCCCGTCGACATGGGTGAGCTGCCACAGTTCGTGGTAGTCCCCGGTGGTCGGCACGCTCACGAACAGGTTCTCACCGGCCGCACCGACGAGCTTCGACCCGGGCGCGAACTCGGCCGCGAGGTCGAACGACACCGTGGTCCCTCCGGCGCCCGGCGTCATGTTCTGCAGGAAGACCGTGCTGCCGCCGTCGCCGGTCACGACGATGTCCGACTGGCTGTCGTATCCCACGACGCCGTGGCCGACCGGCAGCACCGAGCCGTCGGCGTACGTGTGCCACTCCAGGAGCGGGTTGCCGGCCTCGTCCTTGCGGGACGTGAGATAGCCGCTGTCGCCGGTGCTGACGATCTCGGCGTCGAGGGGCAGCTGCGCCACGTCGGCGGCGGTGGCGGTCGCCGTCGCCGTCACGGCGGCGGGCGCGGCCACGGCCCCGGGCGTGGCCAGGACACCGGTCCCGACCGTCACGGCGAGAACGGTGGCGACGCAGGCGCCGAGACGACGACGGGTGGTGCGAACGGAAGCCAAGGAAGTCCCTCCTGATGAACAGAGCGGCAGGCACATCGGTGCCAGCCGCTCGCTCAGACATACGAGAGACCACAGGGGTTGTACGAGTTGTTCGTGTGACTCCTGTTGCGACGGCCTGTCGCGTCACCCCAGCCTCACCCCCGCCTGGCCCGTACGGCCGTCAGCCCCCACCCCAGCACCAGCCACACCCCGGCCAGCCCCGCCACCCCGCTCCAGCCGAACCGGTCGAAGGCGGGGCCCGCGAGTGCGGAGGCGACGGCGCCGCCCGCGAAGCCGGAGACGACGTAGGCGGTGTTGGCGGCGGCCGGCGTGCTGGTGGAGGTCAGGGCGAGGGTCTGGTTGGCGACGTGCGCGGCGACGAGGGCCGCGTGGATGAGGAGCGCGGCGGCGAACAGGGCCGGCATGACGTGACCGCCCAGCCAGAAGAGGGGGACGGAGAGCGCCGCCAGCAGGTACGCCCCGCGCACCACCTTGGCCGCGCCGAAGCGGTCGACCAGGCCGCCCGCGGGCAGCGCCACCACGGCGGAGGCCAGCCCGAAGAGGCCGAACAGCCCGGCGGCCGCGGTCGACAGGTGGTACGGCTCCCCGGTCAGCAGCAGCGTCAGCGAGGTCCACAGCGCGCTCCAGGCGCCGAACATGCCGGCCTGCCGGACGTTGGCCCGCCACAGCTCGGGCGAGCGGCGGACCAGACCGGGCAGCGCGGCGATGCCGGAGAGCAGCGAACCCGTGCGCGGGCGGTGCTGCGAGGGCAGGACGACCGCCGTGGCCAGGCCCAGCACCAGCGTGAGCGCACCCGCGCCCGCGAAGACCCAGCGCCAGCCGAATGCCTCGCCGACCAGCGCGCCCAGCACCCGTGCGCCGACGATGCCGGTGAACAGCCCCGCTATCACGGCCGCGACATGACGGCCCCGGCGCTCGGCGGGGGCGCGTTCGGCGACCAGCGGCACCAGCAGCTGGGGCACGACCGTCGCGGCCGAGGTGACGAACACGGCGGCCGCCAGCGCGGTGGCGCCCGGCGCGACGGCACTGGCGGTCAGCGCGGCCGTGGTCAGCACGGTCAGGCCGATGACCAGCCGGCGCCTGTTGACGGTGTCGCCCAGCGGCGCGAAGAACAGCAGGCCGAGGGCGTAACCGGCCTGCGCGACGGAGGCGATCCAGGCCACCCCGGAGGGCGCCGAGCCGAAGTCGCGGGCGATCAGGGAGAGCAGCGGGGCGGCGAGATAGATGTTGGCCGCGGTGACCGCGCTGGCCACCGCGAGAAGGGTGAGGAAGAGCGCGGGCGCGGTCCGGGGCGGGGCCGTGTGCGCAGTCCTGGTGGGGGTCGCTGACGTCACTGACGGCATCGGGAAGGAACTCCTCCTTCGAGCGCGGCTCCGGCGAGCGGCTCTTCCGAGCGGCTTCGACGAGCGGCTCTTCCGAGCGGCTCCCTTCGAGCCGGCTCCAATAACTAACCAGTTGGTTGGAACGTGAGGTGCAACAGCATGCTCCGCTCGCGAATTCCTTGTCAACCAACTAGTTGGTTATGTGACTGCCGCCGTTACCCTGTCCCCATGGGAGCAGTCAGGGACCCCGAGGCCACCAGGGCCCGCATCTTCGACGCGGCCGTCGCCGAGTTCGCCCGCCACGGCATCGCGGGCGCCCGCATCGACCGCATCGCCGCCGAGGCCAAGGCCAACAAGCAGCTCATCTATGCCTACTTCGGCAACAAGGCCGAGCTGTTCACCCACGTCCTCGAGAAGAAGATGCTCGACCTCGCGGCCGCGGTCCCCGTCCTCCCCGACGCCATGGACGCCTGGATCGACCGGCTCCTCGACTACCACGCCGCCCACCCCGAGCTGCTGCGCCTGCTCTTCTGGGAGGGCCTGGAGTACGGCACCCGCGAACTGCCCGACGAGGCCGAACGCCAGGACCACTACGCCCACAAGGTCGCCACCCTCCGCGACGGCCAGGAGCGCGGGATCATCAGCGACGCCATCCCCGCCCGCGACCTGCTGTTCCTGCTGGTCGCGATGGCCAACTGGGCCGCCGTCGTCCCGCAGATGAAGCGCATCCTGGTCGGCGGCGAGGACACCGACGCCGACCGCCTGCGCGCCTCCATCAAGGAAGCGGCACGCAGACTGGTCGCGACGCAGCCGACCTGATCCGGGAGACAGGCCCTAGTTGGTCCCGATGCGGGCCAGCAGGTCGACGATCCTGGCCTGCACCTCGGCGCTCGTGGAGCGCTCGGCGAGGAACAGTACCGTCTCGCCCGACGCCAGACGCGGCAGGTCCGCCGGGTCGACCGCGGCCGTGTACACCACCAGCGGGGTGCGGTTGAGCTGCCCGTTCGCGCGCAGCCAGTCCACGATGCCGGCCTGGTGGCGGTGCACCTGCATCAGGTCCATCACCACGAGGTTCGGCCGGAACTGCCCCGCCAGCGCCACCGCGTCGGCGTCGCTCGCGGCCCGCGCCACCTGCATCCCGCGCCGCTCCAGCGTCGCCGTCAGCGCCAGCGCGATCTCCGCGTGCTCCTCGATGAGGAGGACCCGCGGCGGGTGCTGCTCGCTGTCGCGCGGCGCCAGCGCCTTCAGCAGGACCGCCGGATCGGCGCCGTACGCCGCCTCGCGCGTGGCCTGCCCCAGACCGGCCGTCACCATGACCGGCACCTCGGCGGTGACGGCCGCCTGCCGCAGCGACTGCAGCGCCGTCCGGGTGATCGGCCCGGTCAGCGGGTCGACGAACAGCGCGGCCGGGAACGCCGCGATCTGCGCGTCCACCTCCTCGCGCGAGTGCACGACGACCGGCCGGTACCCGCGGTCGCTCAGCGCCTGCTGCGTGCTGACGTCCGGCGCGGGCCACACCAGCAGCCGCCGCGGATTGTCCAGCGGCTCCGGCGGCAGCTCGTCGTCCATCGGCTGCGGCCGCGGCGTGTCCGCGACCTCCACCGCACCGCCCGGCCCGTCCAGCGGCTCGGGCCCCTCGGCGGCGTTCTCGTCCGGAGCGCCTATGGCGTACGACCGCCCCGCGCCCTCCGACGCGTTCGCGCCCGGCAACGGCTGCCCGGCCGGCGTCTGCCCGGCCGGCGTCTGCCCGGCAGGCGCCTGCCCGGCCTGCGGATGCGGCCGCGCCGACTGCTCCGCCCGTACGTCGCCCGGCCGCACGTCGCCCTGTCGTACGGCGGTGGGGTCCGGGGGCGTGCCGAGCTTGCGGCGTCGCCCGGAGCCGCCCGGCTGGTGCGGGGCCGGAGTGGCCGTCGGCAGCGGCTGGGGCTGCTGCACCTGCTCGGCCTGCCGGGTGAACGGCACACCCTGCCCCAGCGTGCGCACGCTTATGGCACGGCCCTGCGTCGAGTTCGGGTCCACCGGGACGGAGGCTTCGGCGGGCAGCGGCTGCGCCGCGGGGGCGCCGGGGGGCCAGGCCGTGGGCCTCGGGGTGCCCGCGGCCGGCGTGCCGGGCGTCTGCTGGGCCGGGGGCAGCGGTGCCGCCGGGGTGGGGGTGCCCGCTGCCGGGGTCGCGGGCGCCTCCGCGGGGAGCGGAGCCGCGGCCGGAAGGGGCTGGGCCGGGGCGGGCGCGGGCTGGGATCCGGCTTCTGCTGCCGTCCTCGGCTGGGCTGCGGGCGGGGCCTGCTGGGCCGGGACGGTCTGCGCCGGGGCGAGCTGGACGCCGTGGCCGTGGGTGCCCTGGGCGGGGAGGGGCTGGGGCGGGGCCATGGGGGTGCCGTGGCCGTGGGTGCCCGTGACCGGGACGCCCTGGCCGTGGGTGCCGTGCGGGGCCTGCGTGCCCTGGGGTGGCGTCGGCGTGCCCGGAGCCGGAGCCGCCGGGACGTTCTCGCCGTGTGTGGCCTGGGCCGGGACGCTGACCTGGCCCGTCGCGTTGTCCGGCTGCGCGGCCGGGACGCCCTCGGCGGACGGCGGCGCCACGGCGCGGCGACGGCGTCCGGTGGGCGCGGTCGTGGGGTGTGGCTGCGGCGGGGTGTGGTCGGCGGACTGGTCGTGCGGGACCGCGTCGTGCCGTCCGTCGTCGTCGGAGGGGACGGCGGACGGGAGCCCCTGCGCGGGGACGGGGGCGGGGGCGGCAACCGGTGCGGGTGCCGGTGCCGGTGCCGGAGCAGGTGCGGGCAGTGGCTGACCGCCGTGCCCGCCGTGCCCGCCGGGGGCGTCGGGAGTGGCGTCGGCCGGCCGGTCCGCGTCCGCGGGGGGCAGCGCGAACACCGTACGAGGCGCCGCCTCCTGCGCGTTCGCCCGCTCCTGCGCGGCCGCGAGGGCGCGCCGGCGGCGCCCGGTGGGCTGCGCTCCGGAGGCGAGTTCCAGGGCCCGCACCTCGGCCGGCTCGGCGGATGCCATGGGCAGCGCGGCCGGCAGCGCGTGCTGGTCGGGGGCGTGGCGGGCCCGCCGTCCGGTCGGTGCGGGCACGCCCTGCGGCGGCACGGTCCCGCCCAGCCCGGTCCCGACGGCCGCGGTGCCCGCGGCATGCTCGTCGGCGGTGACGACGGAGCCCTCGGCGACGCCGTTCACCGCCACGGCAGCCCCGTGCGGCACCGGCAGACCGGCCCCCGCGCTCGCGTCGGCCGTCTCACCGCCCGCAGGCTCCGCCGGACGCCCGCGACGCCGCCCGGTACCGCTGCCCGAGGGCTCGGCGGCCTCCAGTGCGGCGGGTGCCTGCGGCTGCGGTACGTCCGCCGCGGCGGCCGCGCGCCTGCGGCGCCGTCCGGTCGGCACGCCCGTCTCGGTGTCGGTGCCGCCGTCGGCCGCGCCAGGAACTTCGCCGGGGACCTCACCGGGGAGCTCGGCGTCCAGGAAGGCGTCGGTGGAGCTCCGCCGGGCCCGCCGTCGGCCGCCCGAGGTCTGCCCGGCCTCGGTGGGCGCCTCGGGCGCGGGGGCCTGCGCGGCCTCGGCGACAACGGAGCCCGCGCCGCTGCCGATCGGCACTTCGAGGACGTACGCGTTGCCGCTCATCCCCGGCACCTCGTGCGTCTGCAGGACGCCGCCGTGCGCCCGCACGATCCCGCGGACGATCGGCTCGTGCACCGGGTCTCCCCCGGCGTACGGCCCGCGCACCTCGATGCGGACGACCTCGCCGCGCTGGGCGGCCGCGACGACGACCGTGTTGTCCATGTAGCCGCCCGCGGACACGGGCGCGTTGCCGGTGGCGTCGACCCCCGCGACATCGGCGACCAGGTGGGCCAGCGCGGTGGCCAGCAGGGCCGGCTCCACCTCGGCCTCGATGGGCGGCGCGTGCACGGCGAACTGCACGCGGCCGGGCCCGATCAGCTCCACGGCCCCGTCGACACCCGCGGCGACGACGGAGTCGAGCATCACCTTCGTACGGGCGATCTGGCCGCTGCCCGCGTCGAGGCGCTGGTAGCCGAGGACGTTGTCGATGAGGGTGGTGATGCGGGAGTAGCCCGCCGAGAGGTGGTGCAGGACCTGGTTGGCCTCGGGCCACAGCTGTCCGGCGTCGTCGGCGGCGAGCGCGGCCAGCTCCCGGCGCAGCTCGTCCAACGGCCCGCGCAGGGAGCCGCCGAGCAGCGTCAGCAACTGCTCGTGCCGGGCGGCCAGCGCCTCGTAGCGGTCCTTCTCGCGCTCGGCGAGGGCGGCGTACCGGTCCTCGCCGGCCGCCAGCTCCTCCGCATGCGCCTCGCGCAGCTCCTCCAGGTCGGCGGCGTGCTGCTCGCGCAGCGCGGTGAGCTCGGCGGCGTGCTCCTCGGCGAGCCGCTCCAGCTCCTCGGCGTGCGCGGCCTCGAGGGCGGCCTTCTCCTCGGCGAGGGTGTCGTAGGGCCGGCGGTCGGCGAAGGTCAGGACGGCGCCGACGAGCTGGTCGCCGTCGCGCACCGGAGCGGTGGTGATGTCGGCGGAGACCTTCTCCCCGCTCTTGGACCACAGCACCTGCCCGCGCACCCGGTGCTTGCGCCCGGAGCGCAGGGTGTCGGCGAGCGGCGACTCGTCGTACGGGAACGGGGAGCCGTCGGCGCGCGAGTGCAGCACGAGCGTGTGCAGCTCCTTGCCGCCCAGGTCGCTGGCCCGGTAGCCCAGTATCTGCGCGGCGGCCGGGTTGACCAGGACGATCCGGCCGTCGGTGTCCGTGCCGACCACGCCCTCCGAGGCGGCCCGCAGGATCATCTCGGTCTGCCGCTGCGAGCGGGCCAGCTCGGCCTCGGTGTCGATGGTGCCGGTGAGGTCGCGCACGACGAGCATCAGCAGCTCGTCGGCGGCGTAGCCGTAATTGTCGTACGCCTGCTGGCCGTTCTCCAGATTCGCGCTGGTGACCTCGACCGGGAACTCGGAGCCGTCGGTGCGGCGCGCGATCATCCGGGTGGGCCGGGTGCGGGCGCGCGGGTCGACGTGGTCCGGGCGGCGCATGGAGCCGGGGATCAGCTTGGAGTCGAACTCCGGCAACAGATCGAGCAGCCCGCGCCCGACGAGTGCCGTACCCGGTGCCTCGAACGCCTCCAGCGCGATGGCGTTGGCGTTGACGACGGTGCCGTTGGCGTTGACCAGGACCAACGCGTCGGGCAGGGCGTCGAGTATGGCTGCGAGGCGAGCAGCGCCTCGGGGTGGCCTGCTGCTCACGAGACGCTTCCCTCCTGTTACCGCACCTTGCCGACCGCTCGGGCCATCTTGCCGACCGCTCGGGCCATCTTGCCAACCGGCCCGCAGGGTGTCACGCGAGGGAGTCTAAGGGCTGACGTTGCGCTCGCGACGCCCGATACGGCAGACGTCGCACGACCCGGGGACAGCTCGGCGCGAGACCCGCACCGGCCGGGCGCGAGACCCGCACGGGGCCTCCACAGACGTCTACGCGCGCGTGTGCCCTGGTCACCCCAGACGTGTACGCGCGCGTGTGCCCTGGTCACCCCGGTCAGCCGCCCGCCGCGGGCAGCAGCGGCACGAACCGGTCCCAGCGCTCGATCTCGCAGCCGTTGCTGCGGTCGAACCGCGCGTCGACGGGCCGCCCGGCCCACACTCCCGTCACATGGGCGGTGGCGGGCCCGCCGTACTGCATCGTGCAGACACTGCCGTCGGGCACGGGCGCGAAGGGGTCCGTGCCCCAGCGGGTGTTCTGCTCCAGAGCCCGGCAGGCCCCGGCCGGATCGCGGTGGCTGCCGCCGCTGGGCCGGCAGGTCACCTCGTACGTCCCGTCGGCCGCGCCGCGCGCGTCCCGCACGGTGACGGTCAGCCGGTCGTCCTCCACGGCGGCGGCGCGGCCGGGGAGGGCGCGGCGGAGGCGACGGGCGCCGAGCCGAGGACGGCGAGCGAGACGAGGGCGAGCCTGCTCAGGGTGCGAGAGGAGAACAGGGTGCGAGGGGAGAGGTGAGACATGCCCTGCCCAACGCGTCCGGGGCCCGGACGTTGCGCCCCGCGCACCCGGACGTTGCTCCCGGCGGGCCCGGGCGCGCATGAGCCGGGAAGCCCTTTGCCCTGCGGGCCGCCTGCCTAGTACCGTGGGAGCCGATTGGTGGCACGCCGCTCGACTGTGTCATCATCTGCACGCACCCTTCGCGCTCGCGCGGGTGGGTTGTGCTGGAGGCGTCGCCTAGTCCGGTCTATGGCGCCGCACTGCTAATGCGGTTTGGGTCTTAAAGCCCATCGAGGGTTCAAATCCCTCCGCCTCCGCTCTCTGCTCAGGGAGTTCGGTCGATATCCGATATCGGCCGGACTCCCTGAGCTTTTTGCATTCCTCCGCCATGTAGGGCGAACGAACCCGCCGAGCGGCATGCCCGGCGGGTTCGAGGCGGGAGAGAGAAGTGATCAGCCGGTGGGGCGGGCGGAGCTGATCGCGTTCTTGAAGGTGGAGGAGGCGTTGCCCGCGTAGCCGGCCGGGATGTAGCCGACGGTGCCCGAGTAGTCGGAGCCGGTGTAGACGGACCACTGGCTGACGTCCATGTTGTGGTACGACGCCGCGTTGTTGTTGACGCTCTGGCCCGAGCCGGCGCAGGAGCCCTTGAAGACGTCGCCGCTGAAGTTCGAGTCCGGGTAGAAGATGTCGAAGACGCAGCCGCCCTGGTCGGAGTTGTAGTAGAAGCCCATCTCGTACTGGGTGAGCAGGCCGTTCTTCTCGGTGAGGGCCGAGGCGGGGCCGGCGGTCAGCAGGGTCATGCCGACGGCGGCGGCGACGGAGCCGACGGTGAGGCCTATGCGGGAGCCGGTGGTGCTGAACATGAGTACCCCTTCTTCATGAACGCGTCATACCTGACAGCGCTCTGTGCAGTGGTGGTGCGGTGCTGGGTGGTGCTTCTGGCCACTGTTTCTGGCCACGCCGGTCAGCGGGTCAGGCCGGCCGCTCGCTTCAAGCGGTCCGCCTGCTGCTTCCTGGCGAGTTCGAGGGTCTCGGCGTGCTGGGCGACGAGCCGCTTCTGGTACGCGGACTGGACCGTGTACCGGACGCCGACGAGGTTGACCTTCTTCTTGCAGGCCACGTCCGCCTGCGCGGCGGCGATCGCGGCGGGCCCCGAGGGGGCGTCCTGCAGCCCGAGCTGCTGCACGGCCTTCATCGGGTCGGCGGCCTTGTCGTACCCGGCCGTCCGCATACAGGCGGCCCACGCCGCGTCGTTGCGCCGCACGCGCGTGTCGGCCTCGCTCTGCGCCTTCGACTGGGCCTTGAGGTTGAAGACGAACATGATGTCGACCGAGTCGGCGGTGGGCGCGTACAGCCTGAGATAGGACTCGCGGTTGCAGCCGCCGACGGGCACGGCCTTCCCGCCGACCTTCCGGCTGCTGCCGCCCTCCCGCTCGGCCTCCTCCTGGCTCATTGGCATCGCAGCCGGAGGCACCCGTTCCCCGTACAGCGTCAGCCGCCCCTCCTCGGACAGCTCCGCCCCGACCGGCGCCCGCCGGTCACCGGCGGCCCCGGGATCGCCGTACCCGTACCGGGCGGCCTCTTCCTTGTCGACCACCCCGAAGACCCGGGCGTTGAGGGGCCGGGTCGTGTGGGCGGTCCGCTCCGGCGGTACGTAGTCGAAGCCGTACCGCGCCATGCACCGCACGGCGAGTTCGTCCTGCGCCCGCTCCAGCAGGGCCTGGTCGGAGGGCCGGTGGTCGTAGGCGTCGAGGGGGAAGGTGAGACGGGCGGTGTCGGACAGGACGGGGATCGCACCGAGGCCGGGCGGCGAAGCGACGGGGGTGGGGGTGATGGGGGCGGCGGGAGCCGAGGCGCCAGGGGCGCCAGGGGCGTCAGGGGCGTCCTCCCCGCCACCGCAGCCGGCCAGCATCAGCGCCGCGACACCGATCCCGAGCGCACGGCACAGATGTACGGACCGGCGACTGGGGCGTACGGCGGGCATACGGGTCCTTCGGCAGGAGTGCGGGGGCTCGGAGGCGGCCAGGCAGTGATCATCTTCGAGCGGAACCCGAGCATCTGTCTACTGCCGCGAACCCACCGGCCCGGCCGGATCCACCCCGCCCCCCGCTTGCGCCCGTCACACCGCCACATTGACGTTTCCGCAGGTCAGGCCGGGTGTGCCTAACGGATTTCACATGTCGGCGGCAGTCATGTAATGTTCTTCCTGTCGCCGCGAGCGGGCCGAAAGGGCCGGGAGCGGGGGCGGAAAACAAAAAAACAAGCACTCGTAGCTTAACGGATAGAGCATCTGACTACGGATCAGAAGGTTGCAGGTTCGAATCCTGCCGAGTGCACACAGGTCAAAGGCCCCCTGGGATCATCCCAGGGGGCCTTTGACATCAGCGGGTGACATCAACGCGGTTGGAAGCGGGGCTCATTCCTCGTCGTCCGGCTCTGCCTCGCTCGTCAAATCCTCGGCGGAGTCGTCGTAGCCCAATGCGTTGTCCATCTGATCGGCGGCGGCCCGGAGCGTCGTCCCCATCACATGCGCGTAGGTGTCGAGCGGCATGGTGATCGTGCTGTGCCCAAGCGTCTCCATGATCGTGCGGGCGTCGACTCCCTGAGCGAGCAGGAGCGAGGCGCAGGTGTGCCGGAGGTCGTGCACCCGCACCCGGCGAACGTTCGCGTCCCGGCAGAGGATCGTGAGCATGCGGTTCAGGCTGCGGGGGTCGGTCACCCGGCCGGACACCGTGGTGAAGATCAGCCCGTCCGGCTGCCCCGGCGCCGGCTGCCACTTCGGCCCCGCGATCTTCCGCTCGCGCTCTTGTTGCTCGCGGTGGCGGATGAGTGCCTGAACGCATCCCTTCGGCAGGGACACCGTACGGATGGACCGCTTGGTCTTCGGCGTCCCGAAGAGCAGTTCCCGCCGGATGCGCTGGACGTTTCGGCGCACACGGAGTTGCCCGTTCGCGAGGTCGACGTCCGACCAAGTGAGGCCGAGTGCCTCGCCTCGGCGCAGGCCAGCGGATACGAGCAGCAGCCACAGCGCGTACAGGCGGTGGGGGCGAGCGGTCTTGAGCAGCAGGCGGACTTCCCCGGCGTCCAGCGGACGCACCTCCTTGGGGTCGACGGTGGGTGTCTCCACGATCCGAGCGACGTTGCGCGCGATCAGTTCCTCTCGCATCGCCTGTTGGAGTGCTGACCGCATGACGGCGTGGATGTACTGGACGGTGCGAGCCGAGGGGCGCCGCTTGCAGCAGCGGCCCACGGCGCAGCAGGAGCGCTTCTCTTCGGGCCGCTCCTTGTCGGCTCCGCGCAGGCAGCACAGACAGGAGGACTTGAACTCCAGCAGGAAGCGGCGCACGTCAGCCGGAGACAGGCGGTTGAGCTTCTTCTTGCCGAGCGCCGGCCGGATGTACAGCCGCGTCAGTCCCTCATAGCTGTTCAGCGTCGAGGGCTTGAGCCGTTCCGGCGCGATGGCCGCGAGCCAGTAGGTGAGGTAGTCGCCGAATGCCATGGTGGACTCGGCGGCCGGGATGCCTTTGCGGGTCTTCTCCTGCAACTCCGTGAGCTTGTCGGCCACTTCGTCACGGGTCTGGCCGTAGACGAACTTCCGGTGTCGGGTTCCGTCAGGGCGAAAGACGTAGGCGGCGGCCTGGTAGCGGCCATCCGAGCGCTTGGTGATCGTTCCTTCGCCGTTGGCGCGACGCTTGGCCATTAGGCGGCTTCCTCCAATCGATCGCGCATGTAAGCGCTGACGGCGTCGGCCGGGATACGACGCGCCCGGCCGATCGTGAAACTGGGCAGTTCGTGCGAGCGGATGAGGTCGTAGACCTTGGACCGGCTGATGCGCAGGGCTCGCATGACCTCAGGCACCTTCAGTGCTTCCGGGGTTGTGGCGGGAACGGCGGTGAGCACGTCGAACCTCCGTGATCGCGAGGGGCCGGCGGGGCCCCCTTCTGAGGGCCGCTACTTCCGCTACCGCCGCTACCGCGCAGGTCAGGGGCCTGTTCGGGGTAGCGGGAAGGGGTAGCGGTAGCGGATGGGTAGCGGGGCGGTAGCGGCAGCCGGGGCGGGTTGCCGCTACCGCGTTGTTGCTGGTCAGGCAGCGTTTTCGGTGCCGGGTAGCGGAGGTAGCGGACTTTCCGGGGGTGGGGGGCAGTAGCGGGCCCAGGCGTCTCGGAGATCGGCGGCGTAGTAGCCCTTGAGGACGCTCCCGCCGGTCTTGATGTTGCGGGAGGTGATGGGCTCGTTGTCGGCCGTCATGTACTCCGCGAGCATCCGGGAAAGGCGCCGGTTGTCGAGGGGCTTGCCGCCCAGGTCGGCCCAGGGTGCGTCGTCGAGGGCGTTGAGCCGGTCCAGGATCGCGACGGTGGGCAGGCGGTCGATGCCGACCATGACGTGGTCGCGCAGGTCGGCAGGAAGTGCGGGTTTCCATCCGGCGCCCACCTGCTGAAGTCGCTGAGCGATTGGAACTGGACCCTGAAACGGCCCTCACTGTGGTCCGGGAGCGAGTGCGGATAGTCGACCAGGACCCCTACGCCCTTGCGGACTCGTACTTTCCTGAGGAGCTGGTGCGGGGTACCCCGCTCATGCTGCCTGAGGACGTGTCAGCACCTGGCGGTGTCCTAGCTAGCGTCGGTCTTGTGCAGGCCCGCTACCGTGACGAAATCACTGTAAGGATGCCGACACGGGCGGAGATCGAGAAGCTGTCTCTGCCGTCTGCTACCCCCGTCGCCGTGTACATGCGTACGGGCTACGACAACGATAACCGCCCCCTGCGGGTAATGATCACGATCCTTCCGGGAGACCGACATGTCATCAGGTACGACGTTTCGGCGGACTGAGACCGGCGCCCAGAATCGAGTGATCACGAAGGCCCTACACAGCATAGACTCGGCATTGCCGGTCACCCGGCATCCCGAGCGTGTCTGGTACACGTCCTATGGCTCCAACATGCACCTTGACCGTCTAGCCGCTTACATCCAGGGTGGTCGCCCGTCGGGAGCGGCGAGGGAGTATCCGGGGTGCCGCAACCCCGCGATGCCGGCCCGTTCCATCCCTGTGGAACTGACCGGCGCCATGTACTTCGCCACCGAGTCACCGGTCTGGGGTGGAGGCAGGGCCTTCTACGACCCCCAGACCGACGGGCGAGTGCTGGCCCGAGCTCACTTGGTGACGGCTGACCAGTTCGCTGACATCGCTGCTCAAGAGATGTACAGGGCTCCGGATGTAGATCTCGACCTGGAGGAAGTCCTCACGACAGGACGTGCGGTGCTGGGTGACGGTCGCTATGAGACGCTCGTCTGCGCTGGTCAAGTCGACGGTATGCCCGTCCTGACCTTCACAGCGCCGTGGCAGATGAACGAAGTGCAGTGGGTTGCTCCCTCTGC
The DNA here is from genome assembly GCF_044763135.1 of Streptomyces sp. NPDC096205. NCBI lineage: Bacteria > Bacillati > Actinomycetota > Actinomycetes > Kitasatosporales > Streptomycetaceae > Streptomyces > Streptomyces sp. NPDC096205. The sequence goes on along the minus strand of NZ_JBIWFS010000003.1, from coordinate 122,984 downwards.
TGCCTACGTACGATTCCTCGCCGCGGGGCTGCTCTCTGCTGGCGCATGGGACCTCGAAGCAATCGCAACCTACGTAGCGGCCTGTCCGGGGGCAGAAGGCTGCTGGTCCGTGCAAGACGTTCTCGACCTGCTGGCACAGGAGGCGTGACACGACTGGGCTGGCGAGTGAACGCTTAGGCCGCAAACGCGCGTCACGCCCTGCCGGGCGGCTACGGAGAGAAAACCGCAGCTCCCCGGTCTGTTGCCTGACATCAACGTGGCGCACAAGCATGTACCCGAGGGCATCGCGAGACGGCGCAGATGATGTTCGGGCCTTGCCGAAGGCCCGGCGGGAGAGCCGCCTCCGATGGGTGCACGCGCCATCAGTCCGAGGGCGGAAAACCGAAGCAGTGCGAAACGTCGAGTTCCTTGAAGTCCTGTTGTGCTTTGGCCGCCGGCTCATCGTGCCGATCCTTGGCGGCCTCGCTTCCTTCGGTGAGGACCTCTGTCCCGAGATCCACAGCTAGCATGCCGTCTGCGTTGCCCGTGGCAGTCAGGTCATCGAGCAGGCGGGAGATGTTCTCCTTATGGGAGTTAGGCATCTCGATCTTACCGATCTCACTGGTGAGCTTCCTCACGCTCTGTTCCGCGGCCAACCAGGCATCCGCTGCTGATTGATAGTCGGCTGATTGATAGCCGCCTTCCTCAAGAGTGCCGACCGCGCCCGCCGCCGTGGCCCACTTATCAAGGAGGGAGCCGCTCAGGTCGTCGCATACTGCGTCGGCCTGTTGCCTCCACTCCTTTAGAGTGAACTCATCTTTAGTGGTAATCGAGAAAATCAGGCCTGCGATGCCACATAGGCCCGCGATCACCCCAATCCACCAACCGACATGTTTTCGGATTCGCCCTCTGCTGTCACCCTCTGGGTCTTCAGTCATATGCCAGGGATTCCCCGCCGACGAGCGGCCAGGTCGGTAAGGATGGAAAATGCACTCATGTGGTGTGCAGAAAGGCACTACCTGGGCGGAGAAAGCCAGTACAGGCTTCATCCCTCTGCCCACTCGGTTGGCGTGGGCCATCTGGGCTCAGCGGACATGGCGGCGGATTGTACCTTGGGCCCAAACTGCCCAGCGTTACATCAGTAGCTGACATCAACAGTCGCGTGCACCAGCACATGAGTGGGGACTCACACTGGAGCCGCGCGGCAGTCCTTCGAGAGGCACGGGCCAGGTACGAGCTAGGCCCCTATAGGAGCCCACCCGCCTACGGATCAGAAGGTTGCAGGTTCGAATCCTGCCGAGTGCACATGAATCAAAAGGCCCCGGTGATCACCGGGGCCTTTTGCTGTTGGCGCCCAAGTCGGTTGTCAGCCGGAGGCGGTGGACGGAGGGCCGTTCCTTCTTGTGGCGGTGAGTACGGCGTCGATCACGGCGGACAGTGCAGCCGTCGTGGCGAAGCTGCCGATCAGGACCATGCCGACGCCGATCACGAAGAGGCCGCTGGCGTCGTCCGACCAGTCGACGAAGGCGGAGACGGTCAGGCCGAGGGAGATCCCGAGCACGGCAGCCACGTGGTGGCGGCGCGAGGCCGCCCAGTACAGCGGGGGCAGCAGGCTCAGCACCAGGCCGATGACCTGCCAGGCCTCGTAGGGGCCCGTCGTCGAGCCGTCCGGATGCACGTCGCGGTGCTGGTCCCACCCCAGCCAGCCCACCCACGCACCTGCGGCCACCGCCGTCACCCCGAGGGTGGCCAGCAGCTGGTGGAGGGCTTTCGGTCGTCGTCGTTCCATGGCTCCAGCGTCGGGGCTGCGGGGGGTGGGCGGCCAGGGTGCATGTACTCAGGTTCTTCCGAGTACTTGGGTGTCGGGGGGAGGGCTTGACTGGGGGCTTGCTCGGAGGTGGTGAATCGATACCTCTGTCATCTATCGGGTGAACGTGCTTTCTATGGCAGGCAGTTGGGCCCTCTGCGTCCCTAGCTTCCGGGGTGGAGGTGATGCTCGATGTATGAGCAGAACGAGATGCCGCCGAACGGATCGGCGGCGCAGCGGCGGGAAGCGATCGGTGTCGACGACTTCGTGTTCGCGGCGACCGGGGCGCGGGTGCGGAGGCTGACGACGCCGGAGGGGGAGTACTGGTTCCCGGCGGCGGACCTGGCGCGCAATCTCGGGTACGCGAACACGCGCCAAGCCCTGAGGCTGCACGTCGACCGCAGTCTGCAGAAGACCCTCGGTGAGATTGCACGAGGCGTCTATACAGTAGACGCCTTGAGGCAAATCGCAGGTCAGAGGCTTCAACGGTCGATGTGGATGGTGGACCTCAGGGGGCTCATCCAGCTGGTGAACGGCTGCACCAAACCCGAGTGCAAACCCTTCAAGCTATGGGTCTCCGAGGTCATCGCCACCCTTCAGCGCGACGGCTCGTACACCCTCGAACCGGCCCCGGTGCAGCCCGCGGCCGGGGGTGGGACGGCGTATGTCATGCCGGAGGAGGTCGCCGAGGCGATCGTGCGGCTGGAGGAGCGGAACCTCCGGGCGGACGAGATGTTCGCCGCCGCGCAGGCGGAGCAGACCCGTGTTCAGAGCTCCATCGCCGACGCCCTCCACCACATCGCCCACAGCCTCGACCGGCTCGCCGATCGGTTCGACGGGCCGCGGCAGGGCGGTGCGAGGGAGGCGTCCACCGCCACGCCTCAGCAGTTGCTCGCCGCCTGGCGGGCGAAGAACCTCGTCGTCACGGAGGACGTGCACGCGGTCGCGGCGTACCTCGCGCCGGCGCTCGTGCGAGGGGAGGCGCGGTGCCGGGTGGAGGACGTGGCGGAGCGGACCGGGCTGACGGTCGAGCGGGTGGTGGACTGTGTGCGGATGCTGCTGAAGCGGGGGTGCATGCGGCAGCGGGGGTGCGCGGAGGACGGGACGCCTGTGTACGTGCTGCCGTGAGGCGGGGAAGGCGCCGGAGGCGGACCGGAAAAGGCCCGAAGTCGCAATGCGAGGTTGCGGCTTCGGGCCTTTCCGTGTGCGTGACCCTAGCGGGCCTCGGCGGTCCGGGGGCGTTGTCAGTGGTGGGTTCTACTCTCATGAGTGATGGGACAGGCGTGGAAGTGCTCGGGGCTGCGGTGGTCGGCGGACGGGCCTGTGCTCGTATGGGACGGGGGCCGGGCAAGTGCGCTGAGCTGGGGGAAGCGGGTTGCTTTCGAGGTCGGGGAAGGGGGTGTGCGGACGTGTGTGGGAGCCAGGGGGCATCCGTGTCCGGTGGGGGCGGTGGTGTCGGGGCGCAGTACCGGCGCGCGGTGCGAGGAGTGCGCGCGGCTGGACCGGGCGCACTCCGTCGCCGCGGACACGCTCGCGGACGACCCGAGGCCGTATCACGTGTATGTGGCGTGGTTCGGGCCCGGCCTGGTGAAGGTCGGCATCACCGCGCTGGAGCGGGGTTCGGCGCGGCTGCTGGAGCAGGGGGCGGTGTGTTTCAGCTGGCTCGGGCGGGGGCCGCTGATGGCCGCTCGCCGCACGGAGGAGCTGCTGCGGGCGGCGCTGGGGGTGCCGGACCGGATTCCGTACGCCGAGAAGCGTGCCGTACGGGCCTTTCTGCCGGCCACCGAGGCGGAGCGGGCCGCCGAGATCGAAGACCTGCACGGCCGGGCGCTGGCGCTGAGCGGCTGGCCGGAGTCGCTGCAGCGTGAGGCGTTCGTCGCGGTCGATCATCTGGAGGTGTTCGGGCTGCATGCGGCGTCGGCGGCCGTCGGGGAGGTGAGCGAGCTGGTCGCCGGGGGTGGCGTGAGCGGTGAGCTGGTGGCCGCCGCCGGGCCCGATCTGCATCTGGCGACCTCGCGCGGGGTGGTCGTGCTCGACACCCGGTTGATGACCGGGTGGGAGCTGGGTCCGGTGACCGCCGGGCACTCATTCGCCCTGCCCCTGCGGGAGTTCAAGGGCGAGCCGCATCAACAGGACGGGTTGTTCTAGGGAGTTCGTGGAACGGGGGATACAGGTGGAGCATGACGTCGTCGTGCAATGGGTGCAGACGCGGTGGACCAAGCGGTCGCGCGGAGGTGAGGCCGCGGCCCGGCGGAACGCGGTGCCCGCCGGGTTCCTGCTGCCCGCCGGGGTGCCGCCCCTTGCGCACACGGTGGGGATGCTGGAGCGGGACGACTTCGCGCCCTTCGAGGGCCGGGTGGAGCGCAAGCGGGTCGATGTCCGGCTGCGGGAGGCCGACGGACGGCTGGCCGTCCTGCCCAGGGTGCAGCCGCTGTTCGGGCTGCCGCCCCGGCGCCGGCGGCCTCCGGCGGTGCGGCTGATACCGGGGCAGTGGGTGCGCTGGCAGCTCAACTACCGGTTCAGCAGCGCGGCGGGCATGCAGGACTGGTCGTACTGGCTGGACACCTTCAACATCGGCTACGGCGAGTTTCCGGACGACGTGTTCCTGGGTGAGCCCATCTTTCTCGTCGACGAGCGGGGGCCGCTGCGATAGGCCGGTGCGCCTGTGCCGTCCCCGAGGGGGCCGAGGTAAAGACTTGGATCCCCTATGGATCCCTTTCCGTAAGAGGCGTGGATCAAGGGCGGGCCGCGGGGCATCGTGGCGGGCATGACCGAGAACGCCATAGCGCCGGTGGGCGCCCATCAACCTCCGTACTACGCCGTCGTCTTCACCTCCGTACGGACCGACCGGGACGAGGACGGATACGCCGAGACCGCCACGCGATTGGGGGAGCTGGTGCGGGACGTACCGGGGTTCCTCGGGGAGGACTCGGCCGGTGCGCCGGGTGGGCTCTCGATCAGCGTGGCCTACTTCGAGGACCTGGCCGGGATCGAGCGGTGGCGGGCGGACGCCGAGCATCGTGCGGCCAAGGAGAGAGGAAGGGAGAACTGGTTCGAGCGGTACACGATCCACATCGCCAAGGTCGAGCACAGCCACTCCTTCGAGCGGGCGCGGCCGGCTTTCCCAGCTGGTTCCTGAGAGGTACCTGTGTGCTTCTAAGCGAATTCACAGATTCCAGAAAGGGTGCTCTCAGAGGCCGCCGACACTCTGGGGCGTATGACCACGACCTCGCCCCAGGGGCGCACCGAACTGCTGAGGCCGGACGGGAGCCCCGTCCGCGTGCTGGTGGTGGACGACGAGCAGTCGATCACCGAGCTGCTGTCCATGGCCCTGCGCTACGAGGGATGGCAGATCCGGAGCGCGGGAGACGGCCAGGGCGCCGTGCGCAGCGCGCGGGAGTTCCGGCCGGACGCCGTCGTCCTGGACATGATGCTGCCCGACATGGACGGACTGGCCGTCCTCGGCCGGCTGCGCCGGGAGCTGCCGGATGTGCCGGTGCTGTTCCTGACGGCCAAGGACGCGGTGGAGGACCGTATCGCCGGGCTCACCGCCGGTGGCGACGACTACGTCACCAAGCCGTTCTCCCTGGAGGAGGTCGTCGCCCGGCTGCGCGGGCTCATCCGGCGCGCCGGGGCGGCCGACCGCCGTTCGGAGTCCGTGCTGGTCGTCGGTGACCTCACCCTCGACGAGGACAGCCACGAGGTCACCCGCGGGGGCGACGGCATCCACCTGACGGCCACCGAGTTCGAGCTGCTGCGCTTCCTGATGCGCAACCCGCGGCGCGTGCTCAGCAAGGCGCAGATCCTGGACCGGGTGTGGTCGTACGACTTCGGCGGGCAGGCCAATGTCGTCGAGCTGTACATCTCCTATCTGCGCCGGAAGATCGACGCCGGACGGGAGCCGATGATCCACACCCGGCGCGGTGCCGGCTATCTGATCAAGCCTGCCGTCTCGTGACGGGGCGGCGGCGGACGCGTGCGCGGCGGTTCGGGGCGGGACAGCCGCGCACGCTGCGGACGCGGCTCGTCGTCGCGTCCGTGGTGCTGATCGCGGTGGTGTGCGCGGTGATCGGCACGGTCACCGCGATCGCCCTGCGGTCCCATCTGTACCAGCAGCTCGACAAGCAGCTGGACGAGTCCGTGATGCGCGCGGTCGTCGGGCCGCCCGACGGGAAGCCCGGGGGCGCGGGGCGCGCCGCGACCGACCTCGACGACTTCGTCACCCGGGGCCCGCAGCCCGAGGGCACGGTCCTCGCCGAGGTGCGGGGCGGCACGATCACCGACGCCAAGGTCGGCATGGAGACCGACGACCCGTACGGCGACCCCGAGGACCTCACCGCGGCGCAGACGGAGGCGCTCGACTCGGTCTCCCAGGACGGGCGCAAGCACACCGTGGACCTGCCGGGCCTGGGCCAGTACCGCGTGCAGTTCGGCACCGGCTTCGACGGCTCCCGCAGCTACTACGTGGCCCTGCCGACCAGCAGCGTCACCGGCACCGTCAACACCCTCATCCTCGTCGAGGTCAGTGTCACGGCCGCCGCGCTGATCGCCGCCTCGCTGGCCGGCACCGTGATCGTCGGTGTCGCCACCCGCCCGCTGCGCCGGGTCGCCGCGACCGCCACCCGGGTCTCCGAACTCCCCCTGCACAGCGGCGAGGTGAACCTCGACGAGCGGGTGCCCGAGTCCGAGTGCGACCCGCACACCGAGGTCGGCCGGGTCGGGGCCGCGCTGAACCGGATGCTCGACCATGTGCACGGCGCCCTGCACGCCCGCCAGGAGAGCGAGACGCGGGTACGGCAGTTCGTCGCCGACGCCAGCCATGAGCTGAGGACCCCGCTGGCCTCCATCCGCGGCTACGCCGAACTGACCCGGCGCGGCCAGGAGCAGGTCGGCCCCGACACCCGGCACGCGCTGGGCCGGATCGAGTCCGAGGCCGGGCGGATGACCCTGCTCGTGGAGGACCTGCTGCTGCTCGCCCGGCTGGACGCGGGCCGGCCGCTGCGGTTCGAGGAGACCGACCTCGTCCCGCTCGTCGTCGACACCGTCAGCGACGCGCGGGCCGCAGGCCGCGACCACAACTGGCGCCTGGACCTGCCCGACGAGCCCGCGCCGGTCGCCGCGGACGCGGCCCGACTGCAACAGGTGCTGGTCAACCTGCTGGCCAACGCACGCACCCACACCCCGCCCGGTACGACGGTGACCGCGCGGGTGCGGCGCGCCGGGCCCTGGCTCTGCGTGGACGTCCAGGACGACGGGCCGGGGATCGCGCCCGAGCTGCTCCCGCATGTCTTCGAGCGGTTCGCGCGCGGCGACTCCTCGCGCTCGCGGGCCTCCGGCTCGACCGGTCTGGGCCTCGCCATCGTGCAGGCCGTCGCGACTGCGCACGGCGGTGCCGTGACCGTGGACAGCGTGCCCGGGCGGACCGTCTTCACCGTGCACCTGCCGGTCCCCGTCCTGGCGACGGCCCCGGTCCCCGCGGCGGCCTCGGTCCCCGCGGCGGCCTCGATCCCCGCGGCGGCCCCGATCCCCGCGACGGCCATGGACTCATAGCTGCGGCACGGCCTCACCACACCAGCAGAACAGGGGACTTGACGACTGTCGTCGTCATGCGAACCGACCCTTCTCCCGGCACCCTGCCGGCGCGGGAGCACCTCCCGGCCGTGGCAGCCGGTACGCCGGTCCTGGACGTAGTGATCCCCGTATACAACGAGGAGAAGGACCTCCAGCCGTGCGTGCAGCGGCTGCACGAGCACCTGGCCCGCACCTTCCCCTACCCCTTCCGGATCACGGTCGCCGACAACGCCTCCACGGACGCCACCCCGCAGGTGGCGCAGTGGCTCGCGGCGCAGCTGGCCGAGGTGCGCTCGGTGCGCCTGGAGCAGAAGGGGCGCGGCCGGGCGCTGCGGGCCGTCTGGTCGGCGTCCGAGGCGCCGGTCCTGGCCTACATGGACGTGGACCTGTCCACCGACCTGAACGCCCTGCTGCCGCTGGTGGCCCCGCTGATCTCCGGCCACTCCGACCTGGCGATCGGCTCCCGGCTCAGCCGCAGCAGCAGGGTGGTGCGGGGGGCCAAGCGGGAGTTCATCAGCCGCTCGTACAACCTGATCCTGCGCGGCTCGCTCCAGGCCCGTTTCTCCGACGCCCAGTGCGGGTTCAAGGCGATCCGGCGGGACGTGGCGCGGGTGCTGCTGCCGCTGGTGGAGGACACGGGCTGGTTCTTCGACACGGAGATGCTGGTCCTCGCCGAACGCGCGGGGCTGCGGATCCACGAAGTCCCCGTCGACTGGGTCGACGACCCCGACTCCACGGTCCACATCGTCAGGACGGCCACCGACGACCTCAAGGGCGTCTGGCGGGTCGGCAAGGCGCTGGCCACCGGTTCGCTGCCGCTGGACCGGCTCACCCGGCCCTTCGGCGACGACCCGCGCGACCGGGAGATCAAGGACGTGCCCAGGGGCCTGGCCCGCCAGCTCGTCGGCTTCTGCGTGGTCGGCGGCCTCTCGACCCTCTTCTACCTCCTTCTCTACACCGGCTTCCGCTCCCTCACCGGTTCCCAGACCGCCAACGCGCTCGCGCTGCTGGTGTCCGCGGTCGCCAACACGGCCGCCAACCGGCGCCTCACCTTCGGCGTACGCGGCCGGGGCGGGGCCGTACGGCACCAGGCGCAGGGCCTGGTCGTGTTCGGCATCGGCCTCGCCCTGACCAGCGGCTCCCTCGCCGCCCTGAACACGGCGACCACCGACCCCGCGCACTCCACCGAACTGGCCGTCCTGATCGCCGCCAACCTCGCGGCGACCGTGCTGCGCTTCCTGCTCTTCCGGGCGTGGGTCTTCCCCGACCGCCCCACCGACACCTACCACCACCAGGGGGACTCCCGATGACCGCCCAACTGGCCCACGCCCCCGCGTGGGCCCCACCGGCCTCGGCCGACCGGCCGCCCTTCCTACGACGTCTGTGGCGCGGCCGCCCCGAGGACCCCCGCTGGGTGCGCCCGGCCTTCCTCGGCGCTCTCCTGCTCATCGGCGCGCTCTACACCTGGAACCTGACGGCCTCCGGGTACGCCAACTCCTTCTACTCGGCGGCCGTCCAGGCGGGCAGCCAGTCCTGGAAGGCGATGTTCTTCGGCTCGCTGGACGCGGCGAACGCCATCACCGTCGACAAGCCCCCGGCCTCGCTGTGGCCGATGGCCCTGTCGGTGCGGGTGTTCGGCCTGAACTCCTTCGCGATCCTGTTCCCGCAGGTGCTGATGGCCGTCGCCACGGCGGCCGTGCTCTACGCCGCCGTCCGCCGCCGCTTCACCGCGACCGCCGGCCTGCTGACCGTGGCGGTCTTCGCCTCCACCCCGGTCGCCGCGCTGATGTTCCGCTTCAACAACCCGGACGCGGCCCTCGCCCTGCTGATGGCGACCGCCGTGTACTGCACGCTGCGCGCGCTGGAGAAGGCGCAGACGAAGTGGCTGCTGTGGGCGGGTGCGGCGATCGGACTCGCCTTCCTGGTCAAGACCCTCCAGGCGTTCCTGATCCTGCCCGTCCTGGCCGCCGTGTACGTCGTATGTGCGCCTACGACGGTGAGGAGGCGGGTCGGCCAGGTGCTGCTGGCCGGGCTCGCGATGGTCGTGGCCGGCGGCTGGTGGGTGGCGGTCGTCGAGCTGTGGCCGGCCTCCTCACGGCCGTACATCGGCGGCTCGCAGAACGACAGCTTCCTGGAGCTGACCTTCGGCTACAACGGCCTCGGCCGGATCAACGGCGACGAGACCGGCAGCGTGGGCGGCGGTGGCGGCGGCCAGGGCGGTGGCTGGGGCGAGACCGGCTGGGACCGTATGTTCGGCTCCAGCATCGGCGGGCAGATCTCCTGGCTGATCCCGGCCGCGCTGATCCTGCTGGTCGCCGCGCTGTGGCTGACCCGGAAGGCCGCGCGCACGGACACCGCCCGGGCAGCGTTCCTCCTCTGGGGCGGCTCGCTGCTGATCACCGCGCTGATCTTCAGCTATATGCAGGGCATCTTCCACGAGTACTACACCGTCGCCCTCGCCCCCTACCTCGCGCCGCTGATCGGCATGGGCGCGGCCGTCCTGTGGGAGGAACGCGGCCGCGCCTGGGCCTCGCTGACGCTGGCCGGAGCGCTGACGGCGACCGCGGCCTGGGGGTACGTCCTGCTGAACCGCTCCTCCGACTACCTGCCCTGGCTGAAGTGGCTGGTCCTCGTCGGCGGGCTGGTCGCCGCGCTGGGCCTGGCCTTCGTCACCCGGCTCGGCCGGCCGCTCGCGCGGGGCGTGGTGGGCCTCGGGCTCGTCACCGCCCTCGCGGGTCCGACGGCGTACACGCTGACCACGCTCGGGGAGGGTCACAGCGGCTCCATCGTCACGGCCGGTCCGGCGGTCGCGGGCGGCCGGGGAGGCCCCGGCGGTGGCGGAATGCCGGGCGGCGGTCCCGGGGGTGCCGGGGGTGACGGAGGCTTCCCCGGCCAGAACGGACAGAACCAGCAGAACGGCCAGAACCAGCAGAACGGCCAAGGCGGCCAGGCGGGCCAGCCCCCGACCGGCGGCTTCGGCGGAGGCTTCCCCGGCCAGAACGGCCAGAACGGCCAGAACGGCCAGAACGGCGGCGCCCAAGGCGAAGCCGGCGGCCCCGGCGGAGGCGGCGTCGGCGGTCTCCTCAACGGCGCGAACGTCGGCACGGAGGCCAAGAAGCTCCTGGAGGCCGACGCCGGCAGCTACACCTGGGCGGCCGCGGCCATCGGCGCCCAGAACGCCGCGAGCTACCAGCTCGCCACCGGTGAGCCCGTGATGGCGATCGGCGGCTTCAACGGCACGGACCCGTCCCCGACACTGTCCGAGTTCAAGAAGTACGTCGAGGAAGGAAAGATCCACTACTTCATCGCCGGAGGCGGCATGAGAGGCGGCATGGGCGGTGGCGGCGCGGGAGCCGGCACGTCCTCTGAGATCTCCGAGTGGGTGCAGGCCAACTTCAAGGAGGTCACGGTCGGTTCGGCGACGTTCTACGACCTCACGCAGGAGGCGGCCGGCAGCTGACCGAAACCCGGTTGTACACCGTAAAGGAACTCCTTTACGGTGTACAACCATGTCCACCTCCCCCCACCCCCAGGGCCACCCGCAGCGCTGGCTCATCCTCGGCGTGATCTGCCTCGCCCAGCTCACGGTGCTGCTGGACAACACCGTCCTGAACGTGGCGATCCCGTCCCTCACCGTGGAGCTGGACGCGGCCACCGCCGACATCCAGTGGATGATCAACGCGTACTCGCTCGTGCAGGCCGGTCTGCTGCTCACCGCGGGCAGCGCCGCCGACCGGTACGGCCGTAAGAAGATGCTGACCGCCGGACTCGCCCTGTTCGGGGCGGGCTCACTGGTCGCCGGACTGGCCGACACCGCCGGGCAGTTGATCGCGGCGCGGGCCGGCATGGGCGTCGGCGGGGCGCTGCTGCTGACCACGACCCTCGCGGTGGCGATGCAGATCTTCGCCCCCGAGGAGCACCCCAGGGCGATCGGCATCTGGAGCGCGGTGAACGCGCTCGGCTTCGCCTGCGGCCCGCTCATCGGCGGGTTCATGCTGGACCACTTCTGGTGGGGCGCGATCTTCCTGGTCAACCTGCCGGTCGCGGCCCTGGGCCTGGCCGCCGTGGTGGCGCTGGTCCCGGAGTCGAAGAACCCGCTGGGCGACCGCCCGGACCTGCTGGGCGCCCTGCTCTCCACGATCGGCATGGCCGCGCTGGTCTTCGCGATCATCTCCGGCCCGGCGCACGGCTGGACGTCCGGCCGGGTCCTGGCCGCCGCGGGTGTCGCGGTCCTGGTGCTCGGGGCGTTCGCGTACTGGGAGAGCCGTATCCCGTACCCGATGCTCGACCTGCGCTTCTTCCGTGACCGCAGGTTCACCGGCGCGGTCGCCGGCGCGGTCCTGATCACCTTCGGCATGGGCGGAGCGCTGTTCCTGCTCACCCAGCACCTCCAGTTCGTCCTCGGATACGGCCCTCTGGAGGCGGGCCTGCGGACCGCTCCGCTGGCGCTGGCCGTGGTGGTGCTCAACTTCTCGGGACTGTCGGCGAAGTGGACGACGAGCCTCGGCACCCCGGTGTCCATCCTGCTCGGCATGACGCTGATGGCGGGCGGGCTGGTGTCGATCGCCGTAGCCCCCGGCGGCTATGCCGGGACGCTGGCCGGGCTGCTGCTCATCGGTGTGGGCTGCGCGGTGGCCAATCCGGCGATGGCGCACGCGATCATGAGCGCGATTCCTCCGGAGAGGGCGGGCGTGGGGGCGGGCGTCAACGGGACGTTGGCCGAGTTCGGGAACGGCCTCGGGGTGGCTGTCCTCGGGGCGGTTCTCGTGGCAGGGGGTGCCGCGCCCTCTTCGACCAGGGCCTTCTCCGACGGGGTGTCCAGCAGTCTGTTCGTGGGGGCGGTTGCTGTGTTGCTCGGCGGAGTTGTTGCGGCGGCGTTGTTGCGACGGGCGGAGAGGGCAGACTCCGGGATGGTTGTCGCCCACTAGCCCGGCTGGTCCGTGGTTCTTCGCACCCACGCGGTAGAGCCGCATATCGGGCACAGCCCCGCGCCCCTGGGGGCATACAGTGAGCCGAAGTCGAGGAGTTAGGTGCGCCGATGGTGAAGGCTGCCGCAGGGCGGACCAGTGTGTGGCTCGAAGGAAAGGCCCGCCGCGGGAAGCAGGGGGGCGGAGGGCAGCCCTCGGGGCTGGACCGGGAGCGGATCACCGAGGTGTCGGTGCGGCTGCTGGACGCCGAGGGACTGGCGAAGTTCTCCATGCGACGGCTGGCCGGAGAGCTGAACGTGACGGCCATGTCCGTCTACTGGTACGTCGACACCAAGGACGACCTGCTCGAACTCGCCCTCGACCGCGTCTACGGCGAGCTGCGCCTGCCCGGCCCGGACAGCGGCGAGGACTGGCGGGTGCAGCTGCGCGCGCTGGCCACGGAGTACCGCGCGCTGCTGGTGCGTCACCCGTGGGTGTCCCCGCTCGCCGGGCGCTATCTGAACATCGGCCCGAACTCCCTCGCCTTCTCCCGCACCGTCCGGCGCGTGATCCGCGGGGCGGGCCTGCCCGCGCACGGGGTGATCGGCGCGATCGCGGCCGTCTTCCAGTTCGTCTACGGCTACGGCACGATCGAGAGCCACTTCCTCACCCGGGTCGCCGACGCCGGGACGACCCCGGACGAGTACTACGCCCACGCCATGAGCTCGGTGGCGGAGACACCGGAGACGGCCGAGGTCATCGAGGACTCGCGGGACATCATGGAGGCCCGCGGCGGCGACACCGTCGCCGAGATGCTCGACCGTGACTTCGACTTCGCCCTGGACCTGCTGGTCGCGGGCATCGAAGCCATGGCCGAGCGCGGCTGACCCGTACGTCAGTTGCTGAAGTAGAGGTACTTCCAGCTGCCGTACGTCGTGGAGTTGACCGAGTCACCGGACGAGCCGTTGACGTAGACGGACCGCATACGCGCCTTGATGCCGGCTTCATCGGGGGCGCCGAGGTCGACGGCGGACTTGCCGTTGGTGCCGAGGTCGAAGTACTCCTGGCCGATGGTGTGCCAGCCGCCCTGGTAGTAGGCCTGGAGGTCGAAGCGCTGCTTGCGGCCCGGGTAGTACGTCATGGTCGTGGTGAGCAGCGGGTTGGTGCTCTTGTGGAACCAGTAGTACGAGGTGGAGCCGATCTTGCCCGTCTTGTAGTGGCGGGACACGGCGGTCGACACCCGGACCTTGGCGTACGCGGTGACCTTGACGGTGCGCGGCTTGTAGCGGGAGTCGCCCTTGAAGACGGCGTAGACGGTGGTGTCGCGGGCCATGTCGACGACGCCGGCGATGTTGCCGTACGAGTTGACGGTCCCGGACTTGATCAGCCGCTTGGGCCGGTCGGTGCCGAAGGGGTCGGCCCAGATCTCCACGGTGCGGTTCTTGTACGTGGTGCCGAGGTGCGCGGTGAACCGCACATCGGCGCCGTACGAGTACACCTTGCCGTTGTTGTTCAGCGTCAGACCCGGCGTGGCCCGGGAGACGGACACCTTGTCGTAGGCGCTGGCCGCGGTGTGCTCGGCGTCGCCCGCGTAGGACACCCGGTAGGTGACGGTGCCGCCGGAGTACGGGGTGTCGGTGAAGGAGTAGGTGCCGTCCGCCTTCACCTTGGCCGCGGGCAGCGTCGCGCCGTCCGGGTGCTCCATGTCGGTGCGGGTCACCTTCAGCGGGGTGCCCGCCGGGAGCTTCACCGTCGCCGTGACCTTGCCGGTGACGGTGAGGGGCTTGGCGCGGGTGGCCGTGGAGGGGGCGTTCACCGTGATGGTGGGGACGCTGGCGGTGGGGCGGGTGAGGGCCTTCAGGGTGTAGCTGCTGTAGTCCCAGGTGCTGCTGACGAGCGCGAAGACCCGCGAGGCGTCCGGCGCCCAGGCGACCTCGTTGACGGCCGTGGTGCTGGTGCTGCTGAAGGTGCGCACCGGCTGGGTGGTGCCCGGCTTGTAGATGTTCACGCTGCGGTCGTAGACCTGGGCGATCGTGCCGTTCGGCGCGATGTCGGCGGACCAGCCCCAACCGAGCTGCGCGCCCTCGGTGAGCAGCCCGTCCGCGTACGTCCACTTGCGCATGCCGTTGGTGAGCACCTCGGCGGCGCCGGGCACCAGGTCGGCGTCCCCGAAGTAGTCCCCGCCGTCGCTCTTGGCGACCAGCTGCGGGGTCTCGCCCGAGACGTCGAGGATGTTCGACGCGCCGGAGGAGTCGCCGTTGTCGCTGACGGACAGCAGGCCCGGCGCCGACGGCTCGGCGTCCAGGAGGGCACCGTTGTAGTACGGCGCGACGCCCACCGGGAGCTGCTCCAGGCGCACCTGCTCGGTCGCGGCGGCCGGGTCGATCGAGCCCAGGTTGCCGTGGAAGTAGCCGTCGGTGCCGGTGGTCCGGTAGGAGAACCACAGCTTGCCGCCGGCGAAGGCGACCTGGCGCAGGGTGGCGCCCTCACCGACGTCGTGGCGGGCCTTGACCTCGAGGGTGGCCGGGTCCAGGGCCACGATCTCGTGGCTGCCGGCCACAGCGGCGTACAGCGTGGCGCTGTCCGCGGAGAGCGCGAGGTCGGTGACCCCGCCGAGCCCGCTCGCCGTCTGGAGCAGGTTGCCGGAATAGTCGCTGGCCAGGACCGTCCCGGCCGAGCTGTCGCCGACGAACACCCGCTGGTGCACGCCGTCCACGACGATGCCGCCGGGCGTCTTGACCACGGCGGACGCGGCCGACGCGGAGCCGGCCGTGGCGACGACGGTCAGGGCCGCCGAGCTGAAGAGGACCGCGAGCGCTGTCGCGGTCGAGATGCTGCGCGTACGCACAGTGCTGTGTACCCCCACGAGGAAACCCGGCCGGGCCGGGTGGTGTCGAGAGCGCCGCGCAGCGCCCGGACACGCCCGCACCCCAAGGGGCGGCGGCGTCCGGGGCGCGGCTGCTGGGGGCAGCGTATGGCATGCCTGTGACAGACGAGAACGCGGTTTCCGGCCGGGGCCCCTGAGGCCTCAGGCGACCGGCAGCGTTTCGCCCTGGACCGCCTGGATGTCCAGCTCCACCTTCAGGGTCGTGCCGACGGCGGCGATGCCCGCCTGGAGGATCTGGTTGTAGCGCAGGGCGAAGTCGTCCCGGTGCAGTTCGGCCGTCGCGCGGAACGCGGCGCGGGTGCCGCCCCAGGGGTCGGCGCCGGTGCCGAGACAGGCGAGGTCCAGGTCGACCGGTCGTACGACACCGTGCAGGGACAGCTCCCCGTGCACGGTCCACCGGTCGGGGCCGGCGGCGCTGAGGCCGGTCGAACGGTAGGTGATCTCCGGGTGGTTCTCGACGTCGAGGAAGTCGGCCGAGCGCAGGTGGGTGTCGCGCATGGCGTTGCCGGTGTCGATGGACGCGGCCCGGATGACCGCCTCCACCCGGGACTTGGTGAGGTCGTCCGGGGCGATCTCGATGGAGGCGGTGAAGTCGGTGAACCGGCCGCGCACCGAGGAGATGCCCAGGTGGCGGGCGACCGCGCCGACCGTCGAGTGCGCCGGGTCCACGGTCCACGGCCCCGGCGGCGGCAGTTCGGCCCCGCCCTGCCGGGCCAGCGTCACGGTGCCGACCTCGGCGCGGCCGCTCGCCGTGACGAGCGCGCTGGAGGCGGCGGGCGCGTAGCCGACGGCGGTCACGATCACCGTGTACGCGCCGGGCGCCAGGACGGTCGTGTCCCGCACGGCCCCCTCGTCGTCCGCCTCCGCCCGCAGCACCTGCGTGCCGCTCATGTCGGTGACGGTGACGACCGCGTGCGACACGGCCCATCCGTCGCGGGTCCGGACCTTCGCGGTCAGCCCCATCTCACGTACTCCTCATTCTTGGAAGAAGAACCGGCCCGCGGCGGGACGCGCACCTCCGCTCGGAGCGCGCGCCCCGCCACGGGCCGGGGTCCGGAACTACTCGCCGGGGTGGGCGAGTTCGATGTCGTGGCCGTCGACGCCGGGGCCGGCGACCCGCAGGGACGTCGCCACGGGCGGGTAGCCGGTCGCGATGACCGTGTACTCGCCGCTGTCCAGATCGGTGAAGGCGTACGCCCCGTCCGCGCCGGTCGTCGCCGTGCCGGCCACGTTGCCCGCCGCGTCCAGCAGCGTCACCCGGGCGTCGGCCAGCGGCCCGTGCGGGGCCCGTACGACGCCGGTGACCTGGGCACCCGCCTCCAGCTCGACCTCGATCCGGGTCACCCCGGTGCCGCCCACCTCGACAGGCAGGGCGCGCGGCCGGAACCCGGCGGCGTTGACCGCCACGGTGACCGTGCCGGGCACCAGCTCGCCGAAGGAGAAGTCGCCCTGCTCACCGGTGGCCGCGGTGGCCAGCAGTTCGCCTCGTACGTCGGTGACGACGACCATGGCGTCCCCGACCGGCCGCCCGTCCTCGGCGGCGCGGACCGTGCCGGTCAGGCCGCTGGTGCCGCTGAGGAGGATGTCGTACGCCACCGGGTCCTGGTCGACGACGACCGTGGAGGCCTGCGGCTGGAAGCCGTCGGCCGCGGCGATGAGCACGTACGAGCCCGCACCCGGGGCGTCGACGGTGTACGAGCCGTCCAGGTGGGCGACGGCGCGGCCCTGCTGGCGGCCGTCGAGGGAGATGAGGGTGACGGTGGCGTTCGGGACGGGGGTGGATTCCGCGTCCCGGACCACGCCGTGGACGGGAGTGCCGGTCGCGAGCGGCTCCTGGGAGACGGTCTCGCCGCCGTCGGCCGCCGGGGCCGAAGCCGCCGGGGCCGGGGTCTCCTCCGCCGGGGCCGGGGTCTCCTCCGCCGGGGTCCCCTCGACCGAGGCCGCTGCCTGGGCGAGGGCGCCCGTCGTGCGCAGGGGGACCTCCTTGATGAAGAGGGTGACGACGAAGGCGAGGAACGCGATCGGGGCGACGTAGAGGAAGACGTCGGCGATGCCGTGGCCGTACGCGCCCTCCAGCCAGCTGCGGATCGGGGCGGGCAGCCGGTCCATGTCGGGGATCTGCCCGGAGCCCGCGGCCTTGGCGGCGGCGGCCTGCTCCTGCGGGCTGAGCTGCCCGATGGTGTCCGCGGCGTAGTGGCTGATCCGGGTGGTCATCACCGAGCCGAGCGCGGAGACGCCCACCGCACCGCCCAGGGAGCGGAAGAAGGTGACGACCGAGCTGGCGGCGCCGAGCTCGTGCGGGGCGACCTGGTTCTGGGTGGACAGGACCAGGTTCTGCATCATCATGCCGACGCCGAGGCCGAGGACCGCCATGAACAGGGCGATCTTCCAGTAGTCGGTGTCGTAGCGCATGGTGCCGAGCAGGCCCAGGCCCGCCGTCAGCAGCACACCGCCGCTGACCAGCCAGGCCTTCCACTTGCCGGTCTTGGTGATGACCTGCCCGGAGACGGTCGACGACACGAACAGGCCGGCGATCATCGGGATCGTCATGACGCCCGACATGGTCGGGGACTTGTCACGGGCGAGCTGGAAGTACTGGCTGAAGAACACCGTGCCGGCGAACATCGCGATACCGACGAACAGCGAGGCGATCGAGGCCAGCGCGATGGTGCGGTTGCGGAACAGGTGCAGCGGGATGATCGGCTCGGCGGCCTTGGTCTCGACGAACAGGAAGATCAGCGCCAGCGCGAGCGCGCCGCCGACCATCGAGTACGTCTGCCAGGACAGCCAGTCGTACTTGTCGTCCGCGAAGGTGACCCAGACCAGCAGCAGGCTGACCGCGGCGGTGATGAAGAAGGCTCCGGCCCAGTCGACCTTCACCTTGCGGCGGCTCTCCGGCAGGTGCAGCGTCTTCTGCAGCACGAAGAGCGCGATCAGCGCGAACGGCACACCCACGTACAGGCACCAGCGCCAGCCGAGCCAGTCGGTGTCGGTGATGACGCCGCCGACCAGCGGGCCGCCGACCGTCGCGACCGCGAACGTCGCGCCGAGGTAGCCGGAGTAGCGGCCGCGCTCACGCGGGGAGATCATCGCGGCCATGATGATCTGCGCCAGCGCGGTGAGACCGCCGGCGCCGAGGCCCTGGATGACCCGGGCGCCGATCAGCATGCCGGAGTTCTGGGAGAGACCGGCGACGACCGAGCCGGCGATGTAGATGACCAGCGCTATCTGTACCAGCGCCTTCTTGCTGACCAGGTCGGCGAGCTTGCCCCACAGCGGGGTGGACGCCGTCATGGACAGCAGGGCCGCGGTGACGACCCAGGTGTAGGCGCTCTGGCCGCCGCCGAGGTCCTGGATGATCTCGGGGAGGGCGTTGGAGACGATCGTCGAGGACAGGATGGCGGCGAACATGCCGAGCAGCAGCCCGGAGAGCGCCTCCATGATCTGCCGGTGAGACATCGCCCCGCCGTCGGGGGAGCCTCCCCCGTGCTTGGCGTGGGCCCGCACACCGGTCGGTGTGGTCGTTGCCATGGGCTTCCTTCTCTTACTTCGATTCCGCGGGTGTACGGGTGGTCTGCTGTGGTTCTTCGGCGTACGTGGCCCGGCAGTCGCCGAAGCTGTCGCGCAGGCGGGTCATCAGCCGGATGAGCTGGCCCACCTCGTCGTCGGTCCAGTCGCCGAGGCGGGTGGCCAGCAGGTGGGTCGTCCGCCGGGACAGCTCGTCGAGCTGGGCGCGGCCCGTGGGGGTCAGGCGCAGGATCCTGGAGCGTTTGTCCGCCGGGTCGGGGGAGCGCTCGATCCAGCCGCGGGCTGCCACGTGGGCGACGTGCCTGCTGGTGACGGACATGTCCACCGAGAGCAGCTCCGCGAGCCGGCTCATGCGTATCTCGCCGTTCCTGTCCAGCAGCGTCAGCACCGCCGCCGAGCCCGCCGGGCAGTCGGGCGGCAGAATCCTCGCCATCCCGCGCTTCACGGCGCCTACGGCGCTGAGCTGGCGGGCGAGTTCCTCGTACAACGCCTGCTCGGCCATGGGCACCTCCTGATTTGTTGCTTAGGGCAACCATAGAAGTAGATGGTTGCCGCAGGCAAACGAAATCGGCTGCATCGGCCATAAAAAGTTGGCAAAGCCAAGCATCGCGAACGTAAACCGGCCAAGAGGCTCGGCCACCCCGCCGTGGTGGTCATCGCTGGTTGTCGCATACGACCCCGCAGCCGGAACCACGGCGTCGGTGCGGGCGCCCACCGGCGGGAGTGGGGCGTGGGGGTGCGGCGCAGCCCGGCGCTTAGCTGGTTACCACCCACGTTCCACGTGTAGGCGGTCCTAGGGGCCAGACCCGCGCCGGGCTCGCCGCGCCCCCACGCCCCCGAACCACCCACCGGCAAAGGCAGCGCCCCACCGGCCGCACCCCTCCGGCGACGAGATCGCCCACCGGCAGAAGCGAAACGCAGGAGGGGCCCTGCAGAGGTGACGCCCCGTCCCGCGGGTGGACGGCTTTCGCAAGGTCGGTCGGCCCCAGGTGTACCCGCCGCTTGGGCCGCGCAGTCGGATTCGCTAGGCTCGCGGCCCATGGCCAACACCCAGGACCCGCAGGGCAACTACGACCCCGCAGGCAGCACCCAGATGTTCCGCGCGTTCGTCGACGAGGCGCCGCAGGCCGGCAGCAGCCCGCAGGCCTCTTCCGGCCCGCGGGTCGGTCTGATCCTCGGCGTCGTCGTGGCGGTCGCGGTCGTCGCGGCTGTCGCCTGGCTCGCGCTGAAGTAAGGCGGGCGGGCGGCCGACCCAGGCCGCCCGTCAGGCCCAGTCCACCGAGACGTCCCGCGTCTCGACGTGCATTCCGAGCGGTACCCGCCACGCCTCCACGCACACCTTCCAGGTGCGTTCCGCGCGGGCCCCGGCCGCGATCGGCACCGGCAGGTCCTCCGTCGACCTCACCGTGCCCCAGTCGATGCCCAGCGCCCCGATGATGTGCGTACCGAAGGTGACCGTCCCCGAACGCACCGCCGTACCACCGGCGTTGTGCATCTCCAGCGTCACGTCCTCGCACCAGCGCTCCGCCACAGTCTCCCGCACCGGTTCGCCCACCCTCAGCTCGGCCGGCGACGGCGACGGCGACGGCGAGGGCGACGGCCCCGGCGACGACGCAGGCGGCGGTGCCGACGGCGGTCGAGACGGCGTACGGCCCCCACCGGAGGGCGATGTGGAGCCGGCCCCGGAGGGCGATGTGGAGCCGGCCCCGGAGGGCGACGTGGAGCCGGCCCCGGAGGGCGTCCGGGACTCCGCCGCGGTGGGCGCAGGAGTGACCCCCTCCCGCCGCGTCGGCCCCGGCGGACGTGGGCCTGCCTCCACCGAACCCCGCCCCTCGACGGGCACCCGCCTCTGTCCACCCGGCGGCTCCGGCGGAACCAGCGGCACCAGCGTCACCCCACCCGTCGGCGCGACAACCGAGCCACCCGTCCCCGAAGACCCCGGAGCCCCCACCGCCGTATAGCCACCCTCCCCCGCCCCACCACCCCCGCAGCCGCTCAACGCCACCGAGCCCAGGCAGACGACGGCCGCCGAAGCACCCAGCAGGGCGCGTCGGCGGCCGTGTGTCGTAGATGTGGAGGCGGTCGTCGCTCGAGGCATCGCGACATGGTGGCTGACGGAGCGTCAAATGAGAAGCCCCGCGCACAGCCCCTTCGCGTCAGTCCGAGATCAGGCCGTCCCGCAGCTGGGCCAGGGTGCGGGTCAGCAGCCGGGAGACGTGCATCTGGGAGATGCCGACCTCCTCGCCGATCTGCGACTGGGTCATGTTGGCGAAGAAGCGCAGCATGATGATCCGCCGCTCGCGGGGCGGGAGTTTGGCCAGGAGGGGCTTGAGGGACTCGCGGTACTCGACGCCCTCCAGGGCCGTGTCCTCGTAGCCGAGGCGGTCGGCCAGGGAGCCCTCTCCGCCGTCGTCCTCGGGGGCGGGCGAGTCCAGCGAGGACGCGGTGTAGGCGTTGCCGACCGCGAGGCCGTCGACGACGTCCTCCTCGGACACGCCCAGCACGGTGGCGAGTTCGGCGACCGTGGGCGAGCGGTCCAGCTTCTGGGACAGCTCGTCGCTGGCCTTCGTCAGAGCCAGCCGCAGCTCCTGAAGCCGGCGCGGCACCCGCACCGACCACGACGTGTCGCGGAAGAAGCGCTTGATCTCGCCCACGACGGTCGGCATCGCGAACGTCGGGAACTCCACGCCGCGTTCGCAGTCGAACCGGTCGATCGCCTTGATCAGCCCGATCGTGCCGACCTGGACGATGTCCTCCATCGGCTCGTTGCGCGAACGGAAGCGCGCGGCCGCGTAGCGGACGAGGGGGAGGTTGAGCTCGATCAGGGTGTCCCGGACGTACGCGCGTTCGGGGCTGTCCTCGTCGAGGGCGGCGAGCCGCAGGAACAGGGAGCGGGAGAGGGTGCGGGTGTCGATGTCCCCCGAGGCCGGCGGGGCAGGGACAGGTGCGGCCGGGAGGCCCTGGGCCGGCGCGGCCTCGAGGACCGCGGCGTCGTCGAACGCGGCGTCGGGCGCGGACTCGCTCTTCGTGAGCGTGAGCACCTTCGAGCTGCCCTTGTCTGCGGACATGCCACCCCCTTTGGGTCGCGGACGGTCGCGGCCGGCCCTCATGCCGAGGAGCACAGCCCTCACCTGAATACCGGAGCCGGAGCCACGGCAAACGCGCTTCCCGCAGAATGTCACATGTCGGCAACACGCTGTAGTGACATGTCGACATGCGAGATGCGAATCGGCCCTGGAAACAGGGGGTGTGACGGTTTTTCAGGGCTTTTTCGACAGCAACGCCGCAGGTGGACGATTCGCTCTCGCAGGTTATGCCTCGCGCACGCGTTCTACCTGCTCTCCAGCGCCCCTCAAGGCACCCGAGCGCCCGAGGCGCCCGAGGCGCCCAAGGCACTCAA
This sequence comes from Streptomyces sp. NPDC096205, assembly GCF_044763135.1. Taxonomy (NCBI): domain Bacteria; kingdom Bacillati; phylum Actinomycetota; class Actinomycetes; order Kitasatosporales; family Streptomycetaceae; genus Streptomyces; species Streptomyces sp. NPDC096205. Next base: position 100,905 of record NZ_JBIWFS010000003.1, on the reverse strand, counting down.
GACGCCCAAGACGCCGGTCCGGTCAGGCCTCGATGCGGTTCGCCATGCGCAGCCGCTGGAAGCTTCGCGCGAGCAGCCGCGAGACATGCATCTGGGAGACGCCGAGTTCGGCACTGATCTGCGACTGGGTGAGATTGCTGTAGTAGCGCAGCAGCAGAATGCGCTGTTCGCGTTCGGGGAGCTGGACCAGGAGGTGGCGGACCATGTCCCGGTGTTCCACGCCGTCCAGGGCCGGGTCCTCGTAGCCGAGGCGGTCGAGGAGGCCCGGCAGCCCGTCGCCCTCCTGCGCGGCCTCCAGTGAGGTCGCATGGTACGAGCGCCCCGCCTCGATGCACGACAGCACCTCCTCCTCGGTGATGCGCAGCCGCTCGGCGATCTCGGCGGTCGTCGGGGTGCGCCCGAAGGCGGTGGTCAGGTCCTCGGTGGCGCTGGTGACCTGCACCCACAGCTCGTGCAGCCGGCGCGGTACGTGGACCGTACGGACGTTGTCGCGGAAGTAGCGCTTGATCTCGCCGACGACGGTCGGCATCGCGAAGGTCGGGAACTGCACGCCCCGCTCGGGGTCGAAGCGGTCGATGGCGTTGATGAGCCCGATGGTGCCGACCTGGACGACGTCCTCCATCGGCTCGTTGCGGGAGCGGAAGCGGGCGGCCGCGTAGCGCACGAGCGGGAGGTTGGCCTCGATGAGCGCCCCGCGCACCCGGTCGTGCTCCGGTGTGCCCGGCTGGAGGTCCTTGAGCTGGGCGAAGAGCACCTGGGTCAGCGCCCTGGTGTCCGCCCCTCGGCTGCGTTGCGGAGCGGCCGGAGCGGGAGCCTCTTCCTGGGGCGGCGCAGTACTGGCCGACACGGTCAACGCCACCTCTTCATCGGTCAACTCATCCGTCAAAAGCGGTCATAGCATCACAAGACATGCCCACTGTGTGCAAGCACCGCATAACGCCGTGTTGAGGTACGAGTTGGGATGGATCGGGGCGTAAGACGCACAACGGCCCCGCACCGTTCAGGTGCGGGGCCGTCGGGAAGCGGCTCAGAACTCGTAGTCGGCGATCACCCACGTGGCGAACTCGCGCCACAGCGCCACGCCCGCCTGGTGCGCGGGGTGCTCGACGTAGCGGCGCAGCGCCTCGGCGTCCTCGAACGCGGAGTTGATCGCGAAGTCGTAGGCGATGGGGCGGTCGCTGAGGTTCCAGCCCAGCTCCCAGTGGCGGAGCTCGGCGATCTCGCCGTCGAGGGCGCGGAAGGCCTTCTCGCCCTCGATGACGCGCGGGTCGTCGCGGTCGACACCCTCGTTGAGCTTGAAGAGGACCAGATGGCGGATCATGACTTACCTCCGTGGGCGACCCAGGTCATGAAGTCGCCGATGGCCTTCGCGGCGTCCGATATGCCCTCGAACCCTATCTGCACGTAGTCGGCCGCCTTGGCCGGGTCCGTGATGATCAGGTACAGGATGAAGACCACGAGCACATAGACGGCGATCTTCTTCGCGTTCACCGCCACCGCGGCCTCCCCTGTCGTCGCCTGCCGATGTCACCTGTCATGGTCACGGACGCCCGTGCACCGGCGGCGAGTGTAACTAGAGGCCGTATTCAACGACCAACGCCCTACCGGTCGGCACACCGACCGGGGAACGCACGAAGGGCCCCGTCTTGCGACGGGGCCCTTTCTTCGAGCGGTAGCGGAGGGATTTGAACCCTCGGTGACTTGCGCCACACTCGCTTTCGAGGCGAGCTCCTTCGGCCGCTCGGACACGCTACCGAGGGAGACCTTACAGCACGCCGGGCCCAGGTCAGAAATCGGTATTCGGGCCGGTCCTCAGCGGGTCCGGAAGAAGTCCGTGAGCTGCCGCGCGCACTCGTCCGCGAGGACGCCCTCGACGACCTCGGGCCGGTGGTTGAGCCGCCGGTCGCGTACGACGTCCCAGAGCGAGCCGGTGGCGCCCGCCTTGTCGTCGCGGGCGCCGTAGACGACACGGTCGACGCGGGAGAGGACGATCGCGCCCGCGCACATCGTGCACGGCTCCAGCGTCACCACGAGGGTGCAGCCGGTCAGCCGCCACTCGCCGAGCCGCTCGGCCGCGCGCCGGATGGCGAGCACCTCGGCGTGGGCCGTGGGGTCGCCGCCGGCCTCGCGCTCGTTGTGCCCGGTGGCCAGGACCGTCGTACCGTCCGCGGCCAGCACGACGGCGCCGACGGGCACGTCGCCGCCCCGGACGGCCAGTTCGGCCTCCCTCAGGGCGAGGCGCATCGGGGCCCGCCAGGGGTCGCGCACCGGGTCGGGGACACGGTCGCCCGTGTCCCCGCCGGTCGGGTCGTACGTGGTCATGTCCTGAGCGGTCAGCGGACGGTCTCCAGGACCTCCGAGGCTCCGAGGGCCTCGGCGATCTCGGTGAGCGCGTCCTCCGACAGTGCCTTCAGCTCCTTCTCGCTGACGCCGAGGTCGTCGAGGACACCGGGATCGCCGACCGGCCCGTGCGGTACGGCGTCGGCGGTGGCGGCCGGTCCGGCTTCGTCGGAGTCGTCGTCACCGTCCTCGCCGTCCTCGGTGCCGTCGAGGTCGAGGGCGTCCAGGTCGTCCTCGTCGCCGGGTTCCCGGCCGAGCAGTTCGTCGGTGAGCAGGATCTCCCCGTAGCTGCTGCGGGCGGCCGCGGCGGCGTCCGAGACATAGATCCGCGGGTCGTCCTCGCCGTCGATGCGGACGACGCCGAACCAGGCGTCCTCCTGCTCGATCAGGACGAGAACGGTGTCCTCGTCGGGAGAGGCTTCCCGGGCCAGGTCGGCCAGATCCGACAGGGTCTCCACATCGTCGAGCTCTGTGTCGCTCGCTTCCCACCCGTCTTCGGTGCGCGCGAGCAGTGCGGCGAAGTACACCGTGACTCTCCCACTGGTCAGAGGCGTGCCGGTTGGGGGTCCCCCCGGCGGAGGTTACGGGCGGAGAGAGCTCAGGCTCCGAGCCCCACCCACTCGGAATCGTGGCAGAAACAAGGCGCCCAGGGGACGTCTTCGGCTCCCTGTGTCCGGCAGTTTCGATCGCGGACCTGCGATCGGCTCACCGGCGTGCTCGTCGCCACCACCAGCGGATCGTACGCGGGTTTTGCCGCGGCCCACGCATGCCCGGCAAGGTCAACGCCCGTGACAGGAGCGGATCTTCCCGTTCCGCCGCGATCTTTCCGAGCGGCGGTTCTCTACCAGCGGAACGTCCGCATGCGCATCGCGTGCCGCAGCCGCGCGGCCTTGGCCCGCCGCGGCTGAACCCGGTCACGCAGTTCCCTCGCCTCGGCGAGTTCCCGAAGAAACCGGGCGCGCCGCCGACGCCGTTCGCCGTCCGACTCCGTCACCTGCTCGTCGGCGCCGTCGACGCCGTCGACGCCGTCGGCACCGCCGGTGGGTCGGTCGCCGGTTCCGGCGTCGGAGGCACCGCGGGAGGCGCCGCCCGCGCCGGCACCCGAGCCGGCACTTGAGGTGCTGCCGCTGCCACTGCGGGCCGCACTGCGGGTGCCGCCGCGCGACGCCGAGCCGCGGTCGTCCGTCCCGGCCCCGCCTGTGCGCGTCCCGGTGGCGGCCCTGCCCCTGCCGCGCACGGTCGGGGCATCGGCGTCCGGTTTCCTGCCCGGTGTCCTGTTCCCGGTCGTACGGGAACCCGGCGTGGCGGCCCCGGCCATGTCGCCGGTGTCGTCACGGCCCTTGCGGCTTCCGCGTTCGGTGCCCTCGCGGTCAGGCAGGTCTGGCATCGGCTCACCACCCCGGTCCGTCCCTCCCACTGTCCCCCGGCCGGGTGGTTCCATGCCAGCGCGCGGCGACAGGGAGCGCGGTTACTGTTATGGACATGCGTCTCCACGTCGTCGACCACCCCCTGGTCGCCCACAAGCTCACCACGCTGCGCGACCAGCGCACCGACTCCGCGACCTTCCGGCGTCTCGCCGACGAACTGGTCACCCTGCTCGCCTACGAGGCCACGCGGGACGTGCGCACCGAGCAGGTCGACATCGACACCCCGGTGTCCCGGACCACGGGCGTCAAGCTCTCCCACCCGCGCCCCCTCGTCGTGCCGATCCTGCGCGCGGGCCTCGGCATGCTGGAGGGCATGGTGCGGCTGCTGCCGACCGCCGAGGTCGGCTTCATGGGCATGATCCGCAACGAGGAGACGCTCCAGGCCTCGACGTACGCCACGCGCATGCCGGAGGACCTGTCCGGGCGGCAGGTGTACGTCCTGGACCCGATGCTGGCGACCGGCGGCACGCTCGTCGCGGCGATCCAGGAGCTGATCAAGCGGGGCGCCGACGACGTGACGGCCGTCGTGCTGCTCGCGGCGCCCGAGGGCGTCGAGGTCATGGAGCGGGATCTGGCGGGCGCGCCGGTGACCGTGGTGACGGCCTCCGTGGACGAGCGGCTCAACGAGCACGGCTACATCGTGCCGGGCCTGGGTGATGCGGGAGACCGCATGTACGGCGCAGCCGAGTAGAACGCCCTCTTAAGGGGCGCGGGGAACTGCGCGAACAACCACGACGAACGCGTAGACGCCCGAGTGCCGTCGGCCCACGGTGCGTTCGCGGCTTTCCGCCCGTTGTGGCTGATCGCGCAGTTCCCCGCGCCCCCGAAAAACCGCTCAGCAGGTCTTCTTCGACGTGCTCGGGGCCGGCGCCGGTGCCGTCAGCTTCGTCACGGCCTGGGCCGCGTCCGCCTTGGGCGTCAGCGCGCGGAACCTGTTGCCGATGATCAGGTCGAGGGCCGTGCCCTTGCGGCCGGGCTCGGTGCGGCGCTCCGCGCCGGTGAGCTGGGTGGCGAGGACGGGCAGCGAGGTGTCCTGGGCGCCGGCCGGGCCGAGGAGCAGGCCGGTGCCCTTGATCTTCTTGTCGTACTGGGCGCCGGCGTTGCCGACGTCGCCGATGCGGAAGCCGCGCCTCTTGAGCTCGTCCGCGGTCTGCTTGGCCAGGCCCTGCCGGGTCGTGGCGTTGAAGACGTTGACGGTGATCCGGCGCGGTTCTGGCAGGGCCGCGGCCGCGCTGGGCGACGGGCTCGCCTTCCGGGTGCAGTCGGCCGTGGAGCCGGCCGCGGTGGTGCTGTCCCCGTCGCCGCCGGAGAAGACGTCGATGAGCTGCAACGTGCCCCAGCCGGCCGTGCCGAGGACGGCGAGGGAGGCGACGACCGCGAGGACGACCCTGCCACGCCGCCGAGGGCGACGCATTCGTGGGTATTTGTCCCCCGTGATCCGGTACTGGCCGCCCATGCCAGGGGGAGTCAGCATGCTCATGGGCGCAGCGTAGTGCGACCGAGCGGCGATGCCTACTAGATGATCATTCGACGCCGCACGGACCAACCCGAAAGGGCCAACGCCGGACGGTCGACGCCGAACGGGTCAACGTCGAAAGGGCCGTCGCCCGAAGGGTCGACGGAGGAGCGGCGGCTCGCGTCAGTCCAGCTCGAGGACGCGCGCGTGCAGCACCTGGCGCTGCTGGAGCGCGGCGCGGACGGCGCGGTGCAGGCCGTCCTCCAGGTAGAGGTCGCCCTGCCACTTGACGACGTGTGCGAACAGATCGCCGTAGAAGGTGGAGTCCTCGGCGAGGAGGGTCTCCAGGTCGAGCTGCTGCTTGGTCGTCACGAGCTGATCGAGGCGGACCGGGCGCGGCGCGACGTCCGCCCACTGCCGGGTGCTTTCCCGGCCGTGGTCGGGGTACGGCCGGCCGTTTCCGATGCGCTTGAAGATCACACGGAAAGCCTACCGGTCAAGACGTTCCGGGCGCAGCCATGGAGACGCAGTGCGACTCTGGAAAAGATGCCGCGAATCGGGGTGAAACGGAACAGGGGTCCGAGATGAGCGACCGCGAGACCATGCCCGGGACCACCGGCCGTGAGACCCCGGGCAGTGCCCCGGCCCTCCCTGCACAGGCCCTTCGGATCGCCGCCGGGTACGCCTTCACCGGCCCCGCCCTGGACCTCGGCGCCCTGCTGTGGGACGGGGTCTGTCTGCCGGACGCGCAGGTGCGCATCCCGTTGCCCGTCCTCAACCGGCACGGCCTGGTCGCGGGGGCGACCGGCACCGGCAAGACCAAGACGCTCCAGCTGATCGCCGAGCAGCTCTCGGCGCAGGGCGTGCCGGTGTTCCTCGCCGACATCAAGGGGGACGTGTCGGGGATCTCCGCGCCCGGGACGGAGAACGACAAGGTGCGCTCGCGGGCCGCCGAGGTGCATCAGCAGTGGTCGGCGACCGGCTTCCCGGCCGAGTTCTACGCCCTCGGCGGGCTCGGCCACGGCATCCCGGTCCGCGCCACCGTCACCGGCTTCGGGCCGGTGCTGCTGTCGAAGGTGCTGCAGCTCAACCAGACGCAGGAGCAGTCCCTCGGCCTGATCTTCCACTACGCCGACACCAAGGGCCTGGAGCTGGTCGACCTCAAGGACCTGCGGGCGGTCGTCGCCTTTCTGACCTCCGACGAGGGCAAGGCGGAGCTGAGGAACCTCGGGGGCCTGTCCACCGCCACGGCCGGGGTGATCCTGCGCTCGCTGACCGCCTTCGAAGCGCAGGGGACGGGCGCGTTCTTCGGGGAGCCGGAGTTCGACACGGCCGAGTTCCTGCGGACGGCCGGGGACGGGCGCGGCATCGTCTCGGTCCTGGAGCTGCCCGCCGTACAGGACAGACCACAGCTGTTCTCCACGTTCCTGATGTGGCTGCTGGCCGACCTCTTCCACGACCTGCCCGAGGTGGGCGACGTCGACCGGCCGAAGCTGGTGTTCTTCTTCGACGAGGCTCATCTGCTGTTCGACGGGGCCTCGAAGGCGTTCCTGGACGCCATCACGCAGACCGTGCGGCTGATTCGCTCGAAAGGGGTCGGCGTGTTCTTCGTGACGCAGACCCCGAAGGACGTCCCCGCCGACGTCCTCGCCCAGCTCGGCAACCGGATCCAGCACGCCCTGCGCGCCTTCACACCGGACGACCAGAAGGCCCTGAAGGCCACGGTGAAGACGTTCCCGAACTCCGCCTACGACCTGGAGGAACTCCTCACCGGCCTCGGCACCGGCGAGGCCGTCGTGACCGTCCTCGGCGAGAAGGGCGCCCCTACGCCGGTCGCCGCTACCCGACTGCGCGCGCCGCAGTCCCTGATGGGCCCGGTCGAGCCCGCCGAACTGGACCGCGCGGTGACGTCCTCGCCGCTGTACGAACGTTATGCACAGGCTGTGGACCGAGAGTCGGCCTACGAGAAGCTGGCGCCCGCGCCTGAGGCGGACAAGCCACGCGCCAAGGCCCCGAAGGAGGAGCCGTCCATGGTGGAGCAGGTCGTCGGCAGCGGCATGTTCAAGTCCCTGGCCCGCTCCATCGGCACACAGGTCGGCCGCGAGATCACCCGCTCACTCTTCGGCACGGCCCGCCGGCGGCGGTGAGGGCCGGGCGCCCGGTGAGGGCGCCCGGCTCGGATGCTCAGGGGCGGGTTTCGCGCTCCTGAGCCGGCGGGCGCGGCTCCGGCCGCTTCCGCTCCGGTTTGGGTGTGCCGCGCGCGGCCTCGGCGCGCAGCAGGGCGCGCAGGACCGCGTAGGGGTCCGAGGGCATCTCGGTGCTCCTTGCGTCGTGACGGACAGGGCCTGGGGGAGCGGCTCTGTCAGCAGCGCAGGACCACGGTGCGCAGCACGTCCGGGCCGTACGACGGGAGGGGTGCGGCCGGGACGGCGGGGACGGGTGGCCGCCGTGGGGCCCGGACCGGGTCCGGGCGCGGGGGCGCGACAGGCCTGGGCAGAACGCGGTGCGGCGGGCGCAGGGCCGTGTCCAGGACGTCGTACTCGACGATCTCGCCGGGGACGGCCAGGGCGGCCGGTGCCGTGAGGCCCGCCGCCGCCGAGGGTGCGCCCGGCAGCAGCAGGACGAGCGCCAGCGCGAGCGCCCGCAGCCGGCGGCGGCTGCGAGCGAAGCGCGGTGCGGTGCTCATGCCCGGTGCTGTGCCCGGCACGGCCCCGGCGTCAGCACGCCGAGGCCGAGAACCGCCCGCTCGGACCACATGCGCCGCTCGCAGGGTGCGCGGTGCCTGCCGGCGGGGCCGAGCGTGACGAAGACGGTGACGATCTCCAGGACGCCGACGGACCCCACGCGTCCCTCACAGAGAGCGTGGCACCGTGAGGTGCGGCCGGGCATGACGGGGCGGTGACGATCTCTGCGAGGGCGTCGGGTCACACGCGTTGCTCGAGGGTTGTGCGGTACCTGTCGTGCGGGGCCGGGCATGTCGGCGGCGGTGACGGTCCCCCGGGGCCGTCGGATCGCACCCGCCGCTCACAGAGTGCGCGGCACCTGTCGGACGCGGCCGCGCATGACGACGGCCGTGACGATCTCCACGACGCCGACGGCCACGAGCCAGATGCCGCCGACGAGGGTGAGGACCGCGACCGACTCGAAGGGTGAGTCGATCAGCACGATGCCGCCGAGGAACGTGAGCACGCCGAGGAGGATCTGCCAGCCGCGGGCCGGCATCGAGCCGTCGGAGGCGGCGGCCAGGGTCTGGGTGATGCCGCGGATGAGCCAGCCGATGCCGATCCACAGGGCGAGCAGCAGGATCGACTGCATCGGGCCGCGGAAGCAGAAGAGACCCAGCAGGATCGACAGGGCGCCGCTGATGAAGGCGAGGACGCGCAGGGCGGTGGTGCGGTGGGTGCCGAACGCGGCGACGAGCTGGAAGACCCCGCTGATCACGAGGTAGAGCCCGAAGAGGATGCCGGCCGCGAACAGGCTGGCCCCGGGCCAGACCAGGACGAGGACGCCGAGGATCAGCGAGGCGACGCCGGTCAGCAGGACGACCTGCCAGGCGGCGCGGGAGAGGGCGTGAAGGGGGCCCTCGAAGGGGGGTTCCGGCTCACGGGGGGTGGGGCGCGGGGGTGCGCCGCCATGGACGCGGCGGTCGTCGTACTCGGTCATGATCAATGCTGCGACCGGGCGGCGGCGGTCCGCTACCTGGCGGAGTCCGTCCTGGTGACGTCCGCCCGCCCCCGAGGGAACCGCCCTCAGGCCTTTTCTCCTGCCTTGGCTCTTTTTGCGGCTGCCTTCAGCTCCTGCTTGTGTGCGCGCACCTTGGACAGGGACTCCGGGCCCGTGATGTCGGCGACCGAGCGGAAGGCGTCCGGTTCGCCGTAGGAGCCCGCCGCCTCGCGCCAGCCCTTCGGGCGGACGCCGAGTTGTTTGCCGAGGAGGGCGAGGAAGATCTGGGCCTTCTGTTTGCCGAAGCCGGGGAGGTCCTCCAGACGGCGGAGCAGCTCGCGGCCGTCGGGGACGCCCTTCCAGACGAGCTCGGCGTTGCCGTCGTAGTGCTCGACGAGGTAGTGGCACAGCTGCTGGATGCGCTGCGCCATGGAGCCGGGGTAGCGGTGCACGGCCGGTTTCTCCGACAGCAGCGCGGCGAAGTCCTCCGGGTCCTGGGCGGCGATGTCGTGGGCGTCCAGGTCCCGCGCGCCGAGCCGGTCGGCGATGGTCCGCGGTCCCTTGAACGCCCACTCCATCGGAACCTGCTGGTCCAGCAGCATCCCGACCAGCGCGGCGAGGGGTGAGCGGCCGAGCAGTTCGTCGGCCGCGGGGTCCTGGGCGAGGTGCAGCGTGACGTCCATCCCCCGATCATCCCTCCGCCTGGGTCGCGTAGCATTTCGCAGCACAGACTTAGGCAAGGCTTACCTAAAGCGAAAAGGGGTCGACGGTGACCGCCGAGATCTACCGGGACACGTGGGGCATCCCGCACCTGCGTGCCGACAGTGCCCTCGCGCTCGCCCGGGCCCAGGGCCGGGTCACCGCGCGTGACCGGGCCTGGCAGGTGGAGGTCGAGCGGCACCGGGCCCAGGGCACGACGGCCGCCTTCCTCGGCGCCGACGCCGTCGCCTGGGACGTGTTCGCCCGCAGGCTCCGGCTCGCCGACACCGCACGCCGGTGCTACGACCGTCTGGAGCGCACCGCCCCCGAGAGCGCCGAGTGGGTGTGCGCGTATGCCGAAGGAGTGAGCGAGGGACTCGCGGAGGCCCTCGCGCCCGAGTTCGCGCGGGTCGGGCTCGCCCCCGGGCGTTGGGAGCCCTGGACGCCGCTGGCGGTGTGGCTCACCGCGCACGTGCCGTTCGCCGGGTTCCCCGCCAAGATCTGGCGGGACCTGCTGCGGCGTCACCTCGGCCCCGGCGCGATCCCGCTCTTCGCCACCGACGGCCCCGGCACCCTCGGCAGCAACGGCTGGCTGATCGGCGGCGAACGCACCGTCAGCGGGCAGCCGCTGCTGGCCGGCGACCCGCACCGCTACATCGAGGACCCGGGCGTCTACCAGCAGATCCGCCTCGCCTGCGACGAGTTCGACGTCGTCGGCCTCGCCGTCCCCGGTGTCCCCGGCATCGCCCACTTCGGGCACACCGGCACCGTCGCCTGGGCCATCACCCACGCGATGGCCGACTGCCAGGACCTGTACCGGGAGCGGCTGCGCCGTACCGGTGCCGGGGTGGAGGCCCTGGGCCCCGACGGGCAGTGGCACCGCGCCGCCACGCACACCGAGACCATCGAGGTCGCGGGAGAGCAGGCCGTGCGGATCGAGGTCGTCGAGACCGAGCGCGGCCCGGTCGTCGCCGGGGGACCCGAGGGCCTCGACGACGGCACCCCGCTCGCCCTCAGCCTGCGCTACGCCGCCCGCGTCACCGGCGACCTCGGCTTCGGCGCCCTGCTGCCGCTGCTGCGCTCCCGCACGGTCGCCGACGTGGACCGGGCCGCCGACCTGTGGGCCGAGCCGGTCAACGTCCTCCAGGCCGCCGACACCGAGGGCGGCACCCTGCACCGGGTCGCCGGCCGGGTGCCGGTGCGCGCCGAGGCCAACCGGGCCGGGATCGTGGATGCCTGGGAGCCCGGCCACGACTGGCAGGGCTGGCACGCCATGCCCCGCGCCGGCCTCACCGACGGCGTCGCCGTCATGGCCAACGCCCGCGGCCTGGCCGGCCCGCTCGGCGTCGAGTTCGCCCCCCGCCACCGCGCCGAGCGCATCACCGCGCTGCTCTCCGAGAAGGAGCGGTGGGCGCCGCAGGACATGCCCGCCCTCCACATGGACACCCACCTCGCCTCCGCCGCGGCCCTCCTGGAGCGACTGGACGCCCTGGAGGAGCCCCTCAGCCCACGCGCCGCGGCCCTGCGCGACCGGCTCCTGCGCTGGGACCGCCGTATGGACGCCGGCAGCCGGGACGCCGGCGCCTACGCCGCCCTGCGCACCCGGGTCGTCCGGGCCCTGGCCGCGCAGCCCGTGTTCGCCGCGCTCGCCGAGCCGCCCGCGCACTCGGAGATCCTGCTGCCTTGGCTCGCCCTCGTGCCGCGTGTCGGCTTCGCGCTGGAGAACCTGCTGCGGGCGGACGACCTGTACGGCATCGACCGCCCGGCCCTCGTCCGCCGGGCCCTGGAGGAGACGGCCGCGCTGCCCGAGGCGACCTGGGGCGACACCCACCGCCTCGCCCCCTGGCGGGCCCTGCCGAACACGTCGTACGACGAACCGGGGCTGTCCGGCGACAGCGACTGCGTGCTGTGCACCTCGGCCGTCCCCGGTGTCACCGACCTCGCCGCCCGCGCCTCCGCGGCCCGCTTCGTGTGGGACCTCGCCCGGCGCGAGAACAGCCGCTGGATCGTGCCGTACGGCGCGTCCGGCGTCCCCGGCTCGCCCCACCACCGCGACCAGCTGCCGTTGTGGCTCGTGGGAGACCTCGCCCCGGTCGTCACCGACTGGGACCGCCTGGAGAAGGAGACCGATGTCTGACCTGGCCGCCACCACCCCGTACGCCTCCCGCGAGGCCGTCCACGAGCAGGAGGTCGACGGCTTCGGCACCGTCCGCGTGCTGCCCCTCGACCCGGCCGCCGACGCCCCGCTCCTGCACCGCTGGGTCAGCGAGGAACGCGCCGCGTTCTGGGGCATGACCGACCTGACCGAGACTCAGGTGGCCGAGATCTACGCCCACATGGACACCCTCGACACCCACCACGCGTTCCTCCTCGAACGCGACGGCGAACCGGTCGCCCTCCTGCAGACCTACGAGCCCGACGCCGACCGCGTCGGCGAGTGCTACGACGTCCGCCCCGGCGACATCGGCATCCACCTGCTGCTCGCCCCCGCGGGCCCCGGCGGCGCCCGGCCCGGCTGGACCGGCGCGCTGGCCCGCGCGATCTTCTCGTACGCCCTGCTCACCCTGGACCGGCGGCGGATCGTCGTCGACCCCGACGTACGCAACGACAAGGCCGTCGCCCTCTTCCACAAGCTGGGCTTCGAGGCGGGACCGGCGGTCGTGCTGCCCGAGATCGACCTGCCGGACGTGTACCTGCCGGAGAAGAACGCCCAACTCGCCTTCATCACGCGGGAGGTAGCCTTCCCGGCATGATGCCGGAGGAGCTCGTCGACCACTACGGCCTTCAGCCGATACCGCGCGAGGGCGGCCTGTTCCGCCGCACCTGGACCGGGCCAGACCGGCCCGACGGCCGCCCGGAGGGCACCGCGATCGTCGCCCTGCTCCACGCGGACGACTACTCGGCCCTGCACCGCCTGACGTCGGACGAGACCTGGCACTTCTACCTCGGCGACCCGCTGGAGCTGCTGCTCCTGGCCCCGGACGGCACCTCCCGTACGACCGTCCTGGGCCCGGACGTCCGCCGCGGCCAGCAGCCGCAGCTGACCGTGCCCGCCGGCACCTGGATGGGCGGCCGGGTCGTCCCGCCGGGCGCCTGGACGTTCTTCGGCTGCACCACCACCCCCGGCTTCACCTACGAGGACTACGAGCACGGCGACGCCGGCCGCCTCACGGCGCGCTACCCCGCCGAGGCCGACCGGATCATGACACTGTGCCGGCCATGAGCGAGCGGCGGTACGGACTCCTGAACGGCCGGGTCGCCCTGGTCACCGGCGCGGGCGGCGGCATCGGCCGCGGCATCGCCCTGCGGTTCGCCGAGGAGGGCGCGGCGGTCGCCCTGCACTGCCGTACGGCCGTGACGGCGGCCCACGAGACGGCCGCGCGCATCGCGGACTCCGGCGGCCGGGCGACCGTTCTCACGGCCGAGCTGACGGACCCCTCCGCATGCCGGGCGCTGGTGCGCGAGGCCGCGCGGTGGGGCGGCGGACGGCTGGACGCCCTCGTCAACAACGCGGCCGTCCAGCCCGTGCGCGACCTGCCCGGCATGACGGCGGACGAGTGGCGCGAGGTCGTCGACACCAACCTGACACCGGTGTTCGCCTGCACCCAGGCGGCGGCCGAGGTGATGCGCGACGCCGACGGCGGCTCGGTCACCCACATCGCCTCCGTCGAGGCCCACCGCCCCGCCCCCGGCCACGCCCACTACAGCGCCTCCAAGGCCGCCGTCGTCATGCACGCCCGCGCGGCCGCACTGGAGTACGGCGCCTGGGACGTCCGCGTCAACACCGTCTCCCCCGGCCTCATCGACCGCCCCGGCCTGACCGAGACCTGGCCGGAGGGCGTGAACCGCTGGCACGAGTCCGCCCCCCTGCGCCGCCTGGGCCGCCCGCAGGACATCGCCGACGCCTGCGTCTTCCTCGCCTCCCCGCTGGCGTCCTGGATCACCGGCCAGGACCTGGCCGTGGACGGCGGGGTGTCGGCGCGGCCGGGGTGGTGACCCCGCCCCCGACGCCGAGGTGAGCAGAACGGCCCGGAGATCCGTACCCGTACGACGTGCGACGCATCCGGCCTGCCCTCCTGCTCGGCATCCTCCTGCTCACCCTGCTCGCCCCGGCCACTCCCGCCTCCGCCCACGCCGCCCTGCGCGGCACCACCCCCGGCGACGGCACGGTTCTGCGGTCGGCCCCCCGCGACCTCACCCTCACCTTCACCGAGTCCGTGGCCCTGCTGGACGGCTCGATCCGGGTGCTCGACCCCGGAAGCCACCGCGTGCGCACGGGAGAGCCACTCCACGCGGCGGGCGGCGGCGACACGATCCAGGTGAGCCTGCCGCCGGACCTGGGGCGAGGCACGTTCACCGTCGCCTGGCGGGTCGTCTCCGCGGACAGCCACCCGGTCTCAGGGGCGTTCACCTTCTCGGTGGGTGAACCCACCCCCACCGTGGCGGCCACCGCCCCCTCCGAGGACCCGGCCACCACCACCCTCCACAACACCGCCCGCTACCTCGCCCACCTCGCGGCCGCCCTGCTCCTCGGCACCGCCGCGTTCGTGGAGGTGTGCCGCCCCCCGGACCCGGGCCGGCTGCGCCCGCTGCTGCGCACCGGCTGGTGGACCCTCCTCGCGGCCACGCTCGCCCTGCTGCTGCTCCGCGCCCCGTACGAGGCGGGCACCGGCCTCGCGACGGCCCTCGACCCCGCCGCGCTCACCCGCACCCTCGGCGGCCGCCCGGGCCTCACCCTCCTCGCCCGGCTGGCCCTGCTCGCGGCGACGGCCCTGTATCTACGACGCCCCGCCCGCGGCCCCCGCACCGGCGCGGCCCTCGCCGTCGGACTCGCCCTCACCTGGGCCACCGCCGAACACGCCTCGGCCGGCATCCAGGTGCCCGCGGCGATCGTCTCCACCGCGCTGCATCTGCTGGCCATGTCGGTGTGGCTGGGCGGCCTCGCGGCCCTCCTGCGCAGCACCCCCTCCACCGAGGCGACGGCCCGCTTCTCCCGACTGGCCCTCACCTGCGTGGCCGTCCTGGTGCTCACCGGCGTCTACCAGTCCTGGCGGGGCCTCGGCTCCCTGGACGCCCTGACCGGCACCTCGTACGGCAGGATCCTGGCGGCCAAGCTCGCCGCAGTGGCCGTACTGCTCGCGGCGGCGGCGTTCTCGCGCCGCTGGACGAACCGGCTCGCCACCCCCAGGCGCTCGGTCCTCACCGAGGCGGCCGTCGGTGTCCTGGTCCTGGTGCTCACCACGCTGCTCACGGCCACGCTCCCCGGCCGGTCCGCCGAAGCCGCGGAAGCCGCCGAAGCCGCTGGGGGCGGCACCCTCGCGGCAGCGGACCGCGTCACCTCCACCGCGACCGTCCCCTTCGACGTCGGCACCCCCGGCGGCCACGGCAAGGTGCAGGTCTCCTTCGACCCCGCGCGAGCCGGCGCGAACGCCGTCCAGGCCGTCGTCCTCGGCCCCGACGGCGGCATCGCCACCGTCCCCGAGCTGCGGATCTCCTTCACCCTGCCCGACCAGGACGTCGGCCCCCTCGACGCCCGCCTGAAGAACCTCGGCGGCTACTGGGGCACCGACGCCGTCACCCTCCCCCTCCCCGGCACCTGGACCATGAAGCTCACCGTCCGCACCTCTGAGCTGGACCAGGTGACCGAGACGGCCCCCGTCGTCATAGGCCCCTGAAGGGGTCAACCGAACGGATGACCCCCGAAGGGCCGCACCGGGGGAACAATGAAGGTGTTTGCCCAGTTCAGCGCGGCCAGGGAAGGCAAGGCGAATGACTCCCAGAGAGGAACGGGACGACACCCGCACCCTCGCGGTCGTCATGCACACCGCCTTCTTCGTGCTGCTCGGCGCGTCCCTGGCCCGCTACCTCGCCCGGCACGCCGGTGACCCACGCACGCCCTGGGTGATCGCCCTGTCGGTGCTGCTGGCGGCGCTGTACGTGCTGGGCCCGGCCCTCGGTACCCGGCTCAGCGCACGCCGGCTGGTGTGGCTGGGTGCGGTCGTGGGTGCGTGGGCGGTGCTGGTGGTGATGGCGCCGAGCTTCGCCTGGTGCGCGGTGCCGCTGTTCTACACCGGCCTGCGGACCCTTCCGGCGCGGGCCGCGGTGACCCTGGTCGCGCTGCTCACCGCCCTGACCGTGGGGGCCCAGCTGAAGCTGGCCGGCTGGGCGGACCCGAACGTCCTGCTCGCGCCGCCCGCCGTCGCCGCCGTGGCCACCGCCGTCTTCGTCGTCATGGAACGGCAGGCCGCCCGGCAGCGCGCCCTCATCGACGACCTGATCCGCACCCGCCGCGAACTGGCCGCCACCGAGCGCCGCGAGGGCACCCTCGCCGAGCGTGAGCGGCTCGCCCGCGAGATCCACGACACCCTCGCCCAGGGCCTGTCCAGCCAGCGCATGCTGCTCCAGGCCGCCGACCGGGTCTGGGACACGGCCCCGGACACCGCCCGCGCCCACATCCGCACGGCCGCCTCCATCGCCGAGTCCCACCTCGCCGAGGCCCGCCGTTTCGTGCACGACCTCACCCCCGCCGACCTGGCCGGTGCGGGCGGCCTGCCGGAGGCGCTGCGCGCGGTCGCCGAGCGGGAGAGCGGCGCGGACCTGACGGTGCGCGTCCACACCGAGGGCGCGGTGCCGAAGCTGCCCATGCCGGTGGAGTCGGCGCTGCTGCGGATCGCCCAGGGCGCTTTGGCCAACGTGCGTGAGCATGCCCACGCCGGCGCCGCCACGCTCACCCTGACCTGCCTGGACGACCAGATCGTGCTGGACGTGGCGGACGACGGGCGTGGCTTCGACCCCCGGTCCGTGAAGGCGTCCGCCGCCCGCGGCTACGGCCTGCCCGCCATCCGGGCCCGGCTGCGCCAGCTCGGCGGCACCCTCACCGTGGAGTCCGCACCGGGCGAAGGAACCGTCCTGTCCGCCGCGATCCCGCTGGAGCCGAAAGTGGAGCCCCGATGACCCGCATCCTCGTCTGCGACGACCACGTCGTGGTCCGCGCCGGCCTGCTCGCCCTCCTCGCCAGCGCCCCCGACATCGAGGTGATCGGCGAGGCGGGCAGCGGCGAGGAGGCGATCGCGCTGACCCGCAAGCTGGAGCCGGACGTGGTGCTGATGGACCTCCAGCTCGGCGAGGGCATCGACGGCGTGGAGACCACCCGCCGGATCGTCGCCTCGCGCACCGGCGACAAGCCGCACGTCCTGGTCCTCACCACCTACGACACCGACGCCGACATCACCCGCGCCATCGAGGCGGGCGCGACGGGCTATCTCCTCAAGGCCGAACGCCCCGAGGAACTCTTCGCCGCCATCCACGCCGCCGCCGAGGGCCGCACCGCGCTGTCCGCGCCGGTCGCCGGCCGGGTCATGGCCCAGATGCGCAGCCCCCGCCCCACCCTCACGCCCCGCGAGCGCGACATCCTCACCCATCTCGCCCAGGGCCTGCCCAACCGCGAGATCGCCCGCGCCCTCTTCATCAGCGAGGCCACGGTGAAGACGCACCTGCGCCGCATCTACGACAAGCTCGGCGTCGACACCCGCGCGGCGGCGGTGTCGGTGGCCAAGGAGCAGCGCCTCGTCCCGTGACGTCACAGGACCGCGATACCGAGGGGCCGGTGCCCCGCGGGCAGCCGCCGGGCGCGGCCGGTCGCCAGGTCCACGACCGTGATGCCGTCCCAGTACCCGTCCCGGGTGAACCCGCCGGTGACGTAGGCGGTACGCCCGTCCCGCGACACGGCGACGTCCTCGTGCGGCCCGTCCAGCGGATGCACCCGCTCCCGCCCGTCGGGCATGCGCACGGTCAGGGACGGCCCCCGGTCGGAGGCCGGATCGATCGGCCCGGTCCCGACGACGAGCAGCGTCCCGTCCGGCGTGACGGCGACCCCGTGCTGATGGGTGTTCGCGGTCATGGCCTCGACCCGGGACCGCCCCGTGCGCGGATCGACCACCACCAGCTTCTCGCCCTCGAACGGCAGCAGCAGCCGCCCGTCCGACGGCCGTACGGCGGCGTGGTGCGGCTTCAGCCAGGAGCCGAGCCCGCCCTCGGTGCCGTAGGGGGCGACCTCGATCCGCCGCGGGCGCCCGCGTGCGGGGACGACGGTGACGTCGAAGGAGTCGTGCCCGGTGACGTACACCTCGGAGCCGTCCCGGGAGACGTCCACATCGAACGGCCGCCGCCCGACGGGCACCGTCCGGACGACCTTCCGCGCGGCCGTGTCGACGACTTCGAGCACCCCGTTCCCGCCGGGGACATTGACCCCCACGTACGCGTACCGCCCGTCGGGCGCGAGCGCGATGCCCATGCCGCCGCCGCGGTACTCGCCGTACGCCGGCTGCCCGAGGCGGGTCGGGGAGGTCCGGTAGGGGATCAGTCCGAGTCGCCGCCGCGCCCGGGTGTCGATCACCGCGACCCCCTCGGCCGCCGCCACCCAGGCCAGTCCGTCGTCCCCGAGGGCGATCCCGTAGGGGGCGGCACCGGCCCGCACGGAGGCCACGGGCCCGCTCGCCGGGTCGACGAAGGTGACGGTGTCGGCCCCGAAGTCGGTGACGAGCAGAAGCCCGGCGGAGGAGGGGGCGGCGGAGCCGGTCGTACGACGTTCCGCGCGCGGCTCCTCCGGAGCGGCGGACGGCGTGCACGCGGAGGCGGCCACCGTCCCGGCGAGGGCGCCGAGGAAGGCACGCCGGTTCACCGGGCGGCCCTCCGCAGCAGGGCGGCGATCTCCTCGAAGCCGCGGCGCTCGGCGTGCCGCAGCGGCGTGACACCGTCCCCGTCGGGGAGGTCTGGCGTGGCACCGGCGGCCAGGAGCAGCTCGACGATCTGCTGGTGGGCGCGGCCCCCGTCACCGAGGATCACCGCCTCCAGCAGGGCGGTCCAGCCGAGCCGGTTGACGTGGTCGACGTCGATGTCGGTCTCGTCCAGCACGGCACGGACGTAGGCGACATGGCCGCGTTCGGCCGCGGGGATGAGGGAGACGCCGCCGTAGCGGTTGCGCAGCCGCAGGTCGGGGCCGTGGGGGAGCAGCAGCCGCATCATGGCGACGCTGCCGGTGACGCCGGTGACCAGCCAGGGGCTGTCGTCCTGGTCGTCCCGGGCGTTCGGGTCGGCGCCCGCGGCGAGGAGCAGCCTGGCGGTGCCGACGTGGTCGGCGAGCGCGGCGAGCAGCAGCGGGGTCCGGCCGTGCCCGTCACGGGCCTCGACATCGGCGCCCGCGTCCAGGGCGAGGCGCACGGTCGCGGTGTCGCCGCGCTGGGCGGCCTGCAGCAGTTCGTGGTCGAAGGCGGTCAAGGGATTCCTCCTGCCGCGCCTGGGCAGTACGGCTCTGATCATCGGCGTCCTCCGACACGTACGCCGGACCCGCCTAGGGCGGCGGGCCCGGCGTACCCATGTCACTTGGCGAGCGCGGCGGCGCCGGCCTGGGCGTACTTCTCGTCGAGGTCGCCGGACGGGGCGCCGGCCACGCCGATGCCCGCGATCGGGGCGCCCTTGGCGGTGACGGGCGCGCCGCCGCCGAGGAAGAGCGTGCCGGGGATGTCCTTCAGGTTGGGGGCCTGCTCCAGGCGCTTGGCCAGCTCGGAGGTGGGCGCGTTCCAGGACACGGCGGTGTACGCCTTGCGCTCGGCGGACTCGTAGGACTGCGGGCCGGCACCGTCGCCGCGCAGGGTGACGACGGTGTTGCCGTTGCGGTCGACGACGGCGACGGAGACGCGCTGACCGTCCTTCTCGGCGGCCTCCAGCGCGGCCTCGGCGGCGTCGGTGGCGGCGTCGATCGTCAGGTGCGTGGTCTGCGTGGTGTTGCTCTGCGCGGCGGCGGCCGGCGCGGCGGCCTTCGGCGCGTCCGCGGCACTCGCGGCGACGCTGCCGAACGTGCCCGCGGCCACGGCGGCCAGGACGGCGCCGCCGGTGAGGACGCGGGTACGGGTGGACAGGTTCCGCAGGGTCTTCTTACGAGCGTGCTGCATGACGGGGGAGCCCTTCGTGTGTGCCTCGGCCTGTCTTGTCGTCGGCCTTGCCATTGCTTCGATCCTCCGGCCGGATCCGGGCCCGGACGGTCGGCGGAGAGGCTGCGCACGAGGTGCGGAACGGATGACGCAGGGGTCGTCCGTTCGGATGACCCGAGGGCCTGTACTACGGTTCACGCGGGGATCGACAAGGGCTGGGGGAGCCGGTTGAACGCGCGGATTCTGGTCGCCGAGGACGACGAGAAGCAGGCCCGGCTGGTCCGGATCTACCTGGAGCGGGAGGGCCACGCGGTGCAGGTCGCCGCGGACGGCCGGACGGCCCTGGAGCGGGCCCGCACCGCCGCGCCCGACCTCATCGTCCTGGACGTGATGCTGCCCCTGGTCGACGGCCTCGACGTGTGCCGCATCCTGCGCACCGAGTCGGACGTGCCGATCCTGCTGCTCACCGCCCGCCGCACCGAGGAGGACCTGCTCCTCGGCCTGGACCTGGGCGCCGACGACTACCTCACCAAGCCCTACAGCCCCCGCGAACTGACCGCGCGCGTACGGGCGTTGCTGCGCCGCGCCAGGAAGTCGGGCACACCCGCGGCCGAACTGCTGCGGGTGGGGGAGGTCGAACTGGACACCGCCCGCTTCGAGGTGCGGGTCTCCGGCCGCGAAGTGACCCTCACGGCCAAGGAGTTCGCGATCCTGGAGACCCTCGCCCGGGAGCCCGGGCGGGTGTTCACCCGCGCCCAGATCATCGAGCGGGTCTTCGGCTTCGACCGGGACGTCCTGGAACGCACCGTCGACGCCCATGTGATGAACCTGCGCCGCAAACTGGAGGAGGACCCGCGGCGGCCCCGGCACCTGGAGACGGTGTACGGCCGGGGCTACCGCCTCGCGGACTGACCCCCGTCGGCCTCCGGCAGCGTGATCGTGAACGTCGTACCGGCGCCGAGGGTGCTGCGTACGCCGATCGTCCCGCCGTGGTCGGCGACGATCTGGCGGGCGATGGACAACCCGAGCCCGCTGCCGCCGGTCGCCCGGCCCCGGGAGGGGTCGGCCCGCCAGAAGCGGTCGAAGAGGTGCGGCAGGTCGCCGGCCGCGATGCCCGTGCCGGTGTCGGCGACCTCCACGACGGCCCGCCCGTCGCGCGCGGACAGCGCAAGGGTGACGGTCCCGCCGGCGCTCGTGGCCCGCAGCGCGTTGGTGACGAGGTTGCCGACGGCCTGCCGCAGCCGGTCCGGGTCGGCGTACACGGACACGGGGTGCGGCGCCCGCAGCTCCAGGGCCACCCCGACCGCCTCCGCCCGCGCACGCTGGGCCGTCCGCCCGGCCTCCAGCAGCTCGCGCAGCTCCACCTCGCGGCGGTGGTAGGTCAGCGCCCCGGCCTCCGCGAGGGCGAGGTCGTGCAGGTCGTCGACGATCCGCTGCTGGAGCAACGCCTCCTCGTGCAGGGAGTCCAGCAGCTCGGGCGTCGGCTCGACGACCCCGTCGCGCAGCGCCTCCAGATAGCCGCGCAGATTCGCCAGCGGGGTGCGCAGCTCGTGCGCGATGTCCCCGGTCAGCCGGCGCTGCCGCTCCTCACCGGCCTGCAGGGAGTCGGCCATGCGGTTGAACGCCACGCCCAGCCGCGCGATCTCGTCCCGCCCGGCCACCGGCACCCGCCGCTCCAGATCGCCCTCGCCCAGCCCCTGCGCCGCGAGCGTCATCGCCCGCACCGGCCGCAGCACGGCCCGGCTCAGCAGCAGCGCCCCCAGTACGGCGGCCAGCGCGACCCCGCCCGCCACCGCGGCAGCGGGCCCGGCGGCCAGCACAGGCGGGGCCTCGTCCCGGTAGCCGAGGGACACGTCGAGGCGGGGCGGGGCGAAGGACGCGGTGCGCTCGTCGAAGCCCCGCTGGAGGCAGGGCAGCAGGGGGGTCTCCCGTTCGCAGCGGAAGAGCGGGTCCACGCCCGGCCCCGGCACGTACGTCGTGGCGTCCTCGGCCGACCGGCAGTTGACCGCCGGCCCGGAGGCCTCGACGACCGGGATACCGTGCGCGTCCGGGCGGGCGGTCACCGGCACGCCCGCCCGGGTCAGGCAGGCCGCGTAGGCGGTCGCGGCCCGATAGCGCGGGATCCGGCCGAGGGTCGCCTTCACGGAAAGCCGGGCCCCCTGCCCCGCAGGGAACCGCAGCACCGGCCGCGCGTCGACCACCACGGGCGGCCGGCTGCCCCCGGGGCGCGGCTCCCTCCCGGCGAGCGCGTCGGAGTCGGCGAGCAGCACACCGCCCTCGGTGACGACCCGGATGCGCTGCCCGGTGTCCCGCGCGAGCCCGGCGACCGTCGGCCCGACCCCCTCCCAGCCGCCGTGCGCGAACCCGTACGCCCGCAGCTCCCCGCCGATCCGGGCGACGTCCTCCTCCCCGGCGGCCACCGCCTCCCGCACCTGCCGGTTCGCCTGCCGCAGCGTCAGCCACGCCGTCGCGGCCGTTGCAGTCAGTGCGACCAGCATCAACAGCCCCAGCACCCGCAGCCGGAAGCTCATGACCGTCCCCTCCCCGTTCCCCGACGGCACCCCACATGAGAGACCCAGACCGCAGGAAGTCCTAGGTGCCCGCCAGCGCCTCCGTCGGCGACAGTCTGCTCGCCCGGACCGCCGGATACAGTCCGGCGACCACGCCGATGACGACGGTCGCACCGATGCCCGCCGCACCGGCCCACACCGGGACCACGGTGGGCCACCCCCGGCTGAGCGCGTACCCGGCGGTGATCAGCGTCCCGAGGACCGTCCCGGCCAGCCCGCCGAGCAGTGACAGCAGCAGCGACTCGGCCACGAACTGGGCCCGGATCTGCCCCCGCCGCGCCCCGAGCGCCCGGCGCAGCCCGATCTCCGGGCGGCGCTCCAGCACCGAGATCACCATCGTGTTGCCCACGCCGACCCCGCCGACCAGCAGCGCCACCCCGCCGAGCCCCAGCAGCAGCCCGGTCAGCGCGGAACGCGTGGCCTCGCGGGCGGCGAGCGCGTCGGAGGGCCGGGAGACCCGCACCTCACCGGGCCGGTCGGGGCGTGCCGTGGCCGCGAGGACGGCCCGTACGGCGCCGACCCGGTCGTCCTGCGCACGGACGTAGACGGTGGACGGCTTGCCGTCGAAGCGCAGATACGTCCGTGCCGCCCGCCATCCCACCAGCGCGGCACTGTCGATCTCCGGCGCCAGCGGCACCGGGTCGAGGACGCCGACCAGCGAGAACCACCGGCCGCCGACCCACACCCGGGTGCCGGGCGCGTACACATCGAGGCGGCGGGCCGCGGTCGCGCCGAGCACCACCGCCGGGTACTCCTGCGCCGCGTCCCCCAGCCACCGCCCCCTGCGCACCTGCCCGCCGACGGCCGCCAGCAGCTCCGGCTCGGCCGCGAGCACGCTGAGCGACCCCGTACGCCCGACGGGCATCAGGTCACTGCGGTACACCTGCGCCCCGGTCTCTCCCGTGGCCGCGACCCGCTGCACCGGCGGTATCCGCCGGATCATCCCCACCGACTCCGGCGGCAGTTGCGCCGCGCCTCCCGCGAGGGTCTCCCCCGGTGCCACGCGCAGCAGATTCGTCCCGAGCGCGTCCAGCCGCCGGTCGACCTCCGCCTGCCCGGACCCGGATATCCCGACCACCGCGATCATCGCCGCCACCCCGATCGCGATCCCGACCGCGGACAGGAACACCCGCAACGGCCGCGCCCGCAGCCCGGCACCCCCGAGCCGTACGAGATCACCGACCCGCAGCCGGGGCGTACGCAGCCGCGCCCGCCGGCTCACCGGTGCGCCCCCGCATCCGTCACCAGGCGCCCGTCGCGCAGCTCGACACGACGCGGCAGCCCGGCGGCGATCTCCCGGTCGTGGGTGATGACGACGACGGTCGTCCCGGCGGCGTTGAGCTCCCGCAGCAGCGCGAGGACGGTGGCACCGGACGCGGAGTCGAGGTTCCCGGTCGGCTCGTCGGCGAGCAGCACGGCGGGCTCACCGACGACCGCACGGGCGACCGCGACCCGCTGCCGCTCCCCGCCGGAGAGCTGGTGCGGAAGATGACGCAGCCGGTGCCCGAGCCCGACCCGCTCCAGCGCGGCGGCCGCCCGCGCCCGCCGGCGCCGCGGGGCGACACCGGCGTACAGCAGCCCGTCGGCCACGGATTCCAGTACGGGCACACCGACGGCCAGATGGAACTGCTGGAACACGAACCCGATCCGGGTGGCCCGCAGCGCGGACACCTCCCGGTCGGACAGCCGCGCCACGTCGTGCCCGTCGACCAGCACCCGCCCGGTGGAGGGCCGGTCCAGACTGCCCATCAGATGCAGCATGCTCGACTTCCCCGACCCGGAGGGCCCGGTGACGGCGACGAGTTCACCGCGCCGGACCCGGAGGCTGACGTCCCGCACGGCGGCCACCCCACCGGGGTAGACCTTGGAGACCGACTCGAACTCCACGACCGCCGTCATTCCGGAATCCTCACCTTCATGCCCTCGCGGACGCCGGGCCCGCTCACCTCGACGTCCCCGTCGGCGAACAGCCCGGTCCGCACGGCGACGAACCGCCCGTCCGCGGTCTCCAGTCCGTGCCCGCCCTCGGCGAGCGCGACCAGCGCGGCGACGGGCACGGTCAGCACGTCCTCGGCCGTCCGCCCGGCGTACTCGACGGAGACGGGCCCGCTCTCCAGCCGCCCCAGGGCCCGCTGGTCGTCGACGGCGACGGTCACCGGCACGGTCGCCGGCTGCCCGGAGCCCTCCCCACCGGCCGGCGGCGAGGCCTGCCGCCCCACGACAGCCACCTCCCCCCGCACGGACTTCCCGTCCGGCAGTACGACGGTGACGTCCGCCCCGCGCACGGCCCACCGGGTGTCCGACGCCGAGGCCTGCACGACGACCTTCCGCGCGGTCCCCGTATAGGTGAGGACGTTCTCCCCGGCCGGTGCCCCGGGCTGCACCCCCAGCTGCCCGATCCGCACCTTCCCGGCCGAGTAGACGACGTCCCCCACCCCGACCCTCCCGGTCACCGGCACCCCGAGCGCCCGCTGCCACCGTCTGACGGCCTCGGCGGTCAGCTCGGTGAACGTCTCGTCGACGGTGAACCCGGTGTAGCCGAGGGCGGCGAGGTTGCTCTCGAACTGGAGCACATCCATGCCCCGCATGTCCCGGGGCGGGGAGGCAGCCGCGGAGACCTCGGGGCCGGGCTCTTCCTGTTCAGGCGACTCCTCCTGCTCGGGGGACTCCTCCTCCGGGACGGCCGAGACGCCGAGCTCCCGGTACATGGGAAGCGCCCCGTACATGAGCACCACAGGCCGGTCGTCGACGCGTACGAGCTGCTCACCCCGCCCGACGACAGCCCCCTGCCCGGGCAGCCAGGTGACGGTGCCGGAGGCCTTGAGCGGCAACGGCAGCTCGACCCCGTATCCCAACTGCCCGTCCACAGCCGTACGTTCGACAAGCGTGCCCCGGGCGACGGCCACCAGGCTCCCGCTGCGCGGCGAAGCGCCGGTGCGAGGCTCTCCACCGCCCCCGAGCCCGAGCGCCCCCACCACGGACACGCCCGCGACGACAGCCACCCCGCCGAGGACAAGCCCGACCCGAAGCCGGCGCCGGGCAGCGGGGCGCACCTCTTCCTGTACGTCGTCGTACGCCATGCTCACCCCTTGGCGGGCGGCGGGTCGCTGGGCTCCCCGATGATCGGCGCACACACCCGAGCCGCCCGCCGCGCCCCGGCCGAGGTCTGGTCCCACTCACCCTCGCCGTACCCGTCGGGCCCGGGATCGGGAAAGTCGGAAGCCCCGTTCTCCCGCATGCAGTTCGCGTACTTCTGCCTGACCTCGACCTGCTCAGGGGTGAGCGGATTGAGCGAGCGCTCCAGCCCGTCGGGCACCGGCGGATCGACGGACGCGCACTTCTCGGTGGCGGCCATGAACGCGGGATCCAGCTTCAACCGCCGCCGCGTGTCCCCGTCCCCACCGATCTCGACCTGCCCCTTCTCATCGGGGTCGTCGAGGTCCACCCCGTTCTCCCGCATGCACGCGACCCACGCCCGCTTCCCCTCCACGTACTCGGCGAGCGCGTCCTTCTCACCCCCCGCCCGGCCCGAGGAGGCACCCCCGGCGGACGGCACCTCACCGCCCCCACCGCCACCCCCGCACCCGGCGACCCCCAACACCACGACCGCCGCAGCGGCCCCCCACACCCGGCTCTTGCGCAACACCCTCAGTCCTCCCTGTCACCCGTCCCGACCGCGACGGGCAGGCCGACGGTAGGGCCGCGCCGATGAAGAACTTTTGAAAAACCTGTCAGCCACTCATGACGTGCCGTCCGGCCGAAGGAGGGCGGGCGAAGCAGCCACAGGAGGGCGGGCGAAGGACATGACGAAGGGCCCCGCCGATGATCAGCGGGGCCCTTCGTATCGCCTTGCCGGAGCCAGCGTCCTGCGTGGAGCTAAGCCGCCTCGGACCCTGCCGTACGCCTGCCCCAGGTGGGCTCCTGTACGTCCTCGAGCGGCACGGTCTCGTCGTCCCCGAAGTCGGGGGACTGGAAGGGGTTGGTCGCCGGCTGCGGCGCTGCCGCGGCCGAGTAACGGGTCTGCCCTTCCTGGGCGGAGAACAGCGACGTCAGATCGATGAGAGGTCTCTCTTTCGCTACAGGTCCCTGAAGGGGCCTGGTGTGCCGTGACCGGGCACTGCGGTTCTACAGCTTGGTCATCTTGCCGTACGGGCTCAGGATCCGCATTTGCGTCGAGCCGAAGTCCACGAGCGCCGCGATGCCGTCCTCGATGCCGATGACCCGGCCGAGGCCGTACACGTCATGCGAGACCTGGTCGCCCAGGGCGAAGTGTTTCGGGGCCGGTGCGACCGGGGCCTTGAAGGGGCTGGTGGGCAGATGACGCTTGGGTGCAGCAGGCTTTGTCATGGCTCAGTATGGGCCTGCGCACGGCTCTCCCGCTGTGGCCGTGGGCACAGATCCTTACGGCCATGACTCGGCCAGGGCCACTGACCTGGGGTTTCGGCATCGGGCGAGCGAAACAAAGTGTCGGACAGCGCATGCCCGGCCGCTTCCGGTCCGGGCCGCACGAGTGCGAACGACGCTGTGTCCCCGACGAACGCCAGAGGGGCCGGACCGCTTGCGTGGTCCGGCCCCTCTGGGCTGGCGGAGGATACGAGATTCGAACTCGTGAGGGGTTGCCCCCAACACGCTTTCCAAGCGTGCGCCCTAGGCCTCTAGGCGAATCCTCCGCTCGGAACATTACATGACCGAGAGGTGTGCTCGCGAACTCGTTCCCCCAGGCCGGGATCGGGTACCCTTGGCGCAGCCCCTCACGCGGCGCTATCTGACTGAACTCCCCCAGGGCCGGAAGGCAGCAAGGGTAGGTCGGCTCTGGCGGGTGCGTGGGGGGCGTTTGCGTTCCCCCTCCCGCGGGCCCCGTAGTCACGCTCGTCCGCCCGCGTCCCCGGGCTCCGCACCCAGCGCATCGGCCCGCGTCCCCGGGCCCGCCTCCGCGTGCGGTCCGCTTTGTCAGTGGGCGCCTATAACCTCGTATGCGTGTCGTCTCTTGCGCTGTACCGCCGCTATCGCCCGGAGTCGTTCGCCGAGGTCATCGGGCAGGAGCATGTAACCGACCCGCTGCAGCAGGCGCTGCGGAACAACCGGGTCAATCACGCGTACCTGTTCAGCGGTCCGCGTGGATGCGGCAAGACGACCAGCGCGCGCATCCTCGCGCGGTGTCTGAACTGCGAGAAGGGCCCCACGCCCACCCCTTGCGGCGAGTGCCAGTCCTGCCGCGACCTCGCGCGCAACGGCCCCGGTTCCATCGACGTCATCGAGATCGACGCCGCGTCCCACGGCGGTGTGGACGACGCCCGTGAGCTGCGCGAGAAGGCCTTCTTCGGACCCGCGAGCAGCCGCTACAAGATCTACATCATCGACGAGGCCCACATGGTCACGTCGGCCGGTTTCAACGCGCTGCTCAAGGTCGTCGAGGAGCCGCCGGAGCATCTGAAGTTCATCTTCGCCACGACCGAGCCCGAGAAGGTCATCGGGACCATCCGGTCGCGTACGCACCACTACCCGTTCCGGCTGGTCCCGCCCGGCACCCTGCGGGAGTACCTGGGCGAGGTGTGCCAGAAGGAGGACATCCCCGTCGAGGACGGCGTCCTCCCGCTCGTCGTGCGGGCCGGTGCCGGCTCCGTGCGGGACTCCATGTCCGTCATGGACCAGCTCCTCGCCGCCGCGGGCGCCGACGGTGTGACGTACGCCATGGCCACGTCCCTCCTCGGCTACACCGACGGCTCCCTCCTGGACTCCGTCGTCGAGGCCTTCGCCACCGGTGACGGGGCCGCGGCCTTCGAGGTCGTCGACCGTGTCATCGAGGGCGGCAATGACCCTCGCCGCTTCGTCGCCGACCTGCTGGAGCGGCTGCGGGACCTCGTCATCCTCGCCGCGGTCCCTGACGCCGCCGAGAAGGGCCTCATCGACGCCCCCGTCGACGTCATCGAGCGGATGCAGGCCCAGGCCAGTACGTTCGGCGCGGCCGAGCTCAGCCGCGCCGCCGACCTGGTCAACGACGGCCTGACCGAGATGCGCGGCGCCAACTCGCCCCGCCTCCAGCTGGAACTGATCTGCGCCCGCGTGATGCTGCCCGCCGCCTACGGCGACGAGCGGTCCGTCATGGCCCGCCTGGACCGCCTGGAGCGCGGCGTCAACTTCTCCGCGGCCGCCCCCTCCGGAATGCCGGCCATAGGCTACGCCCCCGGACCCGACGCCCACGCCGCCGCAGCCGTCCCGCCCGGCGGTGGCGCCGCCGCGGCCCGCGCGGCCGTACGAGGCTCCGGTGGCCCGGCACAGACCCCGGCGGCTCCTCCCGCCTCGGCTCCGGCCGCGCCTGTCCCCGCCGCGCCTACGAGGCCTGCCCCCGCCCCTGTCGCGGCCGAGCACGCGTCCCAGCCGGCCCCGGCGGCGCCTTCCGCGCCCGAGCCGCCCCAGCCGCAGCCGCAGCCGCAGCCCGTGGCACAGCCCCAGCCCACACCGCAGCCCGCACCGCAGCCCGCGGCCGCCGCCCCGGCCCCCGGCGCCTGGCCCACGGCCGCGCCCGCCGGCGGCGGCCGTCGTCCCGGCGGCTGGCCCACCGCGGCGGCCCCCGGCGGCGGTGCGCGCCCCGCCGCGGCTCCCCAGCCCGCGGCCCCCGCACAGTCCGCGCCCGCCGCGCCCCCGGCCGCCGCTGCCGCCTACACGCCCGCTCCCGGCGGTCTCGACCCGCGCGCGCTGTGGCCGAACATCCTGGAGGCGGTGAAGGACAAGCGCCGCTTCACCTGGGCGCTGCTGAACGCCCCGAACGCGCATGTGGTGGGCTTCGACGGCACCACCCTCCAGCTCGGGTTCGTCAACGCGGGCGCCATGGACCGCTTCGTGGGCAGCGGCAGCGAGGACGACCTCAAGGCGGTCCTGGCCGAGCGCTTCAACGTCCAGTGGAAGATCGACGCGATCGTCGACCCCTCCGGCGGCTCCGCACCCCCGCAGTCGGCCGGCGGTTACGGCTCCCCCGCCGCCCCCGGCGGCTACAACTCCGGCGGCTACGGCCACAGCACCGCAGCCCAGCCCACCGCGCAGGCCCCGTCCTCCGCCCCGTCCCGGCCCGCCCCCGCCGCGCAGTCCGCCTCGGCACAGGCTCCGGCCCACTCCACCCCTGCCCCCGCCCCGGCCCCGCAGCGCTCCGCTCCCGACCCCGTCGCCCCCGAGGACGACATCCCCGAGGACGACGACCCGGACCTCGACGAGTCGGCCCTGTCCGGCCAGGAGCTGATCGTGCGCGAACTGGGCGCGACGGTGATGGAAGAGTTCACGAACGAGTGAGCGGGGCCCTTGAAGAGGCGCCTGAAAGGGCCCTCGGCAGGGCACGGCAGAGGCGCCTCCCCGCGGCCCCTTCCGTAGAAACCCACAACCCGGCCGCCCCCACCTCTTGGGCAGCCCGCACAAAGGCACAACCCCGCCTCCGGTTAGGCTGACCCCGTGAAGGTCCTCGTCATCGGCAGCGGCGCCCGCGAACACGCCCTGTGCCGCTCCCTGTCCCTCGACCCCGCCGTCACGGCGCTCCACTGCGCCCCCGGCAACGCCGGCATCGCCGAGGTCGCCGAGCTGCACCAGGTCGACGCCCTGGACGGCGCCGCCGTGGCCGCGCTGGCCACGGAACTCGGCGCCGAGCTGGTGATCGTCGGCCCGGAGGCGCCCCTGGTCGCCGGTGTCGCCGACGCCGTGCGCGAGGCGGGCATCCCGGTCTTCGGCCCCTCGAAGGAGGCCGCCCAGCTGGAGGGCTCCAAGGCCTTCGCCAAGGACGTCATGGCCGGGGCGGGCGTCCCGACCGCCCGTTCGTACGTCTGCACGACCGCGGAGGAGGTCGCCGAGGCCCTCGACGCCTTCGGCGCCCCCTACGTCGTGAAGGACGACGGCCTGGCCGCCGGCAAGGGCGTGGTCGTCACCTCCGACCTGGAGGCCGCCAAGGCCCACGCGGCCGGCTGCGAGCGCGTGGTCATCGAGGAGTTCCTCGACGGCCCCGAGGTCTCCCTCTTCGCCATCACCGACGGCGAGACGGTCGTCCCGCTCCAGCCCGCCCAGGACTTCAAGCGCGCGCTCGACAACGACGAGGGCCCCAACACCGGCGGCATGGGCGCGTACACCCCGCTGCCCTGGGCCGACCCGAAGCTGGTCGAGGAGGTCATGGAGACCGTTCTCCAGCCGACCGTCGACGAGCTGCGCCGCCGCGGCACCCCGTTCTCCGGCCTGCTCTACGCGGGCCTGGCGATCACCAGTCGCGGTGTGCGGGTCATCGAGTTCAACGCCCGCTTCGGCGACCCCGAGACCCAGGTCGTGCTGGCCCGGCTGAAGACCCCGCTGGCCGGTGTCCTGCTGGCCGCCGCGAACGGCACCCTCGCCGACCTGGCGCCCCTGCGCTGGAGCGACGACGCGGCCGTCACGGTCGTCGTCGCCTCGCACAACTACCCGGACACCCCGCGCACCGGCGACCCCATCACCGGTCTGGACGAGGTGGCGGCCGAGGACGCCCCGCACGCCTACGTCCTGCATGCCGGGACCAGGCGCGACGGCGACGCCGTGGTCAGCGCGGGCGGCCGTGTGCTGTCCGTCACCGCGACCGGCAAGGACCTCACCGAGGCCCGCGAGCGCGCCTACCGGGCGGTCGCGCGCGTCCGCCTCGACGGCTCCCAGCACCGCACGGACATCGCCGCGAAGGCGGCCGGCGAGTAGAGCCGTAGAGCCGTCATGGACAACCCCTCGGGCCCCGTTCCGTCTCAGGAACCGGGGCCTGATCCTTGCCCTCCGTCATCCACCTTTCCCCAAAGCCATTCCATCGAGTGACCGATTCCCTTTCCGGCTGACGGGGACCCGGGGCCCAACTAGGGTGCGGCGCAAGCGTTCCGGCACTTGGCCCACCGGCATTGCGATGTCAGTGGCGGGTGCCACAGTGGGGGAGTGAGCAACGCCAGGAAAGCACCACGACGGCAGCGAGGGGGTGAGGTCCGGTCGTGACCGGCATGGGTGTGGAGGCAGGTACGCAGGCCGCTCGGTCGAGGGCCCTGGCCGTGCTGCGGGTGCGCAGCCGGGCGCTGGCGGTGGCCCTGCTGCCCGCCGCGGCCGCGGTGATCCTGCTGGCCGGCGGAGCCACGGACCATTTCGTGGGCCCCGGCTGGGACACCGCCCGCTGGGTGGTCTCGGTGCTCGCGGCCGTGGTGCTGCTGGTGGCCGGCGGCATCGCCCTGGTCGTCGCCCGCGCCCGGCCCGCCGTCAGCCCGACGGTGGCGGTCGCGGAGGACGCGGCGCCCGATCTGTACCGGCTGGTGCGCGACCTGGCCGACCGCCTCGACGTCCCCGCGCCCTCGGCGATAGCGCTCACCCCGGACTGCGACAGCTGGCTGGAGGACCGCACCCACCCGGCGCACGGCCCGCCCGCCCCGACCGGCCGCGACGAGATAGCGGACTCCCGCGGCGAGACCCGCCCCCGCCGTTCCGCGGCCGCGCCCGTCCTCGTCATCGGCTCGCCTTTCCTGTGGTGGATGCGCGTGGGCGAGCTGCGCGCGGTCCTCGCCCCGGTCGTCGCCGGTACGGGACCGTCGGCGCACCCCGACATAGCCGCCGCCCGGCGCTTCGTACGGGGTCTGGACGCCGCGGTGGCCGTCGCCTCGGCCCCGGGCCGCGGACCCGTCTCCCGGGCGCTGCGGGCGGGGGTCGGCTGGGTGGCCCGGCTGATGCTGAACGGCTGCCGGCAGTACGCGGTGGAGATGGAGCGCGGGGTCGCGGCCGCCGCGGCCGAGCGTGCACAGGCTGTGGACTACGGCCTGAGGATCGTCGCCCAGGAACAGGTCGGCCTGGCCTACGCGGGCTGGGACCGCCTCCTGACCCGGGTGGCCCTGCCCGCCTGGCGCATGGGCCGCTGGCCCTCCCGTCTCGACGCGGGTGTGGTGGCCGCCCTCACCGAGCTGTCCCGCCGCGACCGCCTGGCCGAGGGCTTCACCTCCCGGCTCGGCGAGCGCCCCGCCTGCGACCTCCTGGAGGAACCGGGCGTGGTCGACGAGGCGGCCTCTCTCCTCGCCGCCCGGCTCTTCCACGGCGGCCCCGCCGAGTCCGGGCCCGACTGGTCCCCGGTGGACTGGCAGGAGTATCCGGAGGAGGTCGTCGACCGCAAGTGGCGCACGGACGCCGCCCGCCTCCACCGCGTCCTCGACACCCTCGGCGTCCGCCGCCCCGCCCCGCACTCCGACGGCCCGACGCTGTCCCGCGTCCTGGACCACCTGACGTCCACCCCCGCGACGACGGACCCGGGCCCGGAGGACGCCGACCCGATGGCGCCCAGGACCCCGGCCGGCCCCGCCGAGACCTCGGAGCCCACCCAGGCCCAGGCCCTGGCACAGGAACCGGCCCTCCGCGCCTCGGCCGAGAACGAAGCCGAAGCCGAAGCGGAATCCGAGGCCCAGAACCAAGCCGAAGCCGAAGCCGAAGCGGAATCCGAGGCCCAGTACCAAGCCGGAGCCGAAGCGGACGACCACAGCACCAACCCCCGCTGCGCCGCCCTCGCCGACGGCCTCTCCGCCGAGCTGGCCCGCGAAGAGGCCGCGGCCCACCCCGCCACCACCCCCGGCACCCGCACCACGCTCTGGGACGACGACCTCCCCCTGTTCCCCCTCCAGCCCCCTCGCACCCCCCGGGAACTCCTCGCGGACCACATCACGGCCATGGTCTGCTGCGCCGCCATGGACACCGCGGGCGCCGCCCCCGGCCTGGACTGGCTGGACGGCCCCTCCCTCCTCGTCGAGGGAGAGCGCACCGCCGATCTCACCCCGAAGGTGCTCACCCTCCTGGAGGACGGTGACCCCACGCCCCTGCGGACCTGGCTCACCGAGGTCGGCATACGCCCGGAGAAGCCCGTACGGCTCGTCTGACAGGCGCGGAGGACCGTACCGGAGCAGTGTCTTCCACTTTCGGTCAATCGAAGACGAACAGTGACGAGATCCATGCGGAATGTGATGTGCTGGAACCGGTCGCGCACGTGGCAAGAACGCACGACATAGGACAGCCACACGCGCCCGCCACACGACGCACCGGCATACGGGGGTTCGAGGGAGGGGAGCCACCATGGGATCGGAGCACATCCGCCGCTGGGAGTCGGGGGCACTCGCCCACGCGGTGACGGACCCCTTCGGCCAGGGCCCCGTCCCCTGGCTGCGCGGCAGCGAGACCTACTTCGACGACACCGGCCATGTCGTCCCCTGGTACGTCGACCAGGCGCCGGGCCAGACGCCTCGCGAAGGCACCCCGCGTGTCCCGCCCCCGCGCAACGTCCCCGCCCCGTCCGGCGCCCCGCGCTCCGCCGACGACGTCCACCGGCAGATCAAGGGCTTCACCTCCGCCGGCGCGGTCGCCCCCGGCGAGGCCCTCGACTTCCACATCACCGTCGACCCGCCCCAGGAGTTCGGCGTCGACATCTACCGCATCGGCCACTACGGCGGCGACGGCGCGGCCAAGATCACCACCAGCCCGCGCCTGTCCGGCATCGTCCAGCCTCCGCCGCTGACCGCCGAACGCACCGTCTCCTGCCACCACTGGTGGCTGTCCTGGCGCCTTCAGGTCCCG
Source organism: Streptomyces sp. NPDC096205 (assembly GCF_044763135.1). Taxonomy (NCBI): domain Bacteria; kingdom Bacillati; phylum Actinomycetota; class Actinomycetes; order Kitasatosporales; family Streptomycetaceae; genus Streptomyces; species Streptomyces sp. NPDC096205. Next base: position 67,250 of record NZ_JBIWFS010000003.1, on the reverse strand, counting down.
TCGTACTGGAGCAACGGCGCGTACGTCGCCGTCCTGACCACCGCCGACGGCTACCGCTCCCACATCCCCTTCACCGTCCGCGACGACCACCCGGCCGACCTGCTGCTGCTCCTGCCCGACATCACCTGGCAGGCGTACAACCTCTACCCGGAGGACGGCCGCACCGGCGCCAGCCTCTACCACGCCTGGGACGCGGACGGCCGGCTGCTGGGGGAGGCCGACGCGGCCACGACGGTCTCCTTCGACCGTCCCTACGCCGGTGCGGGCCTGCCCCTGCACGTCGGCCACGCCTACGACTTCATCCGCTGGGCCGAGCGCTACGGCTACGACCTCGCCTACGCCGAAGCCCGCGATCTGCACGCCGGCCGCGTCGACCCCACCCGCTACCGGGGCCTGGTCTTCCCCGGCCACGACGAGTACTGGTCGATCCCGATGCGCCGCACGATCGAGCAGGCCCGCGACAGCGGCACCTCGCTCGTCTTCCTGTCGGCCAACACGCTGTACTGGCAGGTCGAGTTGGGCCCCTCCCCGTCCGGAGTGCCCGACCGCCTGCTGACCTGCCGCAAACGCAAGGGCCCGGGCAGGCCGGTGCTGTGGCGCGAAATCGACCGCCCCGAGCAGCAGTTGGTGGGCATCCAGTACGCCGGCCGGGTCCCCGAACCGCACCCCCTGATCGTCCGCAACGCCGGCCACTGGCTGTGGGAGGCGACCGGCGCGCACGAGGGCGACCCGATCGAAGGCCTGGTCGCGGGGGAGGCGGACCGCTACTTCCCACGCGTCCCGCTGCCCGAGCACGAGGAACGCATCCTGCTCGCCCACTCCCCGTACACCGACAGCGCAGGCGTCCTGCGGCACCAGGAGACCTCCCTGTACCGCGCGCCCTCCGGCGCCTGGGTCTTCGCTTCCGGGACGTTCGCCTGGTCCCCGTCCCTGGATCGCCCGGGCCACGTCGACGCCCGGATCCAGCGCGCCACCGCCAATCTCCTGGACCGCATCTGCAAACGCGACTGATCACGGCCTGCCGGCCCGGCCCCCGCGCGACCCCGTGTCCACGACCCGCTCCCCGATACGGGACAATCGAGCCACTTGGACAGAACCACGGGGAGGAACCGTGTCCGGATTCGTCGAAAAGCCCGAACCGATCCAGGTTCCGGGCCTGGTGCATGTGCACACCGGCAAGGTGCGCGACCTGTACCGGAACGAGGCGGGCGACCTCGTGATGGTCGCCAGCGACCGCATGTCCGCCTACGACTGGGTGCTGCCGACCGAGATCCCCGACAAGGGCCGCGTCCTCACGCAGCTGTCCCTGTGGTGGTTCGACCAGCTGCGCGACCTCGCCCCCAACCATGTGATCAGCACCGAGCTGCCCGAGGGCGCCCCCGCCGACTGGGCCGGCCGCACCCTGGTCTGCAAGTCGCTGCGGATGGTCCCCGTGGAGTGCGTGGCCCGCGGCTACCTCACCGGCTCCGGCCTGGTCGAGTACAACGACTCCCGTACGGTCTGCGGCCTCGCCCTGCCCGAGGGCCTGACCGACGGCTCCGAGCTGCCCGCCCCGATCTTCACCCCGGCCACCAAGGCCGCCGTCGGCGAGCACGACGAGAACGTCTCCTACGAGGAGGTCGCCCGCCAGGTCGGCGCCGACACCGCCGCCCTGCTGCGCCAGACGACCCTCGCGGTCTACGGCCGCGCCCGCGACATCGCCCGTGAGCGGGGCATCATCCTCGCGGACACCAAGTTCGAGTTCGGCTTCGAGGGCGACACCCTCGTCATCGCCGACGAGGTCCTCACCCCCGACTCCTCCCGGTTCTGGCCGGCCGACCAGTGGCAGCCGGGCCGCGCGCAGCCGTCGTACGACAAGCAGTTCGTGCGCGACTGGCTGACCTCGGCGGAGTCGGGCTGGGACCGCAAGAGCGAGCAGCCCCCGCCGCCGCTGCCGGAGCAGGTCGTCGAGGCGACCCGCGCCAAGTACATCGAGGCGTACGAGCGTCTGACGGGCACGCGCTGGGCGTAACCCCTGTGGCAGAGGGGGCTCCTGGGAAACCAGGGGCCCACGGCCCGGTGCGCAGCCAGGGCCCAGACACGAAGAAACCCCCGGCGGAAACCGGGGGTTTTTCTGGAGCGGACGACGAGGCTCGAACTCGCGACCTCAACCTTGGCAAGGTTGCGCTCTACCAACTGAGCTACGTCCGCATGCGCCGTGGCGCGAGAGCAACTATACCCAACCTCGCTCGCGCGCGAGACGCACTGCCGCATGACGGTTCTCCGCACCGAGCTTCGTGACGGCCGAGGAGAGGTAGTTGCGCACGGTCCCCTGGGACAGTGCGGCCCGCTCGGCGATCTCCGCGACGGGCGCCCCGTCGGCCGCCAGCTCCAGCACCTCGGCCTCCCGCGCGGTCAGCGGCGAGTCCCCGGCGGCGATCGCGTCGGCCGCCAACTCGGGGTCCACATAGCGGTTTCCGGCATGGACCGTGCGGATGATCTCGGCGAGCCGCTGCGCGCTGACGGTCTTCGGCACGAACCCGCGCACCCCCGCCGCCAGCGCCCGCTTCAGATGCCCGGGCCGGCCGTGGCTGGTCACGATCAGCGCCCGGCACTCCGGCAGTTCCGCGCGCAGGGATGTGGCCACCTTCACACCGTCCGCCCCCGGCATCTGGAGGTCCAGCACGGCGACATCGGGCCGGTGAGCCCGAGCCATGGCCAGCGCCTCCGGCCCGGTGGCGGCCTCCGCGACGATCACCAGGTCGTCCTCCAGCGCCAGCAGCGCGGCCAGCGCCCCCCGGATGAGGTGCTCGTCGTCGGCGAGCAGCACCCGCACGGTCATACGGCCGCCACCTCACTCATCTGCACCTGCGCCGTCACCGGCACCTCCGCCACCACCCGGAACAAGCCGTCGCCGACATGACCCGCCTCGAGCGTCCCGTCCACCGCGGCCAGCCGCTCCCGCAGCCCCGCCAGTCCGGAGCCGGCCCCCTGCGACGCCGTACCCGCCCCGTCGTTCTCCACCGTCAGCACCACCCGCCCCTCGGCCATCCGCAACCCCACGGCACACCGCCCCGCGTCCCCGTGCCGCAGCACGTTCGTCGTGGCCTCGCGGACCACCCACCCGAGCGCCGACTGCACCTCGGCGGGCAACGCCAAGGGCTCCTCGGCCATCTCGCACGTGATGCCCGCGGCCGTCAGCACCCCGCGCGCCCCGGCGAGTTCGGCCCCGAGGTCGGCCTCCCGGTAGCCGCGTACGACATCGCGCACCTCGCGCTGCGACTCCTGCGCGATCCGCTGCACCTCGATCATCTGCTCCACGGCCTCGGGCCGCTCGCGCCGCGCCAACTGCACGGCCAGCTCGCTCTTGAGGGCGATCACCGCCAGGTTCCGCCCCATCACGTCATGCAGGTCCCGCCCGAAGCGCAGCCGCTCCTCGGCGACGGCGAGCCGGGCGCGGGTCTCGCGGGCGGCGTCGAGCTCGTAGACGGCGTTCAGCAGCCAGACGGAGAAGATGGAGGTGAAGGCGAGGAACCCGCCGCCGAGCAGCACCATGAACCCGGTGAACAGCGCGGCCGGACCGGGGAGCCCGATGGGCCAGGAGACCGTCGAGGCGCCCGCCGCGAAGCCGCCGACGATCCCGAACACCCGCTTGCGGTCGCGCACCCCGAGCGCGATGGTGCCCGCCCCGAAGGCCAGGACGCCCCCGAAGACCGCACCCGCCGCCGACTCGACCTCCTCGCCGCCGGGCCCGCGCTCGGCGAGCCCGATCGCCCCGACCGCGATCACGGCCGTCACGGCGGCGAGCGCCCACAGCAGCCGCACCGGCTGCTCCCGCTGCCCGCGCGTCCAGTCCAGCGCCCGGGACGCGGTCACCGCCCCGATCACCGCGTGCACGGACACCACCAGCAGCAGCCAGAGCCCGACCCCGGCCCCCGCCTCCCCGAGCGCCGAGGTGCCGATCGCCAGCACCTCGATCACCCCGAAGAAGTGGAACGACCACCGCGTGTACGTCTCGACCTTCGCCGGTGTGCTCTTCGCCCGCCACCAGCCCCCCGCCCCGCGCATACGACCCCCGTAAGTCCCTTCAGCGGCGCGGTTCCCACCGGAACCACCGCCGTACAGCAAACACCGCGGCCAGCGTCCAGGCCAGCGCGGTCGCCGCCGCGCCCAGTGCCTCGGCGGCGGACAGCTCCCCGGTCCAGCCGCCCCGCACCAGCGTGATCGCCCCGGTGAGCGGAAGCAGCTCGAACACGGAGGCCACCCGGTCCGGGGCCAGCTCCAGCGGGACCATGATCCCCGAGCCGATCATCGACACCATCACCAGCGGCAGCGCGGTGGCCTGAGCGCTCTCCACCGTCCGGGTGAAGCTCGCGGTCACCGCGGCGAGGGCCGCACACAGCGCCAGCCCCAGCAGCAGCCCCAGCACGGCGAGCGGGGCCGCCTTCGGCGCCGGCACGTCCAGCAGCGCCGTACAGCCCACGACCAGCACCACAGACTGCACCAGCCCGGTGACGACGGCCGGCAGCGACGCCCCGGCCAGGATCTCCGCGTCCCGCAGCTCCCCGGTCCGCAGCCGCTTCAGCACCAGTTCCTCGCGCCGCCCCACGAACACCCCGACGAGCGCCGAGTACACCGCGAACAGCAGCGAGAACCCCACGGCCCCCGGCAGCAGCACAAGACCCACGCTGAGCCCGTTCTCCGCCAGGTCCATGTCCTCGACCACGGACCGCACGCTGAACGGCAGCACCAGCGGCACCACCAGCGCCCCGATGAGCATGCCCCGGCTCCGCCCGAACAGCGTCAGCTCGGCCCGCCCGAGCGCCGCGACCCGCCCCGCGACCGTGGTCATGCCGGCACCTCCACACGCTCCGCACGCTCGGCCTCCCGGGCGATGCCCAGGAACGCCTCCTCCAGCGACGCCGCCCGCACATCCAGCCCGTGCAGCTCGACACCGGCCCCCTCGGCCCACACCAGCAGCCGCGTCGCGGCCCGCTGCAGCTCGCGCGTGCGCAGCCGTACGACACCGCCGTCCACGCTGTGCCCGCTCACCCCCAGCTCGCCCAGCGGCGGCAGATCCCCGAGGAAGTAGCCCTCGGGCAGCCGGAAGGAGATGTGGGAGGGCTGGGCGTCCGTCACCTCGGCCGGTGTGCCCGCGGCGGCGATCCGCCCGTGGTGCAGGATCGCCAGCCGCCCGGCGAGATCCTCGGCCTCCTCCAGGTAGTGCGTGGTGAGCAGCACGGTCGTGCCGCGGCCCTGTAGCTCCCGCACCAGTTCCCAGGTCTCCTGCCGTCCCTCCGCGTCGAGCCCGGTCGTCGGCTCGTCGAGGAACAGCACCTCCGGATCGCCCAGCAGCGCCAGCGCCAGGTCGAGACGCCTGCGCTCCCCGCCCGACAGCTGCTTGACCCGTACGCCGGTCCGCCGGGCGAGCCCGACCCGCTCCAGCACCTCACCCGGCGCCCGCGCCCCGCTGACGCAGCCGGCCCACATCCGCGCGGTCTCGGCGACGGTCAGCTCCGACGGGAACCCGCCCTCCTGGAGCATGACGCCCATCCGGGGCCGTACGGCGGCCCGCTCGGCGTGGGGATCGTGGCCGAGGACGCGCACCCGGCCCCCGCTGGGCGGCGCCAGGCCCTCCAGCAGCTCGACGGTGGACGTCTTGCCCGCGCCGTTGGTGCCCAGCAGCGCGAAGATCTCGCCCTGTTTCACGTGAAACGAGATTCCGCGGACCGCCTCGAACCCGCCCCCGTACACACGCCGTAGATCGGTGACCTCGATCACGTGCTCTGTCGTGTTCATGGATTCAGCGTCCCGGCGGACGGACGCCGGCGGCAGTGCGCGCTGTCATCGCTCGGCATGACAAATGTCAGACCCGCCGCCAGGGCACCGAAAAGACTCCCCGGCACACGAAAAAACCCCGGTCACAAGGACCGGGGTCTCTCTCAAGAGCGGACGACGAGGCTCGAACTCGCGACCTCAACCTTGGCAAGGTTGCGCTCTACCAACTGAGCTACGTCCGCATTGCCTCCGATCGGCTTTCACCGACCGGCGCGAGCACCAGCCTACCTGATCCACAACAGTGGTCGGGACGGCGATGCAGAGCGGGTGACAGGAATCGCACACTGCGCCTTCCCCCTGGAAGGGGGATGTTCTACTACTGAACTACACCCGCAAGCCGCTGTGAGCTGGGCTTTTCGGCCCCGCCCCGTGGCGTGCTCCAGACTCTAGCTGATCAGCAGGGGTGCTGTGCAAGTCCGTTGCTCCGAGGGGCGGGTGAGCGGGTGCCCCGTGGCCGTCTCCGAGAGGCCTGCGCGCGGCTCACTGGGCCGCGGCGAACGCCTCGTAGACCTTCTTGGGGATGCGTCCGCGCGCGGGGACGTCCATCTTGTTCGCCTGGGCCCAGGCGCGGACCGCCGCCGGGTCGGGCGCGACCTCCGTCTGACGGAAGGCCCGGCCCGAGCGCGACCGCTTGCGGCCGGCCTCCACGTAGGGCGCGAGCGCCTCACGCAGTTTCTCGGCATTGGCTTCATTCAGGTCGATCTCGTACGACTTGCCGTCGAGTCCGAAGGCGATCGTTTCCGCCGCTTCCGAGCCGTCGATGTCGTCGAAGAGGGTGACCACGACCTTCTGCGCCACGAATATCGGTCCCTTCGTACGGCACCTCATGCAGCTCAGCTGCATCGACGTGCCGAGTTTGTCGGCTATTGCCAATTCATTTGTACAGTGCCCGGCATTGCAAAGTGAAGCCCGACTAAATCTCCCCGCGTGTCCGGACGCAATAGGTTTCGCAGGCCGATCGGCGATCTTTCCCGGGAATTTCCCCGGAAGCGCCCCTTCGATGCCTGATCGTGATGACGGTCACGTAGGTTCCTACGACTCTACTCGCGTAGAAATTTTGTGCGGGTAGTCTGAAGGAACCTGCTCAGCACCACACACCGGGAGTGCCAGTGGCACGCGTCGTAGTCGACGTCATGCTCAAGCCGGAGATCCTCGACCCCCAGGGCCAGGCGGTGCAGCGCGCACTGCCGCGGCTGGGTTTCGAAGGCATCTCGGACGTCCGTCAGGGAAAGCGTTTCGAACTGGAAGTTGACGGGCCGGTCGACGAGGCCGCGCTCGCCCGCATCCACGATCTTGCGGAATCCTTCCTCGCCAACACCGTGATCGAGGACTTCACCGTCAAGGTCGAGGAAGTCGCGGAGGCCGCGAAGTGACCGCTCGTATCGGCGTCGTCACTTTTCCGGGAAGTCTCGACGACCGGGACACCCAGCGCGCGATCCGCCTCGCGGGCGCCGAACCGGTTGCCCTCTGGCACAAGGACAAGAACCTGCACCAGGTCGACGCGGTCGTCCTGCCCGGCGGTTTCTCCTACGGCGACTATCTGCGCGCCGGCGCCATCTCCCGCTTCTCGCCGGTGATGGAGACCGTGATCGAGCAGGCGAAGGCGGGTATGCCGGTCCTCGGCATCTGCAACGGCTTCCAGATCCTCACCGAGGCCCACCTGCTGCCCGGCGGCATGCTCGGCAACGACCACCTGCACTTCATCTGCCGCGACCAGAAGCTGCGGGTGGAGAACGCGAACACGGCCTGGACCGTCGACTACACGGCCGGCCAGGAGATCCACATCCCGCTGAAGAACATGGACGGGCGGTACGTCGCCGACGAGCGCACCCTCGACATGCTCGAGGCCGAGGGCCGGGTCGTGTTCCGGTACCTCGACTTCAACCCCAACGGTTCCCTGCGGGACATCGCCGGCATCACCAACGAGGCCGGCAACGTCGTGGGCCTGATGCCGCACCCGGAGCACGCCACGGAGCCGCTCATCGGCACCGGCCGCACCGACGGCCTCCCCTTCTTCACCTCGATCCTCAAGAAGCTGGTCAACGCATGAGCCGGACGCCTCTGGACACGGTCGAGCACGCGGCCGCGACCCCCGACGTCGAGCTGCCCTGGGCCGAACTGGGCCTGAAGAAGGACGAGTACGAGCGCGTGGTCGAGATCCTCGGCCGCCGGCCCACCGGTGCCGAGCTCGCCATGTACTCGGTCATGTGGTCCGAGCACTGCTCGTACAAGTCCTCCAAGGTCCACCTCCGCCAGTTCGGCGAGAAGGCCCCCGAGTCCGACGCCATGCTCGTGGGCATCGGCGAGAACGCAGGTGTCGTCGACGTCGGCCAGGGCTACGCGGTCACCTTCAAGGTCGAGTCGCACAACCACCCGTCGTACGTCGAGCCCTACCAGGGCGCGGCCACCGGCGTCGGCGGCATCGTGCGCGACATCATCGCGATGGGCGCCCGCCCGGTCGCGGTCGTCGACCCGCTGCGCTTCGGTGCGGCCGACCACCCCGACACCAAGCGCGTCCTGCCGGGCGTCGTCGCCGGCATCGGCGGCTACGGCAACTGCCTGGGCCTGCCCAACATCGGCGGCGAGGTCGTCTTCGACGCCTGCTACCAGGGCAACCCGCTGGTCAACGCCGGTGCCATCGGCGTCATGCGGCACGAGGACATCCACCTCGCGAAGGCGTCCGGCGCGGGCAACAAGGTCATCATGTACGGCGCCCGGACGGGCGGCGACGGCATCGGCGGCGCCTCCATCCTCGCCTCCGAGACCTTCGACGACGCGAAGCCCTCGAAGCGTCCCGCCGTGCAGGTCGGCGACCCCTTCCAGGAGAAGCTCCTCATCGAGTGCACCCTGGAGGCGTTCAAGGAGAAGCTGGTCGTCGGCATCCAGGACCTGGGCGCGGCCGGCATCTCCTGCGCCACCAGCGAGCTCGCCTCCAACGGCTCCGGCGGCATGCGCGTCGAGCTGGACGACGTCCCCCTGCGCGACTCCACGCTCACTCCTGAGGAGATCCTCATGAGCGAGTCGCAGGAGCGCATGTGCGCGGTGGTGGAGCCGGAGAAGGTCGACCGCTTCCTCGCGATCTGCGAGAAGTGGGACGTCATCGCCACCGTCATCGGTGAGGTCACCGACGGCGACCGGCTGGAGATCTTCTGGCACGGCGAGAAGATCGTCGACGTCGACCCGCGCACGGTCGCCCACGAGGGCCCGACCTACGAGCGCCCGTACGCCCGCCCGTCCTGGCAGGACGAGCTCCAGGCGGACGACGCGAACAAGCTGCCGCGCCCGGCGACTTCGGAGGAACTGCGCGACCAGGTGCTGAAGCTGGTCGCCTCCCCGAACCAGGCCTCCAAGAAGTGGATCACGTCCCAGTACGACCACTTCGTGCAGGGCAACACCGTCCTCGCCCAGCCCGAGGACTCCGGCATGATCCGCATCGACGAGGAGACCGGCCTCGGCGTCGCCATCGCCACGGACGGCAACGGCCGCTACGCCAAGCTCGACCCGTACACGGGCGCGCAGCTGGCGCTGGCGGAGGCGTACCGCAACGTGGCGACGACCGGCGCCAAGCCCCTCGCCGTCTCCGACTGCCTCAACTTCGGTTCGCCCGAGGACCCGGCGGTCATGTGGCAGTTCGCGGAGGCCGTGCGCGGTCTGGCGGACGCCTGCCAGCAGCTCGGCACGCCGGTGACCGGCGGCAACGTCTCGCTGTACAACCAGACCGGCGAGGTCGCCATCCACCCGACGCCGGTCGTCGCCGTCCTCGGCGTGATCGACGACGTGGCCCGCCGCACCCCGGTCGCCTTCCAGGAGGAGGGCCAGCTCCTCTACCTGCTCGGCGACACCCGCGAGGAGTTCGGCGGCTCGGCCTGGTCCCAGGTCGTCCACGACCACCTCGGCGGTCTGCCGCCCAAGGTGGACCTGGAGCGCGAGCGGCTGCTCGCCGAGATCCTGATCTCCGCCTCCCGCGACGGCATGATCGACTCCGCGCACGACCTGTCCGACGGCGGTCTGATCCAGGCCGTGGTCGAGTCGGCGCTGCTCGGCGAGAAGGGCGCCCGCCTGATCGTCCCCGACGGCCTGGACGCCTTCACCTTCCTGCTGTCCGAGTCGGCCGGCCGCGCGATCGTGGCCGTCCCGCGCTCGGAGGAGGTCCGCTTCAACGACATGTGCGGCGCCCGGGGCCTCCCCGTCACCCGCATCGGCGTCGTCGACGGCGACACGGTGGACGTCCAGGGCGAGTTCACCCTCACCCTGGCCGAACTCCGCGAGGCCCACGAGAACACCATCCCGGCGCTGCTCAAGTAGGCGACGCCCGTACGACGGTGAAGGCCCCGCCCGTTTCCCGACGGGCGGGGCCCCTCGCGTTCCGGCCCGGCATAGGCTCGCCCCATGCCGGCCAAGAAGCGCACCCGTTCCTATGACCCCGCCCGGATCCGCGCCGCGGTGTTCGCCCAGTTCGGGCACGTACGCCAGGCCGTGAGCACCCTGACGCCCGATCAACTCGCGCTGCCCACACGGCTGGACGGGTGGACCGTACGGGATCTAGGCGCACACCTCACCATGACCGTCGCCGCGGTCAGCCGCGCGCTGGAGCGCGAGGAGCCCGCGAAGGCGGACATCGCGCTGCTCGACTACCCGTCCGTGACGGCCCCGTTCGCCGAGGCCATCGCCGACGGCACCCGGCAGCTCGCCGCCGCGACCCCCGACCTCGACGCGCTGTTCGCCCGCACCGAGGACGAGCTCACCGCCCGCCTCGCCGAGGTCGAGGCCCCGGAATCCCGCGTCCTCGACATCCGGGCCGGCGGCATGACCCTCACCGACTTCCTGGTCACCCGGACCGTCGAACTCGTCGTCCACACCGACGACCTGAACGCCGCCGTGCCCGGCCTGGACGTGCCGTACGACAAGCAGGCCCTGGCCGCCTGCACCCGGCTGCTGGCCGACGCGCTCGCCGCGAAGGCGCCCGGCGGCGCGACCGAGGTGCGCGTCCCGCCGTACGCCGTGGTGCAGTGCGTGGAGGGGCCCCGGCACACCCGCGGCACCCCGCCGAACGTCGTCGAGACCGACCCGCTGACCTGGATCCGGCTCGCCACCGGCCGCCTGACCTGGGCGGACGCGCTGGAGGCGGCGCAGGTCAGCGCGAGCGGGGAGCGGGCCGACCTCAGCGGGCTGCTGCCGCTGCTGGGGTGAGCCGGCCGACGGGGAACCGATTCGGCGGGCTCCCCGTCCCACCGGCATGGACAAGCAGCGACTGACCCTCGCGGCCCTCACCCTGCTCCCGCTCCTGGCCGCCTGCGGCACCGAGAAGGCCGGCGGTGACGCCGTCGGCGCCGGGCCGACCGTCACCGGGGTGCGCTGGGCCGTCACCGACGTCACCGTCGACGGCCGCACCAGCAAGGCCCCGGCCACCGCCCATCTGCGCATCGGCGCCGACGGCAGGGCCGAGGGCAACCTCGGCTGCAACGGCTTCAGCTCCGACGCCGCCCTGGACGGCGACCGCGTCGCCTTCCGGCAGCTCGGCGCCACCGAGATGGCCTGCGACGACCTGCACTTCGAGGAGACCCTCGCGAAGACCCTCACCGACGGCAGCCTCACCGCCCGGGTGAACGGCGACGACCTCACCCTGACCACCGCCGACGGCGACCGCGTCCGCCTCACCGAGCAGAAGCCGGCCACGCTGTCCGGCACGAAGTGGCAGATCACCGACCCCGCCTCCGACGGCCGCGCCCACCTGGTCTTCGACACCGCGAAGGGAACCCTCTCGGGAAGCCTGGGCTGCAACCGCGTGAACGCCGAGGCGACGGTCCGCGACGGCCGTATCACGCTGGGCTCGCTCGCCACGACCCGAATGATGTGCGAAGCCTCACTCATGAATACGGAGCGAAGCCTCGAACGGGTCCTGGACGGCACCGTCGACTACCGCATCGACGACCGCACCCTTACGCTGACCAGCCAAAACGGCGAAACCTTGACGGCTGTCGCCGCCGGGTGATCGATTACCGACGGGTATCCCCAATTCGGACCAGTGGTCGATCTCGCCTACACTCGAAGGCGTGCCACGTGGTGACGGTCGACTCAATCACGATCTGCTTCCCGGCGAGAAAGGCCCCCAGGACGCTTGTGGCGTCTTCGGTGTCTGGGCTCCGGGTGAAGAGGTCGCAAAGCTCACGTACTTCGGGCTCTACGCCCTCCAGCATCGGGGCCAGGAATCCGCGGGAATCGCGGTCAGCAACGGCTCCCAGATCCTCGTCTTCAAGGACATGGGCCTCGTGTCCCAGGTCTTCGACGAGACCTCTCTCGGTTCGCTCCAGGGTCATATCGCGGTCGGACACGCCCGCTACTCGACCACCGGCGCCTCTGTCTGGGAGAACGCCCAGCCGACGTTCCGTGCCACCGCGCACGGCTCGATCGCGCTCGGCCACAACGGCAACCTCGTCAACACGGCCCAGCTGGCCGAGATGGTCGCCGCCCTCCCGAACGACAACAACAGCCGCTCGACCCGCGTGGCTGCCACCAACGACACCGACCTGCTCACCGCGCTCCTCGCGGCCCAGGTCGACGAGGACGGCAAGCCGCTGACCATCGAGGAGGCGGCCCACCAGGTCCTCCCGAAGGTGCGCGGCGCGTTCTCGCTCGTCTTCATGGACGAGCACACCCTCTACGCCGGCCGCGACCCGCAGGGCATCCGCCCGCTGGTCCTCGGCCGCCTGGAGCGCGGCTGGGTCGTCGCCTCCGAGTCCGCCGCCCTGGACATCTGCGGCGCCAGCTACGTGCGCGAGATAGAGCCGGGCGAGTTCATCGCGATCGACGAGAACGGCCTGCGCAGCTCCCGCTTCGCGGAAGCGAAGCCCAAGGGCTGTGTCTTCGAGTACGTGTACCTGGCCCGCCCGGACACGGACATCGCCGGCCGCAACGTCTACCTCTCCCGCGTGGAGATGGGCCGCCGCCTGGCGAAGGAAGCGCCCGTCGAGGCCGACCTGGTCATAGCGACCCCGGAGTCGGGCACCCCGGCCGCCATCGGTTACGCCGAGGCCAGCGGCATCCCCTTCGGCGCGGGCCTGGTGAAGAACGCCTATGTCGGCCGCACCTTCATCCAGCCCTCCCAGACGATCCGCCAGCTCGGCATCCGTCTGAAGCTGAACCCGCTGAAGGAAGTCATCAAGGGCAAGCGCCTGGTCGTCGTCGACGACTCCATCGTGCGCGGCAACACCCAGCGGGCCCTGGTCCGCATGCTGCGCGAGGCGGGCGCCGCCGAGGTCCACATCCGGATCTCCTCGCCGCCCGTGAAGTGGCCCTGCTTCTTCGGCATCGACTTCGCCACCCGCGCCGAGCTCATCGCCAACGGCATGACCATCGACGAGATCGGCACCTCCCTGGGCGCCGACTCCCTGGCCTACATCTCCCTCGACGGCATGATCGAGGCGACCACCATCGCCAAGCCGAACCTGTGCCGCGCCTGCTTCGACGGCGAGTACCCGATGGAGCTGCCGGACCCGGAGCTGCTCGGCAAGCAGCTGCTGGAGACCGAGCTGGCCGCGGGCCCGGCCGCCACGGCCGCGGCCGACGCGATCCGTCGCCCGTAAGCCCCCGTAGTACGACACGAAAGTTCTCACCACACATGTCTGAGACAACTGGTGCCAGCTATGCGAGCGCGGGCGTCGACATCGAGGCGGGCGACCGCGCGGTCGAGCTGATGAAGGAGTGGGTGAAGAAGACGCAGCGCCCGGAGGTCGCGGGCCTCGGCGGCCTCGGCGGTTTCGCCGGCCTCTTCGACGCCTCCGCCCTCAAGCGCTTCGAGCGCCCGCTGCTCGCCTCCGCCACCGACGGCGTCGGCACGAAGGTCGACATCGCGCGCCAGCTGGGCGTCTACGACACCATCGGCCACGACCTGGTCGCCATGGTCATGGACGACATCGTGGTGTGCGGTGCCGAGCCGCTGTTCATGACCGACTACATCTGCGTCGGCAAGGTCCACCCCGAGCGGGTCGCCGCCATCGTCAAGGGCATCGCCGAGGGCTGTGTCCTGGCCGGCTGCTCCCTGGTGGGCGGCGAGACGGCCGAGCACCCGGGCCTGCTGGGCGCGGACGACTTCGACGTCGCGGGCGCCGGCACGGGCGTCGTGGAGGCCGACCGGCTGCTCGGCGCGGATCGTATCCGTACGGGTGACGCGGTGATCGCCATGGCGTCCTCCGGCCTTCACTCCAACGGGTACTCCCTGGTGCGGCACGTCCTGCTGAAGCAGGCCGGTCTCGCCCTGGACGCCCACATCGAGGAGCTCGGCCGCACCCTCGGCGAGGAGCTCCTGGAGCCCACCAAGATCTACTCGCTGGACTGCCTGGCCCTCATGCGCACCACCGAGGTCCACGCCTTCAGCCACGTCACCGGCGGCGGCCTCGCGGCCAACCTGGCCCGCGTGATCCCGGACACCCTGCACGCCACGGTGGACCGCTCCACCTGGACCCCGGGCGCGATCTTCGACCTCGTCGGCAGGACCGGCGACGTCGAGCGCCTGGAGCTGGAGAAGACCCTCAACATGGGCGTCGGCATGATCGCGATCGTGCCGCAGAGCTCCGTGGACGTGGCTCTGACGACGCTGGCCGACCGCGGGGTCGACGCCTGGGTCGCGGGCGAGATCACCGAGCGCGGCGAGCACACCACGGGCGCCGAGCTGGTCGGGGACTACGCGGTCTGAGCCGCGGGCCCGGCCTGCGGACAGCACAGAACCCGGTCGGTGGCAGTGCCACCGACCGGGTGAGTGCTCAATGCGTGGTCAAGCGCCGCGACGGTGTTGTGAAGAAGAGGGTCCGTCGTCTTCATCCTCGTCGTCGTCCTCATAGAGGTCGGCGTATCGAGAGTAAAGATCGTCCTCGTCATCCTCATCGTCCTCGAACGGCTCGCCGTTCGGCGGCTGGCTCGAAGTCGATGCGCCCAGTTCACTGGCCAGACGCGAGAGGTCAGTCCCACCGCTGTTGTACTTCAGCTGGCGGGCGACCTTCGTCTGCTTGGCCTTGGCCCGGCCGCGCCCCATGGCTCGACCCCCTCGGTGACGGGGCTCGACGGCCCCAGAGTCTGACACGCGTTCATGATCCGGAACGGAGCCTCCGCAGAGGTGCCGGTCCGTAGGGCTTCCACGGTACCTGAGCCCGCGCCCATACGGTACGTCGCCCGCAGCACGCGCGTGTGCACAGGACCTTCGAGGCGCCCCGTCCTCGCTGGTCAACGGCGATTTTAACCACTTATCGAGGGACGACCCGCCGGTAGAAGTGAGAGTTCTCTCCAACCGACCCCCGGCGGGTACCGCGCAAACCCCTGGCCCACGCTGTCCGGAACGTCAGCGTCCGCGCGCGGCGGCCGCCTCGTGCATCCGCTGCTCGGCGATCCGGTCGGCCGCGGCGGCCGGCGGAATCCCATCCGCCTTCGCACGTGCGAATATGGCCAGCGTGGTGTCGAAGATCTTCGCCGCCTTCGCCTTGCACCGCTCGAAGTCGAACCCGTGCAGCTCGTCGGCCACCTGGATCACGCCACCGGCATTCACCACGTAGTCCGGCGCGTAGAGGATCCCGCGGTCCGCGAGGTCCTTCTCCACACCCGGGTGCGCGAGCTGGTTGTTGGCCGCGCCGCAGACGATCTTCGCCGTCAGCACCGGCACGGTGTCGTCGTTCAGGGCCCCGCCGAGCGCGCAGGGGGCGTAGATGTCGAGGTCCTCGACGCGGATCAGGGTCGCGGTGTCGGCGACGGCCCGCACCCCCGTCGGGTGCGCCGCGAGGATGCGGCCCACGGCGTCCTCGCGCACGTCCGTGATCACGACCTCGGCGCCCTCCGCGCGCAGGTGCTCCACCAGGTGGTGGCCGACCTTGCCGACGCCGGCGATGCCGACCTTGCGGCCGCGCAGCGACGGGTCGCCCCACAGGTGCTGGGCCGAGGCCCGCATGCCCTGGTACACGCCGAACGCGGTCAGCACCGAGGAGTCGCCGGCGCCGCCGTTCTCCGGGGACCGGCCGGTCGTCCAGCGGCACTCGCGCGCCACGACGTCCATGTCGGCGACATAGGTGCCGACGTCGCAGGCGGTGACGTAGCGCCCGCCGAGCGAGGCCACGAACCGGCCGTAGGCCAGCAGCAGCTCCTCGCTCTTGATCTGCTCCGGGTCGCCGATGATCACGGCCTTGCCGCCGCCGTGGTCGAGCCCGGCCATGGCGTTCTTGTACGACATCCCGCGCGCGAGGTTCAGCGCGTCGGCGACGGCGTCCTGCTCGCTCGCGTACGGGTAGAAGCGGGTACCGCCGAGGGCGGGGCCGAGGGCGGTGGAGTGGATGGCGATGACGGCCTTGAGGCCGCTGGCGCGGTCCTGGCAGAGCACGACCTGCTCGTGGCCTCCCTGGTCCGAGTGGAACAGGGTGTGCAGTACGTCAGCAGGTGCGCCGGTTACGTCGGTCACTGTGGTGACTCCTGGGTAAGTAGCGGCGGTCGGGATGGGGGTCCCGTGCGGGTGGCGGGGCCCCGTTGGGCTGAAGAGTAGAGCGTCTTCGGGTCCGTCACCTCGCCGTGGTCAGGATCACCTACACACGGAGTACCCCCGTGGGACGATTCGGATAGTTTTCCCGTTCTTTGTGAGCGGGTTCCGCAGGTTTCCCCGGCAGGCGGCGGGGGAGGGAGCAGGCGTGCCCAAGGTGTCCTCGGTGATCGTCCCGTACGCGGCCTACTTGCGTGTGTACGAGCCGCTGGCCGCCTTCCCCGAGCCGGAACGCGACCACTGGACGCGCTACGCCCGCCGCCCCGACCGTCCGGGCTACCAGGACGAACTACGGCGCTCCCTGGCCGACTTGCTGCCCACCCCGCCGGTCGCGGTGCCGGTGCACGAGAGCGGCGACGCCTTCGTCCTTCAGGACGAGCGCGGCATCCACGTCTGCCCCTGGCGCACCCGGCTGCGCGGCTGGCAGGCCCTCGGTGATCTCGGCGAGGAGCTGCCCGCGTCGGTCCTGGACGCCGTACTGCCGCCGCTCGTGCGTGATCAGGCCGCGAAGGACTACGAGCGCTGGCTGGTCCGCAACCCCGACGCCCGGCCCTGGATCCGTACGGCGACCTGGCAGGTGCCGCTGAACTGGTTCGTGCTCGTCGCCGACGAGGAGCGGGAGTACGCCAAGGGCTCGGGCGACACCGGCGACGAGCCGCCCGTGCTGCGCTACCGCACCCCGATGGTGCAGGCCCGCCGCAGGGTCGCGCGGGGCCTGCGGGCGCTGAGGGACGCGATCGACGAGGGCCCGCTGATCGACGGCCTGGTGGACGTCGGGCGCTGGCTGGAGGAGTTCCACCCCCGCTCGCTGGTCGAGCTGGACTACGGCGGACTGGTGCACGTCCTGCCGGCGGGCGACCTGGAGGGCGATCACTCGGCCGCGGACGTGGCCGAGGGGATCGAGGCGCTGCGCCGGGGCGACGGGGTCGCGGCCGGGGAGGCGTACGGGCGGCTGGTGGAGCGCTGGCGCTCGGTGCGGGACCTGCGCTCGGCGAACTGAGCGTGCCCCCCGGACCGGGGACCTGACGCCGCAACAGAAACGACACCTTCCGAGTGACGTGCGTCACGGCCTGAAGGCTGTGCACCGCGTACGGTCGACCGCACTTCCAGAAGTTGACGGGACGTAGGTCCCGATCCGGGCGTTTACCCCAAGCGTGACAGACCGCACGTACGCGGCCCTTGCGCCCCTTGCCCCTCCTCGTGCCAAAATAGGACAAGGAGCCCGGGGAGGGCTCTTCTCAGCATTGCACGCTTAGGGGGGTCCGGTGACTCCTGATCGCTCTGTGACTGATCGTCACAGTCGCGTGACTGTCCGCTATGGCATGGTCCATCGGCTTCCGTCGCTGATGAACACCTGGGAGGGCAATTCCATCGGTTTGGCCGATGCGGCTGGACAGATGGTGTAGTTGTAGTGCCGAGGACAAGCCGTTCGTCCTATAACCGACTCGACTCGCGTCCGCCATTTCGGGCAACGCGGGTCAAGGTGCAGAATTTAGAGGAAAGAACCGAGAAGGTTCGGTTCTCCCGAGGAGGCCGCTCATGACCGCTCGCACCCCTGATGCCGAGCCGCTGCTGACCCCGGCTGAGGTCGCCACGATGTTCCGCGTCGACCCCAAGACGGTCACGCGGTGGGCGAAGGCCGGCAAGCTCACGTCGATCCGCACGCTCGGCGGGCATCGGCGCTACCGCGAGGCCGAGGTCCGCGCTCTGCTCGCGGGCATCCCGCAGCAGCGCAGCGAGGCCTGAACAACTCCATAACCGGGCAAACCGGCCGGACCCCCAACCTGGCCATGACGCCCGACCCATAGCTCCACACGACGTGGGACCTGCCCCAACAGGGCCCGTGTGTCGTTGATCGCGCTGGACTCCGCCGGGTCCAGCGCGATTTTTTTGTGCCCTTCGCGCCTACGGAGAGTGTCCGGCGGCGGGGTGGGGGAGGGCTGTGCATGGCCTGGGTGCGACCCCTGAAGACTGGTGCAATTGCACATATTAAATTGACCAGTTGTAGGAGTGGGGTAAGAACCACTGTTTCGGAAACTCGTCCGGTGACTCCCGTCACATGGCGCGGTACTTGTTGCCTCCGGCACCTCTGCGCTAGTGGAGGCGCAGGTTCCAGAGTCCCATCCCTGTACGGCTGTTGAGGCCGGCGAAGGTCACGAGCCGGAGGGTTCCTCGCCCTCCATGTCTCCCTCGGGGACCTCAGTACCCCTCGGTGCGGAATCCATGGCCTGCCGCAGCAACCGATGACACACCGGGCAGTGCCGCGTCAGATGCCGGTACGACGACGCCGCCGCCAGATGCGCCCGCAGCAACGCCCGCGTCTCATGCCTGACCGAAGCCGCCATACGCCCCCTCCAGCCCCCGTCCCGCCACGACCCTGCCTTCCGGGGTACCGAGGGAATGTGACGCCGTCAAGGCGGCTGTGGGGCCTTTGGAGGGTCGCCAGGGGGCTGGGGAAGCCTTGTCGGACCGGGCGGCCCTTGTCGAGGCAAACACGACTGAGGCCCGCATCCGGTATCGGATGCGGGCCTCGATCGGTCCTGGCGGGGTTTGCTGTGAGCATGAGTAAGGCCCGCGATCCCTTGCGGGTGCGGGCCCTACTCTCACTGCGGTCCTGACGGGATTTGAACCCGCGGCCTCCACCTTGACAGGGTGGCGAGCACTCCAAACTGCTCCACAGGACCAGGTTTCGCGGCGTTTCGCGTTTCTGCGTTGCGCTGCGAGAAGGACTGTACAGGAGGGTGAGCCCGCCGGTCGAACTCACCCTCAGTGCGGGTGCGGTTACGGGGCGGCGGCGTCGATCGCCTTCACGATCCGCTTGTCGGAGACGGGGTAGGCCGTGCCCAGCGCGTGCGCGAAGTAGCTCACCCGCAGCTCCTCGATCATCCAGCGGATCTCCAGGACGGAGGCCGGCACGGGCCGCCCCTTCGGCAACTGCTCCAGCAGCCACGCGTACTCGTCCTGCATGTCATGGACCTTCTCCATACGGGTCGTGTCCCGCTGGACCCCCGTGGGCATCTGCTGGAGCCGCCGGTCCGCCGCCACCAGATACCGCATCAGATGCGGCAGCCGCGCGATCCCCGCCTCCGTCACGAACCCCGGCCTCACCAGGGCGTCCAACTGCGCCCGGACATCCGCCAGGTTCGGCAGCAGCGCAGGGCTCCGTACGGCCTTCAGACGCCGCTCACAGGCCTGCCAGGCCGCCAGCACCTGCTGCACCTGTCCGACCGTACGCACCGTCGTGTCGACGATCTCCGCCCGCACCTTGTCGTACAGCTTCCGGTACGACTCCTCGTCCCACGCCGGCCCGCCGAAGTCGCCGATCAGCTTGTCCGCCGCCGCCATCGCGCAGTCGTCGAACAGCGCCTGCACCGAACCGTGCGGATTCGCCGACAGCGCGAGCTTCTGCGCGTTCGTCAGGCGATCGCTCGCGAACTTCGCGGGATTGACCGGGATGTTGCGCAGGATCAGCCGCCGCGTGCCCTTCCACATCGCCTCGGCCTGCTCGGCCTCGGTGTCGAAGAGCCGCACGGAGACCGTGTCGCCGTCGTCCACCAGCGCCGGGTACGCCTTCACCGGCTGCCCCGCCCGGCGCGTCTCGAAGACCCGGCTCAGCGAGCCGATCGACCAGTCCGTGAGGCCCCTGCGCTCCAGCGACTCCCCGCCCTCACGGGAGGCCGTCGCCGCGGCCGCCTGCGACAGCGCCTTGCGCGCCTTCGGCTTCAGCCGGAGCTTGAGCGCCTCCAGGTCCTTGTCCTCCGCGAGCTTGCGGCGGCGCTCGTCGACGATCCGGAAGGTGATGCGCAGATGGTCCGGCACCTTCGCCCAGTCGAAGTCGTCCGCCTCGAAGGGCACGCCGACCATCCGCTTGAGCTCACGCGCCATGGTGACCGTCAGCGGCTCCTGCAGCGGGACCGCCGTGTCGAGGAACCGCTTGGCGAAGTTCGGCGCCGGCACGTAATTGCGGCGGATCGGCTTGGGCAGCGACCGGATGAGCTCCGTGACCACTTCCTCCCGCAAGCCCGGGATCTGCCAGTCGAAGCCCTCGTCCGTGACCTGGTTGAGCACCTGGAGCGGGATGTGGACCGTCACACCGTCCGCGTCCGCACCCGGCTCGAACTGGTACGTCACCCGGAACTTCAGCTGGCCCTGCCGCCAGGAGTCCGGATAGTCGGCCTTCGTGACCGCCTCCGCCGACTCGCGGATCAGCATCTCCCGCTCGAAGTCCAGGAAGTCCGGCTGCTCGTGCCGCTTGTGCTTCCACCACGAGTCGAAGTGCGCCCCGGACACCACGTGTTCGGGCACCCGCTGGTCGTAGAAGTCGAACAGCGTCTCGTCGTCGACCACGATGTCCCGGCGCCGCGCCCGGTGCTCCAACTCCTCGACCTCGCTGAGGAGTTTGCGGTTGTCGGCGAAGAACTTGTGGTGCGTACGCCAGTCGCCCTCGACCAGCGCGTTACGGATGAACAGCTCGCGCGAGACCTCCGGGTCGACCCGCCCGTAGTTGATCTTCCGCTGGGCGACGATCGGCACGCCGTACAGCGTGACCTTCTCGTACGCCATCACCGCCGCCTGGTCCTTCTCCCAGTGCGGCTCCGAGTACGTGCGCTTGATCAGATGCCCGGCGAGCGGCTCCACCCACTCCGGCTCGATCTTCGCGTTGACCCGCGCCCACAGGCGGGAGGTCTCCACCAGCTCGGCCGACATCACGAAACGCGGCTGCTTCTTGAACAGTGCCGAGCCCGGGAAGATCGCGAACTTGGCGTTGCGGGCGCCCAGGTACTCGTTCTTGTTGCCGTCCTTCACGTCCTTCATGCCGATGTGCGACAGCAGACCGGCGAGGAGGGAGACATGGACGCGGTCGGCGGGGGCGTCGTCCTCGCTGAGGTGGATGCCCATCTGCTTGGCGACCGTGCGCAGCTGGCTGTAGATGTCCTGCCATTCGCGAATGCGCAGGAAGTTCAGGTACTCCTGCTTGCACATACGCCGGAACGAGCTGGAGCCGCGCTCCTTCTGCTGCTCACGCACGTACCGCCACAGGTTCAGATACGCCAGGAAGTCGCTGGTCTCGTCCTTGAAGCGGGCGTGCTGCTGGTCGGCCTGCGTCTGCTTCTCGGCCGGCCGCTCCCGCGGGTCCTGGATGGACAGTGCGGCGGCTATGACCATGACCTCGCGGACACAGCCGTTCTTGTCGGCCTCCAGCACCATCCGGGCCAGCCGCGGGTCCACCGGCAGCTGGGCCAGCTTGCGGCCGGTGTCCGTCAGCCGCTTGCGGGGGTCCTTCTGCACCGGGTCCAGCGCGCCCAGCTCCTGCAGCAGCTGCACGCCGTCACGGATGTTGCGGTGGTCCGGCGGGTCGATGAACGGGAACTTCTCGATGTCACCGAGCCCCGCCGCGGTCATCTGCAGGATGACGGACGCCAAGTTCGTCCGCAGGATCTCCGCGTCCGTGAACTCCGGCCGCGCGAGGAAGTCCTCCTCGCTGTACAGCCGGATGCAGACACCGTCGCTGGTCCGGCCGCAGCGGCCCTTGCGCTGGTTGGCGCTGGCCTGCGAGATCGGCTCGATCGGCAGCCGCTGCACCTTGGTGCGGTGGCTGTAGCGGGAGATACGAGCGAAGCCGGGGTCGATGACGTACTTGATGCCGGGGACCGTCAGGGACGTCTCCGCCACGTTCGTCGCCAGAACGATCCTGCGCCCCGTGTGCGGCTGGAACACCCGGTGCTGCTCGGCGTGCGACAGCCGGGCGTAGAGAGGGAGGACCTCGGTGAACCGGTACTGCTTCTTGTTCAGGGCGTCAGCGGTGTCCCGGATCTCCCGCTCACCGGAGAGGAAGACGAGGATGTCGCCCTTCCCCTCGCCCATCAGCTCCTCGACCGCGTCCGTGATGGCCGTGATCTGATCGCGGTCGGCGTCCTCGGCGTCCTCCTCCAGCAGCGGCCGGTAGCGGACCTCCACGGGATACGTCCGCCCGCTGACCTCGATGATCGGCGCGTCCCCGAAGTGCCGGGAGAACCGCTCGGGATCGATCGTCGCGGAGGTGATGACGACCTTGAGGTCGGGCCGCTTCGGCAGCAGCTGGGCGAGATAGCCCAGCAGGAAGTCGATGTTGAGGGACCGCTCGTGGGCCTCGTCGATGATGATCGTGTCGTACGCCCGCAGCTCGCGGTCCGTCTGGATCTCGGCGAGCAGGATGCCGTCCGTCATCAGCTTCACGAAGGTGGCGTCCGGGTTCACCTGGTCGGTGAACCGCACCTTCCAGCCGACGGCCTCCCCGAGCGGGGTCCGCAGCTCCTCCGCGACGCGCTCCGCGACCGTGCGCGCCGCGATACGCCGCGGCTGGGTGTGCCCGATCATCCCGCGCACACCCCGACCGAGCTCCATACAGATCTTCGGGATCTGCGTGGTCTTCCCGGACCCGGTCTCACCGGCCACGATGACGACCTGGTGATCGCGGATGGCGTCCGCGATCGCGTCCTTCTTCTGGCTGACGGGAAGCTGCTCGGGATAGGTGATCGCCGGCACCTTCAGGCGCCGCCCGGCCATCCGCTCCTCGGCCCGGGCGACCTCCGCCTCGATCTCCTCGAGCACGGCGGCCCGGGCCTCCGGCTTACGGATCTTGCGGGCACCCTCCAGCCTCCGCCCGAGCCGGTGCGCATCGCGCAGCGACAACTCGGTCAGACGGGCGGCGAGGGAGCCGAGGGCGGAGGCAGGCTGCGTAGACATACGCGATCCAGGATCTCATCCCCGCCAAATTCCTGGCGAACGCTTTTGCTCCGCCCCCTGTCCGTCAGCCACCCGACCCCTGTCCGTCAGCCGCCCGGCGCCTGCGGCTCCCGCTGCGCGGGCGGCCTTCGACGTAGTCCTCGCTGCCGCTGCCCACGAAGTGCCGAGGGCCGGGGTCCAGGTGGACGGGCCGCGAGGACCAGACGGCCTCCCAGTCCCTGTGAGCGACGAAAACCCCCTCCGGTTTGCCCGGAGGGGGTTTTCGTTCTTGTGGCTGGGGCCGGGGTCGAACCGGCGACCTATCGCTTTTCAGGCGATCGCTCGTACCAACTGAGCTACCCAGCCACGAGGCTTCCGAGGAAACCTCAGCGGTCCTGACGGGATTTGAACCCGCGGCCTCCACCTTGACAGGGTGGCGAGCACTCCAAACTGCTCCACAGGACCTTGCTTTTGTGTGCGAGCGACAGGCTCAAGTGTCGCACACCGTACTGCGTGCCCCCAACGGGATTCGAACCCGTGCTACCGCCTTGAAAGGGCGGCGTCCTAGGCCGCTAGACGATGAGGGCTATCGGCCCGCCTGGGCGCTTCTCAGCGCGTCGGGGACGTGAGAAGCATATGGGATGGCGGGAGGTATCGCCAAAACGGTTTACGGGGAGGTCGTGGAGGGAGTCGTGGGAGGCGTCGGGGAGGCCGAGGACGCGCCGGGGGTGTTCTCCTCCGGCAGGTGGCGGCTGACCTCGGCCGTCGTGAGGCCGAGGCCGCCCAGGCGGATCTCGTCCCAGGCCTGGAGGCGGCGGGTTCCGCGGTCGAAGTAGAGGATCGAGGTCTCGATCGGGTCGGGGTGTTCGCCTTCGATCGCGCGCAGGCCGCTGCCTCCGGTGGAGCCCTCGATGCGCAGGCGTGTGCCGTACTTCAGGACCTCCATCTCCTGGTGGTGGAGGTGGCCGGACAGGACCAGCGGGACCTCGCCGTCCGTCTCGCGGGCCGCCGAGGGCTCGTGGGCCACGGCCACGTCCACCGGTGTCCCCGCCGCGCGCTGGTCGCGCAGGGCCGTCGCCAGGCGGGCACCGGCCAGTTCCTGGGAGGTCTCCTGCTCCTGGGAGCGGTCGGGGGTGAACTGGGGGTCGCCGATGCCGGCGAAGCGCAGGCCCGCGATCGTCGTGGCCCGGCCGTCGTCGAGGACGTGGACGTTCTTCAGGCCCTTCAGGTAGCGCTGGGTCACGCGGGAGTCGTGGTTGCCGCGGACCCAGACGTAGGGCGCGCCGAGGTCCTCGATCGGGTCCAGGAAGCCGTTCTCCGCGGCCGTGCCGTGGTCCATGGTGTCGCCGGAGTCGACGATGACGTCGACGTCGTACTGCTCCACCAGCGAGGCGATGATCTTCCAGCTCGCGGGGTTGAGGTGGATGTCCGAGACGTGCAGGACGCGGATGGTGGAGGGGTCGGGGGTGTAGGCGGGGAGCGTGGACGTGGCGTCGTAGAGCTTGGTGACGTTGGTGACCAGGCGGGCGAGTTCCTTCTGGTAGACGTCGAACTCGGTGACGATGCTGCGTGCGTTGCCGACCAGGGAGGGGGCGGAGGTCAGCAGGCCGGAGAAGCGGGGTTCGAGGACGGACTTGGGGTTCCAGGTGGCGTACGCCGTGATGCCGGAGGCGGTGAGCAGGGCGAGGGCGAGGCCGCCTGCGGTGAGGGCGCGGCGGGGGCGGCGGTAGACGGCGAGGCCGAGGGCGGTGGCGCCGGAGACGACGGCGACGCAGGAGCGGACGGCGAGGTCGAGGGTGCCGCGGCCGACGTCCTGGGCGACCTCGTCCTGGAGGCCGGAGAGGCGCTCGGGGTGGTCGACGAGGGCCTGGGCGCGGGCGGGGTCGAGCTGGTCGACGTTGACGTCGAGGCGCACGGGGGCGGTGTGGCTGTCGAGGTGGAGGGCGCCGAGCGGGGAGACGTTGATCTTGGTGCCGCCGGTGAGGGAGGGGCGCAGCGTCATCGTCGTGTCCATGGGGCCGACCGGGGTGCGGACGTTGCCGACGATCAGCAGGCCCAGCCAGGCTCCGACGAGGACGACGGTGAGGAGGCCGAGGGAGCGGAGCCAGGGGTTGGGGCGGTCGTCGAGCGTGGGGCGGGGCGGGGCGGTGACGCGGGCCATTGGTGCCGTATGCCCCAGGCTGCGGGCTCGTATGCGGGGATTTCGCCGCGTCCCCTACAGGGGTGTACGGGGGTGTCGTACCGGACAATGGCGGTGTGCTGGAGATGACGCGCGAGGAGTTCGAGGAGCTGGTCTCCGAGGCGCTGGACCGGATTCCGCCGGAGTTGACGCGGTTGATGGACAACGTCGCGGTGTTCGTCGAGGACGAGCCGCCGACGGAGGACCCGGAGCTGCTCGGGCTGTACGAGGGGACTCCGCTGACGGAGCGCGGTGAGTGGTACGCGGGGGTGCTGCCGGACCGGATCACGATCTACCGGGGGCCGACGCTGCGGATCTGTGAGTCCCGCGAGGACGTGGTCGCGGAGACGGAGATCACGGTGGTGCACGAGATCGCGCATCACTTCGGGATCGACGACGAGCGGCTGCACGCGCTGGGTTACGGCTGAGCGCGGCTGCCGGGGCCTGTCTTCGGGACCTTGCCGGCGTCGCGGGGCGGCGCGTACATCTGCCTGGCCCTTGCAGTCGGCCTGATCCGGACAGCGGGCCCTGGGCCGGGGTGGCGTGTCTTCTTGTGGGCGGCGGGAGTTGGGCAGGGCGACTTCCCGCCGCGCCCCCGGAGGTGGCTGCCCGTGCGCTCCATGTACGTACCCGTCCGACTGGCCGCCACGGTGGTGGCGGTCGCCGCTGCCGCCGGCTGTATGAGCGTGGGAGACGACGACGGCAAGGGCGCGCCGCCCGCGCACTCGGCGGGGGAGCGGGGCGGTGAGGCGCCGGAGGGCGGTGTCCCCGCGCCGGGTGTGGGTGCCGGGTACGACGGCGGGGGCGGTGGCGGCGGTGGTGCGGCCGGTGGCGATGAGGATCCGCGGCCGAAGGGCGGAGAGAAGGGCGAGGCGAAGGGCTCGGCGGTGCCTTCGGTGTCGCCGTCGGTGAGTGCGAGCGCGTCGGCGTCGGCGCCTGACCGGCCGGGTCGGCCGGGTCGGCCGCCGGGTCGGCCGGGCGAGCCGGAGCCGACGCGGGCGGAGCCGACGCCGACGAAGGCGGAGCCGTCGCCGGAGCCCCCGCCGACGCCGACCGAGCCCGCGCCGTCACCGACGCCGACCGAGGCGGAGCCGTCGTCGTCGGCGCATCCCGAGCCGGGTCCGCAGCTGGAGCAGCGGGAGCCGGCGCCGGCCGCGGGAACTCCGGCGTAGTCGCCGCACGGGCCTGACCTGCGAGAACGGGGCGAGTTTGCCTTCAGGGGTGGTGAGTGCGTATGGTGGTAGATCGTTTGATCCCATTTGCCCGGCGCCACAACAGAGCGCGCCGTGTGGCGCGTACTCTCCCTTGCCGTGGCGGACCGCATTGAGGCGGTCGTATGCGAATCACGGAGTTGACGGGCGCGTGCCGATGAGACTCCGGAAGGTTTCGCATACGCATGTCCATTTCCAGCACTGATCACACCGTCCTGCCCGAGGACATCGAGAACGTCGAGACGGACGTCGAGACGATCGTCGACGGCGTCGAGAACGCCGAGACGGTCGAGGCCACCGACGCCTCCGACACCCCCGACGCCCCCGAGCTCACCTTCGCGGACCTCGGTCTGCCCGAGGGTGTCGTGCGCAAGCTCGCGCAGAACGGCGTGACCACCCCCTTCCCGATCCAGGCCGCGACCATCCCGGACGCGCTGGCGGGCAAGGACATCCTCGGCCGGGGCCGTACCGGTTCCGGCAAGACCCTCTCCTTCGGTCTGCCGACGCTGGCCCAGCTGGCCGGCGGCCGCACCGAGAAGAAGCGCCCGCGTGCGGTCATCCTCACGCCGACCCGCGAGCTGGCCATGCAGGTGGCCGACGCGCTGCAGCCGTACGGCGACGTCGTGGGCCTGAAGATGAAGGTCGTCTGCGGCGGTACGTCGATGGGCAACCAGATCTACGCCCTGGAGAAGGGCGTCGACATCCTGGTCGCCACGCCGGGCCGACTGCGCGACATCATCAACCGCGGCGCCTGCTCCCTGGAGGACGTGCAGATCGCCGTCCTCGACGAGGCCGACCAGATGTCCGACCTGGGCTTCCTGCCCGAGGTCACCGAGCTGCTCGACCAGGTGCCCGCGGGCGGCCAGCGGATGCTGTTCTCCGCCACGATGGAGAACGAGATCAAGACCCTCGTCGACCGTTACCTGACCTCGCCCGTCCTGCACGAGGTGGACGCGGCGCAGGGTGCGGTCACGACGATGTCGCACCACATCCTCATCGTGAAGCCCAAGGACAAGGCGCCGGTCACCGCCGCGATCGCCTCCCGCAAGGGCCGCACGATCATCTTCGTCCGCACCCAGCTGGGCGCCGACCGTGTCGCCGAGCAGCTGCGCGAGGCGGGCGTGAAGTCGGACGCGCTGCACGGCGGCATGACGCAGGGCGCGCGCACCCGGACGCTGGCGGACTTCAAGGACGGTTACGTCAACGTCCTGGTGGCCACGGACGTCGCCGCCCGCGGTATCCACGTCGACGGCATCGACCTGGTGCTGAACGTGGACCCGGCCGGTGACCACAAGGACTACCTGCACCGCGCCGGCCGTACCGCCCGTGCGGGCCGTACCGGCACGGTCGTGTCCCTGTCCCTGCCGCACCAGCGCCGCCAGATCTTCCGCCTGATGGAGGACGCGGGCGTCGACGCCTCGCGCCACATCATCCAGAGCGCCGGCGCCTTCGACCCGGAGGTCGCCGAGATCACCGGTGCCCGGTCGATGACCGAGGTGCAGGCCGAGTCGGCGGGCAACGCCGCCTCGCAGGCCGAGCGCGACGTGGCGCACCTGACCAAGCAGCTGGAGCGCGCCCAGCGCCGTGCCACCGAGCTGCGCGAGGAGGCCGACCGCCTGGTGGCGCGTGTGGCCCGCGAGCGCGGCGAGGACCCGGAGGCGGCCGTGGCCGCGGCGGCCGAGGCGGCTGTCGTCGCCGAGGTGTCCGTGCCGGAGCAGCCTGCGGCGCAGGATGTGGACCGGGTGGAGCGGACGGAGCGCTCCGACCGTGACGAGCGCCCGTACGAGCGCCGTGAGCGCCGTGACGACCGCGGTGGTTTCAACCGCGACCGTCGTGACGACCGCGGTGGCCGTTCCTTCGAGCGTCGTGACGACCGTGGCGGCCGTTCTTTCGAGCGCCGTGACGACAACCGCGGTGGCTTCAACCGGGACCGTCGTGACGACAACCGCGGTGGCTTCAACCGCGACCGCGACGACCGTGGCGGCCGTTCTTTCGAGCGCCGTGACGACAACCGTGGCGGCTTCAACCGGGACCGTCGTGACGACAACCGCGGTGGCTTCAACCGCGACCGTGACGACCGTGGCGGCCGTTCCTTCGAGCGCCGCGACGACAACCGTGGCGGCTTCAACCGCGACCGTCGTGACGACAACCGCGGTGGCCGTCCCTTCGAGCGCCGCGACGACAACCGCGGTGGCTTCAACCGCGACCGCGACGACCGTGGCGGCTTCCGCCGTGACGAGCGCACCGGTCACCGCGGCAGCGACCGTCCCTTCAACCGCGACCGCCAGGGCGACCGCCCGGGCTTCCGCACCGGCGGCCACGAGCGCCCCTACGGCCGCCGCGACGACCACCGCAGCGGCGGCTCCTTCGGCCGCCGCGAGGACAAGCCGCGCTGGAAGCGCAACGGCTGAGTCCTGAGGTCCGACTGAACGCCGTGGCCCCCACCCGAACGGGTGGGGGCCACGGCGTTTTTGCGCCTGATCGCGGCTCGGTAATCCCTTACTGCGCGCCTGTGAACCGGCTGTAGGATCAGCTCACTTTTGCTGGGGCGGACGCGACGGCCGGGGGGCCAGGGACACCGGGGAGCGGTGTGCGTCCTGCCTCGTCTCTTTGGGGAGGGACCCTTGAACTCGCGTGTACGCGCGCGCTCTTCCGCGTTCCGGCGTGGCCGGATCACCTTCGCTCTGGTGGGCCTGGCCGCGGCGCCGGCGACCTCACCGGTGACGGTATCGCTGACGTGCTGGCGCGCGACCGGGCTGGGACGCTGTGGCGGTACGACGGCACGGGGACGGGCACGTTGAAGGGCCGCGTGAAGGTGTTCTCGAACTGGGGTGCCTCGTACAACGCGGTCGTGGGCGTCGGTGACATCACCGGCGACGGCAAGAACGACCTGGTGGCACGCGACACCGCGGGCAACCTGTACCGCCAGAACGGCACCGGCAAGGGGTCCTTCGCCGCGCGCGTGAAGATCGGCACCGGCTGGCAGACCTACAAGGGGATCTCCTGATGCGCAGGACTTACAGACTCGCGGCCCTGTCCGCGGTGCTCACGCTGGGGCTGAGCACGCTGCTGCCGGCCGCTTCGGCGGTGGGGGAGGAGGCACCGCAGGAGACGGTGGTGCCGGCGACGATGCGGAGCAGTCCTCTGACGGCGCGGCTCAGCTACCACGACACCACGGTCGGTGGTGAAGCCGCGGGTGCCGAGGGGGTCGTCCACTGGCTGGAGGGATCCGGAGTCGTGTGGACGCGGTACTCGGACGGCCGGTCCCACACGGTGCCGGCACAGCCGCCGGAGGTCGTGACCAGGTACGGGACAGGAACCGACGTTCTGGCGTCCCGCTACAGCGACGGCCGCGTCGAACTGTGGAACGCAGTGGACGGAACGACCCGGACCCTGCACATTCCCGAGGGCCACACCCTGTCCGGCGGTGTGATCGGCAGCACGGCCATCACCTACGTCTACGTCACCGCCGAGGACGGGACCACCCGGCGGGAGTTCCACCTGCTCAGCCCGGGACCTGACGGAAGCACGCGTGACGTGGTCGTGAGCGGCATGCCGGAGGGCATGAACAACCTCGCGCCGAGGAGAGGGGACGCCCGGGAGCTGTACTTCAGCGGCACGGTCGACGGCAGCACCCGTCTGGTGTCCGTCGACGCCGAGAGCGGGCTCGTCCGAGGCTGGACGCCCAGCCGGCTCCTCGGCAGCTACGTCGTGATGTCCGCCGACCACGTCGTCGCGTACAACGGAAGCACAGCCACAAAGGCGTACGTCTATTCCCGCACCGACCTCTCGGCGCCCCCGGTCGAGGTGCCGCTGGACACCGCCGACGGGTCCTATCCCGCGCGTCATCTCTCTGTGGTGGGGGACTGGCTCGTCAGGCAGCCGTCCAGCGGCAAGGTGATCGCGGTACCGATCGGCGGCGGTACCCCCGTCACCTTGCTGGCCTCGTCGAACTACGGCATCTCCGTCTCGTCGTACGGCAGCGCGGTCGTCGTCGGCGGCTCCGGCTACGACGACTGGGGCATCCGGCGCATCCAGGAGACCGAGGACGGCAAGCTCGTCGTCACCAAGATCAAGGACCTGCCGATCCCCCCGTACCGGATCCGGGGTCTGGCTCTCGACCAGGGACGGCTCCTGGTCGCCGAAGACAACGTCAGCTCGGGCCGAGGTCTCGCCGTGCGGACCGTCGCGCCCACCGGTACGCCCGAGTTCAGTAACTTCACGGCCTACGACGGCGAGAGAGCGCTGGGCGACTGCCCGACGACCGAGGGAGGCTGCCGACTGCACGGCACAGCCGACAGCCGTGCGGTCTGGCTGACGCAGTACCCGGGAACAGACGACCAACTGGCGGCCAACGGCCCTCGGCTCCACGACTCCTGGATGGACATCGTTCCCGACGGCGGTCAGGTCACGGACGTGTCCGGCCGCTACCTGATCCACACGGCAGCGTCCCGGCAAACCGTGTTCGAGATCGGCGGCTCCACTCCGGTCGCCACGCGCCCGCCCCGCGCTGCGGCTCTTTCCGGCCACGTCCTGTGGTCGGCGGGCACGACCCCAGGCAACGTCACGCTGTACAACCTGGTCACGAAGAAGACCGCCGGGACCGTCACCACGGACGCGGGGTGCGTCCCGACCGAACTCCAGTCGGTCGGCCGCTACCTGTACTGGACCTGTGACGGCAGGGCCGGTGTCTACGACCGTACGGCGAAGAAGTCCGTCCGGGTGCCGGCCGGTGAGGCCAAGCTCGGTGACGGGTTCGTCGTCACCCACGACAAGCAGGCCGGGAAGCTGACGCTGACGACCGTCGCCGGCGGCGCCCCCGTGAGCCGGGTGATCGGGGACCTGCCGGACACCGGTGTCTCACAGCGGGACGTGCGCTGGACGGTCGACGAGGCCGGCGCGAACGCCGCGTACGTCGACGGCGAGGAGCAGGTGCACCTGGTGCCGTCCGGGGTGCCGCAACAGCCCCTGCGGTTGCTGACGTCCGTGGAGAGCCCGGCGCTCGTCAAGGCACGTGAGGTCGGCACGCCGGACACCCTGGCCGCCATGCTGCTGTCGAAGCCGTCGGTGAGCTGGCGGCTGACCGTGCGGAACAAGGTCACGGGCCAGATCGTGGACACACGCTCCGGAGGCGCGGCGCGCGGAGAGCTGCGCATCGGCTGGGCCGCTACGGACGCCAAGGGCGCGATGCTGCCGCACGGCACCTACGTGTGGACGCTGGAGGTCGCGCCGGCGGACGGCGTCGGTGCCCCGTTGCAGGTGGGCGGCACGGTCGAGGTGTACGGCAAGGCGCCGTACCGTGATCACTCCGGCCCCTCGGACCAGCCGGACGGCGTCGGTGACCTGCTCACGCTCAGCTCCTCCGGCCTGATGACGTTCCACAAGGGCAACGGCAAGGGCGCCTTCTCCGGGACCGTGTTCATGCCCGGCTGGTCGACCAAGGTGACGGCGGTGCCGTTCGGCGATCTGGACGGCGACCGGTACAACGACGCGCTCGTGCGGATGCCTGACGGTTCGCTGCGCGGCTACACGGTGCCGAACGGCTCGGCACCCATGCTGGGGCAGCCGTACAAGAATCTCGGCACCGGCTGGAACGCCCACAACGTCCTCACCTCCCCCGGCGACCTCACCGGCGACAAGCGCCCCGACCTGCTGGCGAGGAGGGCGTCGACGGGTGACCTCTACCTGTACGCCGCGAAGAGCGACGGCACCCTGGCGTCCGCGAGGAAGATCGCGTCCGGCTGGGGCATCTACACCAAGGTCGTCGGGGCCGGGGATCTCACCGGTGACGGCATCGGGGACGTGCTGGCGCGGGACCGGGCCGGGGCGCTGTGGCGGTACGACGGCACGGGGACGGGTGTGCTGAAGGGCCGGGTGAAGGTGTTCTCCAGCTGGGGCGTCTCCTACAACGCCGTAGTCGGCGTAGGCGACATCACCGGCGACGGCAAGGCCGACCTGGTCGCGCGGGACACCGCGGGCAACCTGTACCGGCAGAGCGGCACCGGCAAGGGGTCGTTCGGGGCCCGGGTGAAGATCGGGTCGGGCTGGCAGGGCTACAAGGGCCTGTTTTAGCCAAGCTGTGACGCATGTCACGCCCCCGGTGAGGGAATTGCTGGGGGCATGACAGATGACGTCAACGCGAGCGGGCCACCGACGGACGAAGAGCGGCTGGCCCAGCTCGGTTACACGCAGGTGCTCGCCCGCCGGATGTCGGCGTTCTCCAACTACGCGGTGTCGTTCACGATCATCTCGGTGCTGTCGGGCTGTCTGACGCTGTACCTGTTCGGCATGAACACCGGCGGCCCCGCGGTGATGACGTGGGGCTGGGTCGCCGTCGGCCTGATGACGCTGTTCGTGGGCCTGTCCATGGCCGAGATCTGCTCGGCGTATCCCACCTCGGCGGGCCTGTACTTCTGGGCGCACCGGCTCGCCCCCGCCCGGACGGCGGCCGCCTGGGCGTGGTTCACCGGCTGGTTCAACGTGCTGGGCCAGGTCGCCGTGACCGCGGGCATCGACTTCGGGGCGGCGTCCTTCCTCGGCGCGTACCTGAACCTCCAGTTCGGCTTCGAGGTGACGCCCGGCCGCACGATCCTCCTCTTCGCGGGCATCCTCGTCCTGCACGGCCTGCTGAACACCTTCGGCGTGCGGATCGTCGCGCTGCTGAACAACGTCAGCGTGTGGTGGCACGTCCTCGGCGTGGCGGTCATCGTCGGCGCGCTGGCCCTCGTCCCCGACCGCCACCAGTCGGCGTCGTACGTCTTCGGCGAGTTCGTGAACCACACCGGCTGGGGCAGCGGCGTGTACGTGGTGCTGCTGGGACTCCTCATGGCCCAGTACACCTTCACCGGCTACGACGCCTCCGCGCACATGACGGAGGAGACGCACGACGCGTCGACGGCCGGCCCGAAGGGCATCGTCCGGTCCATCTGGACGTCCTGGATCGCCGGCTTCGTCCTCCTGCTGGGCTTCACCTTCGCCATCCAGTCGTACGAGGGCGCCCGGATGTCCCCGACCGGCGCGCCGCCCGCCCAGATCCTGCTCGACGCGCTGGGCGCGAGCGCCGGAAAGCTGCTGCTGCTCGTGGTGATCGGGGCGCAACTGTTCTGCGGCATGGCGTCGGTGACGGCCAACAGCCGCATGATCTACGCCTTCTCCCGCGACGGCGCCCTGCCCTGGTCCCACGTCTGGCACACGGTCAGCCCGCGCACCCGCACCCCCGTCGCGGCGGTCTGGCTGGCCGCACTCGGCGCGCTCGCGCTGGGACTGCCGTACCTGATCAATGTGACGGCGTACGCGGCGGTGACCTCGATCGCCGTCATCGGCCTCTACATCGCCTACGTCATCCCGACGCTGCTGCGCGTGCGCAAGGGGGAGGCCTTCCAGCGGGGCCCGTGGCACCTGGGGCGCTGGTCGGGGATCGTGGGCGTGGTCTCGGTGGCCTGGGTCGGCGTCATCACGGTCCTCTTCATGCTCCCCCAGGTCTCCCCGGTCACCTGGGAGACCTTCAACTACGCCCCCTTCGCCGTCCTCGCCGTCCTCGGCTTCGCCGCCGCCTGGTGGCTGGCCTCGGCCCGGCACTGGTTCCTCAACCCCGACCACGAGCGCACCATCGCCCGCGAGGCGGCCCGCGCCGGCACACCCGAACCGGTCGATCCCTAGCCATTCGCCACTCCGACGCGGCCGGGTCCCCGATACCCGATCGGAGACACGGCCACGTCCGGCTATGCTCGGGTAGGCAACATCGCCAGGGCCCTTAGCTCAATTGGCAGAGCAGTGGACTTTTAATCCATTGGTTGTGGGTTCGAGTCCCACAGGGCCTACCAGGACGACCCCAGCTCACGGGCTTCATGAGCTGGGGTCGTGTCCGTTTTGGGATGCTCCACGATCGCTAGCTGGCCCGCTGCTGGCCCGAGGGGTCCACGAGAGGTGCTCTGACAGCGGAACAGCCGCCCCTCCCTCCATGCGGCCGCCCCAAGGGGGTGAGGACGGCCGTGGTCGCGGGGCTACTCCACCCACACGAGGCCGTGAGTGTCCTCGTGTGAGGTGCGCCCGGTGTAGTAGTCCATGTGCTGACGGTTGGTGTGGGGGCTCTTCGTGCAGTGGCCGTGACCACTCGGGTGCTCCAGCCAGCAGTAGCCACCCGCACGGCCGGCGGACTGCTCGGCCTCGCGCATCCGCTCGGCGAGGTCGCGCAGCGGCCCGGGTTGCTCCTTGGTCACCTGCGGCCGTCCCGGATCATCCGCAGCAAGATGGCGCCCGCCTCGCAGCCCGCCGGATTGTGCCTGCAGGTGTCACAGTCCGGTGCGTGGATGTGGAGCGCGGTGAACGCCGCCCTGCTGGTGCACTGGCAACAGGCCCGCGGGAAAGTCGAGTAGTGCCCATCGAGGCGGCGGTGTCTGCGCTCGCCGAGGTCGACCGCTGTCTCGGCAGTGAGGGGGGTGTCGCACCAGATGCACATGGCGCCGCGGACCTGCCCGACAGACAGCCCGTCCAAGGGCGGAAGCGGCAGCAGCTTCGACACCCTGGATGGGACTTCTTGGATCTGGATCGTGATGCTCACGCTGCTTGCTCCCGTCGCCGGCGGGCCTGGGCGAGCCGCAGGGCTACGTCGGGTGTCTCGGATGCCTTGGCCATGAACGGGACGCTACGGACGAAGCGTTGACGTGAGGTAGGCGGTGTTCTCGAATGTTCTCGGCGTCTGGCCGAATGTTCTCGTGTGGTCTCGTATGGAGTGCGTCACGCTGTGGAGCGGGACCGTCGGCGTGGTGATGCTGGTGGCGACGAGAGCCCCACGCAGAGGGAGGGACCATGGCACGACGACTGCGGTTCATCGGTACGGACAGCAAGAACGGCGGCTGCCCCGCACTGCATGAGGACGTCGCAACAGGTGACGTCATCGTGCAAGGGCCGCCCGTCACCGACCCCGGTGAGCTCGCGCAGCTCCAGCACCTCGGCAGCGGTGACGTCGCCGTTGTGGTGCCGCGTGAACTGCTCGTCAATCACGCTCCGAAGGAGATGCAGCGGGTGCCCCAGCTGATCAGTCCGGAGGAGTTCGGCCGGCTCTTCGAGACGTTCGAACACTCGGCGTGGCACCTGGAGACTCTCGGCGGGCCTACGCCTCGGACCGCGAGGACGAGGGGTATGCCGAGTTCCTCGCCACGGGCAGCGCACCGATGGACCTCGACAGCGACTGGTGCACGAACATCTCCCGGCAGACGTCGGCCGGTAAGTATGTGGGCCGTGTGCGGGTCGTCGACGACCCGCCGACGGACGGACAGCGGTTCCTCCTGTCCTACGCGCGGGTCAACGCGGCCACCGGAGAGGACGTCCGAAACCTCCGGCGCGAGGACGCCGACCGCGCGTACCTGCCCGCCGAGGACTTCTGGATCTTCGACAGCCGTCTGGTCGCGATCCTGCGCTTCGACGACGAAGACGCCTGGCATGACGTGGAGATCATCACGGAACCCGCCGAGGTTCTGAAGTACTGCCAGATCCGCGACGCCGCTGTGCATGCCTCGCAGCCGTACGAGGAGTTCGCGGCGCACGTCGGCATGAAGGGCTGACACGGCACCGGTGACCACCGACTACCAGCAGGCCCGCGAGGCCCTCGGCACGCGGTTGAGGGAACTGCGTCTTTCGGCTCCCGAAGGTCGGCTCACCGGTACGCGACTCGCCGACCGGCTGGGCTGGCCGCACTCGAAGGTCTACAAGCTGGAGAGCGGTCGACAGACCGCCACCAGCGACGACCTGCGTGCATGGGCGAACGGGGTGGGCCGACCCGACGTGTTCGACGAACTCGACGCCCGCCTCAGGGGCTTCGAGAGTCACATCCGCTCATGGCGCCGCCAGCTCGCGGCAGGCCACCGACCCGTCCAGGACAACTGGAACTTGGAGGTCAACCGCTCCAAGGTCATCTACGCCTGGGAGGAGGCCTCCGTCCCGGGCATGCTCCAGACCGCCGACTACGCCCGCGCGATGTTCCTGCGATATGCCGACCTCCACGGCTCCGTACGAGACACCGAGGACGCCGTTCGGGTCCGGCTCCAGCGTCAGGCGTGGCTGTACGAGGCCGGCCACCGCCTCCACGTGCTGATCTGGGAGGCGGCCCTGCACGCGCTGATCTGCTCGCCGTCCGTGCTCGCGGCTCAGCTCGATCGGCTTGCGGGCACGGTCGGCATGGACACCGTCGAGCTGGGGATCGTTCCCCTCTGCGCGGCACTGAAAATCCCGCCCGCGAACGGGTTCTGGGTCCTCGATGAGCGGCTCGTCATCGCGGAGGACTGGCACGCGGAGATATGGCTCGACGACGCCGACTCCGTGGCCACCTACCAGCGGGTGTGGCGCACGCTCAGCGAGTCCGCGGTGTACGGCGCGGACGCACAGAGAGTGATCAGCCGGGCCCGACGGCCGCTGTCGGCCTGGTGACGTAGGGAGACTGGAATCCGCCGCGACGGCCGGTCAGCCTGCTGTCGTGCTCTTGCCCGCGGTCCCGGTGGGCGGCTGCTCCACGACGAAGGACCCCTTGCCGCGAACGGTGACGATGAGGCCCCGCTCCCGGAGTTCCTGGGCGGTCCGCCGTGCCGTGAGCCGCGCCACGCCGTACTCGTCGGCAAGGTGATTCTCCGACGGAATCGGCCTGTCCGGTGCCAGCTCTCCGGACTCGATCTTCCCGGCGATGATGTCGGCAAGCTGGACGTAGAGCGGCCTCGCGCTCATCGGGTCCAGGCTCGGGGCCTTCTTCTCTGCATCGCTCATATGTCCAACGTAGGCATACGTCGACCTGCACGGTCGAGTGGATCCCTCTGTACTTGTATGTAGAGGGGTGCATACAGGTGTAGCTTCCGGAGACAGAAAGACCCCGGCGAGGTGGATCAGACCTCCCGGGGCATGGCCGATCTGAACGGAGCAGACCGACATGCAGGACCTTATCCGCAGTCTCGCCGAGTGGCTGAGGCTCGTGTTCGCCTCCGGCACCGGACGGCGGCGCGCAGGAGCCCACCCCGCCGCCACGCGGCGGCCGACCGTCGCTCGCGCCGCCCGCTCTCCCGAGACCTCTCTCCTCCCTCACCGCTCTCCCTACGGCCTCGATCTCCCTCTCGAGGGCACGGAATGCCGCCTCGTGCGCCCATATCTCACGGCGCATGAGCGAGAGCGGGCCCTCCAGCGGCGTCGGCGCCTCGCCCTCGTTCTCGCAGCCGACTTCGGGATCGACCTCGACCGGCACCTGGTCGGCGCGAGGGAGGTAGTGGCGTGATGGAACCGGTCGCCGTGCCCCGCCTTCTGCCCTGGCTGTCCCCGGAGGGCAAACCGTGCTTCCTCGTCCCCGGCAGCGGGGATGGGCCGCTGTCCCGTCTGGCCGACGATATGGAGGCCGTGCAACTGGAGACGGCCGGGGCGGTGGCCCGTCTCGCCGGGAAGGTTCTGGACGACCCCAAGTCCCCGTACACCGAGGTGCGTTACGCCGGGCTACGACTCGTCGAGTGCCTGCGCGATGTGCTGCGCGTCGCCGAGTCGCGGGGCATGCGCCTGGTGCCACCGGAAACCGGAGACAACGGCGAACCGGGGGACGTCGACATCGCGGCCCGTGGACGTGAGCGGGGAGGAGCCTCATAGGTCCGCACTGCGCATACCGCTAGCGCCACGCCGGGCGTACCAGCCACGGCGATGCACACGGCGCCCGCGCCGACTCCGGTCGGCTCGGGCGCCGCTGCGTTTTCCGGGCGTCACCGCCGCCGGAACGGGTGTCACCGCCACCAGAAGCTGTAAGCCCGGCCCAGTGCGTCGATCGCCGTCTCGTCGAGCTCGGGGTGCCGGTTGCGGGTGTCGGCCTGGTAGGCGTGGGTGGCGGTCTGGAGGTTCTGGGTGGTCCAGTCGGCCTCGAAGGTGTTCATCTCGGCGACCACCGTCTCGGCGTACGACAGGAGGCGTTCGGCCTCGGTGGGCTCGAACGCCTCTCGCACGGATTGGGGGCTGGGCTTCGGGTACGGCAGTCCCGCTCCCAGCAGGTACAGGGTGACGGCCCGGCTGCGGTGGTCGTCCGTCACCCGGGCGTCACCGGTTCGGCTGCTCTCCACGGGTGTAGAGCGTAGTCTCCGAGCCGTTCTGCGAGTCGACGGAAACCACCTTGCTGACCTTGGCGTTGCGCTTGAGGTTCTCGAACTCGGTGTACCAGATCGCGTTCGGCCGCACGTACGGGCCGAGGATCACATGCACCACCCCGCTGGCCTGCCGCGCGTACTCCTCCGACACCGCCGACCAGGCCACCTCGACCTTCTGCGAGCCGTCCCAGGTCGGCATGGTGATGTTCCGCTGCTCCAGCAGCATCCCCAGGGTGACGCCCTTGCGCTCGGTGGCGATCCGCTCGGCGATGTCCTCGCCGCCCGCCCCCAGCCCCGACCAGAAGTACGCGGTGCTCCGCCGCGTCGAGAAGTCCCCGACGACGACCTCGGCCCCGACCGTCCGCAGCGCCGAGGCGACCTGCGGCACGGCGGACTCGGACGGGTGGAAGGTGGCGTGCCCCCACTCCCCGTTCTGCTCCCGGTCCGGGTACACCGCGATGACGGCGGTCCTGCCCGACGCCTGCGCCGCGCTGCCCGACGCCTGCGCCGTTCTCCCCGACCCGTGCGCCGCGACAACCGCCGCCCCGCCACCGGCCCGCTCCCCGGCCACCGCCCCGACCGGCTGCCCACCCAGCAGCAGGAAGACGGCCGCTCCGGCGGCCAGGGTCCTCGACAGCCATGCCCTCATTACGGCACCACACTCCTAGCCACGTGATCACTGTGTGCGATCGGGAGGCTACAACACGTGATGAGGCGGAGGGGTGCGCTACACCGCTGCCCGCCGCACCAGCAGGTAGCTCCGGCGGCTCGGGTGCTCCGTGTCCGGGTACGGGGCCCGGTCCAGGTGGGCTGTGGGCGAGAGGCCTGCTGCGGTGAGGGAGCGGGTCTCCGCGGTGGGGTCGAGGAAGTGGAAGGTGAGGTCGACCGGGTGGTCCCACCAGGTCGACAGGTGGCGGGAGTCGCCGGGGGCGGCGTCGGGGTCGCTGGTGTGGAAGGAGAGCAGGGCGTGGCCGCCGGGGCGGAGGACGCGGGCGAACTCGGCGTAGGCGAGGGGGCGTTGGGCGGCGTCCAGGTGGATGACCGCGTAGAGGCACAGGAGGGCCGAGACCGAGGAGGAGCGGATCGGGAGCCTGGTCATGTCGGCGGCCGCGAAGGGGAGGGCCGTCGTGCGGCGGGCCACACCGCACATGGCCGGGGAGAGGTCGAGGCCGGTCACCTGGGCACCGCGGGCCGCCAGGTAGGACGTGGCGT
Organism: Streptomyces sp. NPDC096205; assembly: GCF_044763135.1. NCBI lineage: Bacteria > Bacillati > Actinomycetota > Actinomycetes > Kitasatosporales > Streptomycetaceae > Streptomyces > Streptomyces sp. NPDC096205. The sequence goes on along the minus strand of NZ_JBIWFS010000003.1, from coordinate 27,518 downwards.
GGCCGGGGCCGCAGCCGATGTCGAGGACGGGGCCGTCGCCGGCGAGTTCGGCCAGGGTGTCCAGGAGGGCGCGGTCGAGGGGCTTGCCCGTGAGTTCGCCGGCGATCTCGGTGGCGTAGCGCTCGGCGACGGTGTCGTAGCTGCGGCTGGTGGAGGTGGGCAACGGGAGACCTCGATGTCGGCGTTCCCGTCCGTCCACGGGCTCGCGCCCCAGTATCGCCCTCAGCCCGCCGTGAGGTCCGTCAATTCTCCCAGCGCGAGCGTGTGTTGGGTCTGCAGGACCTTCGCGTGCAGGTAGCGGACGTTGTGCGCGGTGGTGAACACCCCGGTGGGGACGCGGTCGTGGACCGTGATGCCGAGGCCCTCCAACTGGGCCGCCTTGTCGGGGTTGTTGGAGAGCAGGTCGAGCTCCGTGATGCCGAGGGCGCGCAGCATCTGGGCCGCCGCCGTGTAGTCGCGGTCGTCCTCGGGGAGGCCCAGGGCCGCGTTGGCCTCGTACGTGTCGAGGCCCTGGTCCTGAAGGGCGTAGGCGTCGAGCTTGTTGTAGAGGCCGATGCCGCGTCCCTCCTGGCGGAGGTAGAGCAGGACGCCGCCGCGGTCGGCGATGCGCTCGACCGCCTCGCGCAGCTGCGGGCCGCAGTCGCAGCGGGCCGAGCCGAAGACGTCGCCCGTCAGGCACTCGGAGTGCAGGCGGACCAGCGGCACGGCCCCCGGCTCGCCCGGCTCTCCAAGGATCACCGCCACGTGTTCCGCGCCGTCCGTCAGTCCGTGGAACGTCACCAGCTCGGCGTCGACGCGGTAGCCGTCGGCGAAATTCAGCGGGACCCGGACGCGGGCGCGCTGGGTGGCGGCGGGGATGTCGGGCATGAGGTCTCCGTCCCTCGGTATGCGGCTTGTGCTTCAGATTTGAAGCAGTGCACCTGACGGGACCGTATCTTGTGCTTGAAACTTTAAGCAACCTGGCGTGACGTACGTCACGAACGGCGCAGCCACGGCACGTCGTCGTCCTCCGCCGCACCTCTGATCGCCGTGCAGATCTCCTCCAGCTGGCCCACCTGCTCCGGGCTCAGCCGGTCGAACAGGCGCCTGCGGACCGTCTCGACGTGGCCCGGCGCCGTGCGCTCCAGGACGGTCATGCCCTGGTCGGTCAGCGTGGCGATGCTGCCGCGCCGGTCCGAGGGGCAGCCCTCCCGGCCGACCAGGCCGTCCTTCTCCAGGCGGGTGACGGCGTACGTCAGCCGGCTGCGGGTGATCTTCAGCGCCTCGGCCAGCTCCGTCATGCGCAGCCGCCGTTCCGGTGTCTCGGACAGGGTGGCCAGGATGGAGTAGTACAGATGCGGCATGCCGGCGTCCTGCTGGAGCTGCCGGTCCAGCGCGTCCTCCAGGAGGTGCGTCGCGGCGACGTAGGCGCGCCAGGCGCGCTGCTCGTCCGGGGTGAGCCAGCGGGTCGTCATGCCGCCAGTGTAGGTTTGCTTCAAACTTGAACCAAGTCCGGCCGTTTCGAGAATCCCGTCCCCCCGAGAACCCCGTCCCCTTCCGAGAATCCCGTCCTTCCGAGAACCCCGTCCGCCCCGGTAACCCCGTCCGCCCCGAGAATCCCGCCCGTTCCGCGATTCCCGCCCGCTCCGAGAATTCCGCCCGTTCAGACCACTCCGCCCCGCTCCGAGAGGGCCGCCGATGCCGTACCCGTACGTCCTCCTCTCCGCCGCCGTCTCCCTCGACGGCTACCTCGACGACACCGGCCCCGACCGTCTGCTGCTCTCCTCGCCGGCCGACTTCGACCGGGTCGACGCCGTACGGGCCTCCTGCGACGCGATCCTCGTCGGCGCCGGCACCCTGCGCGCAGACAACCCGCGGCTGCTGGTCAACTCCGCCGAGCGGCGTGCCGCGCGGGTGGCCGCCGGGCGGCCGGAGTTCCCGCTCAAGGTCTGCGTCAGCGCCACCGGCGACCTCGACCCCGGCGCCCGCTTCTGGCACACCGGTGGCGAGAAGGTCCTGTACACCACCGACAAGGGCGCCGAGCGGGCCCGGCGAGCGGGGATCGCCGCCGACGTCGTCGCCCTCGGCCCCGTGCTCGACTGGCGGGCCGTCCTGGAGCATCTGCACGACGTACGCGGTGTACGGCGGCTCATGGTCGAGGGTGGCGGCACCGTCCACACCCAGCTCTTGAAGGAGCAGCTCGCCGACGAACTCCAGCTCGTCCTCGCGCCCCTGCTGGTCGGCACCCCCGACGCGCCCCGGCTGTTCGGGCCCGGCGGCTACCAGGGCGGCCGGCTGCGGCTCGTGGAGACCCGGCGCATCGAGGACGTCGTGCTGATGCGGTACGAGCCCACCGCGCCCGGCGCCGGCAGCGTCGCCGTGCCCGCCGACCGGCACTGGCTCGCCCTCGCCTGCGAGCTGGCGGCGCTGTGCCCGCCGTCGCGGACGGCGTTCAGCGTGGGCGCGGTCGTGGTCGCCGCCGACGGCACCGAGCTGGCCCGCGGCCACTCCCGCGAGGGCGACGACCCGGTGGTGCACGCGGAGGAGGCCGCGCTCGCCAAGATCGACCCGGCCGACCCGCGGCTGCCCGGCGCCACCGTCTACTCCAGCCTGGAACCCTGCGCCCGCCGTGCCTCCCGGCCCGCGCCCTGCGCCCGGCTGATCCTCGACGCGGGCGTACGCCGCGTGGTCACCGCCTGGCGCGAACCCGACACCTTCGTCACCGACGCGGACGGCAGCGGGCTGCTCGCGTCCCACGGCGTCGACGTCGTCGTCCTGGCGGAGTACGAGGGTGCGGCCAAGGCGCCCAACGCGCATCTGCTCGGCTGATCTGGGGGAAACCCGCAGGTCAGAGGGGTGGGCCTAAACGCTTCGCTTTATGTCCCGCGGATGGCGTACACTGGTTTCAACGACGCGGGGTGGAGCAGCTCGGTAGCTCGCTGGGCTCATAACCCAGAGGTCGCAGGTTCAAATCCTGTCCCCGCTACTGAAGACTCAGGGCCGGTATCCATGCAGATGGATACCGGCCCTGAGTGTTTCCCACACACCTGCCACCCCGCCTTCCCGGACCATCCCCCGGTCGGACTCCCCCGCTCGCCGCCCTCGCCCGCCGCGGCGACCCTGGACGGACGGGGCCCGACGCGCGGCCCGCGACGACATGCGCCTGCGGGAGTACGAGTGGTGCCGCCTGCTGAGCTGGGTCCCGAGCGGAGAGCCGGCGCGAGGGAGCACGCCGAGCCCGGCGATCTCGCGGGCCCCAGGCCCGGCGATCCGGCGGATCCGACAGCCGGCGATCCCGCGGACCCGAGGCCCGGTGATCCCGCGGGCCTGAAGCCTGATGATTCCGCGGCCCTGAAGCCCGGCGATCTCGCGGACCCGAGGCCCGGTGATCCTGCGGACCCGAGGCCTGGTGATTCCGCGGGCTTGAAGCCTGGTGATTCCGCGGGCCCCAGGCCCGGTGATCTTGCGGGACCGAGACCCGGCGATCCTGCGGGTCCGACGGCCGGTGATCTTGCGGGCCCGAGGCCCGGTGGTCCCGCGGACCGGAACCCCGGCGACCCCACGGCCCCGAGGCCCGGTGGTCCCGCGGACCGGAACCCCGGCGACCCCACGGCCCCGAAGACCAGCGATCCCGCGGACCGGAACCCCGGCGACCTCGCAGACCCCAACCCCGGCAACCCCCCGCACCCCGACCCCGACGCCCCCGCGCCCAGCACCAGACCCCCCGAGCGGCGGCGGATCTCCTGCGCCCGGACCCTCGTCCGCGCCCTCCCGGCCGTGCTGATCGCCGCCGGTGCGGCCTACGACTCCTTCACGCCGGCCGCGTACACCGCGGTCCCCTTCTTCACGGCGGCCCCCCTCGTCGCCGCCCCCCTCTACTCCCGGCGCGGCACGCTGCTCACCGGGGCCGCCGCGATCGTCGTCGTACTGGGCGTGCATCTGCTGATGGGGATCGTCCTGGACGTGGAGTCGGTCACCGAGCTGCTCACCGTGGTGACGGTGTCCTTCCTGGCGGTCGTCATCAACATCCTGGTGCGTCGCGGCGACGAGCGCCTTGCCTCCGCGCGCGAGATCGCCGAGGCCGCGCAGCGGGCCGTGCTGCCGGAGCCCGCCGAGCGGATCGGCGGGTTCGAGATCGCCGCGCGCTACGAGGCGGCGCAGGCGGACGCGTTCATCGGGGGCGACCTGTACGCGGTGCAGGACAGCCCGCAGGGGGTGCGGCTCGTCGTCGGGGACGTACGCGGCAAGGGCATGGGCGCGGTGTCGGCGGTCGCCGTCGTCATCGGGGCGTTCCGGGAGGCGGCCGAGCAGGAGGCCACGCTGGAGGCGGTCGCCCAGAGGCTGGAGCGCGCCCTGGACCGCGAGGGCACGCGGCGCGACGGGCTGGACGCCCACGAGGGGTTCACCACGGCCGTGCTGGCCGAACTCCCGCACGGCGACGGCGTCGTACGTCTCCTCAACCGCGGCCATCCCGCCCCGCTCGTGCTGCACGCCGACGGCACCCTCGTCCCGCTGTCCGCCCACCGGCCCGCCCTGCCGCTCGGCATGAGCGACCTCGGCCGCTGGCCGGACCGCGCCGAGGAGCACCCCCTCCCCGGCGGCGCCACCCTGCTGCTCTTCACCGACGGCCTGTCCGAGGCCCGTGACGCCCGCGGGGTGTTCTACGACCCCGAGGCGCGGCTCGCCGGGCGCACCTTCCGCGGCCCCGGCCAGTTGCTGCGCACCCTCGCGGAGGAGGTCCGCCGGCACACCGGCGGCGCCCTCGCCGACGACATGGCGCTGCTCGCCGTACGGCGCCCGGCCCGGGGTGACGTGCTGTGATCGGGCGAGCGCCCTGCGCATAACATCTGAGTCACCATCAAAAACTCGGACGGTACTGAGTACGGGTCAACTCGCCCGTTTTTCGCCCCTCCTGGGTTCTACGTCCCTGTCGATCGCGTTAATGATCAAGCCGAACGGCTTGGAATTGGAGCCCCGGTTCTATTAACGTCCGATAACGCAGCGCGGTCGTCCCAGCCGTCACAAGAGACGGCTCCGTGCGCACGCGCCGAATCCCGTCAGGGAACCGGGGAACCACCAACTTGGGGTGAATCGGGCGTATTTCGCCGTGGACACACGGTGTCATATACGCGCGTAGGAGACCTTCCTGCTCCGAACCCGTCAGCTAACCCGGTAGGCGAGAAGGAAGGAAAGGAGCACGCCCACGTGGCGTCCAACCGCCCTGCCCCGCATGCCCCGTTCATGCCGGGCCAGCGCACCGCCGAGACCGAGGAAACGTTCGTCTACGGCGGCCACCCCACCGACGAGGGACCGTGGGAGGAGTGGAACCCCACCGCGGACTCCGTCCGCCCCGTCCGCGGCCGGCACCGCGTCGCCAAGCAGCGCGGCGGCGGACTCGCCCGCAGCTCCACCGTCCTCGGCGTCGGCGTCATAGCCGCGGTCGGCGCCGGCGGCATGGCCAGCGCCCAGTCCGGCAAGCCGCCGGTCGCCATCTCCATGCCCGACCTGCCCTCCATCGGCTCCCTCATCTCCGACGACGCGCCCGCCGAGGAGACCACCGAGGCCGTCGCCCCGCTCAGCAGCCTCGGCACCGACACGGCCGACGCCACCGAGGACACCGCCGACGCCGGTGAGGCACTGCGCGCCCGCATCATGGCGCAGGCCGCCCAGCAGCAGGACCAGGCCGACACCAAGGCCGCCCAGGCGGCCCAGGCGGCCCAGGCCGCGGCTCAGGCCGCCGCCGAGAAGGAGGCCGCCGAGGCCGCCGCCAAGGCCGAGAAGGAGGCGGAGGCCAAGGCCGCCGCCGAGAAGGCCGCAGCGGAGGAGGAGGCCCGCAAGAAGGCCGAGGCCGAGCGCCTCGCCGAGCTGGCACGCCAGTACACGCTGCCGACCTCCTCGTACACGATCACCTCCACCTACGGCCAGGCCGGCTCGATGTGGTCCTCCGGCTACCACACCGGCCTCGACTTCGCCGCGCCCACCGGCACGCCGATCAAGGCGATCCACACCGGCACGATCACCGAGGCCGGCTGGAGCGGGTCGTACGGCTACAGCACCGTCCTCACCCTCGAGGACGGCACCGAGATCCGCTACGCCCACCAGTCCTCGATCAACGTCAGCGTCGGCCAGACGGTCAACACGGGCGATGTCATCGGGCGCGTCGGCGCGACCGGCAACGTCACCGGGCCGCACCTGCACCTGGAGGTGCACATCGACGGGGCCGGCGTGGACCCCATGGCATGGCTGCGGGACCGGGGCCTGAACCCCTGACGCCCCCTCCGCTCGACTGAAACCCCGGTGGTCCTGACGACAACCCCCCGACGTCAGGGCTGCCGGTTTCGTCTGCCTAGGGGCAGGCCCTAGGACCGGTACGGGTTGTACGCCGGGTACAGCGGCTGGGCCGGGTACAGCGGCTGGGCCGGGTAGGCCGGGTGCGGCTGGATCCCGTAGCCGTAGCCGGGTGCGTAGTACGCCCGGACCGGTGTCGTCGCCCGGGCCGCGTACTGCAGAGCCGGGTGGGCCACCTCGTGGCGGGCCCACAGCTCGTGCAGCAGCGCCTGCTCCCGTACGACGAAATCGGCGCCCGCGCGGCCGCGGCGGGCCCGGTGCCGCAGGAAGGCCAGGGACGTGGCGTACGCCTCGTACTGCGCCACGGCCCGCTTCGCCCGCTTGCCCAGGTGGCGGTCGGCGTACTCGCGGGCCAGCCGGCGGGCGCGCATCGAGCCGAGCGCGTACGGCTCCGCCGGGGTCAGCCAGCCCGCCGCGACATACGGCGGGAGTTCCTCGCGCACCGTGCGCAGCTCCCGCTGCCGGGTCCAGATCACCAGCCAGGTCAGCAGGCCGAACGCGGGCACCATGAACGCCCCGTACACCGCCAGGAACCCGAACTCGCCGAAGGTCGCCGAGCCGTTCCACAGCGCGTGCATGCCCATCGCCAGGAGGAGGCCGGAGACGGGGACGGCCGTGCGGCGCAGGGTCTGGCGCTCACCGGACAGGGCGGCGATGCCGAAGCCGATGCCGGTCAGGACGGTGAACAGCGGATGCGCGAACGGCGACATGATCACGCGGACGAAGAAGGTCGCGGCGGTGACGGACGCGATGCCGCTGCCGCCGGTGAGCTGGTCGGTGCCGAAGGCGTTGCCCAGATAGAGGATGTTCTCCGTGAACGCGAAGCCGGTCGCGGTGACACCGGCGATGACGACACCGTCGACGATCCCGGTGAAGTCCGCTCTGCGGAACAGGAACAGCAACAGGATCGCGGCCGCCTTCGCGGACTCCTCGACGACCGGCGCTATCACCGTCGCGCCGAGGGTGTCGGCACTGGACGGGTCGGCCGTCGCCGTCGCTATCCAGCGCGTCGCGAAACTGTTCGCCACGATCGCGATCAGCGCCGCCGCGCACGCGCCCCAGGCGAAGGAGAACAGCAGATTGCGCCAGGGTCCCGGCTCCACGCGGTCCAGCCAGCGGAACGCGGCTATGAGCAGCGGGACGGGCAGCACCGCGAGGCCCAGCCCCACCAGGAAGCCGTCGGTGCCGGTCTGCTCGCGCACCAGGGCCAGGATCACCAGCCCGGACAGCGCCAGCAGGGTGATCAGCGCGGCGTAGCGCACCCAGGTGCGTTGCCACCAGTGCGGATGCCGTGTGCCGCCGACGGAGCCTGAGCCTGAGGGACGGGGCGGACGGGGCGGATGTGCCGGGTACGCCGGGTACGGAGGACTGGTGGCCACGACATCGACCCTAACGGGGGACACGGGGTTGGCGCTTGGCTTCCCTATGGGGGCTAAGGGCTTCCCCAGGGGGCTACGGGGTCAGCCCTGGGGCTTCCTTCGCGCCGTGCTGTACGCGACGGAAGAGCAGGTCGTTCACCACATGACCCTTGTCCAGTCCCTGCCCCTCGAAACGGGTCAGCGGGCGGAAGCCGGGTCGCGGAGCGAAGCCGCCGTCCGGCTGGGTGTTCTCGAAGTCGGGGTGCGCATCGAGCACCTCCAGCATCTGCTCGGCGTACGGCTCCCAGTCCGTGGCGCAGTGCACCAGCGCGCCCGGCCTGAGGCGGGTGGCGGCGAGGCTGAGGAACTCCGGCTGGATCAGCCGGCGCTTGTGGTGGCGCTTCTTCGGCCAGGGGTCGGGGAAGTAGACGCGCAGGCCGTCGAGGGAGTCCGGGGCGAGCATCTCGCGCAGCAGGATGATCGCGTCGCCGTTGGCGACCCGGATGTTGGTGAGCCCGCCTCGGTCGGCGAGGCCCAGCAGGTTGCCCTGGCCGGGGGTGTGGACGTCCACCGCGAGGATGTTGGTGTCCGGGTCGGCGGCGGCCATCTGGGCGGTCGCCTCGCCCATGCCGAAGCCGATCTCCAGGACGACCGGGTTGTCGTTGCCGAACAGCTCGCCGAGGTCGGGGATCTTGTGCCCGTCGATGTCCAGGCCCCACTTGGGCCACAGGCGCGCGAGGGCGTCGGCCTGGCCGGCGGTGACTCGGCTGCGGCGGGGCTGGAAGCTGCGGATCCTTCTCTCGAAGTGGGAGCCGGCGGGGTCGGGCTGGGGGCCGTCCGGGAAGCGCGGCGCTCCGCGAGGGCGCGCGGGTCGGGGCTCGGGGGTGTTCGGGGTGTCAGACACAGTGGGGTGATTTTACGTGGGGGCGGGGGAGGGGCGCCGAGGGTCCGGCCCCCGACGGTCCGGCCCTCGCTCCAGTCCTCCCGCCCTCCCGCCCTCCCGTCCTCCTGTCAAAGAGGCATCACGCCTCGCCCAGTGCCGTGAGTGCGAGGCGCGCCACCTCTCTCCCGATCGGGAGGGACGCCGTGGCGGCAGGGGAGGGGGCGTTCAGGACGTGGACGGCTCTCGGCGCTTCCTTGATGAGGAAGTCGTCGACCAGGGTGCCGTCGCGCAGGACGGCCTGGGCGCGGACGCCGGCCGGGGCGGGGACCAGGTCCTCCTGCGTGACGGCGGGCAGGAGCCGGCGGACCGCCTCGGTGAAGGCGGCCCGGGACAGGGAGCGGTGCAGCTCGCCCGCGCCGTAGCGCCAGTGACGGCGGGCTATGTGCCAGGAGCCGGGCCAGGCGAGGGTGGCGCCCAGCTCGCGGGGCCGTACGGTCCTCCAGTCGTAGCCCTCGCGGGCCAGGGCGGGCACGGCGTTGGGGCCGATGTGGACGCCGCCGTCGATACCGCGGGTGAGGTGGACGCCGAGGAAGGGGAACGCCGGGTCCGGCACCGGGTAGACGAGGCCCCGCACCAGCTCCGGCCGCGCCAGCTCGTAGTACTCGCCACGGAAGGGGACGATCCGCATGTCCGGCTCGTCGCCGGTCATCCGGGCCACCTCGTCGCAGCGCAGCCCGGCGCAGTTCACCAGCACCCGCCCCCGTACGACGTCCCCGCGCGCGGTGCGCACGGCCACGCCGAGAGCGGGGCGGCGGTCCACCTGGACGACCTGCGCGCCGTAGCGGATGTCGGCGCCGGAGGCCTCGGCGAGCTGCCGGGCGACCCCGACGAAGTCGCACACGCCCGTGCTGCCGACGTGTATCGCCGCGAGGCCACGCACCTCGGGTTCGTACTCCGTGATCTGGGCGGGTCCCAGCTCCCGTACCGGAATGCCGTTCTCCCGGCCGCGCTGCACCAGTGCGTGCAGCCGGGGCAGCTCCTCCCGCTCGGTGGCGACGATCAGCTTGCCGGTGACGGCGTGGTCGATGCCGTACTCGGCGCAGAACTTCACCATCTCGGCGGCGCCCCGCACCGCGTACCGCGCCTTGAGCGAGCCCGGGCGGTAGTAGATCCCGCTGTGGATGACGCCGCTGTTGCGCCCCGTCTGGTGCCGGGCCGGGCCCGGCTCCTTCTCCAGCACCGTCACCCGTGTGCCGGGCGCGGCCCGCGTGATCGCGTACGCCGTCGACAGCCCGACGATCCCCCCGCCGATCACCAGCACATCGCAGTCGTACGCGAACCCGGATCGCACCCGCACCACCTCCCGCATCCGATAGTGCACTGCGCCACTGACAACGCCTTCAAACGCATGTGCCCCGACGGGTGAGGGGCCGTGTCGGTGGCTGTCTACGCCGGAGCCATCAGCAAGGGCCGCGCCCTCTCCCGCAGCTCCACCACCCGGGGCTCGTCCCCGTACGGCTCCAGCCGGTGCAGCAGATCCTTGACGTACTCCGTGGTCCGGGCCGAGGAGATGCGCCCGGCCACCTCCACGGCCCGCACCCCCTGCTCGCACGCCGCGTCGAGGTTCCCGGACTCCAGCTCGGCGACGGCCGAGACGACGAGCCGCAGCCCATGGGACCGTACGAACTCCTCGGTCGGCTTGGACAGGGCGTACTCGGTGAAGCGCCGCACCTGGCGGGGCGCCTTCAGGTCGCGGTAGCACTCGGCCGCGTCCGCGGCGAAGCGGTCGTAGGAGTAGAAACCCAGCCAGCTGGGGTCGCTGTCGCCGGGACGGGCCCGTTCCAGCCAGCTCTCGGCGGCCTTCAGGGAGGCGCCCGCCGCCTGCGCGTCTCCGGCGCGCGCGTGCGCGCGTGCCTCGACGAGGCGGAAGAAGCTCATCGTGCGCGCGGTGGCCAGGCCCCGGTTGCGCTCCAGGGCGGCCTGCGCGAGGTCGACGCCCTCGTCGCCGAAGCCGCGATAGGTGGCCTGGAGGGACATGGAGGCCAGGACGTACCCCCCGAGGGGGACGTCCGCGGCCGCGCGGGCGAGGCGCAGGGCCTGGATGTAGTAGCGCTGGGCGGCCTCCTGCTGGCCGGTGTCGAAGGCCATCCAGCCGGCCAGCCGGGTCAGCTCGGCGCTGGCGCCGAACAGGGCGCGGCCGACGTCGTCGGAGTAGGAGCCCAGCAGCAGCGGGGCCGCCTCCACTCGTAAACACTCGGGGACCATGGAGGAGCGCCAGTCGCCGCCGCCGTACTTGGAGTCCCAGCGCCGGGCGTCCTCGGCGGCCTCCCGCAGCTTCTGCACATCGCTGTGGCCGACTTTGAGCGGTGAGCCGGTGCCCTCCGCGTGGCTCGGCTCGCGTGCGACCGAGCTGTCGGCCGGGGTTATCAGCCATCGTGACGCGGGCGTCGCGTACGCGGTGACGGCGAAGGATCCGGCCAGCGACTGCCAGATGCCGCCGGAGCCGGCGCGGCGCCCGGCGAGATCGAGCCGGTAGAGCTCGGTGGCTGATTTCACCGCCTGGCCGACGTCCCGGGGGAAGGCGAGGCCCACCTCGGGCGCGGGGTCGGCATCCGCGAGACCGATCTCGTGCAGCGGCACCGGCCGGCCGAGTTTCTGGCCGATCGCGGCCGCGATCAGATGCGGTGCCGCACCCTGCGGCACCATGCCCTTCGACACCCAGCGCGCCACCGACGTCTTGTCGTAGCGAAGCGTCAAACCCCGTTGTGCGCCAAGGTCGTTGACGCGCCGCGCGAGGCCTGCGTTGCTGATTCCCGCGAGGGCGAGAACGGCGCCGAGCTTTTCGTTCGGCCCGCGTTGCTCCCTGGACATGCGCCACCCCTCGACACAGACGGCTGCCGCCCTGGCATAACCACGCGGCATTCGTAAACCCAGCGTAGTTCGCCGCATCCCAAGCGTTAAGGGGCATTGTTCCGGATGGCGGGATTGTGGTCCGCACTGAAGTACGGCCCGGGCACGGTGCGTTGCGGCGCGCTCCCGCTGTGTGGCCGTGCGCCTGTGTGTGCGCTCTTCTCCGGCCATCTGGGGAGCGATTCCATGGCTCTTGCGTGGGTCGGCCCGCTGTACTGGATCCAGTGGGCTGGGGGACACCGCCGCCTTCATCCCCGCGGGCGGCGGACCGGTCCGGGAGGCGAACTCCGCCTCCCGGGCTGCGCGCACCCGGTGGTGCGCAGAGCCTGTACGGAGCGTGTGCGGCAGCGGATCAACACCCGCGGCTCCGCCGTTTTTTGGCCGAAATTCGACCCCCTCGGGCAGGGGGGAACAGCCCTCCCACCACGGGAGTTGAGGGCGCGCAAGGTGTTTCGAGGGAGCATTCAGGGGGCGCATTCGCGTCGCACGCGCCCCACCTCCCCCGGCCACCGCTCCGCCGAAGCCCCCGCGCGCGGGGGCTGATTCGGTGTGCCGCAAGCGGCACCGCCGACGCTCTGGGACGCGTTCTTCGTGGCAGCATGGTGAACCGGTTCGTACGGTGCACTGGTTGTCCACAGCCTGTGGAGGCGTCCATGCGGTGGTTGGTGGGATGGAGCAGCGCCGCCGCGCGAGCCGCCGGGCCCGGTTCGGCAGGAGCCACCGGCTACGACGGCGAGACCCTGCACCCCGTCGGCTCCCACCTGTTGTGGGGCGACCCCGACCCGCTGTGGGCCGTCGGCGACTGGCGCCCCGACGAGATCCGCGTCGTGAGGGCCGACGAACAGAACCGCATCGCCGTCCTGGGCACCTGCGGCGCCAGCGACGAAGAACTGCGGCTCGGCCTGTTCACCGCGCGCGGGGGCGCCCTTCGCCATCTGACGGCCTGGTCCGGCAGCTACACGGCCGTCGTCCAGGTCGGCCGCCGCATCACCGTCTGCGGCGATCTGGCGGGCGCCCGCCCGGTGTTCTACGCCCCCTGGGCCGACGGCACCGCCTACGCCACCGCCGCCCTGCCGCTCGCCGACCTCGTCGAGGCCAACCTCGACTTCGGCCACCTCGCCGCCCTCCTGGCCGCCCCGGACGTCCCGGCCGCCCTCTACGACTCCACGCCCTACGACGGCGTACGGCGCATCCCGCCGGGGCACGCGCTGATCCTGCGCACCGGGGCGCGCGAGGTCGCCGGCTACGAGCCGGTCGCCTCCCTCGCCGTCGCCGCGCCCCCCGCCGACCCCGACAGCGCCGTCGACGCCGTACGCGACGCCCTCATCGAGTCCGTACGCACGCGCCTGGCCGCACCCCGCCACGTCCCCGGCACGGGCATCGACCCCGGCCCGGTGCCCGGCATGGGCCCCGCCGAACGGCGCGCCGCGCGCGGGATGCCCGTCCCCGGCATCGGCGCCGACCTCTCCGGCGGGCCGGCCTCCAGCACCCTCGCCCTCCTCGCGGCCGGCCTGCCCGGCATGCCCGGCACCGTCCTGGGCCACGGCACGGGCGCCGGAGAACGCCTCCTGGCGGTCACCTTCAACGACCTGGCGGTAGGCGGCCGAGAGGCAGAGCTGGAACGCGCAGGAGCCCTGGCCGCCAACCCCCGCCTGCACCACGTCGTGGTCACCGGGGGCGAGGACACACTCCCCTACGCCGAACTGGACGGCCCCCTGACGGACGAGCCGAGCCCCACCCTGGTCACGGCCGCCCGCCACCGGGCCCGCCTCTCCGCCGGCAGCGCCGACCACTTCACCGGCTACGGCGCCCGCCAGGTCCTCGACGCCCACCCGGCCCGCCTCGCCGACCTCCTGATGGACCGCAAGAGGAGACACCTCGTCCGCCCCGTCGCCGCCCTCGCCAAGGCCGACGGCTCCGTCATGGTCCCCGCGCGCGTGTACGGCGCCGCCCGCCGCCTCGCCCGTACCTCCTACAGCACCGGCGTGGAGACCCTCGCCGCCCGCCTCGCCGACCGCCGCTTCGACGACCCCGGCAGCGCGGTGGGCGCCTCCCTGGCCGCCCTGGCCTGGGCCTGCCCGGGTCCGGCCGCCCGCTGGCTCACAGGTGAGGCACTGGCGGAAGTATCGATTCGCTTGCAGTCCGCCACCCACCGCGCCGCCGGAGGCCCCGGCCAACGCCCCGGCGACCACCGCGCGCGTGCCGCCCTCGCCCGCACGGCAGCCGACATCCGCGTCCTGGAACAGGCCGCCGAAATCCGCTTCCAGCGCCTGCACGCCCCCTTCCTCGACAACCAGGTCGTCCGCGCCTGCCGCGACCTCCCCGAGGCCCTGCGCGTCCAGCCGGGTGCCCGCGCGTCCATCCTCAGCGCCGTCCTCAAGGGCGCCGGAGTCCCCGACGTACCCCCCGGGTGGGGCGCCCCCTCCCACGCCCCGGCCGCAGCCGCCGCCCGCACCGGCCTGCGCGTCGCCGCCGACTCCCTGATCGCCCTCTTCGACACGCCCCTCCTCGCCCAGGCCGGCCTCGTCGAGGCCCGCGTCGTCCGCAAGGCGCTGCGCTCGGCCGCCGCGGGTGAACCCCTTCCCCTCGACGGCCTCGCCCACCTCGTCTCCCTCGAACTCTGGCTCCAACGCCTTCTCTCCCGCCGAGGCACCTGCTGGACCGGCACCCCGGCCCGCGCCCGCGCCGTACCGGCGGGCATCACCCCCCAAAGGGGCGCCCTGGGAGCGGGAGCCGGCGCCCGCAGAGCCTGACCTCGCCCGCAACCGGGCCTCTCCCGCCGTACGCGACTGCGGGCCGTCGTGGGTTGATCGCGCAGTTCCCCGCGCCCCTGAGGAGGTGGGCCTCTCCCGCCGTACGCGACTGCGGGCCGTCGTGGGTTGATCGCGCAGTTCCCCGCGCCCCTAAAGGACGTGGGCCGTTCCCGCCGTATGCGACTACCGGCCGTCCGGGGCTGATCGCGCAGTTCCCCGCGCCCCTGAGGGACACGTCCGTCAGCCGCGTACGGCCGTGAGCAACCGCGGACGGTGGGCGATGGGGCCAGCCGCGTACGGCGGGGAGGGGACGGGACGGGGGGTTGTCCGCCCGCAGCGGCCGGCGGAAACCCCGAGCACCTCTATGAGGGACCAGATCGCCGGACCGAGGACGGACAACCCCCCGGCCCGTCCCCGTCCCACCCACCCAGCGGATGCGCTACGGCAAGCCCCACCGAAGCCGCGCAGGCCGCCGCAGGCACACCAGCCACAATGACTCGGTGCGGTACAGAATCCTGGGCGTCACCGAGGCAGACGACGACAACGGCAACCCCGTCCCCGTCGGCGGCCCCCGCCTACGCGCACTGCTCACGGCCCTGGCCCTCCACCCAGGCCGCATCACCCCCACCGACACCCTGATCGACGAGGTCTGGCCGGACGACCCACCCCAGGACGCCCCCGCCGCCCTCCAAGCACTCATCGGCCGCCTACGCCGCACCCTCGGCCGAGAGGCGATCGTCTCCGCCCCCGGCGGCTACCAACTCGCCGCAGCAAAAGACGACATCGACCTCCACCGCTTCGAGCACCTCGTCCACACCGGCACCACCGCCCTCACCCACAACGACCCCCACACCGCCGCCCACCACCTCACCACCGCCCTGGCCCTGTGGCGCGGCCCCGCCCTCGCCGACCTCCCGGACCGCACCACCGCCGCCACCCGCCCGGAGGCCCTCCGCCTGGAGGCGACCCGCACCCGCATCGAGGCGGACCTACGCCTGGGCCGCGCCCGAACCGTCGTACCCGAACTGCAGGAACTGACCACCACCCACCCGTACGACGAACCGCTGCAGGCCCTCCTCATCCGAGCCCTGCGCGACACGGGCCGCACGGCAGACGCCCTGGCCGCGTACGAGACGGCCCGCACAGCCCTGGCGGACGCCCTGGGCACGGACCCGGGCCCCCAACTCCGCGCACTGCACGCAGAGCTCCTGCACGGGAAACCCGGCCCCCCGCCCGCCCCCACCCCGCCCGCCCCCACCCCGCCGCTCCCCCCAAGGCGCCCCGAACGGACCGGCAACCTCCGCCCCCGACTGACTTCTTTCGTGGGCCGGGAACTCGAGATCGACGCCGTCCGTTCCGAATTGCACAGGGCCCGACTGGTCACGCTCACCGGACCGGGCGGCTCTGGCAAGACCCGCCTCGCCGAGGAAGCCGCCGCCGGGCTCCCACAGGCCTGGCTGGTCGAGCTGGCCCCGCTCGACCGGCCGGAGGCGGTACCAGGCGCGGTGGTCAGCGCGCTCGGTCTGCGCGAGACCGTGCTGCTGACCAACGACCTGGCCACCCCGCAGGAGGACCCGGTCGCCCTCCTTGTAGAGCACTGCGCAACCCGCAGCGAACTCCTGATCCTTGACAACTGCGAACATGTCATCGACGCGGCAGCGGACCTCGCCGAAACCCTGCTCACCCACTGCCCGGGGCTCACGATCCTCGCCACCAGCCGTGAACCCCTGGGCGTGCCGGGCGAGTCGGTGCGCCCGGTCGAGCCGCTGCTCCCCGACCAGGCACACCGGCTCTTCGCGGAGCGCGCCGCGGCGGTGCGGCCCGACGCCGCGGAGGTGCTGCGGGACACGGAGGCCGTAGCGGAGATCTGCCGCCGTCTGGACGGGCTTCCGCTGGCGATCGAGCTGGCCGCGGCACGGCTGCGGCTGCTCACGCCCCGCCAGATCGCCGACCGGCTGGACGACAGGTTCCGCCTGCTGACCTCCGGAAGTCGCACGGTTCTGCCGCGCCAGCAGACCCTGCGGGCGGTCGTCGACTGGTCCTGGGACCTGCTGGAGGAACCGGAGCGGATGATGCTGCGCGAGGCGTCGGTCTTCACGGGCGGCTGGGACCTCGCGGCGGCGGAGGCGGTGTGCGGCGGGCCGGCCGCGGACCTGCTGGGGGCGCTGGTGGACAAGTCCCTGGTGGTGGCGACCCCGAGCGAGTGGGACGGCGCGGAGGGGATGCGCTACCGCATGCTGGAGACGATCCACGAGTACGCCGTCGAGCGGGCGGCGGAAGTGCCCGAGCAGCGCGCAGAGGCGGAGCGACGGCACCGCGCGTGGGTGCGCGCGTTGGTGGAGGAGGCCGAGCCGAAGCTGCGCTCGGAGGGCCAACTGCCGTGGATCGCCCGCCTGGAGACCGAGTTGGACAATATCCGGGCGGCACTGACCAGCGCCCTCACCGCGGGCGAGGAGGCCGAGGCCGCCGCGATCGCTCTTGCCATGGGCTGGTTCTGGTGGCTGCGCAACTACCGCAGGGAGGGAGCGGACTGGATCACACAGATCCTCACGTTGGAAAGCCCCAACGCGCCCCTCGCAACCCCCCAGTACCCCGCAGCCACCCACAATTCCGCAGCCACCCAGGACCCGGAGCCCACCCCCAACACCGCCGCGCCCACGACCCCTTCCACCCTCACCCCCCTGGACGCCTACCTCACAGCCCCGGCCGACGAGACGAATCACCCCCTCCACCCCCTCCGTATGGACCTGAGGATGCTGCACCTCTTCCTCACCTCGGACTCCGAGCCGGTGGACAGCAATGACGACCCCCGCCGCGAGGAGTACCTCGCCCGGCTGCGGCGGCGCTACGAGCACGGTGGACCGGCGGCGGCCCGGATGCCGGGGATCATCTGGCCGCTGACGGTGTTCCATCTGCGCGGCACCCTGGACCCGAGGCCCGCACTGGACGCGGCGGTCGCCAACTGCCGAGCCCACGGCGGGGACTGGGAGCTGGCGGCCACCCTGATGTTCCGCGTGCACCTCGCCGTCGACTCGGCCGGCGGACTGCAGGGCGTGGACGACGACCTGGCCGAGCTGCGCACGCTCAGCCGACGGGTCGGCGACCGCTGGCTGGGCGCGCAGGTGTGCAGCGCGGCCGGTGAGGCGGCGATGGCCCGGGGCCGTTTCCAGGAGGCCGGGGTCGAGTACCGGGAGGCGCTGCGGCTCGCGCACGAGGTCGGTGCGTATGCCGAGACGCCGTTCCTGGTGGCCCGCCTCGGTGAGATCGCCTATCGCGCGGGCGACCGCGCCACCGCCGTGGCCGCGCTGGACGAGGCCAGCGACGCGGCCGTCCGGTACGGGGTGCCGGAGTCCCGGGCGTTCATGAACCTGCTGCGGGCCTATATGGCCCTGGAGGACGAGGACATCGCGGGCGCGCGGGAGTGGGGCGAGGCGGCTCGGGAGGCTGCCGCGCGCAGCCCACTGCCGCCGCAGTTCACGGCCGCGCTGGACGGGCTCGACGGGTTGGTCACGGCCGCCGAGCGAGGTCCCGAGCACGGGCTGCCACTGCTGGCGGACACCCTGCGCCGGGCGGTGGCCGACCACTGCGCAGACTCGGTCACGGCGGGTCTGACGGAATCGCTGGCGGTCCTGCTGGGCCGGCTCGGCGATCACCCGCGCGCGGCCCGGTTCCTCGCGGCAGCAGACCGGCTGCGCGACGGCCGGCCGCGCACCATGCCGGAGGCCGCCCATGTCGAGCGCACCCTGGCAGCCGTCGGCGAGGCCCTGGGCGCCGAGCGCCTGGAGCGGGAGACCGCCCAGGGGCGGACGCTCACTGTCGACGACGTCCTGGACGAGCTGGAGGGGCGCAGCAGCTAGGAGCAGGTGAACCGCGACTGCGCCCAGTCGGCCAGGGCCATGTGGTCGAAGTGGCTGTGGGGCTCGACGACCAGCTGGATGGTCTTGTAGCCGGTGATGTTCACATGGACGGGCACCGCCGGGTCGCCGCCCTTGATCCGGTCGGACCTCCACAGCGGGACGCCGTCGGCGAGGACGGAGAAGTACACCTGGCCGAGCTTCATGGTCATGTCGTCGACACCGACCACGGCGTCGTAGGCGGTGCACTCGCGGTTGAGGTCGATGATGACGGAGGACTGGCCGTTGACGGTCACGCCGTGTGCGTAGGTCTGCTCGCCGATCGACAGGTTCCGGCGCTGCCACACCCAGCTGCTCTCGCCGAGCCGCATCTCCGGCGCGGTGCCGTCACCGGCGACGTCGTACGCCAGCTCGTTCCACCGGTATACGGCCGGTGGCGGCGGGGGAGTGGGCGTCGGGGTCGGGGTGGGAGTCGGGGTGGGAGTCGGCGTGGGTGTCGGCGTCGGGGAGGGCGTGGGCGTCGGGGTCGGAGTCGGCGTGGGTGTCGGAGTCGGGGTCGGTGTGGGAGTCGGCGTCGGGGACGGCGGCGGCGCGGCCACCACGGGCTCCGGGGTCGGAGTCGGAGTTGGCGTCGGGGTGGGAGTGGGCGCGGGCGGCGGTGCTTCGACGACCGGCTGCGAGGCGGGCGGCTTGGCCACCGGCTCCTTGGGGGTGGTGTCGCCGACCAGCGCGAGCGCGATCGCGGCGGCCGCCACGGCGACCACACCGGCCGCGATACCGGCCTTCACCGGCGCGCCGAGCCCCTCGGAGGCGGCCGCGCCACCCGCGCTGGACCCCGAGGAGCCGCTTGCCGCGGCGGCGGCACCCGCGGCGCCCGCGGCTCCGGCCCCGGTCCCGCCGGCGATGAGCGCGGCGGCCTTGGCGTACCCGGCGGCACCGAACCAGCCGATGACCGCGACCGGCACGACGGCGGGGATGCTGCTGGCGACCTCTTCGATCTGGCTGGCTGCCAGCCGGCACTTGGCGCACTCCTCCAGATGCTTGCGCAGCCCCCGCTCGGCGCGGGTGCGCAGCTTGCGGCGGGCGTACGTGCCGAGCTGGTCGGCGTAGCGGGCGCACTCCTCGTCGCCGGCGAGGGAGGCGCTGACGTGGGCCTGGAGGTAGGCCTGCTTCAGGCCCTCGCGGGCCCGGCTGGCCAGCACGCGCGTGCCGTTGGCGTCGAGGCCGAAGAGCGTGGCGACGGCGCTGGGCGACTCGTCCTCGACCTCGGTGTGCCACAGCACGGCCTGCCAGCGCTCGGGCAGCGACCGGAAGGCCTGCATGGCCATGGACTGCTCGGCCTCGTGCATCGCGAGCACGTCCGCGCCCAGGTGCAGTTCGAGCGTGTCCGTGTCGGAGGTGTCCGACACCCGCGCGGCCTCCGTGGCGAACACCGCGAAGTCGTCGACCAGTTGCTCCCGCTTCGCGGAGTTGGTCCAGTTCGCGGCGACGCGGCGGACGCTGGTGAGCAGATAGGCGCGCACCGCGTGCTCCGGGCCCGAACCGCCGCGCACCGCCTGGAGCATGCGGGCGAAGACCTCCGCGGTGAGGTCGTCGGCGGTGTGGGCGTCACGGCAGCAGGTGCGGGCGTAGCGGCGTACGGCGTCGGCGTGGCGGCGGTAGAGCTCCTCGTAGGCCGAGTCGTCGCCCGAGCGCATCTGCTCGATCAGCTCGGCGTCGGACGGCGGAAGCTCGATGGGCGGCGGCAGCACGCTGTCCTCGCGCCACCCGCCGTCCCGCCGTCCGCGCTGTGCAGGAACGCTTCCCTCGGCGAACACGCCGTCACCCGCAGGAACGCTTCCCTCGGCGAACACGCCGTCACCCGCAGGAACGCTTCCTTCAGCGAGAACACCGCCATCGGCAGACACACTCGCCTCACCGAGGACGCCGTCGTCGGCCGGCATGCCCCCCTGAGTCGGGACGCTTCCCTCGGCCGGGGCACCACCCTGAGCGGGGACGCTGCTCTCGGTCGGCACGCCACCCTGAGCGGGGACGTTTCCCCCGGCCGGCACGCCACCCTGAGCAGGGACGCTCCCTTCGGCCGACACACCACCCTGAGCCGAACCGCTCCCCTCGGCCTGGACGCTTCCCTCGACCGGGGCACCCCCCTGTGCCGGGACGTTTCCCTGGGCCGGGATGCCGTTCTCGGTGGGCAGGGCCCACCCCGCCGGGTCGGCGCCCGACGGTCCGTCGGCGCGGCCGCCCTGGCTCGGCACCTGCGGGGAGGTGCGGTCGCCGGTCTCCGGGTCACCCTCGCCGAGTGACTCGTCCCGCCCGTCAACGCTCATCGCGGAAGCCCCCGCCGCCAGCCCAACCAGTCCCGACCACCGAGCCAGACTGCCACAACGGATTTCGGCGTGGGCCCCGCAGGAACGGATCGACCACTCGTCCGAGGGGATCGAGCGGCGACGAGTACTGGCCGTCACTCTTTCGGGGAAGGAGCAACGGACGCCTGACGCGGAAGAGTTGAAGGGCGGTACCGGACAAGTCCGGTACCGCCCTTCAGGCGGCGGCGGGATCCGGGAGCACCCCGGGCGCCCCGGCCGCCGCCACCTTGCGCGTCACTCCACTCACGCGGGCCGCGAGCGCAGACCCTCCAGCAGGATGTCCAGCAGCCGGGCCGAGGCGGCCGCCTGCTGGGCCGCGTCGGGCAGCGAGGGCGCCGCCGTGGCGATCACCAGCAGCACGTCCGACACCGACACGTCCGGCCGCAGCTCACCGGCCGCACGCGCCCGGTCCACGAGCTGACCCACCACCTCCAGCAGTGCCGCCGCGCCCGAGTCGTCCACCGTGTCGTCCTGCACCAGCCGCAGCTCGCCCGAGCCGGGCTGGGGCTGGCTGCGCTGCTGCGGAACCCGCGCCTCGTCGAGCGGGTCGGCGTCGTCGGCCACGCCGACCCGCAGCACCTGCGGCGGCAGCAGCCGCCCGGCGCCCGAGGCCACGGACGTACGCAGGAAGCGCGACAGCGCCGACCACGGCTCGTCCTCCTGGCCCAGTGCCGCGCGCGCCTGGTCGGTCAGCCGGGAGGTCTCCTCCTCGGCTATCCGGCGCACCAGTACGTCCTTGCTCGGGAAGCGCCGGTACACCGTGCCGACACCGACCCGGGCCCGCCGCGCCACGTCCTCCATCGGCGCGCCGTACCCGAGCTCGCCGAACACCTCGCGCGCGGCACGCAGCACGTGCTCGAGGTTGCGCTGCGCGTCCACACGCAGCGGCGCCGAGCGGGAGCTCTCCCCGCGTCCGTTGCCCACCGCCCCGCCGGGAGCGATGGCAGACGCGGTGGCCCAATGAGAATCCTGAATGTGCATATGAAATCCCCCGGTAATGACGTCTCCCCCCGGAGACTCTCCCCGCCATTTGGATGCCGGAGCGCGCGGAAGAGACACCGGAACCCGGGTCCGCCCGCAGCGGACCCGAAGAGCGCATCCCCCTACACCCCGTCGACATACGAACATAGTTGAGAGAGAGTCAATTCAGAAGGGGCAGGTTCCGCACAGAGCGCCCCCCGATCGGAGTACGAGCCGTATACGTCCCGGTTGCGCCCGCTTGCGCCCCCCACCCCACACCCACTGACCTGCACGCCTTCCCCGTACTCCGGCAATTCGCCCAGCGCGCCGCGCCGACGGCCCCCGGTCACACAAATTGCCGAGGCTGTGGACAAACGAAGGCGCGGGGTGCGTCATGGGATGGTGAAGGAACGTGCGCGCATTCTCGTTGTCGGCGGCGGCTACGTCGGGATGTACACGGCCCTGCGTCTCCAGCGGCACCTCAGAGCGGAACTCAGGCGCGGTGACGCCGAGATCACCGTCGTCACACCCGACCCGTACATGACCTATCAGCCGTTCCTCCCGGAGGCGGCCGCCGGATCCATCTCCCCCCGCCATGTCGTGGTCCCCCTGCGCCGGGTGCTGCCGCACTGCCGGGTGATCGTCGGCGAGGTCACGGCCGTCGACCACATGCGCCGGACCGCCACCCTCACCACCCTCGCCGGCGAGGAGGGCGCCGGACCCGAACAGCTCCCGTACGACGAACTCGTCCTCGCCCCCGGTTCCGTCTCGCGCACCCTGCCCGTGCCCGGCCTCGCCGAACACGGCATCGGCTTCAAGACCGTCGAAGAGGCCATCGGCCTGCGCAACCACGTCATCGAGCAGATGGACATCGCCTCCTCCACCCGCGACCCCGCGGTCCGCGACGCCGCCCTCACCTTCGTCTTCGTCGGCGGCGGCTACGCCGGAGTCGAGGCCCTCGGCGAACTGGAGGACATGGCCCGCTACGCCGCGCGCCACTACCACAACGTCCGGCCCGAGGACATGAAGTGGATCCTCGTCGAGGCCTCCGACCGCATCCTGCCGGAGGTCGGCCCCGACCTCGGCCGCTACACCGTCGCCGAACTGCGCCGCCGCAACATCCAGGTCCTCCTCGGCACCCGCCTGGAGTCCTGCGCCGACCGCGTCGCGGTCCTCAGCGACGGACAACGTTTCCCGACGCGTACGGTCGTATGGACCGCCGGCGTCAAACCGCACCCCCTGCTCGCCGCGACCGGCCTGCCCCTCACCGAACGCGGCCGGCTGCGCTGCACGGCCCAGCTCGCGGTCGACGGCGCCGAGCACGCGTGGGCCGCGGGTGACGCCGCCGCCGTCCCGGACGTCACCGCCGACGACGGCCGCGACTGCGCCCCCAACGCCCAGCACGCACTGCGCCAAGCCCGCACCCTCGGCGACAACGTCGCCCACGCCCTGCGCGGCGAACCCTTGGAGACATACGCCCACAAGTACGCGGGTTCCGTCGCCTCGCTCGGCCTGCACAAGGGCGTCGCCCACGTCTACGGGCGAAAACTCAAGGGCTACCCGGCATGGTTCATGCACCGCGCCTACCACCTCAGCCGCGTGCCCACCGTCAACCGCAAGGCACGCGTCCTGGCCGAATGGACCCTCGCGGGACTGTTCAAACGGGAGATCGTCTCCCTCGGTTCACTCGAACACCCTCGAGCGGAGTTCGAACTCGCGGCCGGGGGAAAGCCTTCAGGCGACCCGAAGGGGTCGTCCTGACCGGAGCCAGGAACTCGACGCACCGGCCGGGCGTCTGACGGATGTCGGCCCGGTCCGCCACACTGCCAGACTGGTCCACGCGTCAGGACGGACCCCCAACCCGCCCTGCGACCCACGAGGCTTTTCCCAAGTGCTGCATTTCCCGGGGACGGCACCCACCCGCGCCCCGGGGGCCCCGGCTGGGTCCGGAGCCGGCCGACGACCACTACACGAGGCAAGGATTCGTGAACTTCACGCGTTGGAGCGCCCGGCTCCCCGGAACGCAGCGCCGCGCCGCAGCGCGGACCGAACCCACGGTCGCTCCCGAGCGCCGAGCGGACAGCCGAGGCGAAGGCTCCGTGCCCGCGGCCCGCGCCGAACAGCCGACCGGCGAACCGTCCCCCGTGCCCGCCGTCGACGACCTGCCGGTCCGCGAGGTCCTCGACCGCGTGCCCGCCCTCGTCGCCCTCGTCCACGGCACCGACCACCGCCTCGCCTACGTCAACGACGCCTACACCGCCGCCTTCGGCCCCAGACCGCCCGGCGAACCCGCGGGCGACGCCCTGCCCGAACTCGTCGAGCTCGGCCTCATGCCCCTGCTCGACCAGGTCCTGCGCAGCGGCAAGCCCCGCACGGTCAAGTCCCGCAAGGCCTGCGACGGCCGGTCCTACACCTTCACCTGCACGCCCGTCACCGAGGGCGGCCCCCACACCGGCGGACCCGGCGTGCTGGTCTTCGCCACCGACGTCACCGACCACGCCGAAGCCGCCGAACGCCTGCGCGCCAGCGAACGCCGCCAGCGCGAGACGGCCGTCACCCTCCAGCGCTCCCTGCTCCCCCAGGAGCTCGAAGAACCCGACGACCTGCGCATCGCCGCCACCTACCAGCCCGGCGGCACCGAGGCCGCCGTCGGGGGCGACTGGTACGACGTCATCACCCTCGGCGGCGGCCGCACCGCCCTCGTCATCGGCGACGTCATGGGCCGAGGCGTCCGGGCGGCAGCGGTCATGGGCCAGCTCCGTACGGCCGTCCGCGCCTACGCCCGTCTCGACCTGCCCCCGCACGAGGTCCTCCAGCTCCTCGACGGCCTGGCCACCGAGATCGACGCCAACCAGATCGCCACCTGCGTCTACGCCATCCATGACCCGAACGAG
This sequence comes from Streptomyces sp. NPDC096205, assembly GCF_044763135.1. Lineage (NCBI taxonomy): Bacteria > Bacillati > Actinomycetota > Actinomycetes > Kitasatosporales > Streptomycetaceae > Streptomyces > Streptomyces sp. NPDC096205. The sequence continues at coordinate 3,213 of NZ_JBIWFS010000003.1, read as the reverse complement.
GGACGGCTGGTCTACTCCTCGGCCGGGCATCTGCCCATCCTCGTGCGCGACGAGAGCGGCACCGTCCTGCGCGCCGACGAACCCACCGGCCCGCCGCTCGGCACCGGCGGCTGGATGCACGCCTCCGGCTCGGTCCCCCTCGGCCCCGGCGCCACCGCCGTCCTCTACACCGACGGCCTCGTCGAACGCCGCGACGAGGACCTCGACGAAGGCATCGCCGCCCTCGAACGCGCCCTGTCCGGAGCCACCGGCAGCCCCCAGGTCGTCTGCGACCGCCTGCTGCGCTCCGCCGGCGTCGCCGCCGACCACGACGACGACGTGGCCGTCCTCGTCCTCCAGCAGCCTGCCCGCACCGGCGCGGAGAGTGACCTCTTCCGCAACGCGGCGCTGGAGCTGCTGGGCGGTGTGGAGGCGGCTCCCCGCGCCCGTGCGTTCGCCTCCGGCGTGCTGACCAGTTGGCGGTTCCCGACCGAGCTGCACGATCTGGGCGTCCTGGCGGCGAGCGAGCTGGTCGCCAACTCGCTCCAGCACGGCACCCCGCCGATGCGGTTGCGGCTGCGCCGCACCGACCGACGTCTGATTGTCGAGGTCACCGACGGAGACGATCATCTGCCCCGACGACGGCGGGCCGAGCCCGGGGACGAGTCGGGCCGAGGCATCGCGATCGTCGCCACGATCGCCTCCAGCTGGGGGTGCAGGCGTACTCCCGGTGGGGGCAAGGCCGTGTGGTGCGAGTTCGCTTTGCCGAAGGGGTGACAGAACGGCCGACCGAGGGGGTGGTCTCTGCCCTCGGCCGGCCGTCCGTCGTCCGTGGTTGATCGCGCAGTTCCCCGCGCCCCTCAAGCCTCTGCCGGCACGGTCTCCGTACGAGCGCGGCCGCCCCTCGCCACCACCCGGGTACGAGCCACCCACGGGTGGTCCTGCGCCTCGGTCAGGCGTCGGCCCAGGCGTATGGCCAGGACGCTGATGCCCAGGGAGAACAGCAAGAAGGTCACGATGTACGGCGCGTGCAGGCTGGCGCCCATCGGGCCGCCCACCGCCGGGCCGACGGCCAGAGCCAGCTGCTTCACCAGGGCGAAAGCCGAGTTGTACTGACCGGCCATCCCCTCCGGAGCCAGGTCCGCCACCAGCGGCGCCACGGTCGGCGACAGCATCGCCTCGCCGAGACCGAACAGGGCGTACGTCGAGACGAACGCGGCCGTCGCCATCGCCTGGCTGGTGTGCCCCAGCCCCGCGTACCCGGCGGCGATCCACGCCACGGCCCAGATCAGACCCACAGCCGCGATCACCCGCGACCGCCGGCGCCGCTCGACGAACTTCAGCACGGCGAACTGCGCGACGACGATCATCGCGGTGTTGGCGGCCAGCGCGGTCCCCAGCGCGGACGTCGATATCCCGGCGGCCTCGACGCCGTACGCGCTCAGGCCCGACTCGAACTGTCCGTAGCAGGCGAAGAAGAGCACGAAGCCCAGAACCATCAGCTGCACCATGGCGCGGTTGCCCAGCAGCTGGTTCCAGCCGCCCTTGGCCGACTGCGCCGGGCTGTCCTCTATACGGGGGGAGTGCGGCATCCGCACGGTCGACATCACGACGACCAGCAGCAGGAACATCGCCGCCTCGATCGCGAAGAGCAGGGTGAACGACGACACGTGCGAGGTGTCGACCAGGTGGCCGCCTATCAGGCCGCCCACACCGAGGCCCAGGTTCTGCAGGAAGAACTGCATCGCGAACGCCCGCGACCGGGTCTCCGCGGACGAGCAGTCCACGATCATCGTGGCCAGCGCCGGCTGCATCACGGCCTGACCCGCGCCCAGCGCCGCCGCCGACAGCAGTACGGTCGCCGCGCTGCCCGACAGACCCAGGCTGAGCGCACCGAGGGCAGCCGTGACCAGGGCCGTGAGCAGCACCGGAAGCGGGCCGCGCCGCACGATCGCCCGACCGGCGAACGGCAGCACTATCAGCGCGGCCACGGCGAAGACAGCGAGGACGAACCCCGCCGTCGTGGCACCCAGACCCCGCACCTGCGCCACATAGACGTACAGGTAGGGGACCGTGAAGCCGAGACCGAACGCGCTGAGTGCGTTGCCCACGTGGATCCGGCGCAGCGCTGCGCCCATCTCCCTGGTCACGTTCACCTCTCTCAGTAGTTAGGAGTGAAGACTTCGAAACTAAACTTCGAAGCTAAAGAGTACATGTCCAAGGACTTCGATGCCAAGCCGCTCCGTGCGATACTTCGGCCATGGGCGACAACCCCGGCATCAGCGAGCCGACACTCGAAGAACAGATCGCCGCCTACCAGCGCGAGTTCCAGGACCTCGACCCACAGGTCGAGAAGATCGTCTCGGCGCTGTCCCGCCTGAACCGGCGGATGAACGTCGCCTACGGCCGCCAGACCTCCGCCCTCGGCATCAGCAACGCCGAGTGGGAGGTCCTCAAGGCCCTCGTCCTGTCCGGCGCCCCCTACCGCATGGGCCCCAGCGACCTCGCCAAGCGCCTCGGCCTCACGCCGGCCGCGATGACCCACCGGATCGACCGGATGGTCGCCGAAGGTCTGGTCACCCGGGAGCGCGACGAGTCCAACCGGGTCCGCGTCATCGTGGAGCTGACACCCGAGGGCCGCGAGAAGTGGCTGGAGGCCATGCGCCTCGCCTCCGTCTTCGAGGAGGGCCTCCTCCAGGACCTCACCCCGGCCGAGCGAACCGTCCTCGGCGAAGTGCTCGCCCGGCTGCTGCGCCGTGTGGAGGACGCCCAGCCGGACGCCGGCGGCCGCCTCACCGACCTCGACTGAGCAGGTCACAGGCCGTCCCGGGAGGGCACTTGACACGCCCCTCCCCGATGCGTAAAGTTCTTCGGGTTGCCACGGAGCCGTAACGGTTCTGCGACAGCACCTCCCGCCGCATCAGCGGCAACAAACCACTCAGCAAGATCTCCCGACGGGGTTGATTTCGGCTTGCCCGAATTCAATTCGAATGGGGTTCTGCGACCCCGATCCACTCGATTGGGAATCGCGGAGCGGATCCGCTAAGGTTTGAGACGTCGGAACGGCCCAAGCGGCCGGGAAGACAAACCCCCTGACTGGGAGTCAGACGCCGAAAGGATCTGATAGAGTCGGAAACGCCGGAAAGGGAAACGCGGAAGCGGGAACCTGGAAAGCACCGAGGAAATCGGATCGGAAAGATCTGATAGAGTCGGAAACGCAAGACCGAAGGGAAG